>DXZM01000001.1:0-22679 GCA_019419665.1 Collinsella sp.
GCGATTGGCGAAAATACGTTGGTGAAAATGGTGAAAAATATATTGACGCTAACACGGCCACCTCGACCGCGCCGCCGCCGGCGCTCGTCGAGGCCGAGAACAGGCAGGTCAGGTTCCTGGCCGCCCGGATATCGGAGGCCCTCGACGAGGCCGGGGCCCTCGAGGCCGAGACGGCGGGGCTGCTCGAGGGCGACGAGACCTACGCGTGCCTGCTCACCGTGCCCGGCATCGGGCCGAGGACGGCGGCGCAGCTCGCGGTATCGGTCGACATCGCGAGGTTCCCGGACCACGACCACCTGGCCTCGTACTGCGGCATAGCCCCGAGGGTGAGGAGCTCCGGCACGTCGGTGAGGTCGGTCAGGGCGTCCAGGCGGGGCGACGCGAGGCTCAAGTCTCTTCTGATCTTCTCGTGCAACAGCCTGGTGAGGTCGTCGGGGCGCTACGGCGAGTACTACCGGGCCTGCAGGGCGCGGGGCATGGGGCACGGGCGGGCGCTCAAGGCCGTCGCGAGGAAGCGGCTCAGGGCGATATACGCCGTGATGCGCGACCGGGTGCCCTACCGGGAGTAGCGTCGAAGGTTGACAAAACTATAGGAACACCCAACGACTAGTCGTTTAAGATCGTCCCCAACGACTAGCCGGCGTAGGTGAAGGTTGTGACGTCGAACATGCCCTCGGGGCGGATGCGGAGCGTCGGGATGACCGGCAGGGGCAGGAAGATGATGCCCATGATGGGGTCGAGCGGCGGCTCGATACCCATGGCGCGCGCCTTGACCATAAAGTCGTCGTGCTGCGCGGCGACATCCTCGGCCGTGCCCTCGCTCATAAGGCCACCGAGCGCCAGCGGGATGCGCGCTACGATCTCACCATCGCGTACCAGCACGTGGCCGCCCTGGCCAACAGCCTCGACGGCAGCCATCATGTCGGCCGCGTTGTCGCCCACCACGCACACGTTGTGCGAATCGTGGCCAATCGTCGAGGCGATGGCACCGCCCGTGATGGTAAAGCCGCGCACCCAGCCGCGACCAATGTGCTTGCCAACGAGACCCAGGCCCGCAGGACCATCACCGTCGGTGCCCTCGGCCTGCAGTGACACGCCGCGGCCGTGGCGCTCGATCAGCATAATGCGGCGCAGGCCCTCGGCGCTCTCGGGGCGAGCCATGCCCGTGATGGCCTTACCCGGCACCACGTCAATCACGGCCTCGCCCGGCTTAAAGGCATAGTCAAACACGTCGATCGAAAGCTTCGGCAGCTTAACGGAGGCGCGCAGCTCATCGGCAAGGGCCGCAACCTCGGCCATCTCGGGTGCGATCTCGCCCACAAAGGTGCCGTCCTGCGCCACCAGAGCACCGGCGGCATATACGCGATGCGGAGCCTTGGCAAACGTCAGGTCATCGAGCAACAGCAGGTCGGCGCGTTTGCCCGGGGCGATTGCGCCACGGAGCTCATGCGGGTCGCGACAGCCGTGGTCCAGGCCAAATGCCTCAGCCGTGGAAAGGGACGCCATGGAGATGGCGACCACCGGGTCGATGCCGGCCTCGATGGCCACGCGGCAGGCATTGTCGATCATGCCGGTCGAAAGAGCATCGGAGGGAGCGCGGTCGTCGGTCGCAAAGCAGCAGCGGCGGGCGCGGGCAGGGTTCTCCAGCAGCATCGGAGACAAATTGGCCAGGTCGTGGCTGCACGTGCCCTCACGCAGCATCACATACATGCCGCGGGACAGCTTGTCGAGCGCCTCCTCGGGAATCGTCGACTCGTGGTCGGCGATAATGCCCGCTGCGGCATAGGCGTTGAGGTCCATACCGGCAACGAGCGGCGCGTGGCCGTCAACCTGCTTGGACGGCGTCTGGTTGGCAGCATCGATGCGGGCACAGGTCTCGGGGTCGGCCATAAAGACGCCCGGCAGGTTCATCATTTCGCCCAGACCAAAGACATCGCCCGGATGCTCGGCAAAAAACGCCTGCATGTCAGCGGCGGTAATCACAGCGCCCGCTTGCTCGTCGGGCAGTGCGGGCACGCACGAAGGCATCATGTACTTGATGGAGATGGGCGCACGACGACCATCCTCGATCATAAAGCGCAGGCCGTCGAGACCGGCAACATTGGCAATCTCGTGGCTGTCGGCAATGGCGGTGGTAGTACCGCGCGTCGCGGCCATGCGAGCATACTCGGCGGGACGGATGTTCGAGGACTCAATGTGCAGATGCCCGTCAATAAAACCGGGAGCGAGATAGCGACCCTGGCAGTCGACGACCTCAGTTGCCTCGTAGGTGCCAGCGGCATCGTCGCGACCATCGTAGAGCACGCCGACGATCACACCGTCCTTGACGGCAACGCTACCGGGCGCCACACGCTGGCCATACACGTCGACGATCTGCGCATTGGTAAACAGCGTGTCGACGGGCACGCGGCCCTCGGCGGCCTCGATCACAGACCTCATGACCTCAACGGACATACATTCTCCTTTAACCGTAGAAAACAGCTGCGGAGCGGACAGGCCTTCACCGCAGCAAGACAATAGCCATTGTATGCCCAAACGATGGGTCGGGAATACACCCCCTCCGCTTAACGGCACACGCCGCTTGGCGCAATGGGGACAGGTTGCTTTGTACCAATGACAAGGAGTGTCCCAAAGTGCCGACACAAAAGGAACGTCCCCAAGTGCCAAAAAGGCCGCAGTCGGAATCGTTCCGGCTGCGGCCCTATTGCACATGTTAGGTTAACCTACTTACTAGACCAACTTGAAGCCCTTGCGCTTGCCCACGGAGAGGGTGTCGCCCAGCTTGAGGGCGCTCGGATCGATGTTGTAGCTCTTGGAAGCCACAGCCTTGCCGTTGATCTTGACGCCGCCGCCGTCGATGTCGCGGCGGGCCTGACCGGCGCTGGCCGAAAGGCCCAGGTCCTTGAGCAAGCCGGCGAGGTAAATCTGGCCCTCGTCGTTGACGGTCAGCTCAACGTGCTTCTCGGGGAAGTCGGCAAGCTGGCCCTCCTTGAACACGCGGTCGAACTCGGCCTGTGCCTCGTCGCCGGCGCCGGCGCCGTGGTAGGTGTCGCACAGGTCGCGGCCCAGTGCGCGCTTGAGCTCATAGGGATCGGCGGAACCATCGGCCAAGGCGGCGTCGATCTTGTCGACCTCGGCCGGGGTGAGCGAGCTGGCCAGACGATAGTACTTGCCGATCATCTCGTCGGGAATGGACATGGTCTTGCCGAACATATCCTTGGGAGCATCGGTCAGGCCGATGTAGTTGCCGTAGGACTTGGACATCTTGCGCACGCCATCGGTGCCCTCGAGCAGCGGCATGGTAAGCGCGATCTGCGGCTCCATGCCCATCTTCTCCATGAGCTCGCGACCAGCGAGCAGGTTGAAGAGCTGGTCGGTGCCGCCCATCTCCACGTCGGCCTTGATCTGAACGGAGTCGAAGGCCTGCATCACGGGGTACAGGAACTCGTGCAGGGCGATCGGCGTCTGAGACTGGTAGCGCTTAGTAAAGTCGTCGCGCTCAAGGATGCGGGCGACGGTGAACTTGGAGCACACCTGCAGCAGACCGGCCAGATCCATCGAAAGGATCCAGTCGCCGTTGTGCACAATGGTGGTCTTCTCGGGATCCAGGATCTTCATGGCCTGGCTCACGTAGGTCTCGGCGTTGGCCTCGATCTGCTCCTGCGAAAGCTGCGGACGCGTGGAGTTCTTGCCCGAGGGATCGCCGATTAGCGCGGTGCCGTTGCCGATGATAAGGGTGACGTTGTGGCCCAGGTCCTGGAACTGGCGCATCTTGCGCAGCGGCACGGCATGGCCCAGGTGCAGATCGGGGCTGGTGGGATCGACGCCGAGCTTGATGTTGAGGGGCTCGCCCTTCTCAAGCTTCTTGCGAAGGTCGGCCTCGGGAACGATCTGCGCGGCGCCCGAGGTGATGATACGCATTTGCTCGTCAACAGACAGCATTGGGTATCCTCCTTTTGCTATAGCACCCTCACCGGATACGGCGGTGCTGGAAGTTCATAAACTCTCTTATGATAACCAAAACGGCGCGGCCGAACACCTACGACAGGAAAATCCTCGTCCTGCCGCACGCGTCGATAACGACCGGCAAACGCGTGCCGTCACGTTCGACCAAAAAGCGCGCCCGCTGACGGCGCGAGCAGTCACGGCAACGAACCTGCCCCGTTGCATCCGTGGCGCAGGCGCCCTCGGCAGTCAGTAAGCAGTGCTCGCACACCATGAGCTCGGGACGGTCGGCATCGACAGGCCCCAAGACACCGGGACAAGCGGCAAGCTCGGCAACACGCTCGGCATCATTGCCGAGCAACTCGGCCGACAAGTACACCCACCCCGCCCCGAGTCCGCGCAGCCAGGTAAGCGTGACCCGATTCGCGCAGAACACCGGCGCCGCCACGTCAAACGCCACGCCCAGCTCGCGCGCCATCGCCACCTGTCCCAGGTTGCGGCAGACGACGCGCCCGGCACGCTGCATAAGTGAGCGGGTCCGATCAGCGTCACCCGTGCGGCACACCTCGTCCAGCACCACAACGGCGTCGGACAAATCGCGTTCTCCGCGCGGATCGGCATCCATCAGCTGCCAAGCAAAAACCATGTGAGCGGGAACCGCGCGCTCCACCAACTCCGTCGACGCACCGCCATCCACCGCAGCGTCCTCAAAGGGCAGCACCTCAACGGCACGCGCAACGGGCGCAATCGCATCCGCCTCGGCCCGCATGCGCTCCAACACCGCCGCCGTCTGATCCAACACGCCGGCGCTGCGAATCAGATAGACCTCGCAGCCCGCGTCCACCTTACGTTTGCAATGCACGACGATGCGCTCTCCCGCAGCGGCATCCACGGGGCAAGGCACCTGTGGCCAGCGCTTGGGCACATCGGGACGCGCGTCGGCACCCGGGTAAAATCGGATTTCGAGCGTATCGCCCGCCGCCACGGCGGCATCAAGCTCAACCGTCACCTCTTCGTGACCCACCGCCACCAAGTGGCCCACGCGCACGCCCTGGTTGATCGCGCGCTCAAAGCTCATGAGCTCGGCACCCGAACGACCCCGCAGGTAAGCATCGGTAAACCCACGGTTAAACGACCTTCCCAGCTCGCGTTCAAGCTCTTCCACGGCACCGGAGTCCCACGCGCCGTCGCACAGCATATCGAGTGCCCGACGCCACACCCTCACCACGTTGAATACGTAATCGGGATTCTTCATGCGTCCCTCGATCTTGAGCGATGCCACGCCGGCGGCAACAAGCTCGGGCAGGTGCGCGATACCCAGATAGTCACGCGGACACAGTAGACGATCCCCCTCGACGGCAACAACACTCTGCCCCGCCTCGTCCACTAGGTCGTACGCCAGACGGCACGGCTGCGTGCAGTCGCCGCGCATCGCCGAGCGCCCACGCCGCAGGGCCGAGAACTCGCACGCCCCCGAATAGCCGATGCAAATCGCACCGTGGCAGAATACCTCGATGGGCACGCCCGTGGCACAGAGCGCCGCAATCTCGTCGACCGTCAGCTCGCGTGCCGTCGTCACGCGCTCGACCCCAAGCTCATCGGCGGCAAGCCGCACGGCGCTCTCGCTATGAGCGCCCGCCTGCGTGGACAGGTGAATCTCGACCCCGGGAATCGCCGCGCGCAGCGCGCAGGCCAACCCGGCATCGGCGACAATCAGAGCATCGGCGCCCAACTCCAGTGCATGAGCTCCCAACGCCACCGCGTCGGACAACTCATCGTCAAACACGAACACGTTGAGCGTTACGTACACACGCACGCCATGGGCATGCGCCACGGCGCAGCCGCGCGCAAACTCGTCATCCGTAAAGCCATGGGCGCTCACACGGGCGTTAAAGCCGCCCAACCCCGCATAGATGGCATCGGCACCCGCGGCGATGGCCGCAAGCATCTGGTCGAGTCCGCCCGCCGGCGCCAGCAGCTCGGGCAGCGCCGCACCGGCAGCATCCAATCCAGTCTCGTATTGTCCGCTCGGCCCCATCGTCCGAATCGCCATCGACAAACTCCTTACCAAGGTATGCATTCACTCTGAAAAATGCCGTCTTCCAGCATACACGAGGCCTCGCGCGCCCCGTTTGGTTTATCGTGTAATAACTTATGTCCATCCTGCCCCGACGGCACATCCACCGTCTGGCACGACATACCTGGAGGTCAATATATGGGTCCTCGCCAACGACAGGGACACAGCCGTTCAAAGACGCACGCCCTGCCCATAATCCTGCTCTCGTTTTTGGGCTTTCTGCTGATTGCGGGCGTGGCGTTTGGCATCGGCATGGTCGGTAACGTCAACCGCTGGCTGTCCGATCTGCCCGACTACACCGACGCCAACGCGTATCTGGTGAGCGAGCCCACCGAGATCGTCGACTGCAACGGCAACAAGATCGCGAGCTTCTACACGCAAAACCGCAAGTCCATCACCAAGGACGAGGTCTCCCCCTACGTGCTGCAGGGCACCGTTGACGTCGAGGACGAGCGCTTCTACGAGCACGGCGGTATCGACCTGTGGGGTATCGCGCGTGCTGCGGTGGCAACCCTCGGCGGCGGGCACGAAGGCGCCTCGACGATCACCCAGCAGCTTGTGCGCAACACCATCCTGCAGGAGGAGCAATTCGACTCGACCATTGAGCGTAAGGTGCGCGAGGCCTACATCGCCATCAAGATGGAGGACATGTACTCCAAAGACGAGATCCTCATGATGTACCTCAACACCATCTATTACGGCCACGGCGCCTACGGCATCGAGGCCGCAGCCGAGACCTATCTGTCCAAGAGCGCCGCCGACCTCACCCTGAGCGAGGCCGCGCTGTTGATCGGCCTTCCCAACTCGCCCTCGCAGTACGACCCCACGGTCAACCCCGACCTGGCGCTGTCCCGTCGCAACAAGGTCCTCGACAACATGTTGCGCCTGGGCCACATCACCCAGGAGGAGCACGATGCCGCACAGGCCGAACCCATCACCCTCAATGTGACCGAAATCTCGGGCAGCGGCGTCGACGTATACTCGCAGCCCTACTTTGTCTCCTACGTCAAGCAGCTGCTGGAGCAGGAGTTCTCGACCGACGTGCTCTTTAAGGGCGGCCTGACCGTCAAGACCACCATCGACCCCACGATGCAGCAGGTGGCAGAGAATGCCGTCCGCGAGCAGCTCGACACGCTCTCGCTTGACGGCCTGGACATGGGCATGGTCGTCGTCGACCCCAAGACCGGCTACATCAAGTGCATGGTGGGCGGCTACGACTACAACGCCGACGAGAACCACGTAAACCATGCCACGGCCAAGCGTCCCGTCGGCTCCACCTTTAAGGCCTTTACGCTGGCAACTGCCATCCAAAACGGCATGAACCCCAACGTCACCCTCAACTGCAACTCGCCGCTCAAGGCCAAGGGCACCACGACCGAGGTCCAAAATTACGCCAACCAGAGCTATGGCAACATCACGCTTAAGCAGGCGACGGCATACTCCTCCAACACCGGCTACATCCAGGTGGCGGAAGCCGTCGGTAACAGCAAGATCATCTCGCTCGTCAAAAAGCTCGGCATCGACCCCGCCAAGGACAACATCGAGGACGTTCCCGTCATGACCCTCGGCACCGGCTCGATCTCGCCGCTCGAGATGGCCGCCGCCTACGCGACGTTTGCCAACGGCGGCTACTATCGCCAGCCGATCGCCATCACCGAGATTGACTCTCGTACCGGTTCGGTGCTGTACCAGCACACCGACAATCCCTCACAGGTGCTTACCGAGGGCGAGGCCGCCGCGGTCACCGATGTTCTGTCCGGCGTCATGAAGGGCAGCGGTACGGGTGCTGCCGGCGCTCTGAGTGTCAACCAGCCCTATGCCGGCAAGACGGGCACCACCGACAACACCACCAACCTGTGGTTCTGCGGCTATACCCCGCAGCTGGCGTGCGCCCTGTGGACCGGCTATTCCGCGGGCGAGATCCCCATCCAAAAGTACGGCACGGACCTGCTGGGCGACAGCACCAACCTGCCTGTCTTTAAGCGGTTTATGAACACCGTTCTGACCGGTACCGAGCGCGAGGAGTTTGCGACCGGAACGGCGCCCACCTACAAGAACAACAGCGTCTGGAAGTTCTACGGCACCAACAACACCAAGAAGTCGGAGAACGACGACAAGGACAAGGACGAAGAGGAAGAGGAAACCACCACAACGACTACCACGACGACCACGACCACCGAGACCACGGGCGGCGACACCACCGGCGGCACCGGTACGACCGGTGGCTCGACGGGTGGCTCCACTGGTGGTTCGACCGGCGGCGATGGCGGCACGCCTACGCCTACGCCTACGCCTACGCCTACGCCCACTCCCGACCCCTCGCCCACGCCTGACGATACGGTCGGCTAAGAAGTACGCGACTAAAGCCAACAAGGCCCCGAGCAGCTTATTGAACTGCTCGGGGCCTTTTAGTTTGAAGCGACCTGGTGGGCGGTCTTTATACCGGCAAACAAAAAGGGGTACCGACCAACGTCGATGCCCCTTACAAGCCACTATGTCAGCGCACACAATGCCGAGCGCACGACCCGCACACCTACTTGCGAGAATTGCTCAACTTATTGATCAGCGCCTCAAGACGCTCGCCGTCCTCGGCCGTCTGGGCAATAACCAAAATCGTATCGTTGCCGGCAAGCGAGCCAAGCACATCGGGCAGCTCTGCCGCATCAACAGCGGCGGCGATGCCGGAAGCCGTGCCAGGCTGAGCCTTGATCATAACCAGATTATCGGTGCGCAGAACGCCCGTTACGAGCTCGGAAACCATACGCTGCAGGTGCAGGTCCTCTGCCAGAACATAGATGCCCTCAGGGAGCTTACGCAGCCCCATATCGGCAATATCGCGAGAGACAGTCGCCTGCGTGCAATCAAAGCCCATAGCGCGGAGCTCATCGACCAGCACGCGCTGCGTGCGGACGTCCTTATTGCGCACAATATCTCTAATGGCATCCTGGCGCCCATTGCGTTTTTTAGCCATACAAACCCTCTCTCCAAAAGATGGCGGAGACAATCAATCAGTGATTGAATAGTTTAACGCTATTTGAAGGCTTTTGTGTATAAGAACGCATTTCGAAACAATTCTATGCAAATTTGTTTCGAAATGAGCCGTTTAGGCGGTTTTTGCGCCCGTCCGGTTAAGAAAAGCTGCCAGATGCGTACACATCACGCAGCGCGCAGGCTTGGCGCTGGCGATCGGCCCAAACAACAGACCGAGTCCCCGATGGTTGTCCTTGAGCGCGGCGACCATCTGACGGGTTCGAGGCGCCTCGAGCATATCACGCATGCGGGCGGAACGCTCGATTGACGACACTCCATGCGGGCTCAGACACAAATTCTCGATGCAGGCGACCAGTCCGGCAAAGTAGAACTTTTGGCTTGCCAGCTTGAGCCGACCACCGCTATCTGCTTCCGAGAGTGAGTCCGCAAGCTCGTCGAGCGCTCGAGTGTCATCGGATATCCTGGCATACATGGTGGGATCAAAGGCATCTGTAAGCTTAGGTGCCACCGCGTGGAAACAAGCGTCGCCGCAGCCGGACACGAATCGTGCCTGCGAGAGCGCATAAGCCATAAACTCAACCGTACGGTACGCCTTGCCGCGCGACAGGCATGCCTCAAACAGCGGACGGCTATACATCACGCCAGAGGTCTGAGCGACTAGGCCGCCTAAAATCAACTGGGGCAGCCCAGTCACCATAGAAGACTCGTCTTCTATGGCAATAGAGGCAGCATCCAAGACGCGCGAATGACGCTCGCGGTGCGCATCGTATCGATCGAGCGACACCGAGGGGAGCACAATGTCTGCCGCAGTATCGCACGCGATATCGACCATCTTGGAAAGGGCCTGCGGAGCAAACCACTCATCGGCGTTCATGGCGATGATTTGAGAGCCGCGCGAGGCATCAAAACCGGCGCGAAGACAAGCGCCACGCTTCGCGTCCTCGACGTCAATCAAATCAATATGGATGTCCCTGTCGGCAGCAACTTGAAGCGAATGGCGCACACCGGGCGCAGCATCGCGGCAAACAACGACAATCTGCAAATCGTAGAGGTCTTGGTTCTGGATACTCTCGAGCGCACGCATCGCATAACTGGGCGAACCTTCTACCACAAGGATCACCGAAAGTCGCGGATGCGAACAACGTCGAACCAAGTTTTCCATCCTCTCGATAGCACCAAATCAAACTGTCGTTCATGGTACACCCGAGCTATAAAAGCAACGAGCCGCCTAACATGTTGCACGCCAAGAACAGATGTTGCACACGCGCAGCTCACACATAGTATGTGCAAGGCACAGACGCGCCGAGCACTCCCCTAGTCGAGAACGACAAGCTCGTCGGGGCCGTAATCCACACCCATAAACGTAAGGCCGCAGGCAGGCGCCGTGGGACCCGCAGCGGTTCGGTCACGGGCGTCAATAACCTCGCGCATCCACTGGGGATCGCGACGATGCATGCCAATCTCCACGAGCGTTCCTACAATGGTACGCACCATCGAGTGCAAAAACGCATTGCCCTCGATAGTGAAGGTCAGGATATCCTCGCCAAAAGCGACCTCGTGGCCAAACTCCGCACGCATCACGCAGCGGTGCGTGGGCTTGCCCACAGCAGAGGCAACCTTGCAAAAGCTCTTAAAGTCCTGCTCGCCCAAAAGCGCAGGGCAGGCGGCCGCCATCGCATCGACGTCGAGGGGATAGCGATGCCACCACACCGCACCGCGCGAGAGCACGGGGCGCGCATCGCGATCGGCAATACGGTACGTATACGTACGGGACCGCGCGTCAAAGCGGGCAGAAAAGCCCCTACGGGCCTTGTAGACCTCGTTTATGGCGATATCTTTGCCCAGGAGGGCATCCATAGCCCTCAGCCACCTACGGCGCGTCAAAGCGAGCTCAGCGTCCGTTACGGGCACGCTGATGTATTGGGCCACCGCATGAACGCCGGCATCGGTACGCCCCGCGCACGTAAGATCGATTGGGCGGCGCAGCAACGTCTCAATGGCACGGCGCAGCTCGCCCGCAACCGTCGTCAGGCCCGGCTGCTCCGCAAATCCGCTATAGGAGGAGCCATCGTAGGCCACGCGAAATACAAGGGTGGCGTCGAGCTCGGGGGTCGAATTGAAATCAGACGGCGCAGTCATGGGCGCTCCCAACAAACTAGCAACGGTATTACGACAAAAAAAGAGGGGTACGCGAACGTACCCCTCGAATATAGCCTATGCAGACGGATTGTCTACTCAGCGGTCTCCTCAGCAGGAGCCTCCTCGACGGCCTCGACCTTCTTGGGAGCAGCGGCCTTCTTGGGGGCCGGAGCAGCCTTCTTGGCCTTAGGCGTGCAAGGCTCGGTGACGAGCTCCATGATAACGATAGGAGCGTTGTCGCCCTTACGGTTGCCGAGCTTCATGATGCGGGTGTAACCGCCGTTGCGGTCCTGCCACATGCCCTGGGCAGCCTTGTCGAAGATCTCGGCAACGAGCTGCTTATCGCCGAGCTTGGCGATGGCCAGACGACGAGAGTGCAGGTCGCCCTTCTTGGCCCAGGTGATGATCGGATCGACGACCGAACGCAGCGCCTTAGCGCGGGTCTCGGTGGTCTTGATGCGGTCGTTCTCGAAGAGGGCCTTGGCCAGGCTCTTCTTCATGGCCTTGGTGTGGCTCGCATCGGTGCCGAGCTTCAGGCCCTTCTTAACGTTGTGACGCATGGTCTAGTTTCTCCTCAAATATGCGAAGCATTAAGCCTTCAGGCTCAGGCCCATGGACTCAAGCTTGTCCTTCACTTCCTCGATCGACTTAACACCGAAGTTACGGATGTTAAGCAGATCGTTCTCCGAGAACTCAACGAGCTGACGGACCGAGTGAATGCTGGCGCGCTTAAGGCAGTTGTAGGAACGGACGGAAAGGTCCAGATCCTCGATCTGCTTGTCCAGCTCGGCGTTGTCGTTGGTGACCTCGGGAGCGAAGATCGAAGCCTCCTCCTCGACCTCGGGGGTCTCGGCAAGGTTCATAAAGGCAGCCATATGCTGGTTGATGATATTGGCAGCCTGGACCACGGCGTCGCGCGGAGCGATGGAGCCGTTGGTCTCGATCTCGAGGACAAGGCGGTCGTAGTCGGTATGCTGGCCGACACGGCAAGCCTCAACGAGCTTGGCGCAACGGGACACCGGCGAGTACAGCGAGTCGACGTGGATCACACCGATGGGATCGTTGTCGCGCTTGTTAGCCTCGCCAGAGACATAGCCGCGGCCATAGCCGATGCGCATGCTCATGGTGAGATGGCCACCCTCGGTAAGCGTAGCGATGTGCTGCTCGGGGTTGACCAGCTCAAACTCGGACGGAATAAAGAAGTCCGCACCGGTGACCTCGCAGGGGCCGTCAACAGAAATGGTGGCGGTCGCCTCGTCGGTCGTGCCGAGAGCCCTGAAGACAAGACCCTTGACATTCAGGACGATGTCGGTGACATCCTCGACCATGTTAGGGATGGTCATGAACTCGTGCTGTGCACCATCGATCTGAATAGCCTCGACGGCGGCACCCTCGAGCGAGGACAGAAGTACGCGACGAAGGGAGTTACCCAGCGTATCGCCGTAGCCACGCTCGAGCGGCTCGACGGAGACACGAGCAGACGTCTCGTTGATCTCTTCGACCTGAACCTGAGGCCTAATGAATTCTGACATGTATTACCTCCAGCCTCAGCAGCCCGGATGGACTACTTAGAGTAGAGCTCGACGATGAGCTGCTCGTTGATATCACCGCTGATCTGCTCACGCGTCGGCAGAGCGAGCACGTTACCAGACAGCTTCTCGATATCGACCTCGAGCCAGCCAGGGACCTCAAAGCGCTCGGAGGAAATCAGAGCCTCCTTGATGGGGAGGAGGTCACGGAACTTCTCGCCGACAGCGACGACGTCGCCGGCCTTGACGCGGTAGGACGGGATGTCCACGCGCTTGCCGTTCACGGTGAAGTGACCGTGACGGACGGACTGACGAGCCTCTTTGCGGGTGCGGGCGAAGCCAAGACGGAAGACGACGTTGTCGAGGCGAGACTCAAGGATGATCATGAGGTTCTCACCGGTGACGCCGTTCATCTTGCGGGCCTTGTTGAAGTACCCGTGGAACTGCTTCTCCAGAACGCCATAGATGAACTTGACCTTCTGCTTCTCGCGCAGCTGCATGCCGTACTCAGATTCCTTGCGACGGCGCTTGGGCTGACGGATAGATTCCTTCTTGCTGCTGTAACCGAGCTCAGCGGGATCGATCCCGAGCTGACGGCAGCGCTTAAGAACAGGAGTCCTGTCGATTGCCATATTGATACGATCCTTTCAGTTACACGCGGCGACGCTTCTTGGGGCGGCAGCCGTTGTGCGGAATGGGGGTCTTGTCCTGGATGCTCGAGACCTCGAGGCCAGCAGCCTGGAGGGAGCGAATGGCGGTCTCACGACCGGAGCCGGGGCCCTTGACGAAGACGGAAACCTTCTTCATACCGTGCTCCATGGCCTGCTTGGCAGCAGCCTCGGCAGCCATCTGGGCAGCGAACGGCGTGGACTTACGGGAGCCCTTGAAGCCCACCTGGCCAGCCGACTTCCAGGAAATGACGTTGCCCTGGGGATCGGTGATCGAAACGATCGTGTTGTTGAACGTAGAACGAATGTGAGCCTGGCCCACGGAAATGTTCTTACGGTCCGCGCGCTTCAGACGGGCAGCGCGAACGTTCTTCTTAGCAGTAGCCATCTATCTAGCGCTCCTTATTTCTTCTTCTTAGCACCGATCTGACGCTTCGGGCCCTTACGGGTACGAGCGTTAGTGTGGGTGCGCTGGCCGCGGACCGGGAGGCCCTTGCGGTGACGAAGGCCGCGGTTGCAGCCGATGTCCATAAGGCGCTTGACGTTCTGGTTGCGCTCACGGCGGAGGTCGCCCTCAACCATGATCTGGTTCTTATCGATATAATCACGGATGGCGTTAACCTCATCCTCGGTGAGGTCCTTAACGCGCGTATCCACGTTAACGTTGCACTCGACGCAGATCTTCGTCGCAGTGGTGCGGCCGATGCCGTAAATGTAGGTCAGACCGATCTCAACGCGCTTCTCACGCGGGAGGTCGACACCATTAATACGGGCCAACGTAGTCTCCTCTCTTAACCCTGACGCTGCTTATGACGGGGGTTCTCGCAAATGACGAGGACCTTGCCATGGCGCCTAATGATTTTGCACTTATCGCACATCTTCTTGACCGAAGGACGTACCTTCATCGTTCTTCCTTTCGGTAGCGCTCAAACTACTTCCCTACTATCTACTCGCCCAGCCGCAGGCGTTTAAAACTATGGCTGGTCTTCACACACAATCCGACCGTAGGTTGAGCTAAGCCTGCAGTCGGAAATGGAGTGCGCGTATGCGTGCCGCTATTTGTAGCGATAGGTGATGCGGCCGCGGGTCAGGTCGTACGGGGAAAGCTCCACGACAACCCTGTCACCGGGGAGAATACGGATGTAATTCATTCGGATCTTGCCAGAAATGTTGCACAGAACCGAATGACCGTTCTCGAGCTCGACCTTAAACATGGCATTGGGCAGCGGTTCCTTTACCGTACCCTCGAGCTCAATTGCGTCTTCCTTCTTCACAAGCAATCATCTTTCTCTAGAAAACGACAGCGATTGAGTATTCTACAACACGTATGCACGCATCGTAATAACTTCGTAATGGCTCCACAACTAAGTGGAACTTGTTACATTTCTCCGCCTTGGAGCGAACACCAAGCACCTTGGGCATCCGTGGTGATAATCACCGGACCGTCATTGGTAATGGCGACGGTGTTCTCGTAGTGTGCGGCGGGCAGGTGGTCGTTGGTCGTAACAATCCAACCATCGGAGCCCGTGCTCACATGGTTGGAACCCATCGTAACCATCGGCTCGATGGCAATGACCATGCCGGCCTGGAGGCGAACGCCCCTCCCCTTCTTTCCATAGTTAGGAACGTTGGGGTCCTCGTGCATCACGCGGCCAATGCCATGGCCCACATAGTCACGAAGCACGCCGTAACCGTGAGACTCGGCGAGGGACTGAACGGCGTAACCAACATCCCCGATATGGTTACCGGGAACAGCCTGCTCGATGGCAGCCTTAAGGCAATCGCGCGTGACCTCGCACAGAGCCTTGGCCTCGGGCGTGGGTGTGCCGACAAAAAACGTCCAAGCGTTATCGCCAACCCAACCGTCGACAACGGCTCCCGTATCGATGGAGATGATATCGCCATCGCGCAGGATCATGTCGGGGTTGGGAATACCGTGGACCACGGCATCGTTAATCGATGCGCAAATGGTACCGGGGAACCCGCCGTAACCCTTAAAGGCCGGGGTGCCGCCATGCATACGGATAATCTGCTCCGCGAGCTGATCGAGCTCAAAGGTCGAAACACCAGGGCGCACCATGGCTCCAACGTGGCGGAGCGCCATCTTAGATAGCGCTCCTGCCTTCTTCATCTGCTCGATTTGCGTTGCAGACTTAATCTTGATCATAGACCGAGAGCCTCTTTGACATCCCCGTACACGGTCTCGCGAGCCTGGTCACCGTTGACCGACTTGAGCAGACCCTGGCCACGATAGTAGTCGACGAGCGGGCTCGTGGACTTCTCGTAGACGTCGAGACGGTTCTTGATGGTCTCGGGCTTGTCGTCGTCGCGCTGATACATCTCGCCGGCGCACTTGGGGCAGGTAGCATCGGCAGCGGTGCCGGTGTAACCGCAGGCGCGGCAAGTGCGACGCGAAGACAGACGAGCGATGATGACCTCGGGGGCCACGTCGACCAGAAGGGCGCAGTCGATCTCGCGACCCATGGCGGAGAGCTCGGAATCGAGCGTCACAGCCTGGGCGGTGTTGCGCGGGAAGCCGTCGAGGATGAAGCCCTGCTGGGCGTCATCGGCAGCAAGGCGCTCCTTGACAAGGTCGATCACGAGCTGGTCGGGAACGAGCTCGCCAGCGTCCATGTACTTCTTAGCCTGAATACCAAGCTCGGTGCCACCCTTGACGGCAGCACGCAGCAGGTCGCCCGTGGAAATGTGAGCGACGCCAAACTCGGCGACGAGCTCCTGTGCGACGGTGCCCTTACCGGCACCCGGAGCTCCGAGCAATACGAGGTTCATGAGCAATCCTCCTCTAGCCTATTTAAAGAATCCATCGTAATCATACATCTTGATCTGGCCTTCGAGCTTATCGACCGTGTCGAGCACGACGCCGACCATGATGAGGATGGACGTGCCGCCAAATGCCTGGATCAGATGGTTACCCGTGAAGGAGAAGATGATCGAAGGCACGATGGCGATGAGCGCCAAAAAGACAGCGCTGGGAAGCGTGATCTTGTTGAGCGCGTTCTTGATGTAGGCCGCGGTAGCCCTACCCGGACGGACGCCCGGAATAAAGCCACCCTGCTTCTTAAGGTTGTCGGCCGTGTCATCGGGGTTGAACACCATGGAGGTGTAGAAGTACGCGAAGAACACGATGAGGACAACGTTAAGCACCCAGTTGAGCCAACCGGTCGAAAGCGCAGAGGCAACTGCCTGAATCCAGCCGATGCCGGGGAAGAACACGGCAATCTGAGCCGGGAAGTACAGCAGCGCCGAGGCAAAGATGATCGGCACGACGCCCGCGGTGTTGACCTTGATGGGCAGGTAGGTGGTCTGGCCACCCATCATGCGACGGCCCACGACGCGCTTGGCATAGGAGACCGGGATGCGGCGCTGGCCGCGCTCAAGGAAAACAATCAGCGGGATAACCAGCAGGATGATGGCGCAGATGATCACCATGGTGATGATGCCACCGGCATTACCCTCGGTGCTGGAGAAGATAGCCTGCGGAAGGCCGGCCATGATGTTCGCAAAGATGATCAGCGACATGCCATTGCCGATACCGCGCTGGGTGATGAGCTCACCAATCCACATGATCAGCATGGCGCCCGCGGTGAGCGTGCCGACGATCATGAGGTCGAAGATGATCTCGGGAGCGCCGGCGCCAGTAAAGCTGATGCCGAAGCTCTTAAAGAGGAAGAGGTAACCCACGGAGTTGAGGATTGCCAGAGCCAGGGTGAGGCAACGCGAATACTGCGTAATCTTGGTCTGACCGACCTCGCCCTCGCGGGCAAGCTCATGCAGGGAAGGCACAACGGCCTGGAGCATCTGGAGGATGATCGAGCTGGTGATGTAAGGCATGATGCCCAGGGAGAACACCGAAACATAGCTCAACGCGCCACCAGAGAAAAGATTCAGGAGGGCCATAGCACCTGCGGCGACCGAATTGTTATCGGTCGAGAAAAGGCCCAGCATCCCCTGGAAGGGAATGCCGGGCACAGGAACGTGCGCACCAATGCGGTACACGACGAGCATAGCTATGGTAAAAAGAATCTTTTCGCGCAATTCTTTGATGCGGAAAGCATTCTTAAGACCATTTAGCACGGCAGCTCGACCTTTCCGCCGGCGGCCTCGATCTTGGCCTGCGCAGAAGCGCTGACCTTGTCGACCTTGACCGTGAACTTCTTGGTGAGCTCACCATTGCCGAGCACCTTGACGGGCTCGAACTCGCTCTTGGTGATGCGAGCGGCCTTAAGAGCGGCACCGTCGATCACAGCGCCATCCTCGAACTTGCGCTCGAGACGCTCAACGTTAACGGCGGTGTACTCGATACGACGGGGGTTGCGGAAGCCCGGAAGCTTGGGCAGGCGCATAGCCAGCGGAGTCTGGCCACCCTCGAAGCCGGCACCCTTGGTGCCGCCAGAGCGAGAGCCCTGGCCCTTCTGACCGCGGCCAGAAGTGGTGCCGTGACCCGAAGAATTGCCACGGCCGACGCGCTTGCGGTTCTTGGTGGAATCGGGCGCGGGAGTAAGATCGTGAAGCTGCATTTGCTACTCCTCTACAATCTCGACAAGGTGCTTGACCTTGAAGATCATGCCGCGGACGGACTCGTTGTCAGCAATCTCGCGAACCTCGCGGATCCTGTGGAGACCGAGGGCACGGACAGTACGGACCTGGTCCTGCTTGCAACCGTTGGTGCTGCGGACCTGCTTGATCTTGATGGTGTCAGCCATGCTTAGTTCTCCTTACCGACGAACATCTCGGAGACCGTCAGGCCACGGCGAGCCGCGACGTCCTCAGGGCTGGAGAGCTCCTTGAGGCCCTCGACGGCAGCCTTGATGATGTTGAGGCCGTTGTCGGTACCGAGGGACTTGGACAGGACGTTCTTGATGCCAGCAAGCTCGAAGAGGGGACGCACAGCGCCGCCGGCGATAACGCCGGTACCCTCGACAGCGGGCTTGATGATGATGCGGCCGGCACCAAAGTGGCCGAGAACCTCGTGCGGGATGGTGCCCTGATCGGTCACCGGCACGTGGAACATGTTCTTCTTGGCATCGAGAGACGCCTTGGAGATGGCCATGGGCACCTCAGCGGACTTGCCCATGCCAACGCCGACGTTGCCCTTGCCGTCGCCAACGACGACGAGAGCGACGAGGCTCATGCGACGACCACCCTTGACGGTCTTCGACACGCGGTTGATGTAAACGACGCGCTCCTCGAACTCGGAGGCCTCGCGCTGCTGCTTCTGATTACGAGCCATGTGCTACATACCTCCTAGAACTCGAGACCGGCGGCACGAGCACCGTCGGCGAGGGCCTTGACGCGGCCATGGTAGATACGGCCACCACGATCGAAAGCGACCTTGGTGATGCCGGCCTCGATGGCACGCTTGCCAACGAGCTGACCGACCTTCTCCGCAGCCTCCTTGTTCGAGGTGTGGGTGCCCTTGAACTCGGCCTCGAGGGTCGAGGCGGAGACGAGCGTCAGGCTGGAGCCCTTGCTGTCGTCGATGATCTGGGCATAGATGTTGGCGTTAGTACGGGTCACGCGAAGACGCGGACGCTCGGCGGTACCCGAGACCTTGCCGCGAACACGACGCTGACGACGCTTGAGGCCTTCCAGCTTCGCCTTATGCTTGTTCATACGTAAACTCCTAAAAAGGTTGATCTTGCCAGCACCTAACGGGGTGCTGGTCTTATGCGAGTGAGTCGGTTACGACTACTTGGCGGCCTTACCCAGCTTGCGGCGGATGTGCTCGCCAACATAGTGGATACCCTTGCCCTTGTAAGGCTCGGGAGGACGATGGCCGCGGATCTCAGCGGCGATCTGACCGACCTGCTGCTTGTTGATACCCTTGACGTTCACGTGGGTGTTGTCGGGAACCTCGAAGGTAATGCCCTCGGGAGCCTCGACGATCACGGGGTGCGAGAAGCCCAGGGAGAACTCGAGGTTCTTGCCCTTCTGCTGCACGCGGTAGCCGACGCCGGCGAGCTCGAGCTTCTTCTCGAAGCCCTCGGAAACGCCAACAACCATGTTGTGGATGAGGGCGCGGGTGAGGCCGTGGCGGGCACGGGTCTCACGCTCGTCGTCGGGACGGGAAACGGTGAGGACGTTGTCCTCGACGTTGATGGTGAGCTTCTCAAAAACATCGAGCTCGAGCTGGCCCTTGGGGCCCTTGACGACAACGTTGTTGCCGTTGACTGCCACTTCGACTCCGGCGGGAATCTGGACAGGCTTATTACCGATACGAGACACGGTGATCTCCTTTCCTTCTACCTACCGAGCGAATTACCAGACGTAAGCGATGATCTCGCCGCCGACGTTGTGCTTGCGAGCATCGCGGTCGGTCATGACGCCATGGCTGGTGGAAATAATGGCGGTACCAAGGCCACCACGGACGCGGGGCATGTCGGCAACGCCGGTGTACTTACGCAGGCCCGGCTTGGAAATGCGGCGGATGCCGTTGATGACCTTAGCCTTCTTGGGACCATACTTAAGCGTGATGTGCAGAGTCTTCTGGGGAACGGTGTCCTCGACATCGTAGCCCTCGATGTAGCCCTCCTCGTGCAGAACACGAGCGATCTCGACGAGCTTCTTGCTGCTCGGCATGGAGACCGTGGCCTTGTTCACAGAGTTAGCGTTACGGATGCGCGTAAGCATATCTGCGATCGGGTCTGTAAGGTTCATACAGATTCTCCTTCGTTCTTGATGAACACGTGCTCTTGGTTCTTCGCCGCCCTTAACGGCAAAGCCTATTTAGCGCGTTTTCCCTGTTCCAAACTGATGCTTGAAACGCTGGTAGTGACTTACCAGCTGGCCTTCTTAACGCCGGGAAGCTCGCCCTTGAGTGCAAGCTCACGGAAGCAGACACGGCACAGGCCGAACTTGCGGTACACAGAGTGCGGACGGCCGCAGCGCTGGCAGCGCGTGTACTCACGAGTAGAGAACTTCTGCTTGCGATTGCACTTGACGATCATCGATGTCTTAGCCACTTATATCCTCCTCACATAGAGTATTGTTCGCCCCAAGCGCCGCCCCCTTGTGGGAACGGCGCTTATAGGGCAGGTGAACCTATTTTTTGAACGGGAAACCGAAGGCGTCCAGAAGGGCCTTGGCCTCCTCATCGGTGTTGGCGGTAGTCACGAAAGTGATGTCCATACCACGCTGGTGATCGACGGAGTCGAAGTCGATCTCGGGGAAGATGAGCTGCTCGGTGACGCCCATGGAGAAGTTACCACGGCCGTCAAAGCTCTTGGCGGAGATGCCGCGGAAGTCGCGGATACGGGGGATCGCGACGGAGGTCAGACGATCGAAGAACTCCCACATACGGTCGCCACGCAGGGTAACCTTGCAGCCGATCGGCATACCAGCGCGCAGGCGGAAGGTAGCGATGGACTTGCGGGCACGGGTGATCATCGGCTGCTGGCCGGTGATGGCGCGCAGGTCGCGCACGGCACCGTCGATGGCCTTGGAATCGGTAGCGGCCTCGCCGACACCCATGTTCACGACGATCTTCTCAAACTTGGGGATCATCATGACGTTCTCGTACTGGAACTTTTCCTGAAGCTGGTGCTTGACCTCGTTGTTGTACTTGGTCTTCAGACGCGGCACATACTTCTCTTCTGCCATTGTTCACTCCTTCTTGGGGTTTTAAGCACGGGGCGTGGCCACGGTGGGTTGTCCTCGTGCCTCCTGGCTGCATCCGCGCCGCTCATGGCATTTCGCGGTTTGGACTCGACACAGCAGGAGCCGACAAAACAATCGGTACTATACGCGCATCGGGAGCGTATTTCCAGAAAAACCTCGTCTGCCTGCACAACTCCACAACTCCCCCGCACAAACTGATCCCAAAAAGCAGTTGCGGTGAAATAGGGACTGTTTGGCGGTCTAGCGGGCTTAAATAATCCGTATTTCACCGCAACTTATAAAGAGACGTTACTTTTGACGGGGCAGCACCAAGTTGAGGATCACGGCGACGAGTGCGGCAACGGCAATGGATGAGCCGCCGAACACCGTGCCGACCCATGCGGGGAATCCCGCGCCGGCGAGGGCCCCGGCAGTGTGCTCGATACCCGTACCAAAGGCGATGGAGAGACCCATGAGCGTGGTATCGCGCTGGGACAGGCCGTGACGGGCAAACATGACCACGCCGTTCATGCCGATGGTCGCGAAGACACCGATCGTGGCGCCGCCGATAACGGGCTGCGGAATGGACGTAAGCACCGCCGCGCACTTGGGCAGCAGGCCCGCGACGAGCAGGATGGCAGAGGCAAGCGTAAAGACCATGCGGTTGACGACCTTGTTCTCGGCGATAATGCCCACGTTTTGGCCAAACGTGGCCGTGGGAACACCGCCCAAGAAGCCCGAGAGCATGCCGACGATGCCGTTGGCGATCAGGCCGCCCGAGATCTGACTGTCGGTCGCGGGGGCATCGAGCGCAGCGGACGAGACAGCGGCAAACTCGCCCATGACCTGCACGGCATTAACAATGGCCACAACGCCCACCACGGCACACGCCGCCGGATCGAACACCAGGCGATGGGTGCCCAGCGCCGGAGGGGCAAACCAGCTGGCAGTCGCGACAGCCGAGAAATCGACCATGCCCAGCACCGCGGCCACAACAAAGCCCGCGCAGATACCGGCCAGGATACTCCCCAACTTGAGCGCGCCCTTGCCATAGTTGCCCGCCATAAAGGTAACGGCAAACGTCACGAGTGCGACGGCCCAATTGGTAACGCTGCCAAAATCGGTCGCGCCCTCCCCGCCCGCCATAGAAGCCACGGCCACCGGGCACAGCGACAAGCCGATAACAAAGATGACGGTGCCGAGCACCGGAGCCGGGAACAGAAAGCTCACTCGCTTAAACAGGAGGCCAAAGAGCATGACCAGAGCGCCGCCGATTACCTGAGCACCAAGCACGGCCTCAAAGCCAAGCTCGAGACCGACCGCCTTGAGCGCAGGCACGAAGGTAAAGCTCGCGCCCATCACAATGGGCAGGCCCGAACCGACGATGCCTTTTATGGGGAACTGTTGAAGGAAGATGTCGAGCGCCGAGAGGACCAGCGACGCCTGGATAACGGCGGCTTCCTCTTGAGGCGTGAAGCCGCAGACCGACGCGATGATGATTGCGGGCGTGACGATGCCCGCAAACGCCGCCAGCACATGCTGCAGCGCATGGGGCAATACCTGCACAAACGATACTTTGCCCGTACGTTCGAACAGGGCATCCCCTGCTGTCGACTCTGCCATTTGCGCCTCCCATACCCTAGGCAGCGGCCCCATGCCGCTCAACGGGCGGACATTATAGGGCATATAGCACAGGTAGCATTTTGACCCGCA
>DXZM01000010.1:0-8950 GCA_019419665.1 Collinsella sp.
CTTGCCAAGGCCATGCGCAAGATCAAGATCGAGGGCCTGACGGGCGAGCTGACGTGGAACGACGAGGGCCAAGTCGAAAAGCCCGCTACGGCCTATGTGATTCAGGACGGCAAGTACATCGCCGCCTAAGTGCATATAACGAGACCGGTGGGGCCGTTTTATGCAAGGCAAGGACGCCTGTAACAGAACGGAAACATTACTTTCACACAATAAAGTGGCTAAACTGCATAAACCGACAGGAATACGCAGAATTATGGATAAATGGGCAAAACAAAAGAAAAGTTGAAATAATCGCCACTTTCCTTAACTAAAGCGTCTAGTATTTTGCGAACGCCGAACACGGCGAAGGATGGCCTGTCGGGTAACCGAAACCCGACGAGATTTGAGAGGAGAGCCGCATGTCGAGCCTCACCGGTAAGTCATTGAACCCTGTTATGAATCGCAGGAGCGTTATCGCGAGCGCAGCAGGTCTGGGGGCGATGTCCATTCTAGCTGGCTGCTCCTCCAACGGCGGCGACAGCGGTTCCGCTTCGAGCGACGCTTCGTTTAAGATCGGTACCATCGGCCCGCTGACCGGCGCCAACGCGTCCTACGGCAAGTCCGTTACCCAGGGTGTCGAGCTTGGCTGCAAGGATTTCTCGACCAAGGAGCTGCCGCTTGCCAGCAAGGCCGAGGATGACCAGGCCGACGGCGAGAAGGCCGTCAACGCCTTCAACACCCTGCTCGACTGGGGCATGCAGGCCCTCGTCGGCCCGACCACCACGGGTGCGTCGGTTGCCGTTGCCGCCGAGTGCGGTAACGACCCCAAGACGTTCATGATCACCCCGTCCGCGTCCTCCGAGGACGTCACCGACGGCAAGGATTGCGTCTTCCAGGTTTGCTTCACCGACCCCAACCAGGGTGTCAACGCTGCCAAGTTCCTGGCGCAGAAGTATGCGGACGAGAAGTTCGTGCTGTTCTATAACTCCGGCGACGCCTATTCTTCGGGCATCGCAGATTCCTTTAAGGCCCAGGCCGCTGAGTCCAAGCTCGAGATTGTTGACGAGGAGACCTTTAAGGACGACTCCGCCACGAGCTTTACCAACCAGCTGACCAAGGCCAAGCAGGCCGGCGCCACCATGATCTTTGCGCCGATCTACTACACGCCGGCGTCCGTCCTGCTCAAGAACGCCAAGGACATGGGCTACGACGTCAAGATGATGGGCTGCGACGGCATGGACGGCATCCTGGGCGTTGAGGGCTTCGATACCTCTCTTGCCGAGGGCCTGCTGCTCATGACCCCGTTCTCCGCCGACGACGAGAAGAACGCCGACTTCGTTAACGCTTACAAGGATAAGTACGGCGATACCCCCGACCAGTTTGCCGCCGACGCCTACGACGGCGTGCACGCGGTGGCCGAGGCCGTCAAGGAGGCCGGTCTTGGTGTCGACGCCGATCCGACCGAGGCCGCCGAGAAGCTGTCCAAGGCTATGCTCAAGATTACCGTTGACGGTCTGACCGGCAAGCTCACCTGGAACGATAAGGGCCAGGTCCAGAAGGAGCCCACGGCGTACGTCATCACCGACGGCAAGTACGTACAGGCCTAATTGGCCGCCTTACATAGAGCGGTTTTGATCCCAAGCAGGGGAGGTTTTGGCCTTCCCTGCTTGCTTGGTATCTAGGGACAGTGTAACGTCCCTGTTTCATACATTAACTGGAAACCTATTCGAAAGGGGGATGTGGAACATGACGGTCTTTATCCAATACCTGGTCAACGGCCTGTCCATGGGCAGCGTCTACGCCATCATCGCGTTGGGCTACACCATGGTTTACGGTATCGCCAAGATGCTCAACTTCGCTCACGGCGACGTCATCATGGTCGGTGCCTATGTCTCGTTCTGCGCCACGTCGTATCTCGGCCTCCCGGGCTGGGCATCTGTAGTTCTCTCTTGTGTGGTCTGCACGGTTCTCGGTGTTCTCATTGAGGGTCTGGCCTATAAGCCGCTGCGCCAAGCGGGCCCGTTGGCCGTTCTGATCACGGCCATCGGCGTGTCTTACTTCCTGCAGAACGCCGCGCAGCTTCTGTGGGGCGCCACGCCCAAGAACTTCACTTCGCTCGTCACCTTCCCGGTGCCGGAGTTCTTGGCCAAGTTTAACGTAAGCGCCGTCTCGCTCGTCACCATCGTCGCCTGCCTGGTTATCATGGCCGGCCTGATGTTCTTTACAGGTAAGACCAAGATGGGCAAGGCCATGCGCGCCGTGTCCGAGGATAAGGCCGCCGCTCAGCTCATGGGCATCAACGTCAACCGCACCATCTCGATGACGTTCGCCATCGGCTCCGCCCTCGCTGCCATCGCCGGCGTGCTCCTGTGCTCCTACTCGCCGGTCCTGCAGCCCACCACGGGCGCCATGCCTGGCATCAAGGCCTTCGACGCTGCCGTTTTCGGCGGCATCGGCTCCATCCCCGGCGCCTTTGTCGGCGGCATTCTCATCGGCATCATCGAGGCGATGGCGCAGGCTTACATTTCCACGAGCCTTGCCAACTCCATCGTCTTTGGTGTTTTGATCATCGTCCTGCTCGTCAAGCCTGCCGGCCTCTTGGGCAAGTACGTCCCCGAGAAGGTGTAGGTGAGCGTTATGAAGTTTCTTAAAGACAAACAGACGCGTCACGACTTTGTCACGTACGCCATGTGCGTTGTGGCGTTCGCCATCGTGTTCTTTATGCAGTCCAACCACATGATCCCGCGCATGATCGCCGGTCAGCTGGTTCCCATCACAGCCTATATCGTCATGGCCATCTCCCTTAACCTCGTCGTCGGCATCGCGGGCGACTTGTCGCTGGGCCACGCGGGCTTTATGAGCGTCGGCGCCTATACGGGCATCGTCACTGCCGTCGCGCTGGAGAGCACCGTTCCGTCTGATCCGATGCGTCTGATCATCAGCATTGTGGTCGGCGCTATCGCCGCTGCCATCTTGGGCTTCTTGATCGGCATCCCGGTCCTGCGCCTGAGCGGCGACTATCTGGCCATCGTGACCCTGGCTTTTGGCGAGATTATCAAAGAGGTCGTCACCTGCCTCATTGTGGGCGTCGATTCCCGCGGCCTGCATGTGATCTTTAACATCACGGGTAACTCCACGATCGACGACCTGCACCTGCTCGAGGACGGCACCGCCATCATCAAGGGCGCGCAGGGTGCATCGGGCGTGTCGACCTATTCGACCTTCCTTGCCGGCGCAATCCTGGTTATGGTCGCGCTCGTGATTGTGCTCAACCTGGTTCGCAGCCGTACCGGTCGTGCCATTATTGCCGTGCGCGACAACAAGATCGCTGCCGAGTCTGTGGGCATCTCCGTCACCCAGTACCGCATGATCGCCTTCGTGGTTTCCGCTGCCCTCGCCGGTGCTGCCGGAGCTCTGTTCGGCGGTAACTTCTCGCAGCTTTCCGCCACTAAGTTCGACTTCAATACGTCCATTCTCATTCTGGTGTTCGTGGTCCTGGGCGGCCTGGGCAACATGCGCGGCTCCGTTATCGCCGCGGCGCTGCTCACGGTGCTCCCCGAGCTGCTCCGTCAGTTTTCGGACTACCGCATGCTCATCTACGCCATCGTGTTGATTCTGGTCATGGTCTTTACCAACAACCCACAGCTCAAGGCGTTCTTCGCACGCATTAAGGATCGCTTTGCTTCCAAGAAGGAGGTGGCAGCCGATGCCCAGTAAGTTTGAGTTCAACAAGGGCAAGATGGTCCCGTATCCTTCTGGCGCCATCGTTCCCGACCGCGACCTGGGCCAGCGCCCGGCGCTCGAGTGCATTCACCTGGGCATTGAATTCGGCGGCCTTAAGGCGGTCGACGACTTTAGCCTAACCATCGGCAAGACCGAGATTGCCGGTCTCATCGGCCCCAACGGTGCCGGCAAGACCACGGTCTTCAACCTGCTCACCAAGGTGTACCAGCCTACGCACGGCACCATCCTGCTCGACGGTGAGGACACTTCGGGCAAGTCGGTCTACCAGGTCAACCGCATGGGTATTGCCCGTACGTTCCAGAACATCCGTCTGTTCAACACCATGACGGTGGAGGACAACGTTAAGGTCGGCCTGCACAACCAGGAGCGCTACTCCGGCTTTGAGGGCGTGCTGCGCCTGCCGACGTATTGGAAGCACGAGAAGGCCGCCCACGAGCGCGCCATGGAGCTGCTGTCCATTTTTGACATGGAGCACCTGGCAAATGAACAGGCCGGCTCGCTTCCTTACGGCGCTCAGCGCCGTCTGGAAATCGTCCGCGCGCTTGCCACTAACCCCAAGCTGCTGCTGCTCGACGAGCCTGCCGCCGGCATGAACCCGTCCGAGACCGCAGAGCTCATGGCGAACATCGTCAAGATTCGCGACACCTTCGGCATCGCCATCATGCTTATCGAGCATGATATGTCGCTCGTTATGAACATCTGCGAGGGCATCTGCGTGCTTAACTTTGGCAAGGTTATCGCCAAGGGTACGGCGGAGGAAATCCAGAACAACGACGCCGTTATCGAGGCGTATCTGGGTAAGCAGGATAAGGGGGAGAACTAAATGGCAGAGCCGATGCTTTCCGTCTACAACATCAACGTCTGGTACGGCGCCATCCACGCCATCAAGGACATCTCCTTTAACGTTAACGAGGGCGAGATCGTGGCCTTGATTGGTGCCAACGGTGCCGGCAAGTCCACAACGCTCAAGACCGTCTCGGGCCTGCTGCGCTCCAAGACCGGCTCCATCAAGTTTATGGGCGAGGACATTACCCATACGCCCGCTGATAAGCTGGTTGGTAAGGGCCTGGCTCAGGTTCCCGAGGGTCGTCGCGCCTTTTTGCAGATGACGGTCGAGGAGAACCTGGAGATGGGCGCCTATACACAGCCCAAGTCCACAATTGCTCCGGGCCTGGAGCGCGTCTACGAGCAGTTCCCGCGCCTGAAGGAACGTCGTCGCCAGGTCGCCGGCACCCTTTCAGGTGGCGAGCAGCAGATGCTCGTTATGGGGCGCGCCCTTATGAGTAACCCCAAACTGCTTATGCTCGACGAACCTTCCATGGGTCTGGCACCGATTCTGATCGAACAGATCTTCCAGATTGTCGAGGACCTGCACAAGGCCGGCACCACGGTGCTTCTGGTCGAGCAAAACGCGCAGATGGCGCTTTCCATCGCCACACGCGGTTACGTGCTCGAGACCGGCAAGATCACCATGACCGGCACCGGCCAAGAGCTCCTGCACGACGATAACGTCCGCAAAGCCTACCTCGGAGGCTAACCCACCTAACAAAAGGGGCGCTGACTATCTCAGTCAGCGCCCCTTTTTAGTTGCGGTGAAATAGGGATTGAATACGGGCTCCAGAGGCCAAAAGAGTCCCTATTCCACCGCAACTTCATGGGGGTGTGTGACAATGCCCGTCGGAAAACATCTGCTGTCTTTGGGGGTCTATCTATGCTGTACGAGTTTTGTGCCGAGAACTTTGAGCGGGTGCCGGCGGCTATCGATGCCGGTGCAAGGCGTATCGAGCTGTGCGACAACCTTGCCGTTGGTGGCACCACGCCTTCGGCCGGCGTTATCAGCGCTACGACCAACTATGCACACGAGCACGATGCGCGGGTGATGTGCATGATTCGCCCGCGTGGCGGCGACTTTCACTACAACCAGGACGAGTTGCGTATGATGGAGATGGACCTGGGCCTTGCCGTGAGCGCCGGCGTTGACGGCTTAGTCTTTGGCTGCTGCAAGCCCCGCGCTGGCGGATGGGCACTCGACGAGCTTACGTTGGGCGCTCTCGTGATGGCCGCGGGCTGCGCGACCGAGGAATGCAAGCGTGAGCCCATCGACATCACCTTCCACATGGCGTTTGATCAGCTCTCGCCCGAGGCTCAGCTCGACGCGATTGACATACTCGCCGACTGCGGCATCACACGCATCCTGACGCATGGTGGCGCTGCCGGTACGCCGATCGAGGACAACTTCGAAAACCTGGCCCGCTTAATCGAGTATGCGGGCGACCGCTTGACCATCCTTCCCGGCGGCGGCATTTCCACGGTCAACCGCGATACCGTGGCGGCGGCACTGGGCGTCTCCGAGCTCCATGGCACCAAGATTGTGCCGCTGGAGGTGTAGCCCGTGGCACTTGTATTCGATGTCCAGCAGGCGAGCGGTAAGCCCGACGATAATCGTCGCCCTGGCACCGCGTGCCCCTTTTGCGACACGGAGGGGCTTGCCAACATCATCCAGCGCGATGGTGACTGCATCTGGCTCGAGAATAAGTTCAAGACATTGCGGGCCACACGTCAGACCGTATTGATCGAGTCTGCCAATCACGACGCCGACCTGGTGACCTATGAACCGGATGAGCTGCATCATGTGATGCGGTTTGCCCTGGGCTGTTGGCAGCAGATGATCGATTCCCAACAGTACTGCAGTGTGCTCATGTACAAGAACAAAGGCCCGCTTTCGGGCGGCAGCCTCGTCCATCCACACATGCAGATTGTGGGCTTGGAACAGGAGGACGGCTATGCGGCGCTGGCCTCAGCCAACTTTGAAGGCATCAGTGTCTGGCAACAGGGGAGAATCTCGGTCGACATCTCAACCGAACCGATCATGGGGTTCTTTGAGATCAACGTTTCAGCCCCGCAGGGAATCGCTGCCAGCGATGACACGAGAGACCAAGCCGAGGCGGATCTCTTCGCCGATGCGATCCAGGTAGCTCTGCGCTATATCCTGAACGAGCACCACGGTGGTCGCGCAGAGTCGTATAACCTGTTCTTCTATCACCTGGGCGGTCGGACCATTGCCAAGGCGCTGCCACGTTGGGTGGTTTCGCCCTACTTTGTCGGCTATCGTTTGGCCCAGGTCAATGCTGAGACAACGCTCGATATCGATGCTGAGCGCCTGCGTGCGCATCTGGAAACGCTCGTATAGCAAGACTAACACCCGCGTAATGCGGACAGTCTAGCGTGCCATGGCGTCGCGGCCGGCTTCGACGCGCTTGCGCTGGGCGGCGCGCTCCTCGCCGGTCAGACGCTCAAAGAGATGCCCGATAAGCGAGGCGAGTACCTGCTGAAACAGCGTTCCGCACATGACGGGAAACACGACTTCGCCCGGAAAGTACTGCGTGGCGATGACGGCGCCCGAAGAGATGTTACGCATGCCGCAGGTAAAGCACATGGTGGTCGTCTCGCTATATGGCAGATGCAGCGTATGGGCGACCAGAAAACCGAAGACAAAGCCACTGATGGCGAAGACCAAAATAAAGAGGGCGACTTCCAAGCGCACCGCGTTCATGTGCAGCACGTACTCGCTCATGGCGGTGGAGTTGGAGGCGATAACGCCCATCATCATGAATTTGCAGGCGGGCGAGAGCACGGGGGAGAGTTTTTCGTGCCCCCATCCGCGCGTGAGCTCGTTGATCACGATGCCGAGCACGGCGGGGATGGCGATCATAAAGGCCATGTCTTGCATCATGCTCGGCACATCGATCGAGACGGTGGCGCCCAGCAGGAGCTTGAGCGTGAGCGGAATCGTCACAGGGGAGATAACCGAGGACGTCAGGATGATGGTGAGCGCGAGCGGGCCGTTGCCGCCGAACATGCTAATCCACATAAAGGCAGTGACCGCCACGGGTACGCTGTACTCGAGCACGATGCCGCAGACAAGGTTGGGATTGGAGCCAAAGAATAACGATCCCATGGCATAGGCCGCGATGGGAATAAGCGCCGCCGAGACGAGCAGTGCCAAAATCAGGTGCAGGGGACGGCGGAACACCTCGGCTACCTGGTGGAAGGTGTTGCTGAGCGCACCCTGAAACGTCATAAAGGCGAAGAGGGCGGGAACAATGGGCTTGAGCACGCCAATCTGCTGGGGAAAGAGCACGCCGAGCGCCACGCAAATCGGAACGATGACCTGCATATGCCCCGCGAGGATCTTTCCCAGTCCAACCCATTGCTTCATATGTCCCGTGACTCCCTTTATCCGCGAACTCGTTTGTATGGATATGCTAGACGCTCGTATGCGTCCGTGCGGCTGAAACGCTCGATTATTTCGAGGGTATTACCGGCATCGTTTACCGAAACCGCGGCGTGCTGCGGCGATTTGCGTCCGCGCCGCACGGTATAATAAATCCGTTCAACAGATCTGCCTGCCGAAGCGGGCATACACAGAGGACTCATCGCTATGAACCGTGAGAGGTATCGCGGCGACCTGCCCCTATCAGGGGTGGGTGCCTATGTCATCGCTTAAGACGACGCATCGCTGGGCGGTCGCTCAGCAAAACCCCGAGCTCGAAAAGGAGCTTTCGGCTGGTCTGGGCATTCCCGGGCTGGTGGCGCGCATTATGGTCGCGCACGGCATTGACTCCATCAAAGAGGGCCAATTGTTTTTGACACCTTCGCTCGATCGCGACTGGGCCGACCCACTCATTATCCCGGGCATGTCGGTCGTTGCCGACCGCGTCGAGCGTGCTATTCGCAACCACGAGCACATTGCAGTCTTTGGCGATTTTGACGTTGACGGTATTACGTCGACCTGCCTGTTGACCGAGGCGCTGCGCACGTTTGGCGCCGATGTCACGCCGTTTATTCCGCATCGCTTTGATGAGGGCTACGGTCTTTCGCGCGCGGCACTCGATCGCGTTAACGAGCTCGCTCGCCCCCAGCTGATCGTGACCGTCGATAACGGCATTGCCGCCAAGGAAGAGGTTTCCTATTTGGAGGACCTGGGGATCGATTTGGTGGTCACGGACCATCACGAGCCCTCCGACCAGGTGCCGCAGGGTGTGCCCCTGACCGACCCCAAGCTCGAGGACGAGGGCCCCTCGCGCGAGCTTGCCGGTGCTGGTGTGGCGCTCAAGCTGGTGCAAGTCCTGGGTGAGCGCCTGGGCAAGCCGTCGTATTGGCGTTCGCTAATCGAGGTCGCGGCGCTGGGCACCGTGTCCGACATGATGCCGCTCACGCCCGAGAA
>DXZM01000011.1:0-57990 GCA_019419665.1 Collinsella sp.
AAGACAAGCATCTATATCGAGAGACGCAATGGGATGTATCGGCCGAGGAAAGCCGCGCGCACCATGGTCTTGTCGCGATTGGTTTTGCGGTGCTTGCCGTGCTGGTGATTGCCTTTTGTATCTGGACGTTTGGTGGTCGCGGCGGCGCTGCATGGGAGTTCGAGGCCGATGATGGCCTACCGATAATGACGGTGAAGGTCACTGGCGGTAACACGGTGGCCGCGCCGGGCGACTATTGGTATCCGCGCGACGAGTTCGTGCAACTGCAGCTGAGCGGTGGGTCTATTCCTGGTGAGGAAATCGAACGTGTGACGTTTGATGCGGCGCTCAAAACGCTGACGGTGAAGCTCAAAGATCAAGGAGACGTCCCCACGACGATGGATATCGCGCTGACGGAATGGCGCCTGGAGCCCCCGGCGGGCGCTGCGGCGTCCGAGGTGGAGCACGTTAAGGTTACCTACCAAGATGGCTCGACGAGCGAGATTGCAAAGGCCGATGGCTTGGCGGAGTAACTGGGTGGGGTTGGAAACGGCGGGCCTATTGTACCTGCGCGTTCATGAAAACCAGTGTGTTTTCGTCTGAAAGCTCGGGGATGTGACGATAACCAACGTCGAACGCGGTGAGCCCGCTTACATCCTCGAGCTTGTTTTCTGCCATCCAGCGCACCATGGAGCCGCGTGCCTTTTTGCTGGCGGTCGAGCGCTGGATGGGCTTGCCGTTGCGGATGCCTTCGCCAAAGAGGCATGTGACGACCGTGGCATCGGTGGTGAGGCGGGGCAGAACGGCTTTGGCGTATTCCGCGCTCGCGAGGTTGACGATCGTAGCGTTGGAGCCCGCCGGAGCGATGGCCCGTGCGAGCTTGTCGCCCCAAAACGCATAGAGGTCTCGGGCATCGTCGACGGCAAGCTTCGCGCCCATCTCCAGCCGATACGGTTCAACGGCATGAAAGGGGCGTACGCATCCGTAAAGGCCCGAGAGGATCCACAGATGGTCTTGCAGCCATGCGAGCTGCGCGGAATCCATCACCTCGGGCGCCATGCTCTGGTATTGAATGCCGTGGTAGGACATGACGGCAGGGGAGAGGTGACGGGCGAGTGCGGGATTGTCGAGATCGCCGTTTTTCAGGATGGGCCCAAACTCATGCAGGGTGTTGAGGCAAGGCCCCAGCAGTTTGTCACTCACGTTCCATAGCGCCTGCAGGCCGCCGCTGCCTTCATTTCGTTCGATATCTAGCAGTGCGCGGTGGAGGCGAGCCGTCTCGCGCGCAAAAGGTGGTATGCCCAGGATTTCAAAAGCATCTTGGGCCGCGCGCATCTGCTTGGCGGGCGAAATGATGACCTGCAGCATGGACTCTCCTCTGCCAAAAAGGAAGTTGCGGTGGAATACGGTCTGTTTTGGCCGTTTATGAGCCAGTTTAGTCCGTATTTCACCGCAACTGATGAAGGGTTGGTTAGGCGCGCTCGAGGAAGGCCTTGTAGCCGCGGTAGGCCTCGTAGATGTCGGCCTTGTTGGCGACCTCCCACAGGGCGTGCATGGACAGGACGGCAACGCCGGAGTCGATGACGTTCATGCCGTACTTGGCCATGATGTAGGCGATGGTGCCGCCGCCGCCTGCGTTGACGCGGCCGAGCTCGCAGGTCTGGAAGTCCACGCCGGCCTCGTCCATGATGTCGCGGATGAGGGCCACATACTCGGCGTCGGCGTCGTTGGAGCCGCCCTTGCCGCGGCTGCCCGTGTACTTGTTAAAGCACAGGCCGCGACCCATGAAGGCTGCGTTCTTGGTCTCGAACTTGCCGGCATAGCCCGGGTCGAAGCCGGCAGACACGTCAGAGGAGAGCATGCGGCTGCGGGCGAGCGCGCGGCGCAGGGCCAGCGGGCTATCCTCGCCGGCGAGCGTCATGATCTCGGCGACGGTGTTCTCGAAGAAGCGGCTCGTCATGCCGGTGGCGCCCACGGAGCCGATCTCCTCCTTGTCGACAATGAGCGTGATGCTCGTGCGCTCCACGTTGGCGACGTTGATCTGGGCGAGCATGGAGGGGTAGGCACAGACGCGGTCGTCGTGGCCATAGCCCAAGATCATGGAGCGGTCGAGGCCCATGTCGCGGGCGGGGCCGGCGGGCACGACCTCGATCTCGGCGGAGAGGAAGTCCTCCTCCTCGACGTCGTACTGCTCCTTGAGGATATCCAGGAACATCTGCTTGACGGGTTCCTTGGGGGCGTCCTTGTCGTCCTCGTCAAACTTGACGGGGCGGCCGCCCACGATCACGTCGAGGATCTCGGCGTCGACGGCGTCCTTGGCGGGCTTGGCCATCTGCTCGCTCGAGAGGTGGATCAGCAGGTCGGAGATGGTAAAGACCGGGTCGTCAGCCTTGTCACCGATGTTGATGTCGACGGTGGTGCCGTCCTTTTTGCAGATGACGCCTACGAGTGCGAGCGGGGAAGCGACCCAGTGGTAGCTCTTGACGCCGCCATAGTAGTGCGTGTCGAGATAAGCCATGTCGCCGGCCTCGAAGGCGGGGTTCTGCTTGAGGTCCAGGCGCGGCGAGTCCACGTGGGCGCCCAGGATGTTAAAGCCCTGCTCGAGCGGGGCGGTGCCCAGGTTGACGAGCATGAGGTCCTTGCCGTGATTGGCGGCGTACACCTTGTCGCCGGCCTTGAGCGCGCGGCCCTCGGCGATCACGGTCTCCAGATTGACGTAGCCCGCCTCCTCGGCCATCTTGATACCGGTCTTGACGCACAGGCGCTCGGTCTTGTTCTCACTCAAAAACTGCTTATAGCCGCGGCAAAGCTCCTCGAGCTCCTCGATCTGCTGTGGCGTGTACTTTTTCCATGCGCAGGGACGCTCCATGACGCAGGCTCCTTTCGGATCGATCGTGCTGGTTGATGTACCGTGAGCCATCGTATCACGCGCGGGCCCGCGGCGGCAGGGAAGCCTGATGTGCGGTGGCCGTGGGGCGGGGAGCGTGTAAACTGGTGTGAGCAAACCGTGCCCAGCCCAAAGCGAGGTATTCAATATGTCTGACAAGCGCCGTACCTTTGCCGTCATCGACGGCAACTCGCTCATGCACCGCGCCTTCCACGCCGTGCCGCCCACCATGAACGCGCCGGACGGTCGTCCCACCAACGCGATCTTTGGCTTTTTGAATATGTTCCTCAAGATGATTGACGCTTTTAATCCCGACGGCGTTGTCGTGGCGTTTGACAAGGGCAAGCCGCGCGTGCGCATGGAGATGCTGCCGCAGTACAAGGCTCAGCGCCCGCCCATGGACCCCGATCTGCACGCGCAGTTTCCGATGATCAAGGAGTTGCTCGCCGCACTCAACGTGCCGATTCTGCAGTCCGAGGGCTGGGAAGGCGACGATATCCTGGGAACCATGGCGCGCCTGGGCGAGGAAGCCGGCTGCGACATGCTGCTGGTGACTGGCGACCGCGATATGTATCAGCTCGTGACCGAGCACGTTAACGTGGTCTCGACCCGCAAGGGCCTGTCCGACGTGGCGATCATGACGCCCGAGAGCGTGGACGATCTGTATCACGGCATCACGCCGGCGCTCGTGCCCGATTTTTATGGTCTGAAGGGCGACACGTCCGACAACATCCCCGGCGTGCCGGGCATCGGCCCCAAAAAGGCGAGCGCGCTCATTGCGCAGTACGGTAGCCTGGACGAGGTCATCGCACACGCCGACGAGGTCAAGGGCAAGATGGGAGAAAACCTGCGCGCGCACATCGATGATGCGCTGCTGAGCCGCAAGGTCGCAACCATCCGCACCGATGCACCCGTTGAGCTCGATTTTGAGGCGACGTCCTTCCCGGCGTTTTCCGCCGATGAGGTTTCCGCGGCACTGGGCACGCTCGGCATCACCGCCATGCAGAACCGTTTCTTGGCGCTGATCGGCGGCGAGGGTGGCGCTGCTGCCACTGTCAGCACGTTTGAGATGCCCGACGTTTTGCGCGCAGCCGCCGGCGATACTGACGCGCTTGGTGCCGTTGCAGATGAGGTCTCCCGCGCGATTGATGTCGGCGAGTGGGTCGCCGCCGTGGTGGACGATGATAAGGAAGAGGGCGCGCTCTTTGGGCTGATGCGCACGCTGTGGTTGGCGACGTCCAAGGGCCTGTTTGCGCTCGAGGAGGGCGACGGCGGTGCGGCGGCTGAGGTTGAGGGCTTCAACTTCGCCCACGGCGTGATTGCCGGCGTGCTCGCGCGTCTGTTTATGGAGGGCCGTGTGGCGAGCCCGGATATGAAGACGCTGTTGCATGAGCTTTCGCCCGTCGACTCTTCTGAGCCCGAGCTCATGGACCCGCTGTCCGCTGATTCCACGCGTATCTTCGATACCGTGGTCGCTGCCTATCTGCTGGATTCCGATCGCTCCGAGTTCGATGAGGCATATCTTGCCGATACGTATCTGCAGATGGCGCTGCCTGCGGCGCGCGGCGCGGAGGGTGCCGGCGAGGACGCTCCGGCGCCTGCCGCCCGTACTGCGGCCCTGACGCTGGCGCTCGTGGCGCCGTTGCGCGAGTTCATGGCCCGTGAGAATGCCGCCAACGTGTTCGATGGCATCGAGATGCCGCTCGTGCCGGTGCTTGCCAAGATGGAGCGCGCGGGCATGCTCGTGGACCCCGACCGCCTGCACAGTCTGTCCGAGGGCCTGGCGACCCAGATTTCCGAGGTTGAGCGCAGCATTCGCGACCTGGCCGGCGACGAGACCTTTAACATCGGCAGCCCCATGCAACTTTCGCATGTGCTGTTTGATGTTATGGGGCTTCCGACCAAGGGCCTCAAAAAGACCAAGCGCGGCTACTATTCGACCAACGCCAAGGTGTTGAGCGACCTTGCCCGCGACCACGAGATCGTGCGCCTGATTTTGGACTGGCGCGAGAAGTCCAAGATTAAGTCGACCTATCTGGACACGCTGGGCCCGCTGCGCCGTGGTGACGGTCGCGTGCACACCACGTACAACCAGACCATCACCGCGACGGGGCGTTTGTCTTCGAGCGACCCCAACCTGCAGAACATCCCGACGCGCTCGGAGCTGGGGCGTACCGTCAAGACGGCGTTCTCGGCGGGCGAGGACAGCGTCTTTTTGGCGGTGGACTACTCGCAGATCGAGCTGCGCCTGCTCGCGCATCTTTCGGGTGATGAACATCTGGTACGTGCCTTTAACGAGGGCGAGGACTTCCATGCCGAGACGGCCGCGCGCGTGTTTGGCGTGCCGGTGTCCGAGGTGACGCCCGATCTGCGCAGCCGCGCCAAGGCCGTGAACTTTGGCATCGTGTACGGTCAGCAGGCTTACGGTCTGTCGCAGTCGCTGCATATCTCGATGGCCGAGGCGCGCGACATGATCGATCGCTACTACGAGGCCTACCCGGGCGTGCGCACGTTCCTCGACAACGTGGTGGCGCGTGCCAAGCAGACGGGCTATGCCGAGACCATGTATGGCCGCAGACGCCATATTCCCGAGCTCAAGGCCAAAAACCCGCAACTCCGCGGCTTTGGCGAGCGCACGGCCATGAACCATCCCATGCAGGGCACCGCCGCCGACATCATCAAGATCGCCATGGCCCGCGTAAGCCGCCGCCTGGAAGAAGAGGGTTTTGCCGCCCATATGATTCTGCAGGTACACGACGAACTGGACTTTGAGTGTCCCGTCGACGAAGTCGAGCGCCTCACCGCCATGGTCCAAGACGTCATGGAGCACGTCGTAGACCTGCGCGTACCCCTAATCGCCGAAGCTTCGACTGGAGTGACCTGGGCAGACGCCAAGTAAGGGCACGCCCACAATTCCAAAGTAATCAAAACCAGAAGGACGCCCCTCATCAACAAGGAGCGTCCTTCGTTCAATAAAATCAGCCAAAGTATCTAGACACTCAAGACGCCATCTAGGCGGCTAGCAAGTCACCGCAGGACCTGGCCGGGCGAGGCGGGTAAGTTTTTCGTAGATTCCGCACGAGCCGGAAAGCACTTAATGTGCTTTCCGAGCGAGCCCAGGACCTGACCGAACGAAAAACTTACCCGCCTCGCCCGGCCAGGTCCGATGGGACGGCTACCGAGCCGCCAGGATGGCGTCGATGAGCGTCAGTACGCCCCCGTCGTTGTTGCTCGGAATGCGCCACTTGGCGTGCGCGTTCATGTGCTCCTCGGCATTGTCCACGATAAAGCTGTGTCCGACGCGCTCCAGCATGGGGATGTCGTTGTAGGTATCGCCCACGGCGGCGGCATCGGCGATATCAATGCCCAACTGCTCGCACAGATGCGCGACGCCGGCGCCCTTGTCGACACCCAGGTTCATAAAGTCGATCCACTCGCGGCCGGCATTGGTGACATAGAGCTGATCCGAGAACGCGGGGTTATAGGTCTCGCGGAACGCGGGCTCGGCATCGTAGGCAGGGAAAAAGATCGAGATCTTATTGGACTCGATATCAATGCCCTCAAAGGTGTCGACGTAGTTGATTGTGTTGTAGTAGACGCTGATCTCGTCGTGGTATTGATGGTCGCGGGCGAGAACATAGAACTCGTCGTAGCAGCACAGGACGGGAACCGCGCGCGGGTCCTCCGAGGCACGGGCGAGCACCTGCTGATACAGCGCCACATCGATGTTGCTCTTATAGATATAGCTGCCGCGATAGATGACGCAGGCTCCGTTGTCGGGACAAAAAGCAAGGCGGTTCTTAATGCTTTCGAACATTTCCTCGAGTTTGGGGGCGGGGCGTCCGCTGGCGGGGCAGAATACAATGCCTGCGTCGGCGAGCTTGTCCAGGCGCTCATCAAGACCCTGCGGCAACACGCGCTTGTCGGTGAGCAGCGTCTTGTCCATGTCGACGGCGAGAATCTTAATGCTTCCGATATTGGTGTCCGATTCGTAAGTTTGCATAAAAGCGCGCCTTTCGTTTCGAAATTGTTTCAGACGTTATAACCATCAACCAGTAACTGAGCGTATTGTCGCAGGAACGGAGCGTATTTGCACCACGCTTCACAAAGTAATGAAAAAACTTTTCAGAAATTTGAATTTGTCGCTTGTGCTGCGGGCACTTTAGCGTAATATAGCGACCATCGAAAACGGAGACGGAAATACAACCGCTTACCGAAGAAAAGGTACCGTTTACGATATTAGAATTGCGCCCGGCGATAGGTGAAAGGAGAGGCAGATGCAGTTCGTAAAGATCATCACCACTGCAGATAATGCCATCCGACGCCAGCGCGCAATTTCCCGACGACGATAACAATCGTCTCTGTTCGTATGGGGTGAAATGCCCCAACAGAGTCATTTTGGGGTCGTTGGGTTTTAGCACGATATAAACGCATGTTTCTAGGGCATGCTGTGCTGCTTTTTGCTATTTAACCTGATATTGCACGGTTTTTTGACCTCGAAATGACTTGCAACTGACCGATGTTCTAACTAGCTACCAAGGGCGAAGGGAAACAGCCATGAGCAAGGAAAAAGTCGTTCTCGCATATTCCGGTGGTCTTGATACATCCGTATGTGTCAAGTGGCTCCAGGACGAGAAGAATCTCGATGTCGTTTGCGTCTGCGGCAACGTGGGCCAGGAGGAGACCGGCTTGGATGCCAAGAAGCAGAAGGCGCTTGACCTGGGCGTTATCGATTGCCAGGTGCTCGACCTGCGCGACGAGTTCTCCGATGAGTTCCTGACTAAGGCCATCGCCGCAAACTCCATGTACGAGAACAAGTACCCGCTGCTCTCCGCGCTGTCTCGCCCGCTGCTCGCCAAGAAGCTTGTCGAGGTCGCTCACGAGTTTGGCGCGACCTACGTCGCCCACGGCTGCACCGGCAAGGGTAACGACCAGGTTCGTTTTGAGGCTGCCGTCAAGGCCCTCGACCCCGAGCTTAAGGTTATCGCCCCGGTTCGCGAGTGGGATCTGAAGTGCCGTCCCGATGAGGTTGCCTATGCTCACGCCCACAACGTGCCGGTTCCCGAGGGCGCCAACGACAACCCCTATTCCATCGACGACAACCTGTGGGGTCGCGCCATCGAGTGCGGTCACCTGGAGGATCCCTGGAACGAGCCGCTCGACGACGCCTGGGTTATGACCAAGAACCCCGAGGACACGCCGGACACCCCGACCTACACCGAGATTGAGTTTGAGGCGGGCAAGCCCGTCGCCGTCGATGGCAAGAAGATGAAACTCTCCGAGATCGTCATCGCCCTCAACAAGATTTCGGGTGACAACGGCTTTGGCCGTCTCGACCTGGTCGAGGATCGTCTGGTGGGCCTCAAGAGCCGTGAGTGCTACGAGGTTCCCGGCGCCCTGACGCTCATCACCGCCCACAAGGCGCTCGAGGACATCTGCGTCGAGGGCGACCTGCTCAAGACCAAGATTAAGCTCGAGCAGGATTGGGCCACCGCCGTGTACAACGGCCAGTGGTACAGCCCGCTCAAAAACGCGCTCGATGCCTTTATGGCCGACACCCAGAAGTTCGTGACCGGCACCGTCCGTCTGAAGTTCTTTAAGGGCAACTGCCATGTCGTCGGCCGCAAGAGCCCGTTTAGCCTGTATGACTACGGTCTGGCTACCTACGACCGCGACACTACGTTTGACGAGAAGGCCAGCGCCGGCTTTATCGAGATCGATACGCTGTCGCTCAAGACGTGGGCTAAGGTCCAGGGCCCCAGCTCTGCTGCCGCCCAGGCCTAGCGCCTCCTTCCTTTGGTATCCGCGCGGCCCATCCGCGTGATACATAACGGGCGCATGGGGTCCCTACCTTTCGTTATGCTTGCTGACACTTCTTAACATCGGTGGCCCCTACGTTCCGCCCGCATATATGATGCCGCGTCTGCGGCTGAGTCCGAGCCCCGCCGGGGTTGTCCGGCGGGGCTCCTCCTATCAATTTGACGGCCCTGCGCCTATATATATGGGGAGTATCCATTATGTTCAATGCTATCGCGCATGCTTTACTTGCCCTCGCGCCCGAGTTCGATGCTGCAAAGGTCGAGGACGTTCCTATGAGCCTAAAGGCCTGGATCGATGGTTCGCAGGGCAACATTCGGAGGGAGACGTTGGGCGCCAAGTGCATGGCGCGTCACTTCTTTGCAAATTAGCTATATGGCCTCGCACATGGTGGGGAATATGCAAAACTAGCGGTTGAGAAATCGCTTTAGCGACAGGGCGCATTGCTTTGGGCGCTTGTTTTGGGATTTGATGAAAGGGGACGGTTCCATGGCTCTTTGGGGCGGTCGTTTTGAGGCAGGCGTGGCCGAGGTCACGCAGGAGTTTGGCGCGTCGTTGCCGGTTGACAAACATCTCTATAAGCAGGATATCGCCGGATCTAAGGCACATGCCAAGATGCTGGCGGCCCAGGGCATTATCAGCGCCGAGGACGAGCAGGCGATTGCCGAGGGCCTGACCGGAATCGAACAGGATATCGATGCCGGCAACTTCACCTTTGATATCAACGACGAGGACATTCATATGTCCATCGAAAGCGAGCTGACGCGTCGTATCGGCGAGGCTGGCAAGCGCTTGCATACTGGGCGTTCGCGCAACGATCAGGTGGCGACCGATACGCGCCTGGGCGTCAAGGCGCTGGCCAAGGAGCTCATGGTGGCCAATCTTGAGCTGCGCCATGTGCTGGTGGATGCGGCCAAGAAGTACGACAAGGTGATTCTTCCGGGCTACACGCATATGCAGCACGCTCAGCCCGTGCTGCTCTCGCATCATCTGCTGGCGTATTCCTGGATGTTCGCGCGCGACTTTACGCGCCTGAAGGCCGCCTTTGATGCCGCCGACAACTGCCCGCTGGGTGCTGCCGCGCTTGCCGGTACGAGCTATCCGCTCGATCGCCAGATGACGGCTGCCGAACTTGGCTTTGCGGGCGTGATTCCCAACTCGCTCGATGCGGTTTCCGACCGTGATTTCCTGCTCGATCTGCATTACGCCGGATCCGTCATGGCGATGCACCTGTCGCGTCTTTCCGAGGAGATCGTGCTGTGGTCGAGCTCCGAATTTGGCTTTATCACGCTTTCAGACTCCTACTCCACCGGCTCGTCTATCATGCCGCAGAAGAAGAATCCCGACTTTGCCGAGCTTATCCGCGGTAAGAGCGGTCGCGTGTACGGCAACCTGGTGCAGCTGCTGGTAACCATGAAGGGCCTGCCGCTCGCTTATAACAAGGACTTGCAGGAGGACAAGGAGGGCGCGCTCGATACCGCTCACACGCTCATGCAGTGCCTGTCCGTTATGGCCGGAATGATTTCGACCTGGACCGTCAACGAGGATGCCATGGCGCGCGAGTGCGGCGTGGGGCACCTTGCCGCCACCGATGTTGCCGATTACCTGGCAAAGCGCGGTCTACCGTTCCGCGAGGCACATGCCGTGGTGGGGCACCTGGTCCTGATGTGTGAGAAGCGCGGCTGCAATCTTGAGGACCTGCCGTTTGAGGTGTTCCAGGAGGCAAGCCCGCTCTTTGAGCGCGATATTACCGAGGCGCTCGATATCCCGTCGATTGTCGCCGCGCGCACGACCGAGGGCGGTACCGCCCCTGCCGCCGTTGCCGTGCAGCTGCAGCGTGCCGAGGCGCAGCTCGTGGCCGACGAAGGCGTGTTTGGATCGCTAACCAAGGTTGTCGAGATGGGTCACGGGGCAAAGTAGAGGTTTGGCTGAAGACGTATTGTCCATTTATTGATAAATCGTTTTAGCTTTACGGGCGTCTGCTGATGCGGGCGCCCCTATTTTGCTGCTATGGGGGAGGGGCTTGTCGAGAACTTCTGTAGGACCTTTGGGCAGGTTGTGAAGGGGGTACGTTCGCGGGTGGCAACCGACCGCCCGCTCTGTTCCATGTGGTTGATGAGCGGTCGGATGGTACTCTAATCGGGCTTCGAAACAGAAGTGACACATATGGAGCGCTTTAATAAATTGCAGCGTTTCAATAAACAGCTTTTTGTTTAACTGCAGCTAAAACTCTGTTACGATGCAGTCCAGGCGGGTGCCGGAATGGGACTTGGGCACGCGCGAACCTACTTGAAAGGCTACCTTATGGCTATCGAGAAGACCTTCATCATGATTAAGCCCGACGCGGTGCGCGATCGCAAGATCGGCGAGATCGTTGCTCGTATTGAGCGTAGCGGCCTTGTCATCGAGCGCATGGAGATGACCACGCTCGAGCGCGCTACCGTCGAGGAGCACTACGCCCATCTGGCCGACAAGCCCTTCTTTGGCGGTCTCTGCGACTTTATGACGAGCGGTCCGGTCGTCAAGATGGTTGTTTCCGGTCTTTCCGCTGTCTCCAAGATGCGCACCCTTATGGGCGCCACCAACCCGCTTGATGCTGCTCCTGGCACCATCCGCGGCGACTTCGCCGTCGATGTCAACGCCAACGTGATCCACGGCTCCGACTGCCTGGAGAACGCCGAGATCGAGATCAAGCGCTTCTTTGGCTAAACCAGCTTTGACTCCTTAAAGCTGTTAGCGTGTGGCTTGGGCGCCGCGGAACTCCATCCGCGGCGTCCTTTTATATTCCAGTAGATTTTTGGGACATGTCTAGAAATCTACTAAAGAGCCCCCGCCTGGAATGTGCGTGCATTCCAGGCGGGGGCTGTCGCTAGCGTATGGCGTTGTAAGTTTTTAGGCCTCGTCGACGACCTTGAGACCGCGGGTCTGGTCGATCTCGTTGAGGAGGTTGACGCGACGCTCGTGGCGGCCGCCCTCGAACTCGGCGTCGAGCCACTCGTCGACGATCATCTTAGCGAGCTCGGAGCCAACGACGCGGGCGCCAAAGGCCAGCACGTTGGTGTTATTGTGCATACGGGAGAGCTTGGCGCTGAAGGGCTCGGAGCACACGACGGCGCGTACGCCCTCGACCTTGTTGGCAGCCAGGCTGATCCCGACGCCGGTACCGCAGATCAGGATGCCCAGGTCGACGTCGCCGTTGACAACGGCCTTACCCACCTTGTAGCCGGCGATGGGGTAGTCAAAGCTCTCGGAGGTGTCGGTGCCAAAGTTCACGACCTCGCAGCCGCGCTCCTTCAGGTGCTCGGAAATGATGTTCTTGAGCTCGACGGCGGCGTGGTCGTTACCGATACCGATCTTCATAGATGGTTCCTCTCTGGTCTGTGCGGCGCAAATGCTAAAGGTGTTTACCGCGTTCGACTGCATGATAGCGCGACTTTTGCGTAAACGCTCGGGCGTTTTTTGGTCAAACGCTTTAGCAGGCAACAAGACCGGCCTCTCATGAATAATGCCGCCAATTTGTGCTTGAGCGCCGTCCGCCGGAACCGTGGTTGCGGTTTTTGATGCATTGTTATCAAATAAAGGAGCCAACTTTTTTGAGAGTCCAGCCCGTTATGCAAGCAGGAGATACCTATGCCTACCGATTCCATCCGTGATGCCGCGTTTTGCGATGTTTTGAACCGCGAGCTTGTCTGTGCACTCGGCTGCACCGAGCCCATTGCCGTTGCCTATGCAGCGGCGCTGGCGAGCCAGACGCTCGGTTGCGAACCCGATCATATGGATGTTGCCTGCTCGGGCAACATTATCAAGAACGTTAAGAGCGTGACCGTGCCCAACTCGGGCGGTATGCACGGTATTGAAGCCGCGGCCGTGCTGGGTGCCGTGGGCGGCGACGCTAAGAGCGCGCTCGAGGTGCTCGAGAGCGTTAACGATGAAGACCGCGCTCGCGTGGCCGAGCTCCTCGCCGACGCCGGCTACTGCGATGTGTCGCTTGTCGAGGGTGTGCCCAACCTCTACATCAAGGTGACTGCGACGGCCGGGGGCCATACCGCGGTCGTCGAGATTACCGATCACCACACTAATGTCACGTGCCATACGCTCGATGGTATTCCGGTATGCGGCAAGTCGGCGGGGGAGTGCGCCGCCTGCGCCGAGCGCGTGGTGGCCGAGCGTGCGGCAGATAACGCCGATACGCCCATGTCCATTGATTCCATCATCGACTTTATCGAGGACGGTGACATTGAGGGCGCCCGCGCTGCCGTTGAGCGTCAGATTGAGCTGAATGGCGCAATCAGTGCCGAGGGCCTTGCGCACGCTTGGGGCGCCGAGGTGGGTCGTACGCTGCTGGGTGCTCGTGCCGATGACGTCGCCTGCCGTGCCCGTGCCCGTGCGGCCGCCGGGTCCGACGCCCGCATGAACGGTTGCGCGCTGCCGGTCGCCATTGTGTGCGGCTCGGGCAATCAGGGCATTACCTGCGCACTGCCCGTCATGGAGTATGCCGAGTACCTGCGCTGCGACCACGAGCGCCTGGTGCGCGCCGTGATGCTGTCCGATCTCATTGCCGTGCATATCAAGAGCTACATTGGTGCGCTCTCGGCGTTTTGCGGCGCTATTTGCGCTGCGTGCGGTGCCGGTGCCGCGATTACCTGGCTGTGCGGTGGCACGCGCGAGCAAATCGGTGCGACGGTCTCCAATACGCTCGGCAATGTGGGCGGCATCGTGTGCGATGGCGCCAAGGCGAGCTGTGCCGCCAAGATCTCGGCTGCCGTCGATGCAGCGATTCTGGGCCATGATATGGCCATGCAGGGTCGCGGCTTCCGCGCCGGCGAGGGCCTGATCCAAGATACCGTTGAGCAGACAATCGCCAGTATGGGCTACGTAGGCCGTGTGGGCATGAAAGATACCGACGTCGAGATCCTCAACATCATGATCGGCAAAACCCAAGTGTGCTAGGACAGTTCGTCGGCTACCTGGTGTTCGTAGAAGGCTTCTACTACGGCGTTAAAGTCGCGGGCGAAGCCTTCCATGGTTCCGCGCCAGGTAGCTCGGCCGGGTTTTCCCTGGCCTACATAGGCAGTCTGAATGCCGCAGGCGGGGCTAGGGAAGTCGCGTTTGGGATCGTTGCCCACCATAAGGACCTCGTGCGGTTCGAGCCCCATCACCTGAAGCTGTTCTAGATAGTAGGTGGCATCAGGCTTGCAGCGGGTGGCGTTTCCCATGTGCGTGACGAGCTCAAAGGGGGCGTCGGCCAGGTCGCCCCAACCCATGCGGCACTCGATGGCCCCCTGCGGAAAGCTGGGGTTGGTAAAGAGCGCGCAGCGCAGCCCTGCGTCCTGTACGGCCTGGAGCGCGGCGTGTGCGCCCGGCATGGCATGGGCGTTGATGAGTTCGTCATTCTTGTACGGAAGAACTTCGCGGTCGTAGTAGGTAAACGCCTCGTAGATGAGGGGATCGGAGAGGCAAATCCCGCATCGGCGCTTGACCTCTTCTTGGTAAAACTCAAGATTGGTGCGGTTGTCCGTGCCGCTGCGGCGATTGGCGTTGAGGTCGACCAGGATGGTGCCGAGGCGTGCCATCGTGCCACCGCGGCTGCGGCGCCCGATATCCGCGAGCATCGAAGAGACATCCTTAAAATAGCGAAGGATGAACGCGTTGAGGTTGATGCTAAGAAGCGTTTCGTCCATATCGAAAACGACTGCTTTGAGCACGCGGGCACCTTTCTCGAAAAATCGATCTAGAATCGTTGGCTCCGGATACTTTACCCCAAAGCCGAATGCCTGGCTGGTTATCGTCAAGTTGCGGAGACGTGTGTTCATAAGATTACGAAAAAGTCTCCACACGAGTAAAAAATCGCAGTTCACGCTTGAAATCGAACTCATTTCCCCGTAACCTATACGAACGTGATTGCATAAGCGTCACATTAGTATCTGTCGGCTCCCGAGTGTTCCTAAACGTTGTGTGCTTGTCGCACCCTTCTGTAGGTCCTAGCAATCGGGGCCCCGTAGTTCGAAAGGGGTCCACCTTTGAGTGAGATTCAGAACTCGTCCATTTTCTCTCTTGACGATGTCAACGAGGAGGAGATGAACAACCTCATCGACGGTACGATTACCGACTTTGATGAGGGCGATCTCGTTAACGGCACTGTCGTTAAGATCGAGCATGACGAGGTGCTCGTTGACATCGGATTCAAGTCCGAGGGCGTTATCCCGGTCCGCGAGCTGTCCATCCGCAAGGACGCTAACCCTGCAGACATCGTTGCACTCGGTGATCCCATCGAGGCTCTGGTTCTCCAGAAGGAGGACAAGGACGGTCGTCTGGTCCTGTCCAAGAAGCGTGCCGAGTACGAGCGTGCTTGGAACCGCATCGAGGAGAAGTTCAACTCCGGCGAGAATGTCGAGGGCGAGGTTATCGAGGTTGTCAAGGGCGGCCTGATCCTCGACATCGGCCTGCGTGGCTTCCTGCCCGCTTCCCTCGTCGACCTCCGTCGCGTCAAGGACCTCACCTCCTACATGGGCACCCGCATCGAGGCCCGCGTCATCGAGATGGACCGCAACCGCAACAACGTCGTCCTCTCCCGTCGCGTCGTGCTCGAGGAGTCCCGTAAGGCCGAGCGCTCCGAGATCCTGTCCAAGCTCAAGTCTGGCATGCGTCTCCAGGGCACCGTTTCCTCCATCGTCGACTTCGGCGCCTTCGTCGACCTCGGCGGTATCGACGGCCTCATCCACATCTCCGAGCTCTCCTGGAACCACGTCAACCATCCTTCCGAGGTTGTCAAGGTCGGCCAGGAGGTCGAGGTCGAGGTTCTCGACGTCGACCTCAACCGCGAGCGCATCTCCCTGGGTCTCAAGCAGACCACCGAGGATCCGTGGCGCGCACTGGTCAAGAAGTACCCCGTCGGCGCTATCGTCGAGGGCACTGTGACCAAGCTTGTCCCGTTCGGCGCTTTCGTCGACCTGGGCGAGGGCATCGAGGGCCTGGTGCACATCTCCGAGATGGCCAACAAGCACGTGGACCAGCCTTCTCAGGTCACCCACGTTGGCGACAAGGTTCAGGTCAAGGTCATGGAGATCGACCTCGACCGTCGTCGTATCTCCCTGTCCATGAAGTCTGCTGCTGAGACTCTGGGCGTCGAGATCGAGGTTACCCCGCTGCCTTCCGAGAAGAAGGACGAGGAGACCGACGCCGAGTAAATCGGTTTGACGATCACTTGTTTTAAGGGATCCGTCCGTAATGGACGGGTCCCTTTTTGCATTTGGCGCCGAGATGCGCAATGCTGCCGGGCTGTCCACAGGCTATTGGATTGTCGGTGCATGAAAAAAGCCGACATCCCGCCTCGGGGAGGAGGCGGGAACACACCGAGTAGACGGAGGGGTGCGGAGCGCGGTCGCGTCTCGACTGACGACGTTGCCCATCGACAGGACCATTGTAGCGCATGGCGGTTCTTGGTTTATCGTGTCGAGCGTTTGCGTTGTGCCATTGCCTGCGGTAACGGTGTGCTACACTTTTGCACTGCTGAGTGGGCCAGACGGTCGCGCGATGTGCTGCATGCAGTACGCGTGAGGAAAGTCCGGGCTCCAGAGGGCGGGATGCCGGCTAACGGCCGGGCGGAGTGATCCGACGGAAAGCGCCGCAGAAAAGAAGACTCCCACCTGCGCCGCAAGGCGTAAAGGGAAAAGCTGAAACGGTGGTGTAAGAGACCACCAGCGTCGTGGCAACACGGCGGCTTGGCAAGCCCCATCCGGAGCAAGCGCGAATAGGAACGCTATGGGCCGGCCCGGTCCGCGTTCGGGTAGCGTGCGTGGAGCTGCATGGTAACGTGCAGACAAGATAAATGACCGTTCACGACAGAACCCGGCTTACAAGCCCACTCAGCAACTATGTTGACGCTGCGAACCCGTCAGCGCGGCAATCTGCCTTTCAATCCTTCGGGCATGACCATAAGGTCAATGCCCTCGTCTTTCAAGGCACCTTGCTCGCGCTGATGGGTTCTCGCTTTCGTTTACGAAATCATTGGCGTCGTCATCCTTGACGTCTCGCTGTCTTTGCCTGCCATCGGCGTTGCCGTTCTATTTACCGGGGTTATCGGTACGGGCTTTGCCGTATTATTGAGGCTGTTTGTTGCTCGCTTTATTCTGTTGAGGGGCTTTGTTGGACAGCTATTTTACTCTGCAACCGAATATTGAGGCTACGGGTGAGTTCGTCGATCGTAAGAGTCGGTTTATTGCCCAGCTGGTCCATATTGAGTCCGAGGACGAGGCGAATGCCTTTATCGAGATGGTTCGCAAGCGTCATTACGACGCTCGACACAATGTTCCCGCGTGGATTTTGGTCGATGGACGCGAGCGCCAGAGCGATGATGGTGAGCCGAGCCGCACGAGCGGTATGCCGACGCTCGAGGTGTTGCGCGGTGCGGAGCTCAAAAATGTTTGCTGCGTAGTGACGCGCTATTTTGGCGGCACGCTGTTGGGGCCGGGCGGCCTGGTTCGCGCCTATACTGCGGCGACGCAAGCGGCGGTGGCCGCGGCTCAGGAGGCCGGGCAGATCGTCGAGATGACGAGTGTCGTGCCTGTTGACGTGCATGTGGCCTATCCGCAGTATGAGCAGGTGCTTCGCTTGGCCCAGGATTCCGGTGCCAAGGTTTCGGATACCGAGTACGCGGATGCCGTGACACTTCATTTGGTGTTTAAGGCGGGGGAGCAGGAGTCGTTTTGCGCTAAGATGCGCGAGCTTATGGCGGGGCGCGAAGAGATTGAGGTCAGCACTCCCGAATTTGCCGAGTTCTAACGGCGACGGCCGGCGTGCTTTTGGACGGATCCCAAGCACACCGACCGTCGTTTTATGTCGCTGCCGTTTACTCGGCGAGCTGCTTTAGTACATCACAGGCGATTTCGACGGCATCGTCGATGCAACCGGGACAGCTGCGGAGCGGACCCTTGTCCGATCCGATGCCCTTGAGCGTGCCGCAGACGGTCGTCGTGTTCTTCTCGCCAAAGCGCTTGGCAATCTCGCGCGACAGCTTGTAGGTCTGGCCCTTGGTCTTCGGGTTTTCCATGCCATCGCTCATTACAAAGCCCATGATGGCCACGGCGCCCGAGATGGCGCCGCAGGTCTCGGTCATACCGCCCATGCCGGCGCCAAAGCCCTCGGTGAGGGTAAAGGCGACCTGGGGGTCGAGCCCGACAGCGGGCGCGAGCGTGCAGGCGACGGCCTGGGCGCAGTTAAAGCCACGGGCGTGGTATTCGGCAGCCTGAGCCTGACAGGCGGTGATGTCGAGCTGGGCCGTATCGATTTGCTTCATCGTTGTCTCCTTGGTTACGGTGTACCCGCCTATGGTACCCGTGACGGGGCATGTAATCATCGAGAGCTTCATGTATGCCTCGTTTTTATCTATCGAGCAAATGCCCAAGGCTTGAGATAAATACCTCTGATCAATTTGTCCCTTAACCTACCTTGGGGATGGGTTGAGAGGGGTGCAGGGTAGCGGTATCGTGAACCGAATAAAACGTAACCCAGGCAAGGGAGCTAGATATGAGCGAGCAGACCATCGGAACTACATGTGTTCAGGGCGGCTATCACCCGGGAGATGCCGAGCCGCGCCAGGTGCCCATCTACCAGTCCACCACGTGGAAGTACGACACGTCCGAGCACATGGGCAAGCTGTTTGACCTAGAGGAGTCGGGCTACTTCTACAGCCGTTTGCAGAACCCCACGTGCGATCTCGTTGCCGCCAAGATCTGCGAGATGGAGGGCGGCACCGCTGCGATGCTCACGAGCTCGGGCATGGCTGCGAATTTCCTCGCGATCTTTAACGTGGTCGGTGCCGGCGATCATGTGGTCGCGAGCTCTGCCATTTACGGCGGTACGTATAACCTGCTCGCCCACACCATGGGCCGCATGGGCGTGACCTGCACGTTCGTCGCTCCCGACTGCACCGACGAGGAGCTGGAGGCGGCCTTTGAGCCCAATACCAAGCTCGTCTTTGGCGAGACGATCGCAAACCCCGCCCTTGCCGTGCTCGATATTGAGCGCTTTGCCAAGGCCGCACATGACCACGGCGTGCCGCTGATGGTCGACAACACCTTCCCGACGCCCGTGATGTGCCGTCCCTTTGAGTGGGGCGCCGACATCGTTACGCACTCCACCACCAAGTACATGGATGGACATGCTGCCTACCTGGGCGGCGTGATCGTTGACCACGGCCAGTTTGACTGGATGGCCCATGCAGACAAGTTCCCGGGTCTCACCACGCCCGACGAGAGCTACCACGGCGTGACGTATGCCGAGAAGTTCGGTCGCGAGGGTGCCTTCATTACCAAGGCAACCGCTCAGCTCATGCGCGACCTTGGCCCCATGCAGAACCCGCAGGCGGCGTTCTTCTTGAACAGCTCGCTCGAGAGCCTGCATGTGCGCATGCCGCGTCATTGCGAGAACGGCCTGGCCGTTGCCAAGTTCTTGCAGAGCCATCCCAAGGTGCGCTTCGTGAGCTATCCAGGCCTGGAGGGCGATAAGTACTATGACCTGGCTCAGAAGTACATGCCTAATGGTACCTGCGGCGTCGTGAGCTTTGGCTTTAACGGTGGTCGCGCGGCGGCCGAGACCTTTATGAAGAGCCTTAAACTTGCCCAGATCGCCACGCATGTGGCTGACGCCCGCACCTGCTGCCTGCATCCTGCTAACGCTACGCATCGCCAGATGAACGATGAGGAGCTCATCGCCTGTGGCATCTCTGCCGACATGGTGCGCCTGTCGTGCGGCCTCGAGGACACGGCCGATCTGATTGCCGACCTTGAGCAGGCGCTCGAGCAGTGCTAGGCTAGCGTTCGCACAAGGCGCCGATGCTGGCAGAAAGCTTCGGCGACCTTTAGTTCCGATTCCGTAGGCGGGGCCCCAATCGCGGCTGTTTGCAGGCGATTGGGGCCCCGTTTTTTGCGTTGGGCCACTCGAAAGGATGGATATGGAGAAAACTGCAGAGCAACTGCGCCGCGAGCACATTGCCCTTGAGGGCGACACCCATGGCAAGAACAAATGGGTGATTCTGTTTACCGTGCTCATCATGACGTTTATGTCGTGTCTGGATTCGACCGTCGTGACCGTGGCGTTGCCCGTGATGCAAAAGGAGCTGGGCGTGGGCCTCGACCGCATCCAGCTGGTGAGCTCGGTGTACCTGCTTGCGACATGCGTGGCTATGCTGCCGTTTGGCCGTCTGGGCGACGTGCGCGGCAAGGTGAATGTGTTTCAGCTGGGCGTCATCGTCTTTTCGGCCGGTTCGATGCTGTGCGGCCTTTCGGCCTCGCTCGAGGTTCTTATCCTGGCACGCATTGTTCAGGGCGTCGGTTGCGCGGCGGCCATGGCTAACAACATGGGTATCATCACCGAGTCGTTTCCGGCGCGCGAACGAGGCCGTGCCATGGGTATTCTCGCGACCTTTGTGGCCCTCGGCATGATGTGTGGCCCCGTGCTGGGCGGCATGCTGGTGGCAAGCTTTCCCTGGGAGAGTATCTTCCTCATCAACCTGCCCATTGGCGTCATCTCATTTATCGTGGGGCTCTATACGCTGCCGCATGTTAAGCCGGAGGCTGACGAGCGCCCCATGTCCCTGATCGAGGCCGCTCGTCGCTGCTTTGCAAATTCGGCCTTCACCATCAACCTCGCCTGCATGCTCATCGTGTTCGTTGGTATTGGCGCATCAGAGTTTATCCTGCCGTTCTATTTTCAGGACGCCCACGGCTTTGGTTCCGACATTTCCGGATTGCTCTTTTTGGCGCTGCCGATGGTGAATGCCTTTATCGGCCCGCTTTCGGGTACGGTTTCGGACCGTGTTGGCTGCGAGGGCCCCACGGCGGTCGGCCTAGGCGTGTACGTATGCGGTCTTTTTGCGGTAAGCACGCTCGACGAGCACTCTTCCATCCCTGTGATCGTGTGTTGCGTCGCGTTTATGTCGTGCGGTACGTCGATTTTCCAGAGCCCCAATAACTCGCTGTATATGGGCTCGGCTCCGCGCGAAGCGCTCGGCTTTGCGGGCAGCCTGGGTAGCCTGGCGCGCTATGCGGGTATGGCAGTGGGCATTACAGCGGCATCGCATATCCTGTATGGGCAGATGAGCGTGGCGATGGGCGAGTCCGTGACCAGTTTCGTTGCAGGCCGTCCGGATGTGTTCCTGTTCGGCTTTCGCTCGGTGTTCTATGTGCTCATGGCTGTGGCCGCTGTGGGTTTTGCGCTCGCCATGGTGCGTTTGGTGAGGATGCGCGCCCGCCATTAGTGTGTTGAGAGACTGTCTGCCACGATTCGCGCCGTCCCAAAAAGACCGGTTTGTGGTGCGATGCGGCTTGTGGGGCGGGCGGGGGTCGGTCCGTGGTAGACTATCGAACAACGTTTATTAATCGCGCGGCATCGTTGCCGCGAGAAGGGGTTGCGCCATGCAGGAGCTTGAGGATCGTATTCGCCATGACGGCATCGTAAAGGCCGGTAACGTCCTTAAGGTTGATGCCTTCCTCAACCACCAGTGCGACGTTGAGCTGTTCGACCACATGGGCGCTGAGTGGGCCCGTCTGTTCAAGGATGTCGAGATCAACAAGATTCTGACGATCGAGGCTTCGGGCATTGGTATGGCTTGCATCGCAGCCCAGCATTTTGGTGGCGTGCCGGTTGTCTTTGCCAAGAAGGCACAGTCCATCAACCTCGACGGCGAGCAGTATGCTACGACCATCTACTCCTTTACCAAGCAGAAGGAGTATCCGGTCATCGTGGGCAAGCGCTTCCTGTCCGAGGGCGACAAGGTCCTGATCATCGACGACTTCTTGGCCAACGGCTGCGCGCTCGAGGGTCTTATCAAGATCTGCGAGGCTGCGGGTGCCGAGGTATCCGGCATTGGCATTGCGGTGGAGAAGGGCTTCCAGGGCGGTGGCGATAAGCTCCGCGAGCGTGGCTTCCGCGTTGAGAGCCTGGCCCGTATCGCCGATATGGACTGCGAGACCGGCGAGATCACCTTCGCCTAAGCGCGCAACACAAGCGATTGGTATGCGATGTGACAAAGGGACTGTCCCTTTGTCACATTTTTTTGTATGAGGGGAGGTATTGATATGGATGAGAACAAGATGGGATGGTGCGAGTATGCGCGCTATGCCGCGATGGCGGCCGAAGAGTTGGCGCGCGATTGCGAGGTACAGGTGTTTCGCGCGACGGGTCCGGGCGGACAAGGCGTGAACACGACGGACTCGGCGGTGCGCATGAAGCACGTGCCCACAGGGATTACCGTGACGGCGCGCGAGAGCCGCAGCCAGTTCCAAAATCGCGCGAGCTGCCTGCGCAAGCTGCACGCCGAGCTCGAGCGACGCGGACGTCCACCGCGTCGACGTGTAAAGACCAAGGTGCCCCAGCGCTCTCGTCAGCGCAGACTCAATGACAAGCACTTCAATGCCATTAAAAAGGCCAACCGACGCAAGCCGGGCAGCGACGAGTAGTCGTTTGTTCCACTGGCCTTGCTAGCGGGTAGGGTGCCAAACTTGGATGGCGCTGCCGAGGACGTCGACCTCGATGCGCGAGGCGTCAACGGGCTCGCCGTCGGCCTGGATGGGGTAGTCGGGCTCCTCAAAAGTTAGCTCGGCATGGCGGCAGCGGCGCATGCGAACCGGTGGCAACTTGGTATGGTGGCCGTCCTTGGCCGAAAGGAACATAGGCAGGGCTACCGCGCGAGGGACGGGGCCGCAGGCGTAGCAGACGTCGAGGATGCCGTCGCAGGGGTCGGCATCGGGGCAGATGCGATAGCCCGAGCCATAGGTAGGACCAAGCTGAATCGCCATGATGATCGCCCTCACGCGCTCGGCGGGCGCGCCGTCAAAGCTGACTGTCATGGGGTAGTTGCGGTAGCGCAGGCCAAACTGCTCAAGTCCCGATAGGGTGTAGAGCGGCGCGCCCGTCAAGCCGGTCTTTTTGCGCAGCTCGGTGGTGCCCAGGCCGATGGCGGCATCGATGCCGACCGAAAGCGTCTGGTCGTAGTACTCAACGGTAGCCTCGCCGCTGCCGCTCGCAGGGCTCCACGAGCGAATGCGCCCGATGTCCTGACGCTGCAGCTCGCAGGTGAGCAGCGCGCCATAATCCTTGCCGGAGAAATCGTCGATGCCGAGCGTCTGGGCAAAATCGTTGCCGGAGCCCACGGGCAGGACGGCAAGAGCGGGGCGGGCGTCCTCCTTTTGCGTCATAAGCCCGTTGACGACCTCGTGAATCACGCCGTCGCCGCCGAGTGCGATAACGGTGCGATAGCCCTGAGCCTGTGCGGCCAGCTCCTTGGCGTGTCCCATACGCTCGGTCAACACCAGGTCAAACTGGGATGCGCGTGCAGTCATGTCCAAAAAGCGTTGCAGGCGCTCGGCAACTTCGCGTGCCGCACCCGACTGGGCGGCTGGGTTGGCGATGATGAGCGTGCGACCAAAATCAGTTGCGTGCATGGGGCGACTCCCGGCGTGTGACATGACAGTGCGGTCGCGCTCAGGTCGAATTAGCCCCGATTGTGGCTGCACGGCGATTATTACATCTACTCTATCAGGTCGTTGTGGCGCTCGATAGCATCCGCTACCGTACCTCCCTCATCCACAATAAGCGAGCGGCGCTTGGGTGAGATGATGCGCTGGGCGGGGTACACGCCGCGGTGTCCGCCGGTTAGGTAGCTGATAAAGGCCACGATGACAAAGAACCCGGCGGCCGTGCCGTGGAACAGGTCGATGGCCATCATGCAGGTGGTGATGGGCACGTTGAGGCCGGCGCAGAACACGCCGAGCATGCCGAGAGCCGCCAGAAAACTGGGGTCAAGCCCGGTAAGGCAACCGATCCAGCCACCGAGTGCCGCACCGATGCCAAACAGGGGCGTGACCTCGCCGCCTTGGAAGTCCGCGCCCAGGGTAAGCGCTGTGACGACCAACTTGATGGCTGCGTCCGCCAGGGTGGTGTTGCCTGCAAATCCGGCGCCGGAAAGCCACGTGGAAAGGCCGGCGTAGTCCCAGGCGTCAAGGAGGGCATAGGCGGCCAAAACCACGAGTGCGCCCACGAGTGCGCGAGTAAGGTAATTGGTGATAAAGCGACCGTAAAGGCTTTTGACGGTTCGAACCGACCAGGCAAAGAGGCGTGCCGTCAGACCGAAGATAATGGCGCTGATAACAACGATGACAACCGTCCGTGGTGTCATGTTGGGAACGCTGGCGATGACATTCGCCTCGTACTCGGTTCCCAAGGCAAGTGACGTAAAGTAGCCGGTAAACGAGGCGACCAGGCAGTAGATGCCCGCGGTGTAGTCGATCTTGCCGATAAAGCACATCTCCATGCCAAAGAAAGCTCCAGCAAGGGGCGAGCCGAATACGGCGCCAAAGGCCGACGAGATGCCGGCGAGCATGAGGTCGTGGTGGTCATGTTTTTTGAGGTGGGCGAGGTTCGAGATGTTGCTGGCGATGGTGCCGCCAATCTGCACCGCGGCGCCCTCGCGGCCAGCCGAGCCGCCCGTCAGATGCGTGAGCGTGGAGCACACAAACGTGAGGATGGCCATGCGCGCATGGATGAGTCGTGTGCCCAGGGCGGAGTCGATGACCAAATTGTTGCCGCGTTTGGCGGCAAGGCCGTGGTTTTTGTACACCCATGCGGTGGCAACGCCCACAACGGGAAGCAAGGCGTAGACCCATGCATGGTGCTCGCGATAGTCGGTCGCGATATTCAGCGAGGTCAAAAACGCCCAGGCGGCAACGCCCATGGCGAGCGAGACGATGACGACGAGTGTGAGCAACTTGGCGCTCGCGAGTAGGTTGCGGGCGTTGCGGCGCGTGTCGGCGGCCAAGAGATGCTCGGAGCGGGTGAGCTGATGCCTGCCGGCCATGATGACGTCGTTCAGGGAGAAAAAGCCGCCGTCGTCGAGCGACTGAGAATGATCCTGCGCTTCGTTTGCGCTTTCGGGTTTGTCGGTAAAAGTCATACGTTCCTCTTTTGGGTTGCAACACGAGCATTATAAAACGCGGTAAACGCGACGAGCCGGTGGGTTGGTTTTGGTTTTGTTTCGCGGCTTGCGGCCGACAGATGTATTTGCGGGTACAGGCCAATTCGCGGTCGCGCGTCGAGGGATTATACTGAGAGAAACATAAAGAATCGGCGCTTTTGTTGCGCGCCGCAGCATGCTAGAGGTGTATATGGCTGAGAAACTCATTCCGTTGGAGGACGCGCAGGCGATCGTCTTGTCGCACGTGAATCGCACCGAAGTTGTCGAGATTCCCGTGTGGCAGGCCGTCGGTCTTCCCTTGGCCGAGGACGCGGTGGCCGATATCGACATCTCGCCGTTTGCCAACAGCGCTATGGACGGATATGCCGTGCGCTCGTCGGACTTGGCGCAGGCATCTGGCGAGGCGCCGGTGACGCTCGACGTTATCGGACACGAGGCCGCGGGCCATGTGTTTGAGGGCGCAATCGGCGCGGGTGAGACGGTCCGCATCATGACGGGCGCGCCGGTACCCGAAGGTGCCGATGCCGTGGTGAAATACGAGATCGTCGACGTGCTCGATGGCGACGGCAACGAGGGCTCGTGTGTGAGGTTCTCGGCGCCTGCCAAGGTAGGGGAGAACGTTCGCTCTGCCGCCGAGGAGGCCCATGCCGGCGACGTTGTGATGCACGCCGGCGAGGTCGTGGCTCCGGCGGGCGCGGGTCTGCTGGCAAGCGCCGGATACGCGAGCGTGAAGGCGCACGCTGCCCCGCGTGTGGGCATCATCTCGCTGGGCACGGAACTGGTCGCACCGAGCAACGTGCCGGCGCGCGGGCAGATTCGCGACTCCAACTCGTCGGCGTTGATGGCCGAAGCGCTCGATGCAGGAGCCGAGCCCGTGTTCTACGGCATTGCGCCCGATGATGAGCAGACGATTGCCGAGCTGGTGCATCGCGCCGTGCTGGAGTGCGATTTTGTCATTACGAGCGGTGGTGCCTCGGCGGGCGATTGCGATTTCGTGACGGCGCTCGTCCGGCGCGAGGGCGAGGTGCTGTTCGATCGCATCTCGATGCGTCCGGGCAAGGCCATCACGTTTGGCTTGCTTGGGTGTAAGCCCTACCTGGGACTTTCAGGCAATCCGGCCGCGGCGTATGTAGGCTTTGAGATGCTTGCGCGTCCGGCGATCCGCAAGATGCGCGGCTTTGCCGAGGGTGCGCGTCCCGTGCAGCATGCGACGCTCACGCACGGCGTGAAAAAGCGACAGCATCGCCGCTTCTTCGATCGCGCCACGGTTTTGCGCGACCCCGAGACCGGTGAGCTGTTGGTGACCGAGGCCAAGACGCAGAATTCGGCGCTGCTCGGCACGATGCAGCGGGCCAACTGTCTGCTGCGTATTGACGAAGGGCCGTGTGACCTTGCGGCGGGCGATGTCGTGGACGTTGTTCGCGTCGATCTGCCCGAGGGCGCCGTGTTGTAGGAGGAATGCTTTGGAACTGAAGATATCGATCGTGACGTGCTCGGACACGCGCGATCTTGCCCAGGACGAGGCTGGAGCCGCACTCGAGGAACTTATCGAGGCGCAGGGCTGGACGGTCGCCTCGCATGTGGTCGTGCGCGACGACGTCAGCGAGATCGGTGATGCCATTGTGGAAGCCGCCGATGAGTGCCACGCCAATGTCGTGCTCACCTGCGGCGGCACGGGGCTTTCGATGCGCGATGTGACGCCCGAGGCGACGCGTGCCGTCTGCGAGCGCGATGTGCCGGGTATTGCAGAGGCAATCCGTGCGTACTCCATGACCAAGACGCGCCGCGCCATGCTCTCGCGCGCCGTGTGCATGCAGCGTGGGTATACGCTTGTCATCAACTTTCCGGGATCCACGAAAGCGGCCCGCGAAAGCTGGGAGGCCGTGAGCGATCAGCTGGAGCATGCGGCCCAAATGACGGCGGGCGGCGGGCACGCCAAATAAGCGCACTACCTGCGGCGGAGTAACCCTACGGGCTGCTCCGCCTTTTTTATGCAGCGACGGTGCGGGCCGTCTCGCGGTTATTGGTAAAAGAAAATTATCGGGCGAGAGCTATTCATCATAAACATTATTCGCGTGAAAGTATAATCTAGTAACAGAATAAAGCTCGCGGCGGGGCGCCCGGGTGTAGTCTTCGAAAGGGTTGAACATGTTCGATATGGTTTCTCGCCGCGGATTCGTCTCGCTTTCTGCTGTCGCCGCTGCCGGTCTTGGGCTTGCCGGCTGCTCCGGCAACAAGGAGCCTGAGTCGACCGGTTCCGATGCCGGCTCCGCCAAGATTTCGTCCAAGAAAGCTGTCGAGCTGCAGGTCTTTGCCGCCAACTCGCTCGAGAAGGCTCTGCCCGAGGTTCAGGAGCTCTACACCGACCAGACCGGAACCACCTTTGCCGACACGCAGTTTAAGGCCTCCGGCGACCTCGTCGAGCAGATGCGTGCCGGCGCCACGGCCGACGTGCTCATCACTGCTTCCAAGGGCACCATGGATGACGCCGAGGCCGCCAAGCTCGTTGACACCGACACGCGTGAGGACATGTTCGTCAACGACCTCGTGATTATTCGCGCCGAGGGCTCCGGCACCAAGGTCGAGGCCATCGCCGACGTCGCGAATCTGGACGGCAAGATCGCCATTGGCGACGCCAAGACCGTCCCCGCCGGCAAGTACGCCAACCAGGCCTTAGCTTCTGTGGGTCTCTACACCGGCACCGAGGGCGACGACGGCGAGTATGCACCCGAGCTTGCCGACAAGGTGGCCCTGGCCGACAAGGTCGGCACCGCTGCGTCTTACGTCTCTACGGGCGACTGCGTGGCCGGTTTTGTCTACAGCTCCGATATCTACCGCTACGACGGCATCGAGGAGGCCTTCGTGTGCCCCGAGGATTCGCACAGGCCCATCGTGTACCCGGGTGCCGTTGCCGAGAGATCCGAGCACGCCGACGAGGCCAAGGCGTTCATCGACTTCTGTCTGACCAACAAGAGGGCTCAGAAGATTTGGGCTAAGTACGGCTTTGAGCTTTCCGCGTAGTGCGGCTTGGCGCGATAATTCCATCGTTTTGTGTTTCACTTCGTCCTTGTATTCGCTTGGAGCTTTTCGTGCTTAATAGATTTCGCATGCTTGTCGCCTGTGCTTTGACCTTCGCGCTTTGCTGGGTGCCGGGATTTGCGGTTGCTGGGGACACTGAGGACGGGGCCCAGGTTGCTGCGACCGCTCATGGGCTTTCCTATGGGATCGAGGGTTTTGAGCGGTTGGCCAAGGGGACTGCTCGTGCCATGGAGGGCCAGCCTGAGGGCTACCGGTTTCCCGTTGACGAGGACGTGGACCTTGTAGTGGCGCCTGCTGCCGATCGCGTTGTGGTGTGGATATCGCCCAAGGCGGCCGAGAAGTATGGATTGGATCCGCAGGACAACGAGTGCGTATCGGGTCTCAAGGCCCTCGTCTGTAAGCTCGACAGCGCAAACTGCATGGGAGGTGCGCAGCTAGGGGACGTGGATCTTCCTTGGTATGTCACGGCGGAAACAACGTTTGATGCCGGCGGGTATACCTATGGCTTTGACGAGCGCGGCGCGGATGGGGACCGCTATGTGGTGATTGCATCGGCCTCGGGTGATGCCAAGGGCGGCGCGCGTTGGCTTGATAGCGCCCAAATGGTAGAGGCATCGTCTGTCGTGTTGCGGGATGAGCAGGGGCCCTTGACCTCTCTGGCCTCCTATTTAGGCGGCATCGACTACCGCCCGTTTTGGGTGTCTATCAAAACGAGCGGCCTTGCCCTGGTGATTGCCTTTGCACTGGGCCTGTTTGCCGCGTGGAAGACTATGGGTACCTCGAGTCGCATCAAGGGCCTGCTCGATTCGGTCTTTACGATTCCTATGGTGCTGCCGCCCACGGTCTGCGGCTTTCTGCTCCTCATGCTGTTTGGCCGTTCGACCGGGGTGGGCCAATGGCTCATCGCGCACGGCATCTCGATCGTCTTTACCTGGCCCGCGGCGGTCATTTCGGCTGTCGTTGTGTCGTTTCCGCTGGTCTACCGCACGACGCTCGGAGCCTTCGAGAGCCTCGACACGCAGATGCTCGATGCCGCGCGAACCCTGGGATGGTCTGAGCGTCGCATCTTTACCAAGCTTATGATGCCGCTTGGCTGGCCCTCGATTGCCGCCGGCGCGGTGCTTGCCTTTGCCCGCGCGATGGGCGAGTTTGGCTGCACCCTGTTCTTTGCAGGCAACTATGCCGGCATTACGCAGACCATTCCCATTGCGATTTACTTTGAGTGGATGGGCGGCAACACGTCGGTGGCCCTCTTTTGGGTCGTGGTCGTAATTGCGTTCAGCTTCCTGGTCATTCTGTTCATCAACATGTATACGGCGCATTCGCAAAAGTATCGCGAGCGTGGTCTCTCCCGTGCAGAGCGCAAACAGGCCAAATATCTCGCCGGACAGGGCGATTCGCTCGACCCGGTCGGCGGCGATGCGCTGCGTATCGATCGCGAGGCGTTGGCCGAGCTTATGCGCGATGGCACGGTCGCAAAGGGAGGTCGATAAGCCATGTCGCTCGTTTTGGATATTAAGAAACGTTATCCCGGGTTTGTGCTCGACATGCAGCTTGAGGCCGGCGAGGAGCGTGTGGCGCTGCTGGGCGCCTCGGGTTGCGGCAAGAGCTGCACGCTGCGCTGCATTGCCGGTGTGGAGACGCCCGACGAGGGCAAGATCGTCGTCAACGGCGTGACCTTTTTTGACTCGGCCGCGGGCATTAACCTGTCGCCCCAGGAGCGAAAATGCGCCCTACTGTTCCAAAACTATCAGCTGTTTCCCATCATGACGGTGGCCGATAACGTGTGCGCCGGCGTAAAGGATGCGGGTGACGTCGCCGCGCGCAAAAAGCTCGCCGAGCGCTATCTGGGCATTTTCGGTCTGGCCGATTTTGCCGACCGCTACCCCGCGCGCCTCTCGGGCGGTCAGCAGCAACGCGTGGCGCTTGCGCGCATGGTGGCGGCGCATCCGGGCATTTTTATGTTCGACGAGCCCATGAGCGCGCTCGACGCGTATCTCAAGAGCGCGCTTGAGCAAAACATGCTCGATCTGTTCGATGTATGCAACCGAACCGTGCTCTACGTGAGCCACGACATCGACGAAGCGTGCCGTCTGTGCGAGCGCATCTGCGTGATGCACGACGGGCATATGGAGGAGATCGGCTCCGTCGAGGACGTGGTCCGCCGGCCGCAAACCTTGGCTGCGCTGCGCCTGACGGGCTGCAAGAATACGAGCCGCGCGCGCAAGATCGGCGACGAAGAAGTTGAGGCCCTCGACTGGGGCATGACCTTCAACGTGGGCCGTGAGGTTCCCGATAACGTGGCGTACCTGGGTATTCGTGCGAGCTACTTCCATGTGGACAACCGCGCTGAGCGCGGTCGTAACAGTTACGAACTGCATGTGGCCCGCGTGAGCGATTCGCGCTTTGAGCGGCTGGTGCTGCTGGACGCGCCGCGTGCCGATGCGCCGACGCGCCTGCAGTGGAAGGTCAACAAAGTGGGCATGCCTGTCGACGAGCTGCCGCAAGCAGGCGAGACGCTGCGCATGCATTTTGATGCCAGCAGGATCCATTTGGTTTGTCGATAGCGCCGGGTAATGCCGTCGGGGGATATAAGCCTCGGCGGCTTTATTTTTGCCGTTCGCCGAATGAGGAATGACAAACTCTTATCAATCAAGATAATAATTTATTAAACGACGGCACACGACGCTGTCGTACGAATGTCAACGGTGTTCGCATGGTCGATGACCGTTGGTATAGTTGACCTCAACTTGTAAAGGAGGGTGCGCACATGCCGCAGACGACATACATTCGCCGCGTTGCCGCGCGTGCCCTATATATGGCTCGGAGCCGCATATGAGCAGGTATGTTCACGGCTCCGGGAGAGACGACGCACAACTAAATAATCGACCGCAAAGCAGGTTCCCTAAAATTCCGGGTTTGAGCACGGTCGGGCAATCGCCGTCCGTCGTGCATCGATACCGCTGTTATCCGTTTTTGGTTCGAGAGGGGAACCGTTATGGCTGAAGAATTTGATTTCCATCCGATGTGGGAGAGCCTCGGCATGAATCTTGCCGACCACGACATGCTGCTGGGCGCCGTGGGCCAGATGTACGGCGATATGTTCCTGACGCAGAACAATCGCCCCAAGTCCACGTCCTACCTGGATTTTGTCGCCACCAACATCCATAGCGGCCGTATTAAGGAGATGCTCGACAAGAAGGAGGTCGGCGAGGCCACCAAGATCGTGGGCAGCTTCTGCGTCTACGTGCCCGAGGAGATTGTGCTCGCCTGCGACGGTATCCCCGTGGGTCTGTGCTCGGGTGCCGATTGGGCGACCGACAAGGTCGAGGAGCACTTGCCGCGCAACACTTGTCCGCTCATCAAGAGTTTTGCCGGCTTTAAGCTGGGCGAGGTCTGCCCCTACATTGAGTCGAGTGACTTGGTGGTAGGCGAGAACACCTGCGACGGCAAGAAGAAAGCCTACGAGTTCTTTGCCACGCAAAAGAACATGTACGTCATGGATATTCCCAACGTACACGACGAGTCGACGCTTGTGACCTGGAAGGCCGAGGTCAAGAAGCTCGCCGCCAAGATCGAGGAAGAGTGCGGCGTCACGATTACGCCTGAGCGTCTGAAAGCCGCCATCCACGCCGTCAATGAGAAGCGCCGTGCCCTGCAGCGCCTCGCTGCCACGCGCGCTGCCGACCCAGTGCCCATCAGCGGTCTAGACAGCCTGCTGACCGTTCAGGCCGCCTTTATGGACGACACGCCGCGTCTGACCGGGGCCATCAACGATATGGCGGCTGAGTGCGAGCAGCGTGTCGAGGCCGGCGAGGGCGTGGCGCCCAAGGGGACCAAGCGCATCCTGTACACCGGCACGCCCATGGCCGTGCCCAACTGGAAGCTGTTCAACCTCATCGAGAAGGCCGGCGGCGTTGTGGTGGGCGAGGAGTCCTGCACGGGTTCGCGCTATTACAAGGACTTGGTCGATGAGTCCGGTGAGACGGTTGACGAGATGCTCGATGCTATCGCCGAGCGCTACTTTAAAATCAACTGTGCCGTCTTTACGCCCAACGACCAGCGTATGAAGGACATTGTCCAGATGGCCAAGGACCTGCATGCCGACGGCATTGTCGACGTGGCCTTGCAGTTCTGCACGCTCTACGAGATGGAGTCGTTTGCCGTGGAGAAGGCCGCCGAGAAGGCGGGCATCCCGTTTATGCACATCACGACCGACTACGCCGGCGAGGACGCAGGCCAACTGCAAACCAGGATCGAGGCTTTCTTGGAAACAATTTAGGACTATCCGTCCCGGTGGCTTCCCCAGGCACCCGATCTTACCGTTCAAACCGTCGCTTGCGTACCAGAAGTACGCGGCGCTCCTCTTTCACGGCAACCTCGGGCACCTGGGAAAGCCGTTTCCTTGGTTGGTTAAAAGGTCTGTTAAGGAGTTATATGTCGGAAAATATTGAGCAGCCGTTGCCGCGCACGTTTGAGGAGTTCAACGAGCAGCGCAAGGCGGCGTTTATTCGCGTCAAAGATTACAAACAGGCCGGCAATCGCCTGGTCGGCTATTTGTGCAGCTATACGCCGCTCGAGATTATCGATGCTGCGGGCGCTGCAAGTGTGGCCTTGTGCGGTACGTCCGATGAGGTGATCCCCGAGGCCGAGAAGGTGCTGCCGGCAAACCTGTGCCCGCTCATCAAGTCGACCTACGGTTTTGCCTACTCGCAAAAGTGCCCGTTTACGTACTTTAGCGACATGATCATCGGCGAGACCACCTGCGACGGCAAGAAGAAGATGTACGAGCTACTCAACGAGCTCAAGCGCACGCACATTCTGCATCTTCCGCAGGGTCGCGATTGTGCCTACGAGCGTGAAGGCTGGTACGAGGAGTGCCGCCTGCTCAAGGAGGAGCTCGAGGGCTTCTACGGCATCACGATTACCGACGATGACCTGCGCGCTGCCGTCCGTCGTCGCAACCGCTTGCGTGCGGCCCAGCTCGAGATGTTTGCACTGCAGGCTAACCAGCCGGCGGCCATGAGCGGCGTCGACCTGATGAGCACCATGTTTGCCGGTACGTTCAGCTTTGATATCGAGGCCTATACGCAGCAGCTGGAGCAAAAGGTCGCCAAGCTGCGCGAGGCCTACGGCGCGGGCGAGCGCCCGGTCGCGGCGGATGCCAAGCGCATTCTGATCACCGGCTGCCCGGTGGGCGGCGTGATCAACAAGATCGGTCGCACCATCGAGTCCAATGGCGGCGTGGTCGTGTGCATGGACGATTGCTCGGGCGAGCGCACAGCTGCCATGATGATCGACCCGGACGCGCCCGACATCCTGCGCGCCATCGCCGACCGCTACCTCGACATCAACTGCTCGGTCATGACGCCTAACGACGGCCGTATGGAGAATACGCTGGCCATGTGCGAGAAGTATCACGTCGACGGCGTGGTGGAGAGCGTGCTGCAGGCGTGCCACACCTTCAACGTTGAGAGCGCTCGTATGCAGGAGGCCGTCGAGGGCGCGGGTATTCCGTACATGAAGATCGAGACCGACTACAGCAACGGCGACATGGGCCAGATTGAGACGCGCATCGCCGCCTTTATCGAAACCCTCTGACGTCTGAGGCACCCGACCTTCCGGCTCCAACCCTCCTCGCGTACCTTGAGTACGCTTCGTCGGGCTTGTCGCTCGGAATCTCGGGCACCTCAGACGCCAGAGGGCCGTTGTTGCAGCAGTGTCTGATCGTTTGATTTTCTTGCTGATTAGGAGAGAGCCATGATAGGGATCGGGATCGATATCGGGTCTACGGCGTCTAAGGCTGCTGTGGTCGACGGGGAGGGTTCGGTGGCGTGGATGTGCGTGCAGCCAACCGGCTTCTCCTCGGTCGATGCGGCCGAGCGCCTCCGCGGTGAGCTCGCTGCAGCCGGCTATGACGTGACAGGCGACGATGTTCGCGTGGTCGCGACTGGCTACGGCCGTGTTGCCGTGCCCTATGCGCACAAGGTCGTGACCGAGATCACCTGCCACGGCACCGGTGCCGTGCGCCTGTTTGGCGATCACGGCACGGTGATTGACGTGGGCGGCCAGGATACCAAGGTCATTCAGCTTAAAAGTGGCCGCGTGGCCAAGTTCGCCATGAACGACAAGTGCGCTGCCGGCACGGGGCGCTTTTTGGAGATCATGGCCGACCGCCTAGGTATTTCCCAGCAGCAGATGGCCGACCTGGCGCGTTCCGGCGAACCCACCAAGATCAGCAGCATGTGTACAGTGTTTGCTGAAAGCGAGGTTATCAGCCTGATCGGTCGCGGTGAGCCGCGCGAGAACATTGCGCGTGGCGTGATCGAGAGTGTCGTGTCGCGCGTGGCCACTATGGCCGGGCAGGCGGTGGGCGCCCCGTACTATCTGACCGGTGGTCTGTGCGAGAACGCCTACGTTGTGGAGCGGTTGGGCGAGCTGCTGGGGTCGCCGGTGACCACCTCGCCCCAGGCCCGCTTTGCCGGTGCCATCGGCGCGGCGATTCGCGCACAGGCGCTCGATTAATGCATCGGCCGTGGGCCTGCATTCATGCGTATACTGGGAGGAAATGATTGACCGGCGAGAGGAGGTATCGATGGCTGACGATCAGATTAAGCTCACGTCTATGACTGCCGCGAGCGGTTGAGCCGCTAAGTTGGCTCCTGGAGCCCTCGCCCAGGTCTTGGGCGACTTACCCAATGTGCATAACGACAACCTGCTCGTGGGGTTCGATACCTCCGACGATGCGAGCGTCTTCCGCGTCGGCGATAACCTGGGCCTCGTGCAGTCCATCGACTTCTTCCCGCCGATGGTCGACGACCCGTTCCTGTTTGGCCAGATCGCGGCGGCAAACTCGCTGTCGGACATATACGCCATGGGTGGACGACCGAGTCATGCTATGAACCTGCTGTGCATTCCCAATTGCCTGGGCGTTGAGGTTGCCGGGCAGATTTTGGCGGGTGGCGCCGACAAGTGCGTCGAGGCTGGCTGCACCATCGCGGGCGGCCACACCATCAATGACGACGAGCCCAAGTACGGCCTGTCCGTGAGCGGTTTTGTGCCACTCGACCGCATGCTCGCCAACAGCGGTGCGCGCGTGGGCGATGTCCTACTGCTGACCAAGGCGATCGGCTCGGGCATTATCACCACGGCCATTAAGGGCGAGCTCATCGAGCAGGACGAGGCCAGCCGGATGTTTGATTCTATGCGCACCCTCAACGAGGCCCCGATCCGTTTGGCCGAGGGGCTCGAACTTCACGGCTGCACCGACATTACGGGCTTTGGCCTGATTGGGCATGCGTGCGAGATGGCCGAGGGCTCGGGCGTGCAGATTGAGCTTGCGTCGGGGGCGGTGCCTCTCTTTGACCAGGTGCTCGACATGGCGCGTCTGGGCATTATCCCCGCTGGCTCCTACCGCAACCAGGACTTTTTTGGCCCGCGCGTGGCTGCCGACGAGGACCTGGAGCCGGGCATGTTGGATGCGCTGTACGATCCGCAGACCTCGGGTGGTTTGCTCATCGCGGCGCCTGCTGCCGATGTGGATGAGCTCGCGCACCGTCTGCATGCCGAGGATCGCATCGCTGACGTTATCGGTCGCGTGTGCGAGGCGGTGCCGGGCGGTCCTGCCGTTCGTGTTGTTCATTAAGGAAAACCGTTTATGCGACCGCCTACTGTTCTGGGCGGTCCCTTTTGAAAGGAAAAACTATGTCTACCAAAATTGAAGTCAATGCCATGGGCGATGCCTGCCCGCTGCCCGTCGTCAAGACGCTCAAAGCTCTGAAGCAGCTTGAGGGCGAGGGTGCTGTGGTGACCTCGGTCGACAACGAGACCGCCGTCAAGAACATCTCCAAGATGGCGCAGGAGAAAGGCTGCACGGCCTCGGTCGAGAAGGTTTCTGACGCTGAGTGGCACGTGACCGTGGCGACCTCTGGTGCCATTGCCGTGGCCGATCCCGAGCAGGATGGCGCTGCCTTCTGTGGTGCCAGCACCGGCAAGGGCGAGCTCGTCATTTCCGTCTACACCGACTGCATGGGCCGCGGCGACGACGAGCTGGGCCACAAGCTCATGAAGGCCTTCATCTTTGCCGTGACGCAGCAGGAGGAGCTGCCCGCGACCATGCTGTTCTACAACGGCGGAGCCAAGCTCACCGTCGAGGGCTCGCCGGTACTCGACGACCTGAAGGGGCTGGCTGAGCAGGGCGTCGAAATCCTCACCTGTGGCACCTGCCTCGACCACTATGGCATTAAGGACCAGCTTGCCGTGGGCGAGGTCACGAACATGTATGTGATCGTGGAGAAGATGGAGCAGGCCGTGCGCGTCGTGCGCCCGTAGCGTATTGGTTGGAGTTGCCATGAGGGAGAAGCGCCCGGCGCTTGTCATCACGTTTCCCACCACGGCGGCCGCCATGGGCTGCGAGTCCCTGTGCGTTGAGCGTGGCCTTCCCGGGCGAACGATTCCCGTGCCCGGGGAGGTCGCTGCCGGCTGTGGTCTGGCGTGGAAAGCGTTGCCTGCCGATGAGGAGCTGCTGCGCGGCGAACTCGCCGCGGCGGGCGTTCCCACCGAGGGCTATACCGTGATTGATATGTGGGAGGTCGTGCGATGATCTACCTGGATAACGCGGCGACGACCATGCACAAGCCGCAGACGGTCATCGATGCCGTGACGCAGGCGATGTGCTCGCTCGGCAATGCCGGGCGCGGCGCCACGTCGGGTGCCCTCGATGCCGCTCGTACGATTCACGGTTGCCGTGCCAAGCTCGCGCGCTTGCTGGGCTGCCCGCGGGCTGATCATGTGTGCTTTACGTCCAACTCCACCGCGGCGCTCAACACCGCCATCAATGGCGTGGTGCGCCGCGGCGACCGCGTGGTCACGACGGTGCTCGAGCACAACTCCGTGTTGCGTCCGCTCAACCGCCTGGCGGCAGAGCAGGGCGTGACCGTTGAGCATGCGGGCTGCGACGCGAACGGTGCGCTCGACTACGAAGAGCTTGAGCGGCTGGTGACGCCGGGCACACGTGCCGTGGTGGTGGCGCACGCCTCCAATGTGACCGGCAACGCGGTCGACATTGCGCGCGTGGCCGCCATGGCCCATGCGGCCGGTGCGCTCGTGATCGTCGATGCCTCGCAGTCTGCCGGCACGGCGCATATTGATATGCAGGCCATGGGGCTCGACGTGGTGTGCTTTTCCGGCCACAAGGGGCTCATGGGTCCGCAGGGGACCGGCGGCCTGGCCGTGGCGGAGGGCATTGACGTGGCCCCCTGGGCCATGGGCGGTACGGGCGTGCACAGCTTTGATCCGCTGCAGCCGCTTGAGTGGCCCACGCGCCTGGAGGCGGGCACGCTCAACGGCCACGGTGTCGCCGGCCTTTCTGTCGGCCTCGACTTTATCGAGGCCCAAGGTGGGGTCGAGGCGATTGCGGCGCATGAGCGAGCACTGGCGGATCGCTTTCTCGCTGGCGTGCGCGAAATCCCGGAGATCAAGCTCTACGGTGCCTTTGACCAGCCCGTGCGCTCGGCGATCGTTTCACTCAACGTGGGCGATATCGATTCGGCCGAGATTTCGGACGCGCTCATGCAAGGGTGGGGGATTGCGACGCGCCCCGGCGCCCACTGCGCTCCGCTCATGCACCGCGCGTTGGGGACCGAGCGCCAGGGTGTCATTCGCTTCTCGTTTGGGTATTTCAACACGGACGAGGAAGTTGACGCCGCGATTGAAGCTTTGCGCGATTTAGCTTGCTAAAGCGTATATACTTGCGGGATGGGCCTTTTGCCCGTCCCGTTTTTGTTTCGACCCGAAAGGTGGTCCCATGGCCTCATCCGCGCCGCGCGGCCTGCGCTCCGACCATGTCGTTACCGTCGGTATCGCCCTGTTCTCGATGCTCTTTGGCGCCGGCAACCTTATTATTCCGCCGCTGCTGGCGCTGCAGGCAGGTTCTGCCACGCCGGTCGCCATGCTCGGCTTTCTCATTGCCGCCATCGGCCTGCCCGTCATGGGCTTTATCGCCGTGGCACTTGCCGGAACGGCGCGCGAGCTTGCCGGCCGTGTGCATCCCAAGTTCGGCGAGTTCTTTGTCGCGGCGGTGTATCTGGCTATCGGCCCGTGCCTGGCCATTCCGCGCACGAGCTCCACGGCCTTCGAGATGCTGGTGCCGCTGTTGCCCGAGGGCGTCTCGCTCGGCACGGCGCGCCTGGTGTTTGCCGTCGGCTTCTTTGTCGTCGCGTTTGCGCTCACGCTGCGCCCGGGCGTCATCACACGCGTGCTCGGCCGCATTACGGGCCCCGCTCTCATTGCCCTTATCGTATTGGTCGTGGGTGCCGCCATGGTCTCGCCGCTGGGCCCCGCCGCCGCGCCGCAGGCTCCCTATGATGCCGGTGCTGCCGTGCAGGGCTTTCTGACTGGCTATCAGACCATGGACCTGCTCGCGTCGCTCGCCTTTGGCATCATCATCGCCGAGACCATCCACGAGTTGGGTGTTACCGATGACAAGCGCGTGGCCTTCGAGATTTCGCGTTCCGGTGTGATCGCCGGCGTACTCATGGCCATCATCTACTGCGGCTTGGGCCTTGCCGGTATGCAGCTCGGCACCGTGATGCCCGACGCTACCAACGGCGCCGCCATCCTCGCCCGTTCGGCCTCCATGCATTTTGGGCTTGCCGGCACGGTCGTGGTCTTTGCGATCTTTTTCCTCGCCTGCATGAACGTGTGCATCGGCCTCATCAGCTGCTGCTCGCGTTACTTCTGCGAGACGTATGTGGTCGAAGGGGGAGCGGAGGCCTCTGAGGAGGCCATGCGCCGCCCCTTTGCGGTTCTCGCCTTTGTGTTCGCAGCGTTTTCGTGCGTGCTCTCCAACGTGGGCCTCGACGTGATTCTTATGTTCTCGGTGCCCATGCTCAATGCCTTGTATCCCGTTGCCATTGTGCTGGTGCTTATGGGCCTGGTGCACGGTTTTTGCGACGCGCATCCGCAGGTATGGGTCTGGGTCGGCGGCGTCGTCGCGGTGCAGAGCGTGATCACCTCGGTCCGCGACGCGTTCTTTGCTGGCGCGTGGCTACCGTTCGATGCGCTGCCGCTGGCGGATATCGGTGCCGTGTGGGCGCCGGTCGCCGTGGTGGCGTTTGTGATAGGCCTGCTCCACAGCCGGTTTGTCGCACATTCGAGGAGCTAGAATATCGCCGCTTGCACAGGCGGGAAGTCTCCCCTATAATTTCCCTCGCTTTGGGACACGCAAGGTTTATGCCTTAGCTGCTCAACACCTTCGGGACGTGGCGCAGTTTGGTAGCGCGCCTGCTTTGGGAGCAGGATGTCGCAGGTTCAAATCCTGTCGTCCCGACCATATCTTGCGGGCGTAGTTCAATGGTAGAACCCCAGCCTTCCAAGCTGATGACGCGGGTTCGATTCCCGTCGCCCGCTCCATAAGAATTGTTTTAACGGCTTTGGTTTCCTTTGGGAATCAGAGCTGTTTTCGTTTACGCGCCGGGCGACGGGGATCGAACCCGTCAGGGTGCGGAGCTGAGAAAATGCGTGAGCATTTTCCAGCGCAGCACGCAAGGGCCGAAGGCCCGCAGCGAAACAAGGATTTGCGAAGCAAATCCTTGGACTTCCCGTCGCCCGCTCCAAGCTATATAATCGCAGGCCAATATGCTAATTTGGCTCGCGTTTATTTTTATACCGTCCGACCTCGCGGGGCAAATGAACCAAGAGCGTTTGTCCCACATCGTAAGAAAGTAGTGATTGCCATGGCACAGAGTAAGGCAGAATACCCCACCCCCGACTGCCTGGCGCCCGCCGCGATCGAGGCTAAGTCCGAGGCCGCCGGCGTTACTAAGGCCAACCTGCCGGTCTCGAAGGCCTTTTTGCTCGCCATGTTCGCCGGCGCGTTTATCGCCTTCGGCGGCCTGTTCTTCACGGTCTTTCTGAGCGATCCCACGCTTGGCTGGGGCGCCCAGCGCTTCGTGGGCGGTCTTGCTTTTTGCCTGGGACTGGTGCTCGTGCTCATTTGCGGCGCGGAGCTGTTTACCGGTAACTCGCTTATGGTATGCGCGCTTAAGAGCAAAAAGATTACGCTCGTCCAGATGTTCAAGGCTTGGGCTGTTGTGTGGATCGGCAACTTTGCCGGCGCCCTGTTCGTTGTCTTTTTGATTTACATGGCAGCTAATTATAAGCTCAACGGCGAGGCCGTCGCCAATACCATGGTGAGCGTCGCCGCCGGTAAGGTTGCGATCGACGCCGTTACCATCTTCTTCCGCGGCATTTTGTGCAACATCTTTGTCTGCCTGGCCGTATGGATCGGCACTGCCGGCAAGACCGTGGTCGACAAGGTCGTGGGCATTTTGCTGCCCATCGCTGCCTTTGTGGCCTGCGGTTTTGAGCACTGCGTCGCCAACATGTACTTTTTGCCCATGGGTATTTTGATGCACTCCTGCGGCTATGGAGCCGATGTCGCTGGCGCCGATGCCCTCAACGCTGCCGGGTTGGCGCTCAACCTTACGGTCGCCACGCTGGGCAATATCGTGGGTGGCGCCCTGATCGTGGCGCTGGGCTACTGGTTTATCTACGCCAACAAAGAGTCCTAAAGGACCCAACCCATAACCGACCAAAAAGGGACAGGTTTATTTTGGCAGGTTTTGAGCGAGGCGCTGCGCCGTCTTGTCACGAGCTGCCATAATGGACCTGTCCCTTTTTGCATGTGCGTTGCCGCATTTTGCTGCTGACGACAAAGGGGACCCGCTTTTTATTGAACATGTCGAAAGGCTTTCCATGAGCGACTGCGAATCCATGCCTGCCGAGGTGCGCGACCGCCTGCGCTCCATTCCCGCCGTTCACGAGCTGCTGGCCGAGTGGCCGGTCATGAAGGCTGCCGGCGATGCGGGCGACATGATTGTGCGCGAGGCGATTGATGCCGAGCTCGATGCCGAGCGCGAGGCGATTCGCTCTGGCGTCTCCGCTAGGAATAAGCGCGAGCTCGCCTTGGCCATCGAGCAGCGGTGCCACCGACTGTCGCTGCCGACCCTGCGCCCTGCCGTCAACGCGTCGGGCGTTGTGATTCACACCAATCTGGGCCGTGCTCCGCTTGCTCCCGCAGCGGTGCAGGCGGTGGCCGATGTCGCCCGCGGCTACAGCACGCTTGAGTATGACGTCGCGACCTGTGCCCGTGGGGGCCGCAAAGAGCATGCCGCGCGTCTGCTGCGCACGCTCACGGGGGCGCAGGACGCCCTGGTTGTCAACAACAACGCCGCGGCGGTGCTGCTGGTGCTTGCCGCGCATGCAAGCGGCAAAGAGGTCATCGTGAGCCGTGGCGAGCTTGTCGAGGTGGGCGGCAGCTTCCGCATTCCCGATATCATGGCGGCTTCGGGTGCCAAGCTTGTCGAGGTGGGCTCCACCAACCGCACGCATCTGGATGATTACCGAAGCGCCATTACGCCCAACACGGCGATGATCCTCAAAGTCCATCCTTCCAACTACCGTATCGAGGGTTTCCACGAGGAGGTTTCCGCGGCGGAGCTTTCTGCGCTGGCGCATGAGCACGGGCTGTTACTGTACGAGGACCAGGGCTCGGGCGCTTTGCTTACAGATGAGGTGCTCGTCGATGCTGGGGAGAAGCCCACGTCCGCCTCGCTTTGCGCCGGCGTTGACGTCGTCTCGTGCTCGGGCGACAAGCTGCTCGGCGCCTCGCAAGCGGGCATTATTCTCGGTAGCGCCCAGGTAATCGCCGCCTGTGCCTCGCATCCGCTTATGCGCGCGCTTCGCCCCGGCAAGCTCACGCTCGCGGCGCTCGAGGCCACTTTGCGCCTGTATGTGACCGGATCCGATACAGCGCATCGGGAGATCCCGGTGCTCAACATGCTTTCCGGCGCGCCGGCTCCGCTCGAGCGTCAGGCCAAGCGCCTGCATGACCGCATGCTGCGCAAGCTTCGCGAGTCTCAGTGTGAGGAGGCGGTGGAGCTGCAGGTTGTCGAGGGCGTGTCTGCTCCGGGCGGCGGTTCGCTGCCGACCGTCGAGCTCCCAACTTTTTGCGTTGCCGTCTGTCCCGTCGATGGGCGTCTATCCGCCGATGGCCTAAAGCGCGCTATGGTACAGGAGCCCGATACGCCGGTTGTGACGCGCGTGCGGCACGACCAGGTGCTTTTTGACGTTCGCACGCTTTTGCGCGACACCGACCTTGACCTGTGTGCGTCTGCGTTGGCGGATGCCGTGCGGGCAGGTTTGCGTCGATGACCGCGCGCGAGCTTGTCGAATGTCCCGTTATCGTCGGAACGGCAGGACACGTCGACCACGGAAAGTCGGCCCTTATCGAGGCGCTGACCGGCAAAAATCCCGACCGTCTGGAGGTCGAACGGCGCCGAGGCATGACCACTGAGCTCGGCTTTGGCGAGCTCGAGCTTCCCAGCGGCAAGCTTGTCGGCTTGGTCGACGTACCCGGGCATGCGCACTATCTGCGCGCCATGGTGCAGGGCGCCACCGGCGTGGACGTTGCGTTGCTGGCGGTTTCGGCCGTTGAGGGCGTGATGCCGCAGACCCGCGAGCACGTTTGGGTTCTGGAGCTGTTGGGTGTGACGCGCATGGTCGTCGCACTCACGATGCGCGATTTGGCCGACCACGAGATTGCCGCGCTGGCGGAGCTCGATGTCGAGGCGTTTCTGGACGGGACCGTGTTTGCGGGTGCCTCTATAGTGCCGGTGTCCTCCAAGACGGGCGAGGGCCTGGACGAGCTGCTTACGACGCTCGATAACACGGTTTGTTCGTGCTGGTCGGAGCATCTGGAGGCGACCGCTGGCTCGGGCGCCGCGCCCCGTCTTCCCATCGACCGTTGCTTTAGCATCCGCGGCACCGGAACCGTCGTGACGGGTACGCTGCACGACGGTCCCGTTTCGGTTGGCGATGAGCTCGTTGCGCTGCCGTCGCAAACGCGCTGTCGCGTGCGCGGGGTGCAGGTTCACGGGGATACCCAGTGCGCGGTTCCCGGCCAGCGCGTCGCCCTGAACCTGGTGGGCGATGGCGTGGCGGGCCTCAAGCGCGGCGAGATGCTCGGCGTCGAGGGTCGCGTGGGCCAGACGCTGCGCTTTTTGATGCAACTGACATATGTGGGGCGCGATGGCGTGCGAGCCGGCGTTCTTGCTTCGGGTACACGCGTGCACGTTATGGCGGGCACGGCTGAGGTGCTCGGCCGCATTATGCTTTTAGACGACGAGCCGCCTATTGCGGTCGGCGAGACGCGTGTGGTGCAGGTGCGCCTGGAACGGCCGCTGCCGTTGCGCGCCGGGGATCATGCCGTCATTCTGTCGTATTCGCCGATTTCGCTGCTTGGCGGCGGACGCGTCCTGCTATCGCGCTGTCGCCGCGCGCGGGTCCTGTCGGCGGGGGAGCGCGCGTTGTATGCGGCGCTTGAGTCCGGAGATGTCGCGGACGGCGTACACGCGTGGCTGGCGCTGCAAACGCTGCCTGTTGCTGCTGCCGGTGTTGCCGCAGCGCTCGATCTTGTTACCGGCGAGGTCGAGATCGTTTTGCGTGGGCTTGTGGACCAGGCTGCCGTGTGCGAGCTTGCTGCGGGCGGTGCGGTGCTCTACGCAGATGCCTCGGCTCTCGATGCTGCAATGGATGTGCTGGCTGCGGCCTTGTCCTCCATGCACGCGGCGGCTCCCAAGGAGATCGGCTTTACGTCCGGTGCGGTCGCGCACGCGGCTTGGCCGGGCGCCGGTAACGATGTCGCGATGGCACTTATTGCCGAGGGCTGTGCACGTGGCGTGTGCGCCGTCGACGGTGCCGAGGTGTTCGACCCGCATTCCGCCGCCGCGGCGATACGCGTGGTGCGCGAGGCTGGCCAGCGTATCGTGGCCCTGCTGGATGAGGCCGGTCTTAATGCGCCGACGCTTCCCGAGGTGAGCGAACAGTTGCAGCTCGATCGCGACACCATGACGCGTGCACTGCGCGAGCTTTCGCTCAACCACTCGATCGTTAAGGTCGAGCGCGACGTTGCCTTGTCCGCCGCTGCCGAGGCCCATGCGCGTGAGGTTGTTGCGACGGCTATCGAGGCTGCTGGCGGCGCCGCCACCACGAGTGTGCTGCGCGAAGCCCTGGGCGTGTCGCGCAAACGAACCATTAGCATCTTGGAGCACCTGGATGCCGTGCGCTTTACAGTACTCGACAAGGAGTCCGGCGGTCTGAGATCGCTGCGTTAGCGGTTTCCGCATCGCTCTTTTCGGTTGTGGTCTGTTGGGTTTGGTAAAATACCGCCACGTTTGGGAGCGGATGGGCTCCGGTGGGCCCCGCGGTCTTCAAAACCGTTGTGAGGCGTGCAAAACGTCTTGGATGTGTTCGATTCACATCCGTTCCCGCCAACGCATCTCGCCAAAACCACCACAAAGGTGCCTGTCCCCTTTGTGGTGGTTTCGAAACGTGCGGGAAACAGCTTCGAAACACGCGATTTGCTCGTCAGGCGGTCAAAAAGCTATCTACCTGCATCGTAATCAAAATGAAACATCCGCTCGTTGCCTTATTCGTAACTTTGTAGCAACAGTGCGATATTATCCATACTCGATAAAGCTCACGGCGCATGGGGCGCCGCGAACGACACCTTTCTTTTCCATCAATTGGAGGAAGCATGAGCTACACGCAGAAAGTTCTCGACGAGCTCAAGGCCCGCTATCCCGAGCAGCCTGAGTTCATCCAGGCTGCGACCGAGATCCTCGGCACCATCCAGCCGGCGCTCGACGCCCATCCCGAGTACGAGGAGGCCGCCCTGCTTGAGCGCCTCGTCGAGCCCGAGCGCATCGTTATGTTCCGTGTCCCCTGGGTCGATGACCAGGGCAAGGTTCAGGTCAACCGCGGCTATCGTGTCGAGTTCAACTCTGCCATTGGACCCTACAAGGGCGGTCTGCGCTTTAACCCGACGGTCACCCTGGGTATGCTCAAGTTCCTGGGTCTGGAGCAGATCCTCAAGAACAGCCTGACCACCCTTCCCATGGGCGGCGGCAAGGGCGGCTCCGACTTTGACCCCAAGGGCAAGTCCAACAACGAGATTATGCACTTCTGCCAGTCCTTCATGACCGAGCTCTATCGCCATATTGGCCCCAATACCGACGTTCCCGCCGGCGACCTGGGCGTTGGCGGCCGCGAGGTTGCCTACATGTTCGGTCAGTACAAGCGCCTGACCAACGAGTGGACCGGCGTCCTTACCGGCAAGGGCCTCTCCTTTGGCGGCTCGCTCGCCCGTACCGAGGCCACCGGCTACGGTTTGGTCTACTTTGTGGACGAGTACCTCAAGAGCCGCGGCGAGTCCTTCGAGGGCAAGAACGTCGTCGTTCACGGCTCCGGTAACGTCGCCATCTACGCGGTCCAGAAGGTCGCCCAGCTCGGCGGCAAGGTGCTGGCCTGCTCCGACACCCACGGCTGGGTCGAGGACCCCGACGGCATCGACTACACCGTGCTCGAGCATGTCTATAACAAGAAGCGCTCTGGCCACGACAAGGGCGTCACGCTCGCTATGTACGTCGACGAGAAGCCCAATGCCACGTGGCACGAGGGCGACGGCCGTGGCGTGTGGCAGCTTCCCTGCGACATCGCGCTGCCCTGCGCTCGCGAGAACACGCTGCTGCTCGAGGACGCCCAAGCGCTCGTCGCCAACGGTTGCAAGGTGGTCGGCGAGGGCGCGAACATGCCCACGACCATCGAGGCTACGACCTACTTCCAGGAGAACGGCGTCGCCTTTATGCCCGGCAAGGCTGCCAACGCCGGCGGCGTGCTCGTGTCCGGCCTGGAGATGAGCCAGAACGCCGAGCACCTGTCCTGGACCTTCGAGGAGGTCGACGGCAAGCTCGAGCAGCTCATGCGCGGCATGTTCCACAATGTGGACGACACCGCCAAGGAGTACGGCGAGGAGGGCAACTTTGTCATGGGCGCAAACATCGCCGGCTTCCTGAAGGTCGCCGATGCCATGCTCGCCCAGGGTGTCTGCTAAATCTTCGCTTGACATAGCATTGATAAGGCTCCCAGTCATCTTGGCTGGGAGCCTTTTTTGATCCGCATGCGACGGAGGAAAACGGTTCATTTTGTCCCGACACGAGCTATGCCCCCTCGTTTGGTACACTTAAAAGTACTGGACAAGTGAAGAGATGGGGGAGAACGTGCTCAAGTTCGGTACCTACGTCCGTGTTGGAAACGCGGCCGAAGCCTATGAGCTCTTACAGAAGAACCGCAATAACAAGATTGTGGGCGGTGGCATTTGGATGCGCCTGGGTTCGCGTCGCGTCGCGACGGCGATTGACCTTTCGGCCTGCGGACTCGATCAGATCGAGGAGACCGAGACCGAGTTTCGCATCGGTGCCATGTGCACCCTGCGCCAGCTCGAGCGCCATGCCGGGCTCAACGCGCTTGTCAACAATGTCTTTGAGTTCGCCGTCCACGACATCGTGGGTGTGCAGCTGCGCAATACCGCTACGGTGGGCGGCAGCATCTACGGCCGCTTTGGCTTCTCGGACGTGCTCTCGGCTTTCCTGGCGCTCGATTCCTATGTTGAGCTGACGGGCGCCGGTCGCGTGCCGCTCGCGGAGTTCGTGGACATGGGCTACGTACGTGACGTGATCGAGCATGTCGTGGTCGTCAAGCACGATTACCGCGCGAGCTATGAGGCCGTGCGCAAGGCCGCGACCGACTTCCCCTCCTTAAACGTCACCGCCGCCTGGTGGGACAACAGCTGGCACGTCACCGTGGGCGCCCGCCCGCTGCGCGCTACCTTGCTGCAGGGCGAGGCATGTGGCCTTTCCAGCGAGCAGCCTTCCGAGGACGAGCTTCGCGCGCTTGCTGCATCCGTGCGTGCCCTGAGCTACGGAACCAACCTGTGGGGCTCGGTCGAGTACCGCCGTCGCATCTCGGCACCGCTCGCCGTCCAGGCCGTGCGTCGTGCCGCCGGCATCGAGCTTTCTGCCGCGCTTGCCCGCGAGCTCGAGACCGTGCAGATTCCTAAGTTTGCCACGGACGAGTATTCCTGCCGCCGCGTGCCCGGCGTCGATTCTAGCGAGGTGCGCTAATGGCTACCAAACTCATCGATCTTTCCTTTACGCTCAACGGCCGTAAGGTCAAGGTTCAGATTGCCCCCGACACTATGCTCTTTGCGCTGCTGCGCGAGCAGGGCTGTGCGTCGGTGCGCTGCGCCTGCGAGACCACCAACTGCGGCCTGTGCACGGTGTGGCTCGACGGCGACCCGGTGCTGAGCTGCTCGGTTCCCGCCGCCCGCGTTGAGGGCCACACCATCACCACGCTCGAGGGCCTCAAGGCCGAGTCCGAGGCGCTTGCCCGCGCGATGGCTGCCGAAGGCGCCGAGCAGTGCGGTTTTTGCGCCCCCGGCCTTATCATGAACGTGCTGGCGCTTGCCCGCGCCGCCAAGGAGGACCCGAGCCTCGTCGCCACGCGCGAGGAGCTGTCGCGCCAGCTCGCCGGCAACCTCTGCCGTTGCAGCGGCTACGAGAGCCAGCTGCGCGCCATTGTCCGCTTCCTCAACGAGTCCGGCGTGCAGGTGGGCTTTGAGATGCCCGAACTGCCGGTCAACGACACCAGCTGCGACGGTGTCTCGTACAAGCAGATCACCCATAAGCAGCCCAAGAAGGACTCGAAGGCGCTGCTCGAGGGCCGTCCCGTCTACACGGGCGATATGGTGCCCGCCGGGGCCCTGATCGTCAAACTCAAGCGCAGCCCCTATGCCCGCGCCAAGATCCGCTCCATCGATACGTCGCGCGCCCTGAAGGTGCCCGGCGTCGTGGGCGTCTACACTTACGAGGACGTGCCCAAGCGCCGCTTTACTATCGCCGGTCAGAGCTATCCGCAGCCGAGTCCCTACGACCGTTTGATTCTCGAGAACCTTGTGCGCTACCAAAACGAGGAGGTGGCGATCGTCGCTGCCGAGACCGAGGAGGCTGCCGACAAGGCGCTCAAGCTCATCAAGGTCGACTATGAGGTGCTCGAGCCCCTGCTCGACTTTACCCAGGCACTCGATAACGATATCGTGGTCCACCCCGAGGGCGACGTGACCTTTATGTTCCCGCAGGGCGGCGATGTCCCGCGCAACCTGGTGTGCAGCGGTACCAGCGATTTTGGCGACCTGGACGAGGCCTTCGCCCAGAGCGACATCGTCTTTGAGCGCACCTACACCAGCCAGGCCACGCAGACCGCGCCCATGGAGACCTTCCGCGCCTTCGCGACGACCGACGTGTTTGGGCGCATCTCCGTGACCACCTCGACGCAGGTGCCCTTCCACGTGCGCCGCATGGTCGCGCAGTCGCTCGACATTCCGCAGTCGCAGGTGCAGGTCATTAAGCCGCGCATCGGCGGCGGCTTTGGCTCCAAGCAGACGGGCTGCTGCGAGATCTTCGTGGCGTTCGTCACCCAGCAGACTGGCCGTCCGAGCTACTGCTGCTACACCCGCGAGGAGACCATCACCGCGGGCAACTCGCGCCACCAGATGCAGATGACCGTCAAGTTGGGCGCCATGAACGACGGCGCCATCACGGCCATCGATCTGCATACGCTGTCCAACGCCGGTGCGTACGGCGAGCACGCTACCACGACGATCGGCCTGTCGGGCCACAAGAGCCTGCCCATCTACAACCACGTGAAGGCGAGCCGCTTTAGGTGGGACGCCGTCTACACCAATACCAACCGCGGCGGCGCGTATCGCGGCTACGGTGCCACCCAGGGCCAGTTTGCCGTGGAGAGCGCCGTCAACGAGCTTGCCGACATGCTGCACATGGACCCCGCCGACCTGCGCCTTAAGAACATCGTGCGCGAGGGCGAGATCATGCCGCAGTACTACAACGAGAAGCTCAACGCCTGCGCGCTCGACCGCTGCCTGCTGCGCGCGATGGACATGATCGGCTGGCGCGACAAGCCGCTGGCTGTGGACCTGGGCGACCGCGTGCGTGCTCTGGGCTGTGCGCTCACCATGCAGGGCTCGGGCATTTCCAACGTTGATATCGCCGGCATCGACATGCGCCTGGAAGAGGACGGCTTCATTACCATCGGCACCGGCGCCACCGATAACGGCATGGGCGTCGACACGATCCTGGCGCAGATTGCCGCCGAGGAGCTGGGCGTGGAGAGCTCGCTGATCGTGGTGCGCGGCGTGGACACCGACGTGTCGCCGTTCGACGCCGGTTCGTACGCGAGCTCCGGTACCTACGTGACGGGCCTTGCCGCCAAGAACGCCGCGACCGAGCTGCGTGAGAAGATTTGTGCCAAGGCCGCCCAGATGTGGGATGTGGACGCCGCCGACGTGGTCTTCGATGGCCAGTACGTGCGTCTGTCCGACGAGCGCGCCGCGCGCGAGCAGAACCGCTACCTCACGCTGCGCGACTTTGCCAACCTGTGCGTCAAGAACATCGCGGGCGGCGACGCGCTCACCTCGCATGCTTCTGCCTGCCTGCCCGTTTCGCCTCCGCCGTTTATGGCCGGCATTGCCGAGGTCGAGGTCGACAAGGCCACCGGCAAGGTGACTGTGGTGGACTACGCGGCGGCTGTGGACTGCGGCACCGTGATCAACGAGGCACTCGCGCGCGTCCAGGCCGAGGGCGGCATTGCCCAGGGCATCGGCCACGCGCTCTACGAGATCGTCGAGCACGACGACCGCGGCCGCCTGCGCACCGGCAACTTTATGAGCTACAAGCTGCCCACGCGCCTGGACATCGGCAGTATTCGCGTGGCCTTTGAGCCGAGCTACGAGCCTACGGGCCCGTTTGGCGCCAAGTCGATCGGCGAGGTCGTCATTAACACGCCGCTCGCCGCCGTGGCCTCGGCCGTGGCACACGCCACCGGCCACCAGGTGCGCTCGCTGCCGATCACGCCCGAGAAGGCCCTGCTGGGGGAGTAGCGGGTCGGCGAACAAGTCGTAATGGGCGGGGCGGGGCAACTCGCCCCGCCTTTCGCACTCGTGGTGAGGTCGTGAGCCTGTAAAACGTGTGCGTGCGCTTGTCGTTCGTATCTGCTATCATTCCTAGTCTGTGCGCTCATGCGGGCGTGGCGGAATTGGTAGACGCGCCAGATTTAGGTTCTGGTGGGATTCCCGTGAAGGTTCGAGTCCTTTCGCCCGCACCAACGCATCTGCGTCGGCTTCGGCCGTCGCGACTCTTTGTTGCATAAAGGTACCAGCACCTCAGATAAGCTGGGCAGTATGAGGAGGAACGTGTTGAACATCACCGCTTCTGACGTCAAGGACGCCAAGCTCACCGCTACGGTCACCATCCCGGCCGCCGACGTCGACGCCGCGATCAAGAAGGCCTACAAGGACACCGCCAAGAAGTACCGCTTCCCGGGCTTCCGTGCCGGCAAGGCTCCCCGTCCGGTCATCGATTCCGCTCTTGGCGCCGAGGCTACCCTCGCTCAGGCCACCAACGACCTGATCGCCGCCAACGAGCCCGCCGTCCTCAACGAGCTGGACATCGTCCCCACCAAGAGCGGTGACTACAAGGAGCTCGACCTCGCCAAGGATCACGAGGACTACACCTACACCGTCGAGTTCTCCCTGCGTCCCGCCGCTGAGCTCTCCTCCTTCGACGCTGTCGAGATCGAGATGCCCCCTGCGGAGGTCACCGAGTCCGAGATCAACAACCAGGTCGAGATGCTCCTCAACTACCGTGCCACCTTCGAGGACGTCGAGGGCCGCGCTGTCGAGTCCGAGGACTACGTTACCGTCGACCTCAAGGCCGTCGAGAACGCCGACAACTTTGCCGCCGAGGGCCGTATGCTCATCGCCGGTAGCGACAGCAACCCCGCCGAGTTCAACGAGGCTCTGATCGGCGCCAACGTTGACGACGTCAAGTCCGTCACCTGGACCGACGAGGCCGAGGAGGGCGAGGAGGCCGAGACCCACACCGTCGAGGTCACCGTCAAGGGCATCAAGGTCCGCAACACCCCCGAGCTCACCGACGAGCTCGTCAAGTCTGACTTTGGCTTCGACAGCATCGACGCTATGCGCGACGCCATCAAGCTCGAGATCGAGCAGGACAAGGCTTCCCGCCTCCCGGCCGAGAAGGAGAACCGTTGCGTCTCCGCTCTCGCCGAGCGCCTGCAGCTCGAGGAGATGGACGCCGACTACGAGCAGTCCGTCTTTGAGGAGCTTGGCCAGAACTTCCTGTCCAACCTCGCTGCCCGCGGCATGACGCTGGACACCTGGCTGCCCGCTTCCGGCCTGACCATGGAGCAGTTCATCGGCGACCTGCACAAGCAGGCCAACGACGTTGCCCGTGAGTCCCTGGCCCTCGACGCCCTCGCCCGCGAGCTCAAGATCGAGGTCACCGAGGACGACATTAACGCCGAGTTCGAGAAGGCCGGCGTCAAGGATGTCGAGGCTTCCAAGGCCGAGTTCATCGCCGACGGCCGCATGCCTGCCGTCCGCGAGTCCATCCGTCGCTCCAAGGCCGTCGACCACCTGGTCGAGAACGCCAAGGTGACCGAGGTCGACGAGACCGCCAAGGACGCCGAGTAATTCTCGCCACCTTGCCCGCGAGCGCATGCGTGCGCCCGTGATGGGGTAAAGTTATACACCGGTTATCCGGTTGCTTCGTACGGTGCCAGCCAATGCATAGCATGCGGGCACCGTACGTTTATCTAGAACCAATTTGGTCCGCAAGAGAGAAATGGAGATGCGTATGATCGCTAAGTTCGATTCCGCCCTCGTGCCATACGTTATCGAGCAGACGCCGCGCGGCGAGCGCAGCTACGATATCTATTCGCGCCTGCTCAACGACCGCATCATCTTCTTGGGCGAGGAGATCAACTCCGTCAGCGCCAACCTGGTCGTTGCCCAGCTGTTGCATCTTGAGAGCCAGGATGCCGAGAAGGATATCTCGCTCTACATCAATTCGCCCGGCGGCGAGGTCTACTCCGGCCTGGCCATTCTGGACACTATGAACTTCATCAAGCCGCAGGTCTCCACCATCTGCGTGGGCATGGCCGCGTCCATGGCCGCCGTGCTGCTTTCGGCTGGCGCCAAGGGCAAGCGCTTCTGCCTGCCGCACTCCAAGGTCATGATTCACCAGCCCAGCGGCGGTGCGCAGGGCCAGCAGACCGAGATCGAGATCGTGGCCGAGGAGATCAAGAAGACCCGTCGTGAGCTCAACCAGATCCTGTCCGATGCCTCGGGCCAGCCCATCGAGAAGGTCCAGGCCGATACCGAGCGCGACAATTACCTGACCGCCGCCGAGGCCCTCGACTACGGCCTGATCGACCGCATCGTCACCTCGCGCGACTTGGCCGCGAAGGACGCCTAGGATGGCCGGTAACATGCAGGACAACTTTGACGAGAACGGCAACCCCATCCGCTGCTCCTTCTGCGGAAAAGAGCAGGGGCAGGTCCGTCGCCTCGTAAAGGGTCCGACCAACATCTTTATCTGTGACGAGTGCGTCGCCGCTTGCTCTGAGATCTTGGAGGAGTCGCTGGCTTCGGACTTTATGGACGCTGCCCGCAACGGCAAGCTGCCGGGCTTCCTCAACGATCACGGCCAGGCTGCTGGGCAGCCCGCCGTGGACCCCGAGGCCGAGGGCTTTGAGCTCGAGGACGACCGCCAGGTCATCACGCACGTGCCGACGCCGCACGAGATCTATGACGAGCTTTCGGCTTATGTCATGGGCCAAGAGGACGCCAAGCGCGCCATGTCGGTTGCCGTGTACAACCATTACCGCCGCGTGATCGAGGGCGGCGCCGCGGTGTCTGCCTTTGATGACGACATGGGCTCGCAGTTCGATGACGATATGGACGAGGTAGAGCTCGCCAAGTCCAACATCCTGCTGCTCGGTCCCACCGGTACCGGCAAGACCCTGTTGGCCCAGACGCTCGCGCGCATCCTCGAGGTGCCGTTTGCCATCGCCGACGCTACCGCGCTCACCGAGGCTGGTTACGTTGGCGAGGACGTGGAGAACATCCTGCTCAAGCTCATCAACGCTGCCGATGGCGATATTGAGCGCGCACAGGTTGGCATCATCTACGTTGACGAGATTGACAAGATCGCCCGCAAGGCCGAGAACCTCTCTATTACCCGCGATGTCTCGGGCGAGGGCGTTCAGCAGGCACTGCTTAAGATTCTTGAGGGCACGGTGGCCAGCGTTCCGCCCACCGGCGGCCGCAAACATCCCCAGCAGGAGCTGCTGCAGATCGACACGACCAACATCCTGTTCATCTGCGGCGGTGCCTTTGTGGGTCTGGACAAGATCATCGCCGATCGCGTGGGCAACAAGGGCGTGGGCTTTAACTCCGAGATCGCCGGCCCCACCTCGGTCGACGAGAACGACCTGCTGCGCCAGGTGCTTCCGCAGGACCTCAACGCCTTTGGCATGATCCCCGAGTTCGTGGGCCGTACGCCCGTTGTCACCCAGACGCAGGCGCTCGACGAGGACGACCTGGTCTCGATTCTGACCGAGCCCAAGAACGCCGTGGTGCGCCAGTACCGCAAGATGTTCCAGCTCGAGGATGTCGATCTTGAGTTTGAGGACGCTGCCCTGCACGAGATCGCCCGCATGGCGCTTGCCCGCAAGACCGGCGCCCGCGGCCTGCGCTCCATCTGCGAGGACGTGCTTCAGCAGACGATGTTCGACCTTCCCAGCGAGGAGGGCGTCGCTAAGGTCGTCGTAACCGAAGCGGCGGTTAAGGGCGAAGAACAGCCCCAACGCATCTACGGGTAAACCAGCCAAAAACGTGCTTGCAAATAGCCTCCGACCATCCGCGGTCGGAGGCTATTTTATATATACGCAATAACCCCAACTACCTGTGTTATTCTGTGTGTTTGTTTAAGCCTCAGCGAAGTCATATCAGACTGAAGTAATCGATACCTAAGGGGAGGAATGCAGACCCTAGCGGGCCTACATTCCTCCCCGGCGGGACAGGGAGAGATATATGGAAGAAATGCCCAAGAACTACGATCCGTCGACCAACGAGCCGGCGATCCTGCAGAAGTGGCTCGACGGCGGCTACTACAAGCGCCGCGAGGGCGTGGGCGACTGCACCGTCACCATTCCGCCTCCCAACGTGACCGGCAAGCTCCACATGGGTCACGCTACCGACGACTCCATCCAGGACGCCATCGTCCGTATGGCCCGCATGCGCGGCAAGTCCACGCGCTGGGTGCTGGGCACCGATCACGCCGGTATCGCCACGCAGACCAAGGTCGACAAGAAGCTCAAGAGCGAGGGCATCAGCCGCCTGGAGATTGGCCGCGATAAGTTTGTCGACGCCTGTTGGGACTGGACCCACGAGTACGGCGGCATCATCGTCGAGCAGATCAAGCGCATGGGCTGCTCCGTCGACTTCGACAACGAGCGCTTCACCATGGACGAGGATTACGCCCAGGCCGTGCGTAAGGTCTTCTGCGACTGGTACCACGACGGCCTGATCTACCGTGGCAAGCGTATCGTCAACTGGTGCCCCAACTGCACCACCGCCATCTCGGACGACGAGGCCGAGTATAAGGACGAGAAGGGCCACCTGTGGCACCTGCGCTACCCGCTGACCGAGCCGGTTAACGGTCAGGACTACATCGTCGTCGCCACCACGCGCCCCGAGACCATGCTCGGCGACACGGGCGTCGCCGTCTCCCCGAAGGATCCCGAGAAGGCCGCCTTCGTGGGTAAGACCGTCAAGCTTCCCATCGTCGACCGCGAGATTCCTATCTTTGAGGATTGGCACGTCGATGCCAACTTTGGCTCCGGCTTTGTCAAGGTCACCCCGGCTCACGACCCCAACGACTATGCCATGGGTCAGGCCCACGACCTGCCGCAGATCAACATCTTCGACGAGCACGCGGTGGTCGTCGAGGGCTACGGCGAGTTCACCGGCATGAACCGCGACGAGTGCCGCGAGGCCGTCATCAAGTGGTTCGAGGAGCACGACCTGCTCGACCACGTCGAGGAGCATGATCACTCCGTCATGCACTGCTACCGTTGCGACTCCGCCCTGGAGCCGTGGCTGTCCGAGCAGTGGTTCGTCGCCGTCGACAAGCTCAAGGGGCCGGCGCTCGACGCCGTCAACTCTGGCAAGGTCACCTTCCACCCCGCGCGCTGGACGCAGACCTACACCACCTGGATGGAGAACCTCAAGGACTGGTGTATCAGCCGCCAGCTGTGGTGGGGCCACCGCATCCCTGTGTTCTACTGCGAGGACTGCGGCTGGGAGGACGCCCTGACCGAGGACACCGACGTGTGCCCCAAGTGTGGCGGTCATCACGTGCATCAGGACGAGAACGTGCTGGACACCTGGTTCAGCTCGCAGCTGTGGACCTTTGCCACGCAGGGCTGGCCGCAAAAGCCGGAGCTGCTCGAGGGCCATCACCCCACGACTGCGCTCGTCACCGCGCGCGACATCATCGCGCTGTGGGTCGCTCGCATGGTTATGAGTTCGCTGTACTTCTTGGATGAGGTGCCGTTTAAGGATGTCGTCATCTACCCGACGATTCTGGCCAAGGACGGCAGCCGTATGTCCAAGTCCAAGGGCAACGGCGTTGACCCCATGGACCTCATTGGCATGTACGGCGCCGATGCCATGCGTTACAACCTGCTCACGCTGTGCACCAACAACCAGGATGTTAAGTTCGACGCGAACATCGATAAGAAGACCAAGAAGCTCATCGACAGCCCGCGTACCGACCAGGCCAAGTCGTTTGTGACCAAGATCTGGAACGCCAGCCGCTTCCTGCTTATGAATATGGAGGGCTACACGCCCGGCGAGCCCGTCGTTGAGACGCCGGCCGACGCCTGGATGTTTAGCCGCCTGGCCAAGGCCGTCAAGATGGTCACCGAGGGCATCGAGAAGTACACCTTTGGCGACATGGCCCGCGGCGTGCAGCAGTTCTTCTGGAACGAGGTCTGCGACTGGTACGTCGAGGTCACCAAGGCCCGTCTGAAGGGCGAGGGCCGACTGCAGGCTCAGCGCAACCTGATCTTTGTGCTCGATACCTCCATTCGCTTGATGCACCCGCTCATGCCGTTTGTTACCGAGGAGATCTGGGACAACATGCCGGCGAGCGTGCTCGACCTGGACGCCGAGGGCAACGTGAACCGCGCCGAGGCGCTCATGATCGCCAAGTGGCCCGAGCCCGCCGACTACGCCAAGTATGTTGACGAGGACGCCGAGCGCGCGTTTGAGCTGTGCCGCGCCGTCGTTTCCGCTGCTCGCGCCACGCGTTCGCGTTATCGCTTGAGCCCCAAGGCCGAGCTCGACGTGGTCGTGCGCGCCGGTGCTGAGGACATCGAGAAGCTCGAGAGCCTGCGCTCCACGATTGAGCCGCTGGCGAACACCGCTTCGCTGGTCATGGGCACCGACGTTGAGAAGCCGGCTGCGAGCATTGCCGTGGTCGATAGCGGCGTTGAGGTCTTTGTGGTACTCGAGGGCAAGGTCGACCTTTCGGCCGAGAAGGCGCGCCTGGAGAAGGAGATTGCCGCCGCGCAGAAGGAGCTCGCCGGCTGCGAGAAGACGCTTGCCAACGAGGGCTTTGTGGCCAAGGCCGCGCCCGCGGTGGTCCAGAAGAAGAGGGACCGTGCAGCTGAGCTCAAGGAGATCCTTGCGGCGCTGACCTCGCAGGTTGCTGACTTCTCGTAGGCGTTACTGGGGGACGCGGTTTGGGGCATTGCTCGCTACTGCGGACAGTCCTGCTCGCACGAAGGCCACATTAAGTGGCCTTCGGCTCGTGCGGAACTTGTATCGAGCAAAGCCCCAAACCGCTCCCATGGCGGCTACGGGGTCGTCCGTTGCCTGTCAGAGCCACTTGGTCGTGGCCTTGATCTCGCTGCAAAGCGGTGTTTGGCTGATATTTTGAATGGGAGGGGCTCGTTGTTTATTACGGGCCTCTTTTTATGTTGAGGGGACTTTGGGTTATGGCTAAGCGTTCTGGGTCGTATTCTGTGCCGTTCTCGTTTGAGTTGCTTTCGTTTGATGAGGCTGTGGGGCTTGCTGCCGACACGGGGCGGATTTCTGGGGATGCTGGGCCTCTGCTTGAGACCGTTGTCGATATGCTTGATGAGCTGGGACGTCCGGACGAGTATTTCGATTGCATTCAGGTTGCCGGTACTAATGGCAAGACTTCGACCACGCGTTTTTCGGCTGCCATCCTTCGTGGTGAGGGGTTAAAGACCGCGCTGTATACGTCTCCGCAGTTGGTGCGTTATCCCGAGCGCATGGAGGTCGATGGACGCGTCGTGAGCGATGAGGCGTTTGCCCGTGGTGTTTCTGCCGCTGTTGAGGCGGGACATCGTGTGAATGCCCGTCGTGTGGCGGCGGGGGAGCGCGCCTATTCCATCACGCCGTTTGACCTGCTGACGGCTGCTGCACTTGCAGTGTTTGCCGAGGCCGCGGTGGATGTCGCCGTGCTCGAGGTTGGCATGGGCGGACGCTGGGATGCTACGAGCGCGACCGATCCCGTCGCCGTTGCCATCACCGGCATCGGGCTCGACCACACACGAATTTTGGGCGATACGCTCGAGGCCATTGCGGGGGAGAAGGCTGCGGTTATTAAGCCTGGGCGCTTGGTTGTTTTGGGCGAGGGCACGCATGAGGCGAGTGTTCAGCGCGTGATGGATGCGCGTTGTCGCGAGTGCGGCATTGTGCCGCTGGTGGTTAACCATGCCACGACCAAGGTGCCGGAGCACGTGGGAGATACCGTGGAGTTTAGCTGTACTACGCCGCGTGCCATCTATACGTCGAGCATGGTTAAGCCGGCGTATCAGCCGCAGAATGCTGCGTGCGCGATTATGCTGTGCGAGGGGTATCTGGGTCGCGAGCTCGATCATGACAAGCTCGATGCGTCGCTTATGGGCTGTCCCACGCCGGGTCGCTTTGATGTGCTGGGAACCGATCCGCTCAAGCTGATCGACGCCTGCCATAACCCTCAGAGCTGCGAGAACTTTGTGAGCGCGCTGGACGAGATCGATCCGTGCGTGGAGAATCGCCCCACGCTGCTGTGCGCTGCGCTGGCCGACAAGGACGTGGCAGGCATCGTTGACGTACTGATCCCGGCCTTCCCGCGCGTGGTTGTGACCCAGACCGATTCCGACCGCGCCCTGTCGGCAGAGGAGCTTGCCGCACTTGTGGACGCCGACAAGCTCGCGGGCGTGTATCCGAGCGTGTCCGAGGCCCTCGCTGCCTTCGATGCCGCGGGCGAGCCCTTCGTAGCAGCCGGTACCATCACCCTAGCCGGCGAAGTAGCGGGGCTGCTCCGTTAACCCATCCCCTCATCAGTTGCGGTGAAATACGGACTGTTTTACAAGCCAGAAGCCTCAAACGGGGGTGCGGACAGAAAGTTGGACCGCGGGGCGGTCCGGACTGGAGGTTCGC
>DXZM01000012.1:0-10968 GCA_019419665.1 Collinsella sp.
AACGCTCCGCGTTTTCTTTACGCCCGCGCCTCGACCGAGGTTCGAATCCATGCGGCGTCCGCCTAAAAGAAAAGCCCCCGTTGCCGGAGGCTTTCAATTTCAATTGGTGCGGCGTATAGGATTCGAACCTATGACGTTCTGATTCGTAGTCAGACCCTCTATCCAGCTGAGGTAACGCCGCAGCGCAAGACATATAAAACCACTTTAGCTTATTGGAGTCAAGCACAATTTCAAACTTTTTTGTGGAACGCAGTCTTGTCATGCTGCTCCGCATATACCGTCGTTCCCCGTACGATCGATTGGCTTTTCGATCACGTCAAACTTAGCATCAAGTTCCCTCAGGAGCGATCTCACCCGCTGGGCACAATCATAATCGGCAAACGAGATACTCAACATGCGAGCAACCTGGTTAGATGTCCGGACCCCATAGAAATGCTCCAGGGCCACAAGCCCCTCGTGCGCCACAAACGTCTCAACCACATGCGGCGACTCCTCGTAGCACCATTGGGTCAACGGACCCTCGCTCGTCTGTCGAACCACCAGGCCACCCATGCCAGACGGCTCACACGTCACAAGCAGGTACTCCCCGCCCTCGTCGCTCTCAAACAAAACCACCCGATCATCAAACAGCTCCATCGCGTCCCCTTTCTCTCGCTCTTATTTAGCAAAAGCATAGCAGGTAGATGGCTGTATACAGAACAGTTGTTCGTGTGTTTTCTATTGAGCTGTCCGCACAGCATGGTATGGCCGCACACAAAAAGGGCACCCCAAAAAGGAGTGCCCTAGCAAATCGCTTATGCAGCCAATCTACGCGACCGGCTCGATCTTCTCGAGGCCGCCCATGTAGGGACGCAGAACCGCGGGGATCGTGATGGTGCCGTCAGCGTTCTGGTAGTTCTCCAGAATGGCTGCCATGGTACGGCCAGCCGGCAGACCGGAACCGTTGAGGGTGTGCAGATAGCGCGAACCCTTGAAGTTCTCGGGGTCGCGATACTTGATGTTGGCGCGACGGGCCTGGAAGTCACCGCAGTTGGAGCAGGAGCTGATCTCCTTGTAGGCGTTGTAGCTCGGCAGCCAGACCTCGACGTCGTAGGTCTGACGGGCAGAGAAGCCCAGGTCGCCGGTGCACAGGCTAATCACGCGATACGGAAGACCCAGCTGCTGCAGCAGGAACTCGGCCTCGGCGGTCATGCTCTCGAGCTCCTTGTCGGACTCCTCCGGCTTGGCAAACTTGACCATCTCGACCTTGTCGAACTCGTGCTGGCGAATGATGCCGCGGGTATCGCGACCAGCGGAGCCGGCCTCCTCGCGGAAGCAGGGGGTGAAGGCGGTGTAGCGGCGCGGCAGGGTATCGGCGTCGAGGACCTCACCGGCGTGCAGGTTGGTGAGCACGACCTCGGCGGTGGGGATCAGGAAGTTGTCGCCCGAGACGTGATAGGCGTCGTCCTCGAACTTGGGCAGCTGGCCCGTGCCGAACATGGTCTGACGCTTGACGACGATGGGCGGCCACCACTCCTTAAAACCACGGCTGGTGTGCGTATCGAGGAAGAAGTTGATGAGGGCGCGCTCAAGACGGGCGCCGGCGCCACCGAGAACGGTGAAGCGGCTGCCGGAGAGCTTGTTGCCGCGCTCGCAGTCAAGGATGTCGAGGTCGGTGCCCAGATCCCAGTGCGGCTTAAAGTCGAAGTCGAACTCGCGCGGGGTGCCCCAACGACGGCGTTCGATGTTCTCGTCCTCGTCCTTGCCGTACGGCGTGGCCTCGCAAGGAATGTTGGGCAGGTGAGCCATGAAGTCGTACTGCTCCTGCTCGAGGGCGGTGCGGCGCTCGGCCAGACCGTCAATTTTCTCGTTGACGGCGCGCACGGCCTCTTTGGCGGCCTCGGCCTCGTCCTTCTTGCCCTCCTTCATCAGGGCGCCGATCTTCTTGGACTCGGCATTGCGCGTGGCTTGAAGTTCCTCGACCTCGGTGATGACGGCACGACGCTCGTCGTCGAGCTCAAAGAACTTCTCGCGATCCCAAGACGTCTGGCGGTTAGCCATGGCGACATCGATGGCATCGGGGTTCTCACGAACAAACTTGATATCAAGCATTAGATCCTCCGGCGATATACATTCCATTTAGGTTGCAACCTTGTACATGTATGGGCAAGTATATACTTATGAGCGTTTACGACCCAACTCAACTACGCAAGAAGGCACCCAATGGACGCAGTTTTTTCCTTTTTGTTTGGCACCCGCACCGGTTTTGCCATCCTTTTCGCCGGCGGCATCCTGCTGTTTGCGATTATTGCCTTTGTAATGGAGAAGCGCACCCATAAGATGTATGTCGACCGCGGCCCCAAGTCCGAGGACGAAGAAGACAGCTTCTGGGACTAACCTGCCAAAAAGGGACAGGTTTATTTTGGTCGGTTTTATCTGGGCAAACGCAAGTGCCTCGCAACTGGAATTGAGCCAGTTGCGGGGCACTTTTCGCTAAAAGGACAAAACCGCAGGAAAAACCTGCCAACATAAACCTGTCCCTTTTTTGGTCGGTTTTACTGGAGGGTTGCGTCGATTGCCTTGACCAGGGCGCTGCGCATGCCGGCGTCCTCGAGCGCAACGACGCCCTTGATGGTGGCACCACCGGGCGAGCATACGGCATCCTTCATCGCCGCAGGATGCTGGCCAGTTGCAAGCTGCAGCTTTGCCGTACCCAGCACCATCTGGCTCACAATGCGATAAGCATCCGCACGCGGGATACCGTGCTTGACCGCCGCATCGCCCAGGGCCTCGATTGCCATGGCGACAAACGCCGGAGCGCAACCACCCACCGTGCCGCCCACAAACAGCAGGCTTGTGTCGAGCTCGACGACAGCGCCAAGCTTACCGAGCAGGTCGAGCACCACAGCACGCTGCTCGTCGTTAAGCGTCGAAGCCTTCTCGCAGGCGATGACGCCCTCGCCCACCGAAACCGGCGTGTTGGGCACCGTCGAGATATGCGCGACGCCCGGCAGGACCTGCTCCCACTTGGCACTGTCCCAGGTCCAGGCAACCGACAGAACGACCTTTTTGGCAAGAGCATCCTTGAGCGGGGCGAATACCTTCTCGATCATGTACGGTTTGACCGCAGCGACCACGATATCGGATGCGGCGACAACCTCGGCGGCATCGTGGCAGGCGACCATGCCGCGCGCCTCGCAGCGCTCAACCAGTGCGTCGTAGCGACCCGCGCAGGCGCACATGTCGCTCGCAGCTACACCGGCAGCGATCCAGCCATCGGCCATAGCGCTCGCCATATTGCCAAAACCGACAAATCCAATCTTCATATCGCATAGTCCTTTCAGACACATTCCTCAAAACGAAAGGTATTGTCCCACGCCATTGTTTCGTATTGCCGACCTATTTGTGATACGGCTCGCCACGACTGATCTTGCAGGCACGGTAAATCTGCTCCAGCAGCACCACACGCGCCAGGTTATGCGGCAAGGTAATGCGTCCAAAGCTGAGCATCTCGTCGGCTCGTGCGCGCACGTCATCGCTCACGCCGTCCGAACCGCCGATTACAAAGGCAATGTCGCTGCTGCCTCGCAGCATAAGATCGTCGAGCCTCGCCGAAAACTCCTCGCTCGAGCGCTCCTTGCCCTCGATAGCCAGCAGGATCACATGCGCTCGAGATGGCAAGGCGGCAAGAATCGCCGCCCCCTCCTTGTCGCGCGCGGCATCCACGCCGCCCGCCTTAGCCGGGTCGATATCGGCCACCTCGCGGATATCCACCTTGGCATAGGCACCTAGGCGCTTGGTGTACTCAGCGCACGCGTCCTTCCAAAAGCGCTCCTTGAGCTTACCGACGCAAACGACGGTGTATTTCACGCGCGTCTACTCCTTCGAATCGTTTTGAACTTTGCCGGCGGCCAGCATCTGCTCGAACATCGAGGCCGACTGCGAAAAGTCGCTCGGCAGCACGACCGTCGAGGTTTTACCCGTGCGAGCGAACTCCGTCATCATCTCGGACCACTGCGTAAACATGAACAGTTGGTTGGCCTCGTCATTGCCGACACCCGTCTCCTGGATGATCTCGAGCGAATCTTTGATACCCAGCGCGATGGCCTTGCGCTGGTTGGCGATGCCCTCGCCCGCCTTTTCCATAGCCTCGGCCTCGGCGGTCGCCTCGGTGACGCGCTTGATGCGGTCGGCCTCGGCGAGCTCCTGCGCGGCAGCGCGCTTGCGCTGGGCAGCGTTGATGTCGTTCATGGAGTTCTCAACCTCGGTCGGCAGTGCGATTTTGGTGATGAGCGTCGACACGAGGGTGAAGCCGTAGGCGGCCATCTGCTCGGAAACGGTAGCGTTGACATCCTTGGCGATGTCATCCTTCTTGGCAAAGACCTCATCGAGTGTGTAGACGGGGATGGAGGAGCGCAGGGCGTCGGTGATGAAGTCGCGCATCTGGTCGACGGGCTCCTGCAGCATGTAGTAGCTCTTGTAGATGCCCGAATCTGCCGGGCCGGCGCCCATGTCGTAGCTCACGTGGTACTGAGCGGAGACCTCAAGACCGATGGTCACGTTGTCCTGGGTCTTAACGTCGATGCCAAAACCGTTTTTCATGGTGCGCAGACTCACCGTGGCGGCCTTGCGGTCGATCACGGGTACCTTCATGTGGAAGCCCGCGTTGACGATACGGTTGAACTTACCCAAGCGCTCGATGATTACGGCGTGCTGCTGTTCAACGACATAACAGGCGTTGGGGAGCAGCAGCAACAGGATGATGATGGGAATCAAAAGGCTGGTAAGGGCGGCGATGATACCGGAAAATAGCATGGTCTCTCCTCTGATAGGCACACGTTGGCATTAGGATACCCGTCCAAGGAGATCGTGCATAACAAAAAAGCTCCCATTGCTGGGAGCTCTTTCAATCAATGGTGCGGGCGAAAGGACGTCCGCGTATCCGCTTCGCGGATCCGCACCGGCTTCGACCGCCTGCCGGCGGACTCGTCAACTCGCTAAAAACGCTCCGCGTTTTCTTTACGCTCGCTCCTTCGCAGGTTCAAGTCCCCGCGATGGGCCCATAACAAAAAAGCTCCCATTGCTGGGAGCTCTTTCATTTAATGGTGCGGGCGAAAGGACTTGAACCTTCATGGGGTTGCCCCCATACGGACCTGAACCGTACGCGTCTGCCAATTCCGCCACGCCCGCGTGCAGGAATTAGAATAACGGAGCGCCACCGCGAACGCAAGAACTATTTTTGAAAAAGTTTGCAGGCATTTTCCCAAGCGGCTTGCGCGATTGTTTCGGGGTCCTCACCTGTGCGATCGACACGGTCGTTAACCAGCGCGTTTGCCGTAATGGAGATCATTGCGGGCTCGCATTCAAGACCGCGGATGGGCTCCGGAGCCATATACGGGCAATCCGTCTCGAACAAAATTCGATCGAGTGGGGTTGCCGCAAATGCCTCGCGCACGTCGTCGTTGCGCTTAAAGGTGGCCGCACCACCATAGGCGATATAGCAGCCCAGCTCCACAAAGCGCTCCATCGTGGCGCGGTCCTCGCCAAAGCAGTGCAGCACACAACCGGCCTGGGGCACGCCCACCTCACGAAGCACGTTGTAGGCGTCCACGTGCGAGGTACGCTCCTGGTCCGTGTCCTCGTGACGCAGATGCAGCTCCACCGGCACGTTATGGCACACGGCAAGCTCGAGCTGGCGCGCCATGCAGTCAATCTGCACGTTATGGGGTGCCGGCGCAATGTCGTCGTCATAGTCCATGTGGTAGTCCAGGCCGATTTCGCCAATACCGGCGCATAAGGGGTCATCGAGTGCGGCAACGACCTGTGCGTGAACGTCGTCGGTATAGTCCGGCGCGCCATACGGATGCACGCCGGCAAGATACTTGATCTGCGGGATATCCTGCATCGGCAGAATCTCGCGCGTCAGCCAGTCGCTATAGTCCGTCACGCTGCGCTTATCGGCAATGGGATCGAAGACCGTCACCAACAGGTCGATGCCCGCGGCTTTGGCGCGCACGAGTGTCTCGGGCACTTCTTTGCCCCAAAACGAAAGCAGATGCGCATGCGTGTCAGCAAGCGGTGCCAAGGGCACGGGACAAGCAACCGTCTTCTTTTTCTTGGTAAACGTCACGCGTTCGGCATTAGGCATCATGGATTAGCTCCTGGGCCAGACGGACAAAGTCGGCAACATCAAGCGTCTCGGCGCGCGTGGTGGGTGCGATACCGCAAGCCTCAAAGGCGGCATCGAGCACGTCCTTGGCAAAACCGTTGGCGCTCATGGAATTGCGGATGGTCTTGCGACGCTGAGCAAATGCAGCGTCAATCACGCGGGCCACAAATTCGCGATCGAGTTCTTCGGGCACCACACCGTCAACACGGTCGATACGCACGACGGCCGAGTCCACGTGCGGCGCCGGCATAAAGCAACGCGGCGGCACCTCAAAGCGACCCGTCACCTGCGCATACAGGCCGAGCTTTGCCGTATAGCCGCCATAGGTCTTGTTGCCCGGCACTGCGGCAATGCGATCGGCAACCTCCTTTTGCACCATGACGACAGCGCGCTTAAGCGTGGGCATCGTCTGGAAGAACTGAAGAATGATCGTCGCCGCCACGTTATAGGGCAGATTCGCGACAAACACCGTGGGTTCACCACCGGCGGCCTGCTCAATCTGCTCCGGCGTCACCTTGAGCGCATCGCCCATGATAAAGCGGAAGTTGGCATAGTCGGCGGCGTGGGCATCGAGCACCGGCTCAAGCTCGGGATCGGCCTCAATGGACGTAACGCACGCCGCTTCCTGCAGTAACGCAAGTGTCAACGTTCCACAACCCGGACCCACCTCGAGTACGCGCTCGTCACCTGCAAGCTCGGCAAGCTCGCAGATACGCTCGATCACATGATTGTCGATTAGAAAGTTCTGGCCCAGGCGATGCTTGGTCGCAAGGCCAAACTCCTCCAGCAGCTCCCTGGTGGCCGTGGGGTTTGCCAAAGGCGAAGTTGTCATGGTTGCCTCCTTAGCATGATGGCGGCGTCTTGAAACAAAAGGGCATGGACCGTGGCGGCCATGCCCTTACAGCTAAACATCAAATTGCCGATATGGCGCTCGCGCGGTCTCTACGCCAGACGCGGGAACAGCGGATCGCCCTTCTCGACGGGCTGACCACCAGCAAGCAGGCCCCAAGCGCAAATGCCCTTGAGGTCGTCGCTCGCGGCCTCGCCCTCACAGGACAGGCGGCGCAGAGCCTCGACAGAAGTCTGGGGCATGAGCGGCATCAGCAGGTGGGCGGCGATGCGGATGGCCTCGAGCAGGTTGTAAATCACAAATGCCAGCTCGTCAGCCTTGGCCTCGTCCTTGGCAAGCGCCCAGGGCTCGGAGTCCTCGATGTAGTGGTTGGCGGCATGGATGAGCTCCATGACCTCATCCTTGGCTCCGCCGTAATCGAGCATGTCCATCTTGGCCATGTAGCGCTCGACCAAACCGTCGGCAATCTTTGCCAGCGGGTTATCGAACGCGTCGGCAGACGCCGGTTTAGCCGGGGCGCAGCCGTCAAAGTACTTTGCGCTCATGTTGAGCGAGCGCGAAATGAGGTTGCCCCAGCTGTTGGCCAGATCGGCGTTGTAGACCTGCTCCATGCGATCGAAGCTGATGGCGCCGTCGGTGCCGGGGACCACGTCGGTCATAAAGTAATAGCGATAGCCCTCAACGCCCAGCATGTCGATAACGTCCTGCGGAGCGATGGCGTTACCGCGGCTCTTGGACATCTTCTCGGCCTTGCCTGTCTCGGCATTGCGCACGGTCAGGAAGCCGTGGGCAAAGACGTGCTCGGGCAGGGCCTCGCCGATGGCCATGAGCATGGCGGGCCAAATGACGCAGTGGAAGCGGATGATGTCCTTACCCACGATGTGGAACTGCGCGGGCCAGCGATAGGCCAGCTCGGCACGCGCCTCGTCGGTGTCGACACCGTAGCCGACGGCCGTCATATAGTTGAGCAGCGCATCGAACCACACGTAGGTCACGTGACCCTCGTCAAACGGGACCTGAATGCCCCAGTCAAAGCTCGTGCGGCTCACGGAAAGGTCGTTAAGGCCGCCCTCGACAAAGCTACGTACCTCGTTCATGCGGAACGCAGGCTCGACAAAGTCGGGGTGCTCGTCATAGAGCTTGAGAAGCTTGTCCTGGAAGGCGGAAAGCTTAAAGAAGTAGGACTCCTCCTGCACGCGCTCAAGCGGACGGTGGCAGTCGGGGCACAGGTGCTGGCCGACGCTGCCGTACTCCTCGTCGCCCTTCTGGACCTGCGTATCGGTGAAGTAGGTCTCGTCAGGCACGCAATACCAACCGTCGTAGCTGCCCTTATACAGATAGCCGGACTCCTTCATGCGCTCCCACAGGTACTGCACGGCATGATGCTGGCGCGGCTCGGTGGTGCGGATGAAGTCGTCGTTGGAGATCTCGAGCTTGCTCCAAAGCTCCTTGAAGTGCGGAGCCTGGCTGTCGGTCCACTCCTGCGGCGTCATGCCATGCTTGGCTGCGGCCTCGGCGACCTTCTCGCCGTGCTCGTCCATGCCGGTCAGGAACTTGACGTTATAGCCGGCGGAACGGCGATAGCGAGCCTGAACGTCGGCGATGATGGTGGAATAAGCCGTGCCCAGGTGCGGATCGGCGTTGACGTAGTAGATGGGCGTCGTGATAAAGAACGAAGGCTTGCTTTGATCCATGGGGTTTGTCCTCCAGAAAAACGTTGCATACAGAGGATGATTCTAGCGCAAGGGCTGGATATCCTCCATCTATTGCATATCGAGCACCATGGCATAGACATCGTGCTTGCGGCGCGAATACTTCTGAGACAGGCGCTTGGCCACCGCAGACGCGGGCTCCCCCTCCTCGAGCGCGGCGCGGATATCCTCGCGCAGGGCCTCGTCGGGATCCGCTGCCGTGGCGCCGACCGGCACGATACCGGCCTCCTCATCCTCGCTCGGTGGCGCGATGACCAGCGCAATCTCGCCCTTTACCTCGCCGCGAGCACGCAGCTCCTCGGCAAGCTGGTCAGCGGGCCCGCGCAAGACCTCCTCGTGCAGCTTGGTGAGTTCGCGGCAGACGGCAACCTCACGCTGGGGAAAGACCTCCGCCACGGCCTCGAGCGTCGCCACGATGCGATGTGGAGACTCGTAGAAGATGAGTGCGCCGGGCACCACGGCAAGGCGCTGCAAACGGCGCACACGGTCGCCGTGCTTTCGGCCCAAAAAGCCCTCGAAGAAAAAATGCTCGCAGGGAATGCCGGACGAAACAAGCGCCGTGACGCAAGCAGAGGGCCCGGGAATAACTTCGACGGGCACATCGGCCTCACGCGCCGCCTCGACCAGCGCCTGGCCGGGATCGGACACGCTCGGCATGCCGGCGTCCGAGGCAAAAGCGAGGGTCTCCCCCGCCAGCAGACGGTCGACCAGGCCGGCGGCGCGGCTGGCGATCACATTCTCGTCGCAACGGACAAGCGGCTTGGAAATGCCCAGGTGCATCAGTAGCTTTGACGTCACACGCGTGTCTTCGCAGCAAATGGCATCGGCGGCGGCAAAGGCCTCGCCAACGCGCGGGGACAGGTCGCCCAGGTTGCCGATGGGCGTGCCGACCACATAGAGTTTGCCCGTATGGGCGCTGTTTTGCGTCATATCAACCTATTCAATCATGCCGCGCTCGAGCGTACCGAGCGCCGCGCGGGCGTCCCATGCTGCAATGCGCTTCTCGGTCTTCCACGTTTGGAAGAACCAACCGGCAGCCGGCGCAAACGAAGCCAGCTGGTTGGCGATAAACACGCGCTCGTAGGCATTGCGGCCCTCGGGCGTAACCGACGAGTTGGCAAAGATCGCCGCGCCCGACCATTCGCCCACCAGCACGGGGAACCCAGTCGAAATCGCTTCTTTAAGCTCGCGCTTGTTACGCGAAATCGCCGTCGTCAGCCCGCGAGGGCTCGTGATGTCGAGCGCATACTCGTCGCGGTAATGGTACAGGTGAAGGTCCATGTAGACGTTCTTGTACTTGGCGCCGCGCATAAAATGCTTCCACTCGCTGGGATGCCCCGACGACGAGAAGACGACGATTTTATCCTCGGACATATACGAACGGACGAGCTCGTAGGCATCGCGATAGAAATTGCGCAGGTAGTGAGCAGGAATGCCATCCGTCATGGTGAAGAGGCTCTTGCGAACGCTCATCTTCGGCGTGTCCAGCAGCTCAATGCCCAGCAGGCTCTCGGCCTCGCCATAGCGATCGGCCAAGCGCTCGAGCACGTCGAGTGCGACATGACGGCCGTTGGTGGACGAATGCCACTCGGCAACAGCCTCCGGCGTGGTGGGCGAATCGTTGGAATCGCCCTGGCCACCGGGCACGGTTGCCAGATCGAGCAGCACGCGGATGTCGTACTTGGCAGCCCACTCAATTGCGCGGTCGATGTAATCGACAACCGATATGTAGGAGGCATCGGACTCCTGTGAGCCAAAGGCATACCAGGGCACCGGCAGACGCACGGCATTGAGACCGATCTGCGCCATGCGGCGAAAATCGTCCTCGCTCACAAACGTCTCGTAATGACGACGCATGCGCTCGTTATAGGCGGCGGTACCCATGGCCTCCTGCAGCTCGGCTGCGTTGGATGCGCCGGTCGCCGCGTACAGCGACGGGGTCACCCAAGGCTCGGGAATAAACCAGCCAGAGAGATTAACGCCGAGTATCCTCTCCATCACTGCCCCCTTCGGATCATGCAGGTCGAACCCGCATCGTATTGCATAGGATAAGTATCGTTTTGAGTATACCCGCGTGTGCGGACAGGCGACCGAACGGTCTGCAAAGTGACGCGAAAGTGGGAGGAATGTCTGGGGGCGGGCGGGCTCGGAATGGTGCGACGAGGTGTGTACGCGCGCCGGAGGCAGGCACCGGAAAGTGTGTCCCGTTCTGAGCCCTTATTCTGGGACGCAGTTTCCGCAGAACCCTACATAAAAGA
>DXZM01000012.1:11068-71800 GCA_019419665.1 Collinsella sp.
AAAGGACCCCTTTGCAGAGGTCCTAGTCAATTCAAGGTGGCGGGGAAGGGAATCGCGTCCGCGCGCTGCGCGGACGGACCGCTGCGGCGCTTACGCGCCTTGCGAGCTGCGCTGGCAAACGCTTACGCGTTTACTCAGCTCCGCGCCCTCACGGGGTTCGATTCCATGTGGGGGCTGCATAAAAGAAAAGGACCCCTTTGCAGAGGTCCTAGTCAATTCAAGGTGGCGGGGAAGGGAATCGAACCCCTGACACGAGGATTTTCAGTCCTCTGCTCTACCAACTGAGCTACCCAGCCATTTGAGGTGTGCCTTGTTTCAAGGCTTGATTAGTATAACCAAGGACGCGTTCCGGTCAACCGAGAATTTTAAAAAAGTTTTTGAGCACAGCCTCGGTTCTATAAATCGGCACGTCAGAGACATCAGCCGGCAGCAAGAAGTTTTTCGCTCAGAGCCGCACGGGCAAACTCACTTGGCGTCATCCCCTCGGCAGCCGCCCGTCGACGAATGGCCTCCTTCATTCCCAGAGGAATCTTGACCGACAACGTTGCCGTCCCCTCACCTGAGAGCGGGGGCCGTCCATGCACGATCCCACCAACGGTATGTTCGCCATCCGGAAACTCTCCGCGCTCGTACGACTCGCACCACGCGTCAATCATTTCATCCGTTACAACCTGACCATTAGCGGCCGTATACGTCTTGCCCATCATCGACCCCTTTGCCGAGCCTGTTCAATCTCCTGCCAAAATTTCTTCTGGACTGGAGACAAGGCATGAATGATAAGCCACCCACGGAGAAGCTCGACCGCGACAAGCTCCACGCTTCGTCCGTCTGGGAGCCATCCAATCGCAAGCCATCTCGGCGGCTCGTCCTTCGACTCGCGACGAATGCACTCAGTAACCGCAAGCCAAGCGCTAAGCACCTGCTGTTCTGTCAGGTGCTTTTTAGCGTTGGGATGGATCTCAACATCCATGCATCTTCTCCTCCATCTTACCCAATTTCGTATGACGAAAGTCCGCTGTCGCCAATTCTTAAGCCGGCACGCGTTGGAGAGCAGGGGTCGAAACAATGATTGAAGGACGCTCTAGTACGGCCCAGGCGCCGGGGCAGGAGCACATACGCCAGGGACGTACGTTTTCGTAGCATACGAGGACATAGCCACGTGCATCGATAAAGGCGATGTCGATGGGATAGGCCATAAAACACGTGTGGACCGAAGAGCAGCGTGGAAACGCCATGACGAGCGGCAGGCCGTTGGCGGCAACCGGACGCCGTCCCAGCATGCCGCGCAGGCGCACGACAAACGACTCCGCCACCGCAAACTCGGCCGGCGTCCAACCCAGCCTATTGAGTGCCCGCGCGTAGGCGATGTAGGACGAGACCGCGGTCACATGACCACCCCCGGGCGCCATGGATCGACCGTCACCGCGCGCTCGTGCGACAACGTTGTCGGCGCCCCCAGCGGAACGCCAGCGATGCTGAGAGAAGTCGGCCACGGCTCATAGTGCATGGTGCAGGTGTAGGTCCTAAACGTACCGGATAGGGAGAGCAGGCCACCATCCGATGCCTCCGCGCCTTGCTCGCTCGACACTTCGATCTGCAAGTCATAGCCTTCCATGGCATTCAGAATTTGAGTCTGGACCGTCGCCGAGGCATCGACAGAGCTTTCGTCGCCCTCCCCCTCCGACGCCACGGCGTGCGCCAACACGATGTCGGGCACCACGCGGTCGAAGCGCGCGACAGCGCTGGCATAGATCATGACGTTGTACACGATGAGTGCCAGCACCAGCAAAACGGGCGTAACCACTGCCATCTCCACCGTCGCTTGGGCGCGCTCCTCGCGCAGACGCATGCGGATACTCATTACGACCCACCGCCCAGAGCGCCAACCAGCGTGGCGACATCGACGGTGAGCGGGATGGAGCCGCCGCCGGGCAGAGGAATCTCCGCAAGCGTGAACACCGTACCGCTGATGGTGCGTTCGACTTGATATTCCAACGCCTCGCAAAGCGCCTTGGGATCGGTCACGCCCAACGGAATACTTCGCAGTTTGTCTTGCGCTTGAGAGAGACCGGCAATGTCAGACCCCGGGCTCTTAATGACGTTGGCGGAATCAGTCAGCACCGGCTTTCGCAGGCGCAAGTCGCACGGCTCCAGACCCAACGCCGCCACGGACGCCGAAACGGTATCGCCGAGCCACGATGCGATGGAGCCCAACGCGCCGCTGCCCCCTCCTAGGCCTTTAATCATCTCGTCCATAAGTTCGTCGGCCGAACCTTGGATGTCTCCGTATCCCACAAGCAGCCGTCCCCAGACATCCATGACGCCATCGAGTACGCCGGCAACGCCACCCGAGCGTTCCTTCAATGTCGAGAAAAATCGCGAAAGCACGTTGTTTTGCGCCGTCGCCTCATCGGGCGCCAGCACCGCGGCAGAGATGGCACCGCGATCGCCAAGCCTGACTGCCGTGTTAAACGAAGAGTTGAGCTCATCGGGGCTCGAGATGGCACCCGAAACCGCAAAGGCAACCACGCCGTTGCGACCGGGCGGAGCGATACGCGGACGCTCGCCCGAAAGCGCTTTAATGGCCTGGTCAAACGCATTGCTCGCACGGTCGGCCTCATCCTCGGTCTGACGCATGAGCTCAAGCTCTTTGTTCCGACATTTGACGTATTCCTCCAAGGCTTTTTTGAACTCGTCGAAGTGATATTCGAAGCCGTTTTCGATAGAGGTTGAAGGCGCCGCAACAGCACCAAGCGACAAAACGCCAAAATGGCATTTGCTGCATTTATCCTGTCCATCGTAATCGGCAACCGAAGCAAATCCGCTCGGCGTCCCTTTCTTATAGTTAGGGCAGGTCGTCCCGTAATGCAGATACGCCTTGTCATCGTTCACGCTAGTCGGCCACACCGCATCGGTATAGAGTTCCGTCGCCCGAACCTCATCAGAGTTGCGCGGCAGCAGCGGAATATAGGAGGAAACCCTGTCTCCGTTCTCGGTTATATGCGCCCGATCGACCTCCGCGCTCGCATAGGTATAAAACGCCTTACGCGCCGCAGACTCTGCCTTCATCTCGACACTCGAGCCGTGGGGCTTCTCATTTGTCAGACGCCAATGGTAGTAGTCCTTCGCGCGATCAAGGGCAACTTGGGGCTCCCACGTAACGCTCGATGAGTAATGCGGATTTTGAACACCGGAGAGATCCGTTAGGCTTTTCGCACGCTCCCACATGCAAGAACAGCTGCCGACCGAGCCCTTGTCAGACCCACCACAATCCGCCAGCCAAGCACGCTCTTTAGCCTTCGCCGTGTCCTCAGAAGCCTTCCGCAGCTCCTCGGCCGCACACTCTAAATCATCTGATGTGTCTTTAATGGCATCGGTCGAGATCTCGGACCCCTCGAGCGCAGCGAAGTCAGACTCGGATGTCCTGGGCACGGCAAGCGCCGTACCGGTATAGGTCACACTATCGGTATCCTGCGCCGACACCGCCTGCGTGGCACGCGCGGCGATCAGATACGGCAGAGCCGTCTCGATTTTCTGTAAGCCTTCCGATGCGCTTTTGGCAAACTTGTTGCGCGTTTTAATGATCTCAATCCCGGTGTCGACCATATTGCCGGCAACCGGCTCGGCACCCGGGATGAGGATGGCGACCAGGCCCGTCCCGATCGTGGCAAACCCCGCCAGCCCCAGACTCAAGATGCTCGCATCAACCACCGTGGCAGCCGTGTGATAGGACGACACTACGTTGGCACCCGCCAGCGCGCCACTATCAGCCGCCACCTGAGTATCCCCGGCACGCGACATGCTCCATATCGCCGCGGTCGACGAAAACAACAATGTGAGCACCACTAGGATGACCACGGCAGAAGAAAGCGTGGTATAGGCGCCGTCTTCGATAAACAGATCGACACCGGCTCGACCCATAAAGCCGCCTCGCTTGCGATGGCAGCTCGGACGGCGCGTCAAAACGCATCTAGACCAGAAACGCTTAATCCCATGCAGCAATCCACGAATCATAATCTCCCTCCAGCCATTCGGGACGCGATTGATACGAGACATCGACCTTGAGCTCAACGTAGCCGCCCTCGGCGGTACCACCCATAGCCTGCGCAAACGCACCGATCACAGGCAACGGCTTGACCTCGCCGGAAACGGACACGGACGAGACGCCACCCGCACCGGCCCGGCCAAGCTCGATATCCCACGACAACGGCCCGCCGGCATGAAAGATCGAAACGTTGGGCACTGCGGCAAGTCGGCGGCGGGTGAACTCCTTAAGATCGTCGTCCTCCGCCGTCGTCGTGGTCATGAGCCGCGCGGTCTCGGCGGCGGCAGACTCCATGACCGCGCGCGTATAGAGCAGGCACACCGGTTGCAGCGCGAGAAGGATGAGTGTCAGAAACGTCGGCAGCAAAAAAGCGGCCTCGACCGTAGACTGCGCCCGGTCCTCGCGCGCGGCATCAATACAACGCGATGTCCTTAGCGGCCGCAGCGGCGTCGATAACCGACGTCGAGGCAACGCCATGGGATGCCGCCCGCTCAACCAGCGCCGCCAAGCGCCCATCGGTGCCGGCACGCCAAAGTCCCGCGATCGCCAGCACGATCGATAACAGCGCCACCGTGACGATGGCGTATTCGACCGTCGCCTGGGCAGATTCCTCACGCAGGACATCATGCATTTCACGATCCCTCCTTTGAGTCCGTTGCCTGCGGGCTCAGGCGCACGGCGCGCAGACGACACGAAGCATCGCCAGCATCCGCGGCAATTGTCACCATATCGACCCAGCCACGTCCATCGCGCACGATGGCGCCCCATACGTTGCCCTTAATATCGAGATAGCCGCTCAGGGCGAGCTGGGCCGTTGGCACCTCGCGGTAGGCGCGTAACATATCCGCCGCTGCCTCGGTCATCGGTCGGTCCTCGGACCATGCAAGCCGGACCACAATCGCGTTGCCCCCAGGCGAATCCGTCGCAGTGCCAGACCGCTTGTCGAGCGTCCGCAGAAAGGTTTGCGCCGTGACAGCGACATCCGAATCGTCCGCATCTCGCATCTCATCTTTTTGAGACGCCACCGCCGAATCTGAGCCCAAATCGGAGGCGGTCCCAGGACGCTGCTGCCGCGCGGCGTTAAGCCCCCAAAGCACCGCCGCTATCGCCACGGTCAGGCAAGCAAACACCAGCAGCACCCCGACGGGGCGCTCGCCCTCTACAGGCTGTTGATGCCCTCGCTGATAGCGTTCCATAGATCTTGGACCTTGCCCTTAAATGCGACGATGGCGATAATCGCGATCACCACGAGCACGCCGACCAAGATGGCATACTCGGTGGTACCCTGCGCACTCTCCTCCTGCAATAGTTCCTTGGCGCGCTGACGAACATGTGCCGCCCGGCAAAACGCCCAGCCCTGCACCTTGCCAGCAGTGTCAGTCATCGTGTTCATGTATTCCTCCCTACATCATCCCGCCTGCTCCCAGCAGCGGGCCCAATATGGACAGAAGCAACGCCGGCAAGATGAGCGTGCCGGTGGGAATCAGCAGCTTGACGGGCGCACGCTCGATCTCGCGCTCGACCGCGGCGCGATGAGCCGCACGGATCTCGCGACTTTGAGCGGCCAGCGTCTCGGCAAGTGGGGCACCCAGGGCGAGCGCCTGCCCCACCGTGATGGCAAAGGTCTCGAGCGCTCGCACGTCCAGGTCGCGCGCGGCGGCCAACAACTCGTCCTCACGCGTGCCCACGCCCACCTGCCACGCCATGCAGGCGCGCTCAAGGCGAAGAGCCAGCACTGACCGGCGGTTGGCGCAGAAAATCTCAAGCGCCGCATCAAACGAAAGACCGGCCGAAAGACCCAAGCGCACAACATCGATCATCTCGGAAACTTCGCCGAGCGACACTCGCGCCGGGCCGCCCGCTCCAACCGCGCCCTTCACTCGCGCGGTCAGAGCATCGACCACCGAGCGACCCGCGGCAGCGACCAGCACCGCCTCGCGCTTGCAGGCCCCTGCGATCTTGCGTGCATCCGCCCGATCCAAACCCGTCGCGACAAATACACTCAGGGCGCACAGGCAAGCCGCAACTGCAACCGGGGCGCTCATAGCTCCACCCGCATAATGCGCCGGATAACCACCAGGGCAACGGCGTTGAGGGCAAGACCCAGCACCACAGCGCCCGCGCCGGCGGGCGTCGCAAGACCGCGACGAAAATCTGCCGAAAGCAGCGCCAACACCGCGCACATGCCCGCCGGCATCGCCGCGACCATATGCGCAGACATGCGAGCCTGCGACGTCTTAACATCCAGGCGGCGCTTGAGCTCGATGCGCTCCCCCACCATGCTCGACGCCTCGGACAGTAAGTCGGCAAGCGGAGCGCCGGTGCGCTGAGACACCTTAAGCGCCAAGGTCACAAGCGAAAGACCGGGGGCGTCGATACGCACGAGCAAGTCATCGAGCGCGTCGGTCGCCGAGATGCCGCAATCGATCGCCGCCGCCACCCGCAAAAACTCGGTATGCACTGGCTCTTGCGCATGAGCGCCCACAAAGCGCATGCCCTGGGCCAGCGAATGTCCCGAGGCAAGCGACATGGAAAGTGCGGTAAACGCCTCGGGCATTGCCTCTTCTGCATCGTGTTGCTCGCGCCGGCTCTCAAAGCCATCCCAAGCGGCACCAACGGCAAACGGAGCAACAAGTCCCAAGGCAAATCCGAGGGGCGATAACGACACCATCGTTAGTAAAACGCAGCAGACACCGCTCGATAGCAGCAGAAACGCCAAACGTCCCGAAGCATCTTCGATCACGAGGCCAAGGCGATGCGCCGGAGCCAGCGATGCCCACGAACGGGCGATCTTTTTCAGCAGATCGTTTTCCACCAGCTCACGCGGCAGCTTCTCTGCCACCGTCTCGAGCGCCTGACGTGCCAGCTCCGCCGGCGGCACCCGCGGCACACGAGGCTCTGCCCCACACACCGTCGCGACAGAAAGCCCTGCCAAGCCCCCTACGACGAGGGGCATAGCGATCTCCATTCGTCCACCTCCTCTTGTGTAAGCGTCCCCGACCGCAGGCCTTCTGCGATAAACGGCGGCTCGCGGTCGAGCGTCCAGATGCGCTCGGCGGCATCGAACGTCACATAGCGCTCGAGCTCTACGCCGCCCGATGCGGCGCGTCGCACCCCCGAATACGAGGAGACGAAGCGCCTGCCATCGGCGTGGCGCTCGGACATCACGATACCGTCGAGCGCCATGGCAATCTGCTCCTCGATGAGCTCACTCGGCAGGTCGATGCCATAACGTGCAAGCAACGTCAGACGCACCACGGTCTCCTGTTCTGAACCCGCATGAAGTGTGGTGAGCGACCCGTCGTGGCCCGTGTTCATGGCCTGCAACATGTCGCAGCACTCGGCACCGCGCACCTCGCCCACCACGATGCGGTCGGGGCGCATGCGCAGGGCATTAGTTACCAGGTCGCGGATCGTCACCGCGCCTTCACCCTCAATTGAAGCCTCGCGCGCCTCTAGGCGCACCACGTGCGGATGATGCGCAAACTTGAGCTCGGCAGAGTCCTCGATCGTCACGATGCGCTCGCCGGTGGAAATCTCACATGACAACGCGTTGAGCAGGGTGGTCTTACCAGATCCCGTGCCTCCCGCAACCGCCAGGTCCTGTCGCAGCGACACCGCGCACGACAGCAGCTGCGCATACCAAAGCGGCAGCGACCCCAGCCCCACAAGCTCGTCCAGCGAGCAGATACGGTCCGAGAACCTTCGGATGGTGAGAATCGGTCCGTCAATCGCCACAGGCGGAATCACCGCGTTGACGCGATAGCCCGTTTTGAGGCGGGCGTTGACGATGGGGCTGCGCTCGTCGATACGGCGGCCAAGTGGCGAGATGATGCGGTCGATAAGCACACGGATCTGTTCATCATCCTCAAACGCATGCTCGATGGGGTACAAGACGCCGCCGCGTTCAAAGAAAGCCGAGCGGCAGCCGTTGATCATGATCTCGGTAACGGTGTCGTCCTCGATGAGCGGCTGCAACGGCCCCAAGCCCACCACGTCATCCAAAATCTCGTCGATGATGGTTTCGCGCTCGGGCGTCGCGAGATCGGTCGGCTCCTCAACATTGAGCGCCGCCTCCACCGCAGGACGCAATTCCGAGCGGGCAAGTGCCGGGTCGATATAGGCGCTGATACGCGCCACTTCGTCGTAACCCATGCGGTCCATCACGGCGCGCTTGGTGCGTCGTTTCACCGCGCGGCGACGCCCCGCATCTACAGGCGCTGCCGCCGCTGCAGCGCCGGCAGCCTTAATCCTCGTTTGCAGGCTCATCGCTGATCACCCTCGCGCAACCAGGGAAGGCGGATACGCGGGCGTTCGGTACGCGTTGCACGGTCGGCGACCATATCGCCCCAAGGGCCGACGGCGCACCCCAGTTCCACGAGCATCTCGCGCGTGGCCTCGCGCATGCTAGTCGCAAAAGCACTGGTCTGCCCCACCGCCTCGTCAGCGCGCCCAAACGCCATGAGCGCGGCGAGATCCTGCCCGCCATCGGCGATACGAATCTTGGAGCTCAACGCACAGGCAATCTCAAAGCGCATGGCGACGTCCTCGTCTGCCCCGCGCGCACCGAACCGGTTGAACACGGCGCTCATGCGCGTGCGCGGCACACCTACTCGACTTGCCAGTTCGATGACGCGCGACGCCGATGTCGCGGACGACACCGCCGCATCGCCAACGACCAGGCAACGGTCGCTCGCCGCCACCGCAGCCGCCACGGCGTCGCCCCAAAAGACCGAGGTATCGATAAAGACCACGTCGGATTCGCGACGCAGAACATCAAGCAGTAGCTCCACCGGACGCGCCATGAGCTCAGCTTGCTCGGGCGCCGCGACGGGACCCCAGAGCGTAACGCCCGGCGCCACGCGCATCGATGTGGCTACGATATCCGGCTCGGTGAGCGTGCCCGCCGCCGACGGCTCGATAAGTGCCGCCATATCGCGCGGAGCATCGACGCCTAACAAGTCGTAAAGGTTTCCAAACATCAGGTCCAGGTCGAGCACGGCGGCACGCAAGCCCAACAGCGACGATGTGTGTGCCATGGCGGCAACGATCGTCGACTTGCCGCAACCGCCCGAACCCGAAATAGCGCAGATGACTGGAGCTCGATGCGGCGGAGCGGTAGCGTCTGCCGGCGGCATCGGAGGCGGCGGGGCGGGCGTCGGTGGCAGCGCCCCCGTCTCCCCCGCCGCAACCACACGCTGCGTCCAAGCCGGCATGGCAGCTTGTTCGGTCTGCGAGGCAGGCTCGTTCTGCGCAATCTGCTCATGCTGCATTAGCGACAACTCGCCGCACCCGGCAAAGCCCTCAACTTCGTCGAGTTCATCCACCAGATTCACGCCGTGCACGTATCCCATATCTACAGCCGGGGAGTCGCCAGCATGCTGCGCCGGCCCTCCAGCGTCATCGCATACAAGGGGGTTCCGGGGGCGCCGACCATGCTCGGCTTCCGCTTTTCCATAATCATCAACACGCGGGCCTCTTGTAGCGCGAGGCGCCCCGGGTTCCCTATCAACAAAAGCATCGGGCTCAATCGTCATGCGCCGATCGGAATCAACCACTCCCTCGCCCGCACGCCCGTTGCCGCATATACTGTGCGCAGCGATGACCTCGGTCGCCCCCGCGCGAAACAGCCCCTCGATATCCGACGGATCGAGCGCTTCTATCAACACGACCACGCGACTCACGCGGCCTTCGGCCGTCAGGCGCGCAACAGTCTTGCGCACATCTTCGGTATCAAACAGAGACGCCGCGATGATGGCAGCCCCGCGGCGCGACGGAAACGCCCGCGCCATGGAAACCAGCCCGTCCAGGTCACCCACGCGAAGCACCTGTGCACCCACATCACGGCCCTCGACTTCCCGCTGCAACAGCCCGTAATCGCCGCACGCGCAGCACGCAAGCCAGATCGCCTTCATCACTCGTCGCCTCCGCTCTTTTTGCCGCGCGCCGTGGCGGGAATCGTCAAGCTGACCGTTCCCTTGCCCGAGGCTCCCAGCAGTTCCTTGACGTCTTCGGGGTCAGCCGCCAGCGTCACCCATTCGATCTTGCCCTCGCGCGTGGAACCGGAATCCTCACTGGTATCGATCACGTACGCACCGCACAGCCGATCGGTTACGCCGTCTTTTTGCACGTACACGTCCACGTAGCTGCCCACGCCCGCAGCACCGCCGACCGAGTGCTCGGCATCGACCGCCACCGAAACGGCGACCTTGCCCTTAGGCACCTCGAGCATGTGGCTCTCGGCCTTGGTGTAGACATTGCAGATCACGGCGTTTTTGGGAATACGCGAAGTCGTCACGTCGCCGCGCACCCGGCGTAGCTCGGTCGCCGCGTCACGCGGCAGCAGACTCGTCAACCACTCCTGGGTTATGACATTGGTCTCATCGAGGGTCTCGCCCACATCGATATCGCGCGCCGCGACGCATACCTCGACGCGATCGCCACCGTACTTGGCCAAGGTCTCAGCCTGGACCTGTTCGGCTTGCGAGCGGATCGACGAGCCGTAAACCATGCAGAGCGCCGCGGCAAGCACGCCCGCGACCAGACTGATGGCGATGCGCTTGCTCTTGTTCACGGCCGCTCCTCTCATGGCAGTGCCGGGCGAATGCCCGTACCACCATTGTCGGGGCGGCCAGAGTGCAAAGCGGCGCAATCGCAATCTTGGTTTTCGATGTCAAACCAATCGCTGACCAAAAGCTGAACAGCCCGTCAAGCTCGTGACAAGGTTTTGGTCAGCACGTCAGCAAACTGCATGTTTCGAGGCTTTTCCGCAGCAAAAAAGCCGTCTCCCGAACAGTTGGGAGACGGCTGTCATAGATAAATTCAATTACAGATGGACATCGGGATCGAGCATTTGAGCGCTCACGCGCATGGATGACGCCAGGTTTTGGAACGTTTCCAGACGCAGGCTGTCAATCTGCCCGGCGTCCTCGGCCTCGCGAACGGCGCAACCCGGCTCATGGACATGCGTGCAATCGCCAAACCGGCACGCACGCGATGCCTCGACAATCTCGGGGAAGGCGCGCGCCAGACCCCGCTCATGTCCCACGAGCGGCAAACTGCGCAGACCCGGGGCATCGGCGATCACGCCGGCGTCGCCCGGCAGCGCCACCATCACGCGCGCGACGGTAGTGTGACGGCCCTGGTCGTCGCGTTCGCGCACACCGCCGGTCGCCAACGTATCGTGGCCCAGCAGTGCATTGAGCAGCGTCGACTTGCCGGCACCCGACTCGCCCAGAATCATGGCGCAGCTCCCGACAGGCAAGCAGGCACGGACCTCGTCCAGGCCGCGGCCCTCGGCAGAGGACGTCACGATCACGCGCACGTCCGGACCCACCAGGCGGCGCACACGGTCCAGATCGCGCTCGAGCTCCTCGTCATCGCAACGGTCAGCTTTGGTGAGTACCACCACCGGTTCGGCATCGCAGTCGAGCGCCAACACCAGCGAGCGCGCCACACGGTCGAGCAGCACCTCGCCGGCACCGAGCGCCTGCACGATTAGCACGCTATCCACGTTGGAGCAGAGCACCTGGCGCTCTCCGCGGGCACGGCCGCGCCAACGCTCAAAGCTCGTACGGCGCGGCAGTACGCATTCAATCACGCCCATATCGTGCCCGGGAGCGCGGCGCACCGCCACACGATCGCCCACGGCAGGCAGCAGGACCTCGTCCCCACCGCGCGACTTGGCAAATCCCACGGCATGCTCGGCGCGGAAGGTATCGTCGGCAGTCGCCACCAGCGGAAACCCGCGATCCAAGCGCACCACGGCGCCAAGCTGCATCTGCTCGGGCTCCTCGGCATGTGCGCAGAAATCATCAAAGGCAGCCTGCTGGGCTTCATCGACCGGCAGGTCATCAAACGCCGGAACATCCTGCAGCGCGTCGAGCCCCGGCACGCTTGCCAGCAGCTCCTCAGCAGGTGCGGGAGCCTCGGTCGCGAGCTTCCGACGACGATCGCGCTTAGCCCGCGCCCCCGTCGTCTTTTTCTTCGCTTTAGCCTTAGCCTTGCCCACAGATGCCTCCCAGCACAAAACCACACAACTGAGCAGGTATTTTAAATCAAAAAGAGCTGGCCGGGCAAAGCCCGACCAGCTCACAAACTTTCCCTCAGCCAATGGTCCCGAGAGGTTATCCGAAGGCCCGCCCGCCGGGAGGGGTTTCTTCCGAGCGATCCCGCAGCGCGAAGCGCGAGGACCAGCGAGGAAGAAACCCCGCAGGCGGTCGGGCCGGTGGGAAGGATGGCCTTTCGACCTACTCCTTCTCGACCGCGCGCATGATCGCCTTGTAGATCTCCATCAGCGGGATGATCAGGAAGGCCAGGCCCAGGGCAGCGACAACGCCCTTGAGCTCAAGCGTCACGGGGCCAAAGAACATCTCGGCAAGCGTCGGCTGCACGGTCACGATCACCGTCAGCACCAGTGCCAGCGCGGCGGAAGCCCACAGCCACTTGTTCTGCTTCTTCATGGTGAACAGCGACGCACGACGGCTGCGCATATTGAAGCAGTGGAAGATCTCGACCATGTTGAGCGTGATGAAGGCCATCATCACGCCTTCTTCGTCGGCGGCGCCGGCGATCATATCGGCGATGTGGATGTAGCCCATGTCAAAGTAGACGCCCACAAAGAAGCTCGCCAGCACCAGCACGGTGATGATTAGGCCCTGGACCACACAGTCCAGGCCCATATTGCCAGCAAAGACGCCGTCCTTGGCGTTGCGCGGCTTGCGCTTCATGATATCGCCCTCGGCATCCTCCATGCCCAGCGCGAGCGCGGGGAAGCAGTCGGTGACCAGGTTCACCCACAGCAGCTGCACCGGCTGGAAGATAGTAAAGCCGATGAGCGTGGCGATAAACACCGAGAACACCTCGGCAAGGTTAGCCGAAAGCAGGAACTGGATGACCTTGCGGATGTTGTCGTAGATGCGACGGCCCTCTTCGCAAGCACCGATGATGGTGGCGAAGTTGTCGTCGGCGAGCACCATGTCGGCGACGTTCTTGGTGACGTCGGTACCGGTGATGCCCATGCCAACGCCGATGTCGGCGCGCTTGATGGACGGGGCATCGTTGACGCCGTCGCCCGTCATGGCCACGATCTGGTCGCGCGACTTCCAGGCCTCGACGATGCGGGTCTTGTGCTCGGGCTGGACGCGGGCGTACACGCCGTAATCCTCGATGTGCGCGTCGAGCTCCTCGTCGCTCATGCGGTCGAGGTCGGCGCCGGTGATGGCCCGGCTGCGATCGGCGACGATGCCCAGCTGCTTGGCGATGGCCACGGCGGTGTCGATATGGTCACCCGTGATCATGACGGTGCGAATACCGGCATCGTGGGCCTCGCGGATGGCGTCGGCGACCTCGGGGCGGACAGGGTCGATCATGCCGGACAGGCCGCAGAAGACCAGGTCGTGCTCGAGCGCAGCGGGGCTGCAGTCGCTCGGGACCTCGGTGTAGGTGCGGCTTGCCAGCGCCAGCACGCGCAGGGCCTCGTCGGCCATGGCCTTGTTGGCGGCCACGAGCTCGGCACGGCGCTCCTCGGTCAGGGGGACGACCTTATCGCCCTCGTAGATATGGGTGCACAGGCCGATCACCACGTCGGGCGCGCCCTTGGTGTACTGCTCATACTCGCCGTCAAGGGTCTCGACGACCACGGACATCATCTTGCGGCCCGAGTCAAACGGGGCCTCGCCCACGCGCGGGTGCTCGGCAGTCAGGCCAGTGAGGCCCGCCTTGCCGGCATCGTTGACGAGCGCACACTCAGTCGGCTCACCCACGGCCTCGCCCAGCTCCTCGTCCCACTGAGCATCGGAGCACAGCGCCATGCCGGCCAGGAACTTCTCCTTGGGCGCAGCGAGCTCGTGCTTGACGACGGTCATCTTGTTTTGGGTAAGGGTACCGGTCTTGTCGGAGCAGATGGTCTGCGTGCAGCCGAGAGTCTCGACGGCAGAGAGCTTGCGGATGATTGCCTGGCGCTTAGCCATCTTGGTCACGCCAAGCGATAGCACGATGGTCACGACGGCGACCAGGCCCTCGGGGATGGCAGCGACGGCGAGCGAGACGGCGACCATAAAGGTATCGAGCAGGGCGGTCGGGTCGGTAAGAACGTTGCCCACGCCATGGCGGATGATATCAACGCCAAAGATGACGACGCAGATGACGATAACCATAATGGTGAGGATGCGGCTGAGCTCGGCGAGCTTCACCTGCAGCGGCGTGAGCTCTTCCTTGGCCTCGGCCAGGGCGCCGGCGATCTTGCCCATCTCGGTGTTCATGCCGGTGCCGACCACGACGGCGCGACCACGGCCGTACACGACGGTGGAGCCCATATAGCACATGTTCTTACGGTCGCCGAGCGGCACGTCGTCGGTGCCGGCGGCGAGCTCGATCACGTTGGCATGCTTCTCGACGGGCACGGACTCGCCGGTGAGCGCGGCCTCTTCGATCTTCATCGTGGCGCTCTCGAGCACGCGGCAGTCGGCCGGGACGGAGTCGCCCGCCTCGAGCATGATCACGTCGCCGGGCACGAGCTCGGCGCTCGGCAGGTGCACGAGCTTGCCGTCGCGTAGCACCTTGGACTGCGCCGCACTCATCTCCTGCAGGGCCTCGAGGGCCTCCTCGCTCTTGGCTTCCTGGACCACGCCCAGCACCGAGTTGACGATAACGACGAACATGATGATGGCAACATCGGCAAAGTCGGGCTCGCCCTTGACCATGCCCGTGAGCGCACTGATGACGGCGGCAACGATCAGCATGATGACCATAGGGTCAGCCATCTGTTCAAAGAAACGCTTCCACAGCGGCGTCTTCTCAGCTTCCTCGAGCTTGTTAGGGCCTGTCTTGGCGAGGCGCGAAGACGCCTCGTCGTTGCTCAGGCCGAGGTTCTCATCGACACCCTGGTCGCTGAGCACCTCCGCCGCGGCGGACAGGTATTCCTTTTGCATATAGAGTCCCCTCCTGGGATTCGGGCCACTCAGCAGATTGATGCCCGATCATAATTCCCAGGAGAAGGGCAAGGGCTCATCAAGGCTGCCGTGCTGAGCGGCAGTTGATAGTGGAGCTATGGTACCCCAAAGCGGCGCGTCTAGCCAAAACATTCCAATTGGAAACACGGCTCGAGTGCAACGATGCAGACCGTATGATGTTCGACATTGATAAAACGTTTTTTCTTCGGTGCATCATCAAACTGAAATATCGCCCAGATAGCAGCGGTTAGAACGGTTGGTAAAGTTTTTGCATATACCGTTTATTCGCAAAAAATGAACTTCTAATTCGGCATACGGTCGATTTTTTGGGGTATTCGGTCGGCATTTCGTTATAATCATCTCAGTTTTATTTCTTATGGTTTATCTATCAGCGCAAGACGATGTCAGATGGAGGTCTGAATGTACAAGCGCACTAAGATTGTATGCACCATGGGTCCCGCCTGCGATAGCGACGAGACCATCCGTGAGATGATCAAGGCGGGCATGAACGTCGCCCGTTTTAACTTCTCGCACGGCTCCTACGACGAGCACCACGGTCGCATCGAGCGCGTCCGCCGTATTTCCAAGGAGCTCGGTCTGCCTGTCGGCATCCTGCTCGACACCAAGGGCCCCGAGGTCCGCACCGGCCTTCTGGTCGACGGCAAGAAGGTTGCCGTCAAGACCGGCGATAAGATCGTCGTCACCGCTCAGCCCACGTCCGAGGATTTCCACGGCACCTCTGAGCACATCTCCCTCGACTACCTGGCTCTGCCCTCCGAGGTCGAGAAGGGCTCCCTCATCCTGATCGATGACGGCCTGGTTGCCCTCGAGGTCGAGTCCGTCGACGGCCAGGACATGACCTGCGTCGTCAAGAACGACGGCCTGATCGGCGAGCGCAAGGGTGTTAACATGCCCAACGTCAACATCTCGCTGCCCGCTATCACCGAGCGCGATCGTCAGGACATCCTCTTTGGCCTGACCGAGAACATCGACTACATCGCCGCTTCCTTCATCCGTGACGGCGAGTCCGTCCGCGGCATCCGCGAGCTTTGCCGCGAGAACGGCGGCGAGCACGTGACGATCTTCCCGAAGATCGAGTGCGCCCTGGGCGTCGAGAACTTCGACGAGATCCTCGAGGCTTCCGACGGCATCATGGTCGCCCGTGGCGACCTGGGCATCGAGATCAAGCCCGAGCTCGTTCCGCACATCCAGAAGGAAATCATCGCTAAGTGCAACGCAGCCTACAAGCCCGTTATCACCGCTACGCAGATGCTCGACTCCATGCAGCAGAACCCGCGCCCGACGCGCGCCGAGGTTGCCGACGTTGCTAACGCCATTTACGACGGCACCGACGCCGTTATGCTCTCTGGCGAGTCCGCTGCCGGTAAGTACCCGGTCGAGGCCGTTAAGATGCAGGCCAGCATTGCTCTCGAGACCGAGAAGTACCTCCCGGCTCACGCCCCGCTCGAGGTTCCGGCTGACGCTCACGGCACCCGCGTCGTCAACAACGTTGTGGGTATGTCCGCTGTGAACATGGCCACCACCGTTGGCGCCAAGTGCATCACCGTGCCGACGACCACCGGTCGTACCGCTCGCCTGATTTCGCACTTCCGTCCCAACATGCCGATCTGCGCGTTCTCCCGCCACGAGTGGGCCGTCCAGCAGATGATCATGTACTGGGGCGTTATCCCGCATCAGGCCGAGATTACCCAGGGCACCGTCAACGGCACGATCGTCAAGGCGATCGAGACCGCTAAGGAGCTCGGCTACGTCGAGGCCGGCGATCTGACCGTCGCTACCGCCGGCGATCCCCGCATGAGCGTCCAGCTCGAGGACAAGGTCTCCTCGACCAACGTCGCATACGTCGCTCAGGTGCGCTAAATCGTACTTGCAAGCAGATTTGCATTGCAAAGGGCCCGGAAGGCATTGCCTTCCGGGCCCTTTTTCTGTGCCAATGCCGCCGCACGGCAAAACACGCACTCATTTCTTTACCAAAAGCGCGAAATCCACCCTTCGAGGCCCAAAAAATAAAGCCCCAAGCGCTAAAAGTGTTCGCCCGGTGGCAAACCCACACCTCACACAGGGCTGATAAATCGTTTTAGCAAGAACCAAATCGACCTGGTTTTCGGAAGTATGCGGCAAATTCTGGAACCTCCGAGCACACCCTGTTTTTTCGCAACAAAATGCCTGATAAACTAGCCTCAAAAGCCAGGTCCGCTCATAGGGTTCAGATTTTGCCGCATACTTCCGGATTGACGCTGGCATCACTCGCTTCAAAGAGATGATTTCGGCCAGGAGGGCATTATGGACCTGACGCTTTGTGGGCAATCCGCCTTTAACTACTACCGCATCCCGCCGCAGGTATTAGGCCTTTACCCCGCCATTAGCCTTGGCAATATGGATCGCAGATGTTGTGGTCTCGGAAGTCATGCAGTTGTAAAAGACCTGCTTCACGCACCACTTCACAGGCTTGTATTCACTCGGGCACAATCCGGGTCGCGAAGCCTGTTTAAATCGCACCTCCTGACCCAAGAACCACCTCCGGGGTCGTTTAGGCAGACTGAACATGGGTTTGATGTCACGTCACCGGAGTTCACGCTGCTCAACCTTGCTACGCAGGTTTCACGCAACCAGTTACTCATGGCTTGCTACGAGACGTGCGGCTCCTTTGCAGTGTTTAAGCCCTGCGAGCGAACGCAACAACAACTCGATGAAGCTATTTCGCTTAAGTTCATTCCACCCAACTGCGGCTGGGAGCGAGTTAACGACACCAAGGGCAATGACACCAACTTGTGGAAGCGCACGCCGCTTCTTACCGCAACGGATATCGCCGCGTTCGCCAAGCAAGCCGCAGGCCTGCGCGGCGTCAAACAACTGCGCTGGGCGGCCGAGCACATGACGGGGCAGGCCGCCTCGCCCTTCGAAGTACAGACCTCCATGCTTATCTCGCTCCCCCGCGACGAGGGCGGCCAGGGCATCGAGATCGCCAACAACGCGCGCATCCCGCTCAGTGAAGCCGCACGTTCGCTGTATGACAAAACCTGCTGCTACGCCGATATCCTCATCGAAAGCGCCACCGACAGCATGGGCGTCATTCTGGAATGCCAAGGCCGCTCTGCCCACGACAGCGAAGCCGCGAGCCTCTCCGATGCCGAGCGCGCCACCGCACTCACAAGCATGGGCTACGACGTCATCCAAATTACCTATGACCAGATCAAGGAGAAGAAGAGCTTCGACCACATAGCCGAGCTCATCCATAAAAAGGCCGGGCTTCCCCACATCCCAAAGACCAAACAGGAGCGCATTGCCGAAGATACCTTACGGCAAGAGCTACTTGTCGATTGGGTTGAGCTATTCACTGCCGGGCCGGCCGGCTAGCAGCTAGCGATCAGGGGGGGCTGCGGGGACGTCAGAAGCAGCAACGCGAGCCGCAAATCCCGCCTCGGTCAGCTCGATGACCTCGGTAAACGTTGCATCGAAAAACTCCTCGGTTAGCAAGCGATACGGCGGATGATCGGGCTCGCCGGGGTTTTCGCGTACAATCTCGTGCATAACGCCAATGGTCTTGAGCACATACTCCTTATGGATGGGATACTGACCAAAACGGGTCGCCGCAGTATACAGGCGATCGGTCGCGCGCGGAATCGAAACGATGCCGAGTGTCTTGCCAAACCAGTCAAAGTCGCCTTGCTTTTTAATGCGGAATTCCTCGCACGGTTTGCCGCCGTGCGCCTCCAGGTACCGATTCACGCGCGTATTCCACACGGTATCGGCCACGAGGTGAGACCAAACGCCCAGCGTCAGATCGAGCAGCGACTGCGCCACGTCATCGGGCGCGAGTGAAAGCTCGCTAGCACCGGGACCGGCAACCGGCTCGGCATCCTTGTAGCGTTGGGGATAATGCACCCGATTGAGTCGCTCGCGCTCCTCGACAATCGAGGTCGCGTCAGCCGGCGTACCAACAGGCGCCCCTTTGAGCAGCGGCGCCACATAGGTGTCCCAAAACTCATGCTCGCGCGGCTTAGGGATAGGCTCGGGCTTTGCAAAGTGCGTAATGCGGTACGGGATGGGATCGGCGATGCCAGGGACCATATAGCCCACGAAGATATCCGGAACCACGCAGCCAAACAAAAAGGCATTGCGGTCGCGCACGCTATTGGCAAGTGCACCGGTGCGCTCCAGCAAACGCTCCGTCTGAGCGATATGAATGTTCCAACTTGGCATAGCCACCCCCATAAAAAACCTGGATAACTATACCATCACGGCAAAGCCGCGCGGGCGGCTACGCACGCTCTACGCAGCAACTAGTCCGTAGTACCGCTTTCGGTTCCATACGACGGCGAAGGCGTCTCGACCACATGGTGATATCGATCGATATAGATTGCACGGGCACCCAGGCGTCGCACCAAATCCTGGTGATGCGTGCTCATCAAGACCGTCTTACCCGCCGCGACGTAGGCCAGCAAGAAGTTGACCACGATGTCGCATGAATCCTCGTCGAGCCCATTGGTGGGCTCATCGAGCACTAGGATATCGGGGTTCATCGATACAACTGCCGCCAGCGCCACACGCTTCTTTTGCCCGCCCGAGAGCTGATAGGGAGAGGCGTCGGCAAGGTCGGCAACCTGGAACAGCCCCATGGCATCGCGCACGCGGCGCTCGAGCTCGTCTGCCGGCAGCCCCATCTGCGCGGGACCAAAAGCAACTTCCTCGCCCACCGTGGCGCAGAACAGCTGGGCATCGGCGTTTTGGAATACGAAGCCCACGCGCTGGTGGAACTTCTGAGCAGCAGCAGAATCCTTCAGATACGCCGCATCGACCACGTGCCCGTCAAACAGGTATGCCCCTGCGTCCGCGAGTTCAAGGCCGTTAATAAGACGCATAATCGTCGTCTTGCCGCAGCCGTTGGGACCGAGCAGGGCAACGAGTTCACCACGATCGACCTGCAGCGACACGCCATCGACAACCGTATGCCCCGCATAGGAGAACACCACGTCGCGCAGCTCGATGAGCGGAACGACCTCGGCGCCGCCCACACCGTTCGTGCCCGCCGCACTATTCATATCGATCGTCAAAACGTCGCCCTTCCCCATTTACATCCCCAGTCGGAACCAGCAGCGCCTACAGCACGGCGCACAACACTGTCAGCAGCGCCACGCCGGCCGCATAGGCCGCATCGCGCCAGCCAAACCTGGCGCGCGCGGGAGCCGGATACGCACCGGCAAAGCCGCGGCAAAGCATAGCCTCGTCCATCGCGCGGCTGCATTTCATCGCCTTGATAAAGGTCATGCCCATGATACCCGCGATCGAATCGGTACGCGAAAATCCCTCGGGCGCACGGCCAACGCTGCGCAGCATGACCGATTCGCACAGATCGTGCGCCGTACGACCCAGCACCTCGATGTGCTTGAGCGCCATATCAAACGTAAAGATAACTTCGTCGGGTAGATGCAGCATCTTGAGCGCCGCCGACATGCGGCTCCACGTGAGGGTCCACGAAACGCCCAGCACCAGCGACACATTAATGAAGGTCTTGAGCGCAATCTTGAGCATGGCGCCCGTAGCGGAAGCACCTAGCAGCAGGGCAGGCAGCGCCAAAACCACTGCGAGCCCCGCGGCGCCAAGCGCCGGCACAAAGGTCGCGCGCAGCCCGCGTACGGGACGCACGGCAACGAGCACCAGCGCAATGGCCGCCATCAACATGAGGTACAGCGGGCTTTGTGTCAGGCACACGCACAGGACGCAAACGAATATCCCCACCAGGCGCACCGGAGCCGAAACGCAAGAAAGGGCGCGGTCGACCATCGACCCGCCCTCGTGCGCGCCTCCACCCAGGCGAACCCGCTCAAGCAGGCTCGCCAGGTGCAGGACGTTCTTTTGCATCACGCGATGACGAGCGCCCGTGGGCTCGTATCGCTCCTCGGCCGCAAGCCAGCTAGGCAGCTCGACCATCGCCATGGGCTCCGCTTTCCTTGACCGTCAGCGAGATCAGACGGAATGCGATGGTGAGCACCGCCACGCCAATCACGCCGGACAGGATATACATGGCAGCCTGACCGGCAAAGCCGAGACCCTGCTCCTCGGAATAGGCCTGCAGGTAATCACCCGTAGGCAGAGCGTCGGCAAAGGTCGGGGTGTCGAGACCGACCGAAGCCTGCAGGCTGTCGTCGCCAGCCTCCTGAACGGCGGTCGCGGCGCCCTCGGCGTCCCACTCACCCCAGGCGTCACCCGTGGCCAGCAGGCCCAGCGGCGTGGCCACGACAAGCACGGCAACCAAGATGAGCGTGGGGACCAGCGAGGTCTTCTTTGCAGCAGCGCCCTCGGCAGCAAGCTGTCCATCGGCGGCTTCGGGGCCGACGATAACGCTCGGCGCCGTCTTCTTGATAAAGCCGTAGATCGCGGCAGTCGCCACGCCCTCGACCACGCCGGCTACCAACATATGCGGGATCATCATGGTCGGAATGGCAATGGACAGCGGGAAGGGGCAGTACAGCGGAGCGCCCGAAGCATTCGTGAAAAGCATCGGCTGAATACCAAACTCGATTGCTGCGCACAGGGCCGCCAGGCACAGGCCGACCCAGCCGCTTACGATGGCCGAAACCGAGGTGCCCCAGCTCTTGTCGTGCAAACGGCTGTTAAGCGCGCGGAACACGATGGCTGCGGCAAACGGCAACACGAAGGCCATGTTAAAGCAGTTAGCGCCAAAGGACAGGATGCCGCCGTCGCCAAACAGCAGCGCTTGCAGCGCCAGCGCGACCGAAACCGCGATAGCCGCGGCCTCGGGGCCCAGCAGCAGCGCGATGAGTGCGCCACCAACGGCGTGGCCAGTGGTGCCGCCGGGCAGCGGCACGTTGAACATCATAAGCAAGAAGGAAAATGCGGCGCAGATGCCCAGGAAAGCCATGTGCTCGCGATCGAGCGTGGCGCGCACCTTCTTGATACAGTGAACCCAGACGGGCACCATTGCCACCGCCATGACGGCATCGGTCTGCGGGGACAGATAATTATCTGGAATGTGCATGTACGCCTCCCGGTTATCGGCGCACGGAATTGCAACGCCGCTTGAATCACCTTTCCAGTGTTACGTAATGTCAGATTCGTAACACGCCGCGGGCTATCATAGCAAAACGGCGCACTGCCGACAAAGCAGCACGCCGTTATGTAATGCGCGTGTCATATATGCAGGCTCAACGGTGCCTTATACCGAAAACAGCAGTCACGTAAGACTCGGCGGCAGCCGACGCTGGCCTATATCCGGCGCAGGACCTAGCCGCGGACCTCGCCGTTTACGCCCTTGCACACCTTGGTAACGATCTTCTGGTGCGCCTTTTCGACCTCTTCGCTGGTAAGCGTGTGGTCGTCGGAGCGATACGTAAGCGCAAAGGCCATAGACTTTTTGCCCACGCCCACGCGGACCGGATCGCGGTAGACATCGAACAGGCGCACGCCCTCGAGCAGCTTGCCGCCGGCGCTGGTGATGCGACGCTCAAGGTCCTCGCAAGTCACGGCGTTGTCGACCACAATGGCAAGATCGTGCTCAACAGCCGGGTACTGCGAGAACTCGCGATAGTTCTCCTGGTTGCGGGCGCCCTTGATCAGCTTGTCCAGATCGAGCTCAAAGGCAACGACGACCTCATCGATGCCCATCGCCTCGCGCGCCTCGGGGTGAATCTCGCCGACCCAACCCAGCACGGTGCCGCCGGACAGAACCTCGGCGGCACGACCCGGCTGCAAGAAAGCGTAGCCCTCGCCCTCGACGGGACGGAAGCGAACCTTCTCGATGCGCAGTTGGGCGAGCAGCTCCTCGACAATGCCCTTGCCAAAGAAAAAGCGCAGCTTGCGGTACTTCATGTTCCAAGACTGCTCGCTCCACTGGCCCGAAAGCACGCCCGCGACGGACTTGGTCTCCTTGGGCAGGCTGGCGTTTTCGCGGCCATGGAACAGGCTGCCGACCTCGTACAAGTGCACGTTGGGCGTACCGTGCGCCTCGTTGTAGGCCACGGATTGCAGCAGGCCCGGCAGCAGCGAGCGGCGCATCTCGGTCTGCTCGGCCACCAGCGGGTTCATGAGCACCACGGGGCAGCCGCGACCCTCGGTGGGCATGCCGATCTTCTCCAGGTCGCCCGGGGCGGCAAAGCCAAAGGTCGTGGTCTCGTTGAGGCCGCAGGCGCGCAGGATCTCGCCGACCTTGCGGGTGAGCTTCTGCTCGCGGGTCAGGCCGCCGATGTGGTTCTTAGCGGCCGGGATGGTCGCCGCCACACGGCCCATGCCCCATAGGCGCAGGACCTCCTCGATCAGGTCGATCTCGCGCGGCAGGTCGGGACGGAAGCTCGGCGGGGTAACCATAAAGTCCTCGCCGTCGCGCTCGACGGTGCAGCCCAGACGGGTGAGCGAACGCTCGATAAAGTCGGGCTCGATGTCGGCACCGCAAATGGCGTGCACGCGGGCCAGGCGCAGCTTAATGCTGTCGATGGTCTTGGGCGCGGGGAAAACGTCGACATAGCCGGGAGCAACCTCGCCGCCGGCGATCTCCTCGATCAGCGCGCAGGTAACGTTGGCGACATCCACGCAGCCGGTCTCGTCGACCTGGCGCTCAAAGCGAATGGAGGCGTCGGAGATCAGCGACAGATCGCGGCTGGTGTGCGAGGTGCGACCGGCGTTGAAGCAGGCGCTCTCGACCATCACGTCGACGGTATCGTCCTCGATCTCGGAATCCATGCCGCCCATAACGCCGGCCAGCGCCACGGGGCGCTCGCCGTCGGTGATAAGGCCCATGCCGGCGTCGAGCGTACGCTCCTCGCCGTCGAGCGTCGTGAACTTCTCATCCTGCTGGGCGGCGCGAACCACCACGCGGCGGTGGCCATCGCGCTCGGCAAAGGTGTCCAGGTCAAAGGCGTGCAGCGGCTGACCGGTGAGCATCATCACATAGTTGGTGATGTCGACGATGTTGTTGTGCGGGCGCACGCCCAAGGCGTTAAGGCGCTTGACCATCCAGTCGGGCGAGGGACCGACCTTGACGTTGCGCACGATGCGGGCAACGTAGCGGTCGCACAGGCCCTCGTCGGCAATCTCGACCGAAAGCTCGTCGTCGGTCGCGCGGCCGGTCTCGGCCTTGATGGCGGGCAGCTCAACGTGGAAATCGCGGTCGAAGATGGCGCCGGTCTCGCGGGCCATGCCGATCATGGACAGGCAATCGGGACGGTTGGGCGTGATCTCGCAGTCGAGCACGGTGTCGCTCGAGCCCACGTACTCGGCAAACGGCATGCCGCAGGGCGTATCCTCGGGCAGGATCATGATGCCGGAGTGGTCGCCGCCCAAGCCGAGCTCGCGCGCGGAGCAGTTCATGCCCATGGACACGACGCCGCGAAGCTTGCTCTTCTTGATCTTGACGTCGCCGGGCAGGACAGCGCCGATCATGGCCGTGACGATGTGGTCGCCGGCCTCGAAGTTCTGCGCGCCGCAGACGATCTGCAGCGGAGCGGGATTGCCGTCGGCGTCGAGATTCTTGTCGCCCACATCGACCGAGCACACATACATGTGGTCGCTATCGGGGTGCGGGATCTTGGTGAGCACCTTGGCGGTCACCACGTGGTCGAAGGACTCGCCCACGGTGTCGATCGCCTCGACCTCGGTGCCGGTACGGATATATTCGTCCGAAAGGGTCTTGGGATCCTCCGGAATATCGATCATGGTCTTGAGCCAGTCGTAAGAAACGCGCATGTAGCTCTCCTAGTTCTTAATCTCCGCATAGGGAGGAAATATCAAATGAAGACGTTCGCCTTAGGGTTGTCCAGGTGCCCCAGGTTGGCGTGAAAGAGGAGCGACGCGTACTAAAGGTACGCGAGCGACGGTTGAACGCCAAGATGGGGTGCCTGGGCAAGCCTAAAATTGGTTCAGGAAACGCATATCGCCTGTCATCAGGGTTCTGAGGTCCGGCAGGTCGTAGCGCAGGGCCGCGACGCGCTCGGCGCCAATACCAAAGGCGAAGCCGGTGTACTTCTCGGGGTCGATACCGCAGTTGATCAGGACGTTGGGGTCGACCATGCCGCAGCCCAGGATCTCGATCCAGCCGCTGTGTTTGCAGAAGTTGCAGCCCTTGCCGCCGCACACATGGCAGCTCACGTCCACCTCGCAGGAAGGCTCAGTGAAGGGGAAGAAGTGCGGGCGGTAACGCGTCTTGCGGTCCTCGCCAAACATGCACTTAACAAAGTAGTCGAGCGTGCCCTTAAGATCGCCAAAGGTGATGCCCTCGTCGACGACCAGGCCCTCGATCTGGTTGAACTGCGGCAGGTGGCAGGCGTCGGCCGTGTCGGGACGATAGACGGTGCCCGGGCAGATCATGTAGATGGGCGGCTTCTGCGACTCCATGGTGTGGATCTGCACGCCCGAGGTCTGGGTGCGCAGCAGCACGTCGGACTCGCCGTGGGCGTGAGCCTCGGGGTGTGCGACGCTGCCGGGGTTGTTGTCGACCACGTAGAAGGTGTCGCGGGCCGAGCGGCTCGGGTGATCCATGGGGGCGTTGAGCGCGGTGAAGTTGTAGTAGGAGGTGTCGACCATGGGACCGGACTCGACGGTGTAGCCGATGCCGCAGAAGATGTCCTCGGCCTCCTCGATGATCTGCTTGATCAGGTGCTGGTGACCGATCTGCGGACGGATGCCCGGCAGCGTGATATCGACGGCCTCGTGCTCGAGTGTGTGCTTGAGGGCGGCGGCCTTCATCTCGGTGGTGCGCTCGTCGAGCATGCCCTCAATCAGCTGGCGCATCTCGTTGGCGCGCTTGCCCATCATGGGACGATCCTCGGGGGCGAGCTTGCCCATCATGCGCATCAGGCCAGTGATGCGGCCCTTGCGGCCGAGCAGCTCAACGCGCGCGGCCTCGAGCTTTGCGGCGTCGTCGGCGCCCGCGACGAGCTCCTTGGCCTCTTCCTCGAGTTTGACCAGATCATCAATCAGACTCATGTCTTCCCTTTCGTCTCTCGCGCTCCCCGCTTGCCGAGGCGGCTGCCGCCGTCTGACGTTGCGAAAACGCGGCCCGGTTCGGTAACAAAAAACCGCCCTCGGGCATGTGCATTGCCCAAGGACGGTTGAATTCCGCGGTACCACCTTGTTTGACCCGGCGGATGTCTGGCCCGCCGCGCCCACTCTTTGCCCCTTGTCGCGAGGCTCACGGCTTCCCTACTGGGGCTTCGCCGCCGCTGGCCGCGTGCCCGTTGAGGTCGCTGCTCGGGAGTGAACGCTTGGCCCTTGTCACCGCAGGAAGGCTTGCAGCCCATGACCTTCCCTCTCTTGCCGGCGACGCGGCGGGCAAAACCCTCTCCGTCAACGCATTGGGCTATAGGATACCACATTGTGTGGGCGTATCGCCGCGTTCCGTTTTGTTCGTGCTGGGTACAAGGCAGGTAGCTGTGCAAACTGGCCGTGCGCCCAGCCGTGGCGTTCGGCTCGCGAGATCAAGGATATGGTATGGAAAAGAAGCGCGATAAGAAGGCCAAGCCCGCAGCGGGCAAGACGCCCAAAGGCATGAAGGTCGATAAGGCCGTCAAAAAATTCCGCAAGCTCGAAGGCAAACTGTGGACCCGCGAGTACCTGCTCAAGATTGCCGAGTTTGACGGCGCGACCATTGCTCCCGCCAACGGTGCCGCCGCCCGTGCCGACGCCATGGGCACCCTTGCCGGCGAGCACCATAAGCTCCTGACCAGCGAAAAGTCTGTCGAACTTGTACGTTCGCTGGCACGCGAGACCGTCACCGGCGGAAAGATCGACGACCCACAGCTGCTTGACGAGATTCGCGTGCTCGGCCGCGACCAGCGCGAGGCAAGCGTCATCCCCACCGAGGAGGCCGAGGCCTGGACCAGGCTCACCTGCGAGGCCGACGCCGTGTGGCACAAGGCCAAAGCGGCCAACGACTGGGCGAGCTTTGAGCCCTATGTGGACAAAATCGTCAGCCAGCTCAAGCATCAGGCCGAGCTCATGGACCCCAAGCGCGACCCATACGACGTGTGGCTCGACCAGTACGAGCGCGGCCTTTCCACCGAGAGCTTCGATGCGTTTTGCGACGAGGTTAAGGCCACGGTCGTGCCGCTCGTGCACGCCATCGGCGAGCGCGGCCAGCAGCCCGCTGCAGACTTTTTGCACGCCTGCGTGCCCGAGGCCGCCCAGCGCGCCATGAGCTTCGACCTGATGAAACTCGTCGGCCTGGACCTGGACGACACCACGCTTGCCTTTACCGAGCATCCGTTTAGCGAGGGCTTCTCGGTGGGCGACGCGCGCATCGCCACGCACATCTACGAGGACGATTGCATCTCCAACGTCTACAGCATCATCCACGAGGCCGGCCACGCCATGTACGAGCTGGGCGTGAACCCCGCCTACGCGCGCACGTGCCTGGAGGGCGGCACCTCCATGGGCATCCACGAGAGCCAGAGCCGCTTTTTCGAGAACACCGTGGGCCGCAGCCGCGCCTTTATGGGACCGCTGCTCGAGGTGCTGCGCCGCCACGCGCCCGAGGTCTACGGCAACGTGGACGAGGACACGCTCTACCGCGCCGTGAACATCGCTCAGCCGTCGCTGATCCGTACCGAGGCCGACGAGCTCACCTACCCGCTGCATATCATGGTGCGTTACGAGATTGAGCGCATGCTGTTTGCCGGCGAGGCCACGGCCAAGGACATCCCCGCGCTTTGGAATCGCTTTATGGACGAGTACCTGGGCATTCCCGTTCCCGACGACACACGCGGCTGCCTGCAAGATACGCACTGGAGCGGCGGCTCGTTTGGCTACTTCCCCACGTATGCGCTGGGTAGCGCCTACGATGCCATGTTTGTGCCGGCCATGTGCCGCGACGGCGTCGACCTCAATGGCGCCTGTGCGAGCGGCGATCTGGCGCCCGTCCGCGCCTGGCTGGGCGAGCACATTTGGCAGTGGGGCCGCGCCAAGGACGCGCCGGAACTCATCAAGGGCGCATGCGGCATGGCGTTCGATGCCCGCTACTACTGCAGCTACCTGCAGGACAAGTTCACCACGCTCTACGAGCTGTAAGGCATAACCGACACGTCAACGCAAAGGGGACGCCGCGGAACCAATCCGCGGCGCCCCCTTTCCACCTAGTTGTTTAAGAACGTCCCCAATGACTACCTTACAGAGCCTCGAGCGCGTTGGCGATGCGCTTCATGGCGGCATCGGCGGATGCTTGGTCGGGCGCCTCGGCCAGCACGCGGATAACCGACTCGGTTCCGCTCTTGCGCACGAGCACGCGGCCCTCGCCTGCCAGCGCAGCCTCGGCCTCGGCGATGGCGTTCTGCACGCCCATGTTCTCGAGCGCGGCGTCCTTGTCCGCCACGTGCACGGCCACCTGCGCCTGCGGCAGCAGCTTGCACGGAGCCGTGAGCTGCGAGAGCGTCTCGCGCTCGGCACGAATCACTTCCATCACGCGCAGCGAGGTCATAATGCCGTCGCCCGTGCGCTCGATATCGCCAAAGATCGTATGGCCCGTCTGCTCGCCACCCAGGCTGTAGCCGCCCTCGCGCATCTTGGCATACACGTGACGGTCGCCCACGCCGCTGGTCACGGCGCTCAGACCGGCAAGCTCCAGCGACTTGACCAGGCCAAAGTTGCTGGCAATCGTCGGCACCACGGTACCGCCCGAGAGTCGCCCGTGCTTGTTCAGATACACGCCGCACACGTACAGGATCTGGTCGCCGTCTACCACGCGACCGCGCTCATCCACGGCCAGGCAGCGGTCGGCATCGCCGTCGTAGGCAAAACCCACGTCCAGGCCCTGCTCCACCACATGGCGCTGCAGACGCTCCATATGCGTGGAGCCGCAGTCGACGTTGATGTTAAAACCATCGGGCGCGGCGTTGATCACGCGCACGTCAGCGCCCAGCGCGTCGAACACCGGCTTGGCCACCGAGGAAGCCGAGCCGTTGGCGCAGTCGATACCGATCTTGACGCCCTGCAGCGAAAAGTTCACGCTGGCGATGAGCGAAGCAATGTAGCGGTTGCGGCCCTGCATGTAGTCCACCGTGGCGCCGATGTGGTTGCCCGTGGCCAGCGGCACCTCGCTCTTGCCATCGATGTAGTCCTCGATGAGCTCCAGTACGTCCTCGTCCATCTTAAAGCCGTCGCTGTTGACGAGCTTAATGCCGTTATCGCAAAACGGGTTGTGGCTCGCGCTGATCATGATGCCGCAATCGAAGCAGCCCTCCACGGTCTGATGCGCCACGCCCGGCGTGGGGATCACGTGCAGCATATAGGCGTCCGCACCGCTCGCGACCAGACCGCTCACCAGCGCCGCCTCGAACATATAACTCGAGCGACGCGTGTCCTTGCCCACGATGACGCGCGCCTTGCGCTCGCGGTTGGCGCCGTAATACCAGCCCACAAAACGGCCAATCTTATAAGCGTGCTCTACCGTCAGCCCAACGTTGGCCTCACCGCGAAAGCCGTCGGTGCCAAAGTACTTCATGCGCTCTCCTTACAAAATAGGGGCGGACAGATTGCCTGTCCGCCCCAAAATGGTACTCGATTATCTGCGCTACCAGAAAAACCCTACGCCGACGCGCTGTCGCGAGCCGCCTGGCATGTAGGAGTCTGACGCAGCGTAAGCGGCTTGTCCCCCGCCTCGGCCGACGTGGTCAGCGTATACGTGATCGTCGTCGTCTCGCCAGCATGCAGGTCAACGGTGCCCGAATAGAAGGGGATTCCATGCCACGTAGCGGCGCCAAGACCAAACTGTGTGCCCTCAACCGTAAGGTCACTGATGTTGCCGCCCGTCGGGGCAAACAACGAGACATTCAGGCGTTCGTCGTCACGCGCGGCATCGGGCGCGCTCGCCGCAACGTAGTCGGGCAGCTTGCCAGCCTCCTCCTGCGTCATGATGTTCGTCAGGGTAACGGTGATGCGATAGGAGCACGTGCCGTCGCCGTTCTTCACGCCCTGACCAATCTGAGTGTCGGCGTTCAGATACCAGTCGAGCTTGGAGAAGCTCAGGTTGTTAAAGTAAACGCCGGCAACAGGATCGGCACTCGGGTCATCCGGATCGGGCAGCGAAGCGTCAATGCCCGTCTCTTTGATGGCATTCTGCTCATCATCGTTTCTCATCCACGCGATCAGGCGGCCCTCTTCGGCACCGCGCTCAACGGCGCTGACAAGCTTCGTAACATCGACATCGCCGATACCGCCAAGGATCTTGTCGAAGGCAGCGCTGGCGACGGATGCAAAGATGCCGTCAGACTCCTCGACCGGATAGTTCCAGTACACATCGTGCATGAGGACCTTTGCGGCGTTGGTGCCGTCGACAACCGTTCCGTCGGGCAGTGACACGTTACCGACCAGGCCCAGCAGATACTGCAGGAACACCGGGTCGATACCGATGACGCCATCAACGTCCTGTCCATACTGGGACTTCCACAGCGCGGCGACACGCTGCGAGTTGCGGGGCCAATCAGGCGAATAGGTATTGCCCGAGTTGTACAGGTTACTGTGGTTGCCGAACAGCGCCTCATCCTCTTCGTCGACGCTCTCGACTGCCTCATCCTCGCTGAGTCCAATGCGGGGAACAAACTCGCCAATCGACATCTGGCCGTCAGTGACCGAAATCAGGCCCTGCGAACCGCCAAAGCCGCCGCAAGCACGAATCTCGACGTTGTTCATGGCGTACATAAGGTAGTTGCGCGTCTGGCCGTTGGCGCCAAGCATCTGGGGAAGGACGGGGGCGACCTTCTCCGCCGCGTCAACCGCACCGTTGAGGGTGGCAAAGCCGTCCTTGGCCTTATCGACCAGCTCGGTCACCTGGGAAATATGAGTATCGCCAATGCCCTGGACCTTCTCGTTGGCGCTCTTGAACACCTTCGAGCTGCTGGAAAGCGAATCGGCGACCGCCTGCAGCGCGGACACGTTAATCATGCCGTCCTGGAACAGCTTGCCGGGCGTGGCCTGCGAAAGGTTGTCGGCCATGGGAACCAGCGCGTTGCTCGAGACATCGGACAGGGCGTCGATCATGGTGCGGGCTGCGTTGATGTCACTGCCATACACCGGGATAAACGATGCCGCCGTCCACAGCGGGCTCGAGGTCTCCGCCTTCATGCTGTCGCAGAGCTCATCGATCTTCTTCGCGTCGTCAGGCAGCGTCGAAAAATCGCCCGACGTGACCTTGTCCTTAAGGCCACCGACGATCTCGACAGCCTCCTTCGCTTCGCTCTTTACGGTCTTTGCCGAGTTAAGCAGCATAAAGCCGCTTGCGCCAAGCGCAACGAGAAGCACCGCGACTACAACGGCAATAATGGCGCCGGTGTGACGCTTTTTGCGCTCGCCCTTGCGATGGCGATGACGGACCAGACCGTCAGAGGTCGAACTCGGCGAAGCGTCGCCACCGTAGTTCAAGCCAAAATCGTAATAATCTTCCTTGGAACCCGAGCCCGCAAACTCGGCACCGCTATCATCCAGGCGGGCGAACGTGCCAGTCTCGGAGGCGCCGGTGTAAATCGTGCCAAGGTTACCCGTAAGCCCCGCGCCACCGGCAGAGGGAGTATTGTTGGCGGCCTTGTCGGCATTAACGTTGCCGGCGGCATTCGCGGCGTTGGCAGCACCTGCGTTGTTCGCGGGTACCGAAGGAGCCCCGCTCGGCTGCGACGTGGAGGTTGCACCGCCCGCAAAGACATTCCCTCTTGCACGGCCGGTCTTTTTTGCCTTTTGAGACTGCTCGTACAGAGCGGTAAACATCGCTGTCTCGCCCGGGGACACGCGCTTACCGGAACCGCCCTGTCCAGCGCCGCCCGGCGTGCCGGCCTTACCAGCCCCGTTCGGACGCGGCGGAACTGCAGGACGGCCGCTATCGCTGCCCTTAAAGTGATTACCAGCCATAAAGAAATCCTCGCAATTGAGTCGCAATGAAAAAGTCCATAACGTTACTAGTTTATGGCATTTTGAGCATCGACAGCTAAACTCCAGACACGGACATCAATTGGCGAAAATGCGGCACAACACCTTTTCCGTCTTGGCAGCGGCGCCAGCTACACCGTGAGGAACATCATCACGATGATCATGGCAAAGCCGATAAGGTCGGTCGGCAAAAACACCGTGCCCAGCATAACGGCGCTGGTGATGGTCGCCGAGACGGGCTCCACGGTTCCGATGAGACTCGCACGCACCGAGCCGATGTCCTTAACGCCCTGCATATAGAGCATGTAAGCAAAAAACGAGCCGATAACCACGAACACCGCGAGCGCCTCGACGCCGGCAGCGTCGAGTGCCGGCACATGCGCCCAGGGCTGCACGAAGACACATGAGATCACGCCCGCCGTGAGCATTGCCGAGCCCGTGACGATGGGGCTGCCGTATTCGGGCAGGATCTTGGCGGGAATCACCGCCATACACGCGGCGCTGACCGCACACATAAGACCTGCTGCCAGGCCAAGCGGCGAGATATTCAGGCTGGTGGGGTCGCCGCCGGTGGCGATTAAAAAGGTTCCACCCAGAGCCAGGCCAATGCCGATGACTTCGCGAGTACGCGGCGTGCGGCGATCGATCACGCAGGTGTAGCCCATGATGATAACGAGCTGCAGGCACTGGAGCACCGTCGCGGTTCCGGCGTTCGTCAGGCGCACGGCCGAAAGATAGCAAAACTGGTTGAACAGCAGGCCAAAGGCGGTAAAGAGCAGCAGCTGCTTGCGATCGGCGGGTGTGGTCCAAAGCTTGACCAGGCGTGCGCGGTCGCGCGTGACAACCACAGCCATAAAGAGCAGGCCGGCGAGAATCTGACGCACGCTCATAAGCCACAGCGTATCGACATGGTAGGTATCGAACAAAAAACTCGCGCTGGTGCCCGAGAAGCCCCAAAACGAACCGCCCACCAGCGTAGCCAAGACGCCCGTGATCATCTTGCGCGTCGAAGCGCTGTTCAGGCGGTCGCGCCATGCGCGACGGGTGTTGCGGCTGAGCTCGTCGGTGCCCTCGGGCACATCAATGTTCGATATATCGGTCATCGGCACCGAAGCCCCTGCGCCTTCGACCTGCTCGACACACTCTTTGCTCATTCCACTCCCCCGAAACAGCCTGGAAACAATTCGGCTTACCTTACCACGGCGAAGTCACCAGCTGGAGGCTTGTCCGCTTATCGGTAGGACAATTCCGCAGGCGTCTTTCCATAGCTCGATACCGCAATGGCCTTGCATTATGCGACAGCCAAATCGCGGCAGCAGGCTCTTTTGAAATGGATGCGACAAAGCCCCCGAATTCCACAATGTAAGCGATTTTTAAAAATGTTCTTGCCACCGAGTTCAGGCTCCGTTATATTATCCCTTGCGCGCTTGCGCACCCTTGATCGGGCGTTTAGCTCAGGGGGAGAGCGCTTCCCTGACACGGAAGAGGTCAGAAGTTCAAATCTTCTAACGCCCACCAAATGTTCGCAGCTCAGAGGCTATGTCCTCTGGGCTGTTTTGTTTTATGTCGCCAAATCAGCTGGCAGCTCCAACCGCCCAAGCAACCACCCTGCCCATACACAAAACCGCGTCAGCGACCCAAGTGCCTATCCCGGCTGACTCCGCAGTCAATCAAAACCGCCCCAATAGTCACCGAGGCCGAGACCAACACATCTCGAACCCATCCAAGCCGCAACTTCTCAGCAAAACGCCGCGATGTCTGCGTCCTGCGGTATCCTTGAGCCACTTGCACCTGCAGCACCAAGGAGCCGCCATGCGCACCGAGCTCGATGTCCCCTTTTCGCACAAAGAAGAAGCCAAGGCGCTGGGCGCCAAATGGGACCGGACCAAGAAGATCTGGTATGTACCCAGCGGCGTCAACCCCGAGCCCTTTGCCGAGTGGCTGCCCGGTGTTGACCGATCCGACCCCTCAGCGCCGTATATATATCTAGTACTGGGCAAGCGCGAGTGCTGGAAGTGTCACAAAGAGACCTCGGTCGCGGCCTTCGGCATTCCCTATCGAACCGATAACGACGAGAGCATCGCCATCGCGCACGCGCCCAACGAAGCCGGGTACATTGCCATCGACACGGCCAACGCCAACGCACTCGCCATCGTGCCCGCTCTTGGCTGCGTACCGGGCGAGATCCGCGACTACCTTCATAAGCGCTGCGGCTACAAGCCCGTAGGCGCGCGAGCCTCCAAAGCCCCGTCGCTCGGCAACACGTGCACCAGTTGCGACGCGCTGCAAGGCAGCCGCTATCTGTTCGAGGAGCCCTCGTCCCCGTTTGCCCTCACTGCCATCAACAAGCTGCCGGCACTGGAGTTTATACGCGTCGAAGTTGCCGGCGTCTTTGGCGTCCCGGCCACGCGTACCGACTTTGACCAGGCGCTCTTTACCTGGGCACGCGACCATCACGCCGAGTTCCACAAGCAACTCGGTGAGGGGATTTATTTGTAGAGGCAAAAGACACTCACAGCCAACTCCTCCGCATCACCTATCCCTCGTCGCCGGCGTCGTACACGATATCGAGGCCACAAACAGGGCATTTCTCCGGATACACCGGCATATGAACGCCCGTACGTTTCCTCACTTCGTCGCTGAACCTGTCACGTGCATCGATGAACCGAATGTCGAGACACGGTATTTGCGAGCCGCAGCAAGGGCAGGCGACGACAAACGACCCGCAATCAACTTCTACGCCCGGAAACATATTGTTGTCGATAAGGGCACACGGCAGTTTTCCGTACTTCCCCATCGCAATATCGCCTCGCCAGCTCATACATGCCCCTTCTCGCTATACAAATCAGGAAGAGCATGCACCGGCGGGCGGGCGCGAGATTGCATCGCCACGCGATCCGATCAAACAACACGATCGTCAAAGAATGCCAAAGCCAAATACGCTAATACGGCAGAAGCCCCGCCTTTTCACGCTTCTTTTCCGAGCGATCGAACTCAATGCGATGGGCCTCAAGAAACACCGTATCGGGTCGCCACTGACGCTCATTCGGCTGCCTTAGCGTCGCACCCGCAAAGGAAGCGTAGTCGGTCTTATCCAGCAGGTACGATCCGCACAGCCGATATTCGCCGCAAACAGGCTCAAACGAAATCAGGTGAGCATCAAATAGGGAATGAAGATCGCGCCGAAGCAGAATGCCGTTGCTGGCAACCTGCGATTTGGGTCCCGAGTAATTCTCGATATGTGCAGCCTCCAGAGCTTCGCTGACGCCGCAGTCCGACACCGCGCAACGGCCATCATAGGCGGCAACGAGCTGTTTGCGGAACCATTGCTGCCCCAATCGCTCGCGCCTTAACGCATAGCGGACCTTTTCGTCGTCGGTCGTACCCTGTCCGGTAAACTCAATATCGACGGGCATGTGCTTCAGATAACTCATGTCGGGTGCAAAACGAGGGTCCGGTCCGCCTTTATGAACAGGACCGTGCAGAACAAACCATCCGTTTTCGGGCTCGAACCGCTCAACAAACGCAAGGCCGAGCACCTTGTAGCCCACCTCGGTTGCAAATATGACTCCGACTGGAACGCCACATTCCATGCAGTTGAGCATTTTACGGTTGTAATTCTGGTCTCGAAAACCAACGGTACCCGGCGCTTGAACCGAGTACTTAATGACCCACGTACCATCGTCCAAATAGAGCGGAGGCACATCGGTGTAGAAGCTCTTTTTAGAGTTATGGACCGAAAGCGCAAAGATCTTATTGGGATCTTGCTTCACCCGATCCTGGCCCGGCCAGAAGATCCCTGAATCCCGCGTTACGGGAAAGAAGTCCGAGCCAATTCTCAAACGATACTGACACTGAGGGCTATCTTCCTTGGTGTGGTGCGGAAGGCTGGTCCAAACGCCGCCGCGCTGCTCCTCACCCAGAAACCACTCCCATGCCTCAACGTATTCGGAAGGCACGAGACTGCAGGCACGGTCATAGCTTGGTCCATCCATCAACGGAACAGCAAGGTCAATGTCGTTCATCGCCAGCACCTACAACCATACGAACGCGAGTCATGCCCCTCAATAATATGACCGAGAGTCAATTATTACGAGATCTCATTCCGTGATCGGCACATCGTTGATGCTCTCGGTTTGCCGCTGGCGCGCTCGTACCCCGCTACCCCACTCCCCTGTATACTGATGTAACACGTGTTTCATCCGGGCTTGTTGGGCCGGATTGTTCATGGGAGGGTCTTGTGGCTGCTTCGAATCCGCCTAAGGGGAGCGTTTCTTCTTCGTCCATCAAGCCGGTTACGCGCAAGGCCGTGCGTTGCCAGCGCGAGGTCGCTTGGCTTGTCACGCAGGCGGCGGGCAGGCTTGTAGCGACCACTCAGGACGTCAATGCGCCTACGCCGAGCTTTGTGTTAGCGGCGGCGCTGGATTTTGCGCGCCAATTGGAGCTTGCCGCGCAGGATGCCAACGGCCACCTCGACTACCAGAACGTTATGGCGCCCGACCTGCAAACGTTCTGCCACATGGCCAAGTTGCCTGCCGCGCCCAATGCGCTTTCGGACGCAGGCTACATGTTTACGCTCTCGGGCGCGGACCTTATCCGCGACATCTATGCATACTGCAGCGAGCTCGCCGAGTGCCACGTCTTTGACGCGGCAGAAGTCAAACCGGGAAATGTCATCAAGCTGGTTCTTAGGCTGTTCTTGATAGACGGGTTCGGGGCCATGCCGGCGTAAGCCGAGTCTTTAGCATCACCGTCGACTGGGCAAAAACCGCTTTACCTTAATGGACGCCAATCGAGGGTCGATTATTGGGTCGCCTCGTCCACTAACGCATCTATCCCACGCGCTCCGACAGTCGATACTTGCGGTTGCGGCTCGTCGCCGGCGCCGTGGGCTCAAGCTCGCCTTGAGCAATGAGCGCGTTGACGCGCGACCTAACCTGGGAAATTGTGAGCCCTGTGCGCTCTGCCAGCTCGCGCGTCCCCAGCTCGCCGTAGTGTTTGAGTGCCGTCACAATTAAGCCCCCGCCATGATCGACCGGCTCGATCTTTGAACGGTAAAGTACGACCTTGAACCGATCGAATCCGGGGCAGAACAGGGGCTCGGCCAGACCATGCGCGCGCATAGCATCGATCATCATCGGGATGCCCGAGCCATTGCCCTCAGCCGGCGAACCTGCGCCATCCGGCAGCGGGACAATCGACATGAGCTTCACAAGCGTCGCGTTACGGCATCGGGAGCTGCCGTCAAACAAGTTCTCGCGAGTCTTTCCCCCGTAAAGGCCGCCAGGATTCGTCACCTCGACACGATCGTCAAAGACGTCGACGGCAATCGATTGTCCACAGAACCGATCCCCGTATTCTCGATGGATTACGGCGTTGGCGATTGCCTCGCGCAGAACCTCCTCGGGAATCTCAAGCGAGTCGACACGCGAGACGCCTTGGACGGTCGAGGTTCGCCGCAAATTCTTGGCGACGGCTGCGACGGCATCCGAGATCATCTCGCCCAACGTTCCCTCACAGATTGTGCGGTCCATGAACCTCAGCGACCCCGCCATGCCCTTCTGAGTTCCCGCATGGACAGCCACGTCAATGAAGAGCTTGGGATAGAACTGCTGAGGGTAGGTGCCCACAACTAGGAGTCCAGCCTTGGTGACATTGCCCTGGGAATCAAGGATATTTAGGCGCTCCAGCTTCGTTTGTTTGTCCGGCGCGCCGCGCATTGCCCGGGGCGTCAACGAGAAAGCCCGATCTATCGTACGGTCGACCAGCGTCTCGTCGAGATTGTCCGCGCCCGCACCCGCCACCGCGTCGCGATCGCTCGGAGTCGCTCGACCGTATGACGCCAATGCGAGCACCTCAGTCGATGAAAGCGGCACATCTTTGTCATCGATGCGCTTGTAGCTGCCGCCCTGGGCGCCCCGCTCTATGACATAGCAGGGCTTGCTCGACGGATCGAGCTCCTCAATCGTAATGACGAGAATGATGACGCCCTGAAGCTCCACTCGCTCGATCGTGTATTTAGGCGGATTGGCCAGCTTTCCTCGACCGCCCGCATCACCCATGCCTGACACAAATTGGTTGAGCACTTTCTCGGTCTCGAAGTTCTCAACCGGGACAAAACCTGCGCGCTCACTCACTCCGAGCACGATGATTCCGCCGGCAGTGTTCGCGAATGCGCTCACCGTTTCCCATACGTCGCGGGAAAGCGTCGTGGCGCTCTCCTTCACTTCGACGTTAAGATCATCCGAGCCCATACGCCTTAAAGACTCAAGCAGACCGGTCAGCTCGTTTTCGTTCATCTGCACGTCCTTTCGCTCGGTCCTGCGGAGAATGCCGCGGATAGATTTCCCTCGTCTCTCAGTTATCTCTCGTAATTATCTCTCATTTATCTCTCTATCTCTCGGCTTAGAGATAAGAGATAGATAGAGATGGAATGTCTACCATTTGCTTCATTTATACATATTTTTGCTGGTAGAACAATCGGTATTGAGACAATACCATGATTGCCTACCTCTTTGCTGCTCAGTTATCTCTCATATTTTTCTCTCATCTTCCTGTCATCTCTCATATTAGAGACGAATGAGAGACGAGAGATACGCGAGTGATGGACGAGCGAGGATTTTCGGACGGTCGGATATCGAGAGTGAATATTTGGACGGTTTTTGGGGCTTTTGCGGCAGATTCCGTCCAAATATCCACTCTCGTTCGATAGGTGTCCGGAAATCCTCGCTCGTCCGTCCGAATATCCACTCTCGTTTGGCGTGTGTCCGAATTTCCACGCTCGCGCGGCGGTCACGCGGGGCCTTTACCCATTCCGCCGGCATCGTCTTCAGTTCGCCGCAGAGCCGCGGCCCCATATGGGTATACTCTCGAGGATTCGACTCGATTCGCCCCCGCTGGGGCGTCAAAGGAGACTGCATATGCCCACCACCTCAACCGACCCGCGCGCCGCTGCCGCCGCGCTGCTGGTACCCGGCACCACCTGCCACGGCTTTGCCGTCGAGCGCTGTGAGACCGTGCCCGAGCTCGACTCGGACGCTTACGTGCTGCGCCACACCGCCTCGGGCGCTCGCCTGCTGTACCTGGCGTGCGACGACGAAAACAAGGCCTTTGCCATTGGCTTTAAGACGCCGCCGGCCGATTCCACCGGCGTGTTCCATATTCTTGAGCACTCGGTGCTGTGCGGATCGGCTAAGTTCCCCGTCAAGGAGCCGTTTGTCGACCTGATCAAGAGCTCCATGCAGACGTTTCTCAACGCCATGACCTACCCCGACAAGACCATCTACCCCGTTGCCACCACCAACGAGCAGGATCTGTACAACCTGATGGACGTGTACCTGGACGCGGTGTTCAACCCGGCCATCTATACCAAGCCGACCATTTTTGAGCAGGAGGGCTGGCACTACGAGCTGGACCTGCCGGAGAGCGTCGAGGGCGAGGGCGACGGCGGCTCCGCGAGCCTGCGCGAGGGCACGCTGCGCTATAACGGCGTGGTGTTCAACGAGATGAAGGGTGCGCTGTCCGACCCCATGAGCGTGCTGGATGACGCCGTCAACGCCGCGCTCTATCCTGACACCGCCTATGCGCACGAGAGCGGCGGCGACCCGCGCGCGATTCCCGCGCTCACCTACGAGCAGTTCCTGGACACGCACGCGCGCCATTACAACCCCTCCAACTCCTACATCACGCTCTACGGCGACCTGGACGTGGACCGCGCGCTGGCCTTTTTGGACGAGCGCTATCTGTCGCAGTCGAGCGCCGCGAGCCGCCGCATGGACGCAGCCGTCGCCGCCGGCGAGGACCCGTCTGCGCTGGCGCCCAATCCGCTGGTCGTGCAGACACCCGTGACCTGCGAGTATAAGCGCGTCAAGATGGCCACCACGCCCGAAAACGCCCTGGTGGGCCTGGGCCTTGTGCTGGGCAGCGCACTCGACCGCAAGCGCACGATCGCCGCGGACATCCTGTTCGAGGCGCTGCTGGGCTCCAACGAAGCGCCGGTTAAGAAGGCCATTCTGGCCGCCGGCCTGGGCGGCAACGTGGTGAGCTACACCGCAGCCGAAAGCCTGCAGCCCTACGAGCTCATCATGCTGCAAAACGCGCAGCCCGGCGTGGCGCGCGAGCTGCGCCGCGTGTTCCAGGACGTCTGCCGCGACCTGTGCGAGCACGGCGTTCCGCGCGAGCGCCTGGAGGCCATCATCAGCAGCAACGAATACGACCTGCGCCAGCGCGACTACGGTATCGCCGACGGCGTGGCCATTGCGTGCGACGCGCTGAGCACCTGGCTCTACGATGACGACGCCGCGACGCTGGCACTCAAGTACGGCCCGGTGTACGAGGAGCTGCGTAGCGAGCTGGACGGCACCTACTTTGAGGACCTGCTGCGCGAGCTGGTGCTGCAGAACGATCACATGACACTGGTCGAGCTGGCGCCGGTGGACGCCGCCGAGGGTTCGGAGGGTGCCGAGGCCGCCGAGCTCACCGCCAAGCGCGACGCCATGACCGATGCCGAGCTGGCCGACGTGGTCGAGCGCACGGCCGCGCTGCGTGCCGCGCAGGAGGCAGAAGACACGCCCGAGGCCAAGGCCACGCTGCCGCGCCTGCGCGTGTCCGACATTGGCGAGGCGCGCCCCGAGCCGCCGCTGGTCGTAGACACGACCGCACCCATCCCCTGCCTGCGCCACGGCATCCCCACCAACCGCCTGGCCTACGCCATGCAGTATTTCGACCTGAGCTGCGTCGCGTTTGAGGACCTGCCCTATGTGACGCTGCTCTGCCGCCTACTTAAGCAGCTGCCCACGCGCGAGCACTCGGCCGAGGAACTCGACAACCTGCTCGCCGGCAAGCTGGGCTTTTTGAGCTTTACGACCGAGGTCATGACCCAGCCCGACGTGGACGGCGTGCGCCCCTACCTGCTGGTGAGCGCCGGTGCCCTGTCCGAGAAAATCGATGCGCTGGCAAGCCTGCCGCGCGAGGTGTGGTCGAGCACGCTGTTGCTCGATGCTGACGCCGACCGCGTGCGCGACGTGCTCACGCAGATTCGCATTGGGCTTGAGCAGGGTTTTATCAACAACGGACACTCGGCGGCGCTCGGTCGCGCGATGAGCTACAGCTCGCCTTCGGCCGTGGTGCGCGAGCAGCTTTCGGGCGTGGACTTCTACCTGTTCCTGCGCGATCTGCTCGACCACTTTGACGAGCGCCTGGACGACCTGCGCGCCAAGCTTGCCGAGCTGGCAGGCCGCATCTTTGTGGCCGATGGCTGCATGGCGAGCTTTACCGGCAGCGATGAGGACTTTGACGCGTACTGGGATGCCGCGGGCAACCTAGGGCTTGGCGCGGGCGATGGTGCCGGCCGCGACGCGCTCGTGGTGCCGGCGCCGTGCGACCGCCACGAGGCTTTCGTGATCCCCAGCGACATCTGCTTTGCGGCAAGCGCGTGCGACCCGCGTCGCCTGGGCATTGACGTGACAGGCACTTGGGCCGTGGCTGCCAACGCGCTCTCCTACGACTACCTGTGGAACGAGATCCGCGTGAAGGGCGGGGCGTACGGCTGCGGATTCCGCGCGGCAGGTGAGCGTCAGGCGGCGTTCTACACCTACCGCGACCCGGCGATCGATCCTTCGATTGAGCGCGTGGAGCGCGCGGGTGCATGGCTTGGCAGCTTTGAGCCCGACGAAGCCGCCTTTGAGGGCTTTATCGTGAGCTGCGTGAGCGGCATGGACGCGCCGGTGAAGCCGTACGCGCTCACCAAGCGCCGCAACACGACCTACCTGGCCGGGCTCGATCCGCATGCGCGCGAGGAGCGTCGCGCCCAGATGCTCGCCGCCACGCCCGGTGAGCTGCGCTCGCTCGGCACCGACGTGACGCGCATCGCAGCCGAGTCGCCCACCTGCGTCTTTGGCGGCCGCGACGTCATCGCCAAGAGCAACGCCAACTTCAACGTAGTCGACCTGCTGGGCTAGCCACAGCAAGCAAAACCACTACAAAGGGGACAGGCCCCTCTGTAGTGGTTCGAACACTTGTTCTATACGTACACATGTTCTATAGTATGGGTGATTGCATCGGATCTAAATTGCAACTAGAATATAGTTGCAGAATGTGAGGCGGGATGACTCGAGCCGATAAACTCATCGTCCAACTGTTTAGCTGCCCTTCGACGTATCGGTATGCCGATTTTTTAAAAGTCATGGCCTCATATGGCTTTGAAATGGACAGCAAAGGCAAGACATCCGGATCGCGCGTTCGCTTCTACAGGCCCTCAGATGGCAGGATGTTCGTGATGCACGCGCCTCATCCATCTGACGAATTGACAGCGGGGACCATTCGAAACATCGTTCGATTTCTGCAGGATGTCGGAGGCAGTCATGAGTAACGTTTTGGCATACAAGGGCTATTTCGCCCCAGTCGAGTTCGATGCCGAGCAGCATGTACTAACAGGTATGGTCGCCGGCATTAGGGACGCAATCGTATTTGAAGGCTCCACGGCTGAAGAAGTGGAGCAATGCTTCCACGACGCCGTCGACGATTACCTTGAGTTTTGTGCCGAAAAGGGCAAGGAACCAGAGCGGGCTTTTAAGGGCTCGTTCAATGTGAGAACAGGCTCCGAGCTTCACAAGCAGGCAGCACTGGCGGCGGCAAAGAAGGGCGAGTCACTCAATAAGTTTGTGACCGAAGCAATCGCCGCGGCGTTATAGCGTTAACGCATGGGCCAAAACCACCACAAAGGGGACAGGCACCTTTGTGGTGGTTTCGACATTTGCCCAGATAAAACCTGCCAAAATAAACCTGTCCCTTTTTGGTAGGTTTGGGAGAGGAAGCCGGGATGGACAAGGCTGAGTTGCGGCGGGCGGTGATTGCTCGGCGCGATGCTCTTGATTTGGACTTGCGGGCGGCGAAGTCTGCTGATATCTGTGCGCGGCTGGTTGAGCTGCTGGGCCGCTTGGATGCCGCGGCGCCGCACACCGTTGCCGTCTATGCCGCGATGGGTTCCGAAGTCGACTCAGCCGCGTTTGCCGCAGCTGCCGCCAAACGTGGCTGGCGCGTGGCCTATCCGTGCATGCTCTCGGCAACAGACGCCGCAGCTTGTGGCCAGCGCATGTGTATGCGGGCAGTTGCTGCCGGCGACGCGGACGCGGCTCCGTTTATCGCCCACCCCACGCGGGCCTTTGCGGCCACGGACATCGACAGCAGCCGCTTCCCTATCGTGCCTGCCGAAGCTCTCGACATGATCGTCGTGCCGCTCGTAGCATTCGACCGCACCGGCACGCGCCTAGGCTACGGCGGCGGCTGCTATGACCGCTACCTGCCCATGCTCTCGCCCGTATGTCAAATCGTCGGCATCGCCTTTGACGAACAGCGCGTCGACCACATCCCCACCGACGCCCACGACCTGCCGCTACCCCACATCATCAGCGCCTAACGGCTGCCACATCAGCCACGGCTACAGCGGCATCATCGCAGCCTAGTGCTCCTCGCCGGCGCGGGCTAGGTCGTAGGGCGTGGTCTGGTAGACGTAGTAGTTGAGCCAGTTGGTGTAGAGCAGCTGAGCCTGGCTGCGCCAGACGTTGAGCGGCTCGGCCGTGGGGTCGTCGTTTGGGAAGTAATGCGCCGGCACCTCCGGGTTGAGTCCGCGCTTCACGTCGCGCTCGTACTCCAGGCGTAGCGTGTCGGTGTCGTACTCGGGGTGGCCAAAGACAAAGAAACGGCGGCTGTCGGTCGACTTGACGATGTACAGGCCCACCTCGTCGGACACGGCCACGACCTCAAGCTGCGGCTCGGCCTCCACATCCTCGCGACGCACATCGGTGTTGCGCGAGTGCACGGCATAGAAGCGGTCATCGAAGCCGCGCACCAGCGGGCTTTGCGGCTTCACCAGATGATGCTCGAACACGCCGCTCGCCTTGGCCGGCAGGTCGTGCTTCTGGATACCGTAATGATGGTAGAGCCCCGCCTGCGCGCCCCAACAAATGTGCAGCGTAGAGTGTACGTGCGTGGTAGACCAGTCCATGATCTGGCAGAGCTCGGGCCAGTAGTCGACCTCCTCGAACGGCATCTGCTCCACGGGCGCGCCCGTGATGATCAGGCCGTCGTAGTGGATGTCGCGGATGTCGTCGAACGTACGGTAGAACGTCTCCAGGTGGCCGGCACTCACGTGCGTGGCCTCGTGCGTCTTGGTGCGTAGCAGGTCCACCTCCACCTGCAGCGGCGTGTTGGAGAGCTTGCGCATGATCTGCGTCTCGGTGGCGATCTTGGTGGGCATGAGGTTGAGGATGAGCACGCGCAGCGGACGGATGTCCTGATGCAGTGCGCGGTACTCGGTCATGACAAAGATGTTCTCGCTCTCGAGTTGCGCAGCAGCAGGAAGGGCGTCGGGAATACGAATGGGCATGGATGCTCCTTACGAGTCAGTTGCAGCTATGGTACAACGAGCGGCCCCATCCGCGCGAGCACATCGCCCCGCGATGCCGTCAGCGGCCCAAATCACTCCAAAAGTAGAGATTACGGCATGCCCCAAGAATCTACGGCGCTTTAGCCTAGCAAAGTGGGCGCAGGACGCTACAATGGTTCGACGCGAAAAACTCGGCCGAAAGGATACATATATGTACCAGACGCGTAAGATCGGTGTGGTCGGCCAGGGCCACGTAGGAGCACATGTCGCCAACAGCCTGCTTATGCAGGGCATTGCCGACGAGCTGTACCTGTGCGATATCAACGAGGCCAAGGTGACGTCTGAGGTCCAGGACCTGCGCGACTCCCTTTCGTTTGTCCCGTATAACACCAAGATCGTCAACTGCTACGACCACTACGAGGAGCTGGCCTGCTGCGACGTCATCGTCAACGCCGCCGGCAAGGTCGCGCTGGCCGCCGGCAGCCGCGACGGCGAGCTGTTCTTTACCACCGACGCCGCCCGCACCTTTGCCAAGCGCATCGTCGACGCCGGCTTCGACGGCATCTTCGTGAGTATCTCCAACCCCTGCGACGTCGTGTGCACCGAGCTGTGGCATCTGACCGGCTACGATCCCAAGAAGATCATCGGCTCGGGCTGCGGTCTGGATTCCGCCCGCCTGCGCACCGAGATCTCCAAGAAGGTCGGCGTGAGCCCCAAGTCTATCGACGCCTACATGATCGGCGAGCACGGCTTTAGCCAGCTGGCTGCCTTTAAGGCTGCGACCATCGCCGGTAAGAGCTTGACCGAGCTTCAGGCCGAAAACCCCGACAAGTACGCCTTTGACCACATGGAGGTCGAGGAGCTCGCGCGTAAGGGCGGCTATGTGACCTACCAGGGCAAGCAGTGCACCGAGTACGCCGTCGCCAACTCCGCCGCGCGCGTCTGCGCTGCCGTTCTGCATAACGAGCACGCCGTGCTTTCCGCCTCCACGCTCATGACCGGCCAGTATGGCGAGGAGGGCATCTTTACCTCCCTGCCGTGCGTGATCGGTGCCGAGGGCGTCGAGGAGGTCTACACGCTCGACCTGTCCGAGTACGAGCTCGAGGGCTTCCACAAGAGCTGCCGGCACATCCGCGACAACATCGCCCAGCTCGACTGGTGGGACGCCGAGGCGTACGACGCAAAGTAGGCCGCCGCTTGACGCGACACCTCGCCCATACGGACGCCATGTAAAGCGGGCCGCGCCGGAAACCCATCGGCGCGGCCCGCTTTTTGGCTCACACGACACGCTTACAAATTTAGGTCTAATACTTTTCCGCGAAGTGAACGAGCAAAAATGAGCCCCCGAAGCATCGACACTTTATGGGAACCATTTCCTGCGGTTTCATTAAGATTTTCCTGCGGTTTTGGCGCCAAAAAATGTCGATGCTTCGGGGGTCCAAAATAGGTCGTTCACTTCGCGGAAAAGTATTAGACTTCGTTTTCGCGCAGACACGAATCCGGCCGCCACAACGCAAAAAGGGGCCCGCGCGCAGCGCAGACCCCGTCAAAAAAGATAATTCCCGGTACCTAGTACTGCTCGATGCCCATGTAGCGACGAATCTCGGGGCTGTGGTCGAACGCCTTACCGCGGGCTGCGCGCAGCTCGCAGCTCATCGCGTAGAAGAAGATTGGCTCCAGGTACGAACGCACGCTGGCAGGCACGTCGCCCACGCCGTACTCGAGTGCGTCGAGCACCATGATCGTGTCGGTGTGCGTGTTGAGGAACGCCAGCGCGCGCTCCTCCATGGGGCGACACTCGCCCGATCCGAGCTGCACAAAGTAGAACACGCCGGGCTCGGTAGCCTCGAACGGGCCGTGGAAGTACTCGCCGGAGTGGATGTAGCAGCAGTGCTGCCACTGCATCTCCATGAGCGAGCAGATGGCCATGGCATAGGTCTGGCTAAAGTTGGGGCCGGAGCCCAGGATATAGAAGAACTTGTGCTGCTGGCAGAGCTCGGCAAAGCGATCGCCCAGCTCGGCGTTGACCTTCTCGCGGGCGGCGGGCAGCAGCGCGTCCATCTGCTTAAGGCCGGCATACATGTCGGCGAGCGCCTCGTAGCCCTCCTGCTGGTCGAGCAGCTCGGCAGCCATTAGCACGCCAATGCCCTGCGGGACCTCGGCCTGCGACTCGCCCTTGCCCCACGGATAGACCCAGGTGGTCCACTTGCCGTTGTCGATCTTGGAACCCGCATAGTCGGTCATAGTCACGACCTCGGCACCGGCAGCCAGCGCCATCTCGCAACCGTCGACGACCTCCTGCGTGTTACCGCTGTGGCTGCAGGCGACGACGAGCGACTTCGGCCCCAGGCTCTTGGGGGCCATCAGGCAAAACTCGCGCGCGGTGTAGACCGTCGAGGCAAACGTAGTGGCCTCGCGCTTGAGTAGCTCGTTGGCCGGCATTAAGTCGATCATCGAACCGCCGCAGGCGATCCAAAAGACGTTCTCGATCTTACCCTTGCGCTCGATAATTTCCTGAATCAGATCGTGTGCGTTCACGGTGACGCTCCTCCTTGTGTGGCGGCTTTGGACGACGGCAGCTCGTACCTGCAGTCGTTCTATGTTGTTCTATTTATAGCATGCAAGCAGGTGCCCGTGAAGTCATTTCAGCAAATTTGTTCTATGTTGTTCTATCTATGGACGTTAGATGTCGAACACGTAGCGCGAGCCCACGATCTTTTGACGCCCGAGCAGCAGGGGCCGCCCGTCCGCATCGGTAAAGTACGCCTCCATATAGAAGAGCGGCTCGCCGACCGGCACCTCCAGCAGCGGGGCCGCCTGGGCATCGGCAAGCGCAATCTCCACGGTACAGGGGTCGGACTTGAGCGGCGCGCGGCCCGAATGCTCGGCGACGAGCGCAAAGATCGAGTTATCGGCGAGGTCCTCGTCGGCAAGCGTCTGCAGGTAGGGATGGTCGGCCAGCACAAAGGCGTTGTTCTCGAGCATGACGGGGATGCCGTCGGCCGTGCGCACGCGCTCGACCACGATGAGCTCGCAGCCGGGCTCCACGCCAAAGAACGCCGCATCCTCGCGCGTCGCCGCGACCACCGTACGCGACACCAGACGCGCTCCGGCCACCATGTCGTTGGCGGCACAACCCTCAGTAAAGCTCTGGACGTCGCCTTTCTGGACAATCTTGCGCTTGAGCTTGGGAGCGCACACAAAGGTGCCCCTCCCCTGCTGTCGGTTGAGATATCCCGCGCGCGACAGCTCCTCGATGGCGCGGCGCACGGTGATGCGTCCCACGCCGTAAGACTTCGCGAGCTCCATCTCGGAAGGAATGCGCGAGCCGGCCGCATACACGCCGCGTGCGATCTCGCCCTTCAGGTCGTCCATGACCTGCTGGTACAGCGGTACGGCGGATACGCCAGCGCGGTCGGTTTTATCGTCGGTTGCCATCATTACGCTCCATCCCGCGCATGCTCGGACTCAAATTCTTCAATCGCCGCCATAAACTGCTCGCCAAAGGCGTCGGCCTTTTTCTCGCCAATGCCGTTGACCTGGATCAGCTCGTCGCGCGTCTGTGGACGCAGGCGGCACAGGCCGCGCAGAGCCTTGTCGGAAAAGACCATATACGGCGCCATCTCCAGCTCCGTCGAGATCTCCTTGCGCAAGGCACGCAGGCGCTCGAACAGCTCGGCATCGTCGCCCACGCGCGGGCGCTGATCCAGCTCAGCCTCCTCGCGCAGCAGATCCACCGCACGGCGGGCGCGAGCCGAGGCCTTGCGCTTGGACGCGCGACGCTTAACGGTAAAGGCGAACGCCTCATCCTCGACCTCGCCGGCACGCGGACCCAGTCCCACGACCGGGTACTGCCCCTGCGAGGTGGCCAAATAACCGCGGCCGCACAGCTGGCCGATGATGTCCTTGATGCGCCCGACCGATTCGCTCGACAGCTCACCGTAGCCGCGGTCCTCGTCCAGATGCATCTGGCGAATGCGCTCGGTGTTGCCGCCGTGAAGAACGTCGGCGATCAGCGACTTGCCAAAGCGCATGGGACGCGTGGCCACATAGCGCACGGCGGCGCGGGCCATATCGGTGACGTCCTCGACCTCGAACTGCGTGAGGCAGTTGCTGCAGTTGCCGCAGCCCTCGGCTTCGTCCGTGGCGGTGGCGCCCGCACCAGCCGCAGCAGCATGCTCGGCCGCGGCCTCGTCGCCAAAGTAGCGCAGCATATATTCGCGCAGGCAGCCGGTGGTATTGCAGTAGCCCTCCATCTGGCTGAGCAGACGATATCGATTTTGGAGCGCCCACGCGCGTTGCTCGTCGTCGAGCGCCTCGTCGGCCGCATCGCCGCGGTCGATTAAAAAGCGGCGCATGCGAAAATCGTTGCCGTTCCACAGTAAGTGGCAGCTGGCCGGATCGCCATCGCGGCCGGCGCGGCCCGCCTCCTGGTAGTAGGCCTCGATGCTCTCGGGCACATTGTTGTGGATCACGTAGCGCACGTTGGGCTTGTCGATGCCCATGCCAAAGGCGTTGGTGGCAACCATCACCTGGATATCGTCGTCGATAAAGGCGCGCTGGCTTTGGCGGCGGGCGTCGTTGCCCATGCCGGCATGGTAACGGCCAACGCGAATGCCACTGGGGCCCAGCGCCTCGGCAAGCTCACCTGCCAGCGCATCGACGGTCTTGCGGGTCGAGCAATACACGATGCCGCTCTCGCCCGAATGCGCGATCACATAGTCGCGCACCCAGGCGGTCTTGGCTTTGTCGCCCATCTCCTCGCAGCCAAAGTAGAGGTTCTTGCGATCGAAGCCCGTCACCACCGTCGCGGGGTTTTGCAGGCCGAGCATCTGCTGGATGTCCGCACGCACGCGCTCGGTTGCCGTAGCGGTAAAGGCCGCCACAATGGGACGCTGCGGAAGCGATTCGATGAACTCGCGAATCTGCAGGTAGGCGGGACGGAAATCCTGGCCCCATTGGCTCACGCAGTGGGCCTCGTCAATGGCCACGAGCGGTACGCCAATGCCGCCGTCCGCCGCGGCCTCCTGCGCAAAGGCTAAAAAGCGCGGCTCGAGCAGGCGCTCGGGTGCCACGTACATAAGTTGATAACGACCCTCGCGCGCCCGCTTGAGCACGGTGTTTTGCTGGGCCGGGGTAAGGCTGGAGTTGAGATAGCTGGGTCGCGCACCCGCCGCGAGCAACGCACGGGTCTGGTCCTCCATAAGCGACAGCAGCGGACTCACCACAAAGGTGATGCCGGGCAGCATGAGCGCGGGCACCTGGTAGCAAATGGACTTGCCGGCGCCCGTGGGCATAACGCCCAGCGCATCGCGACCGGCAAGAATCGCATCGACCATGCGGTCCTGTCCTGGGCGAAACGAGGTGTAGCCAAAATAGGCGCCGAGCGTGTCGAGCGCCATCTGCTGCATGCTATCGGTCATGGTTTCCTAACGTTCAAGTCATCTGCCGCCGATTATACGCCGCCACGCGGACCGCTGCCGTACGGCTGTCAGCCACGCTCATTCTGCGGGTAGCCGTTGGGGACGTTCTTGAATGACTAGTCGTTTAAGAACGTCCCCAACGGCTAAGCTCTTGACAGGCGTGGAAACGTCGCAGGTTGAGCATAAGTCAGCGAAAACGCCCCTAAGCGAGCAAGGTGACGTGAAAGAGGAGGGAAGCGTACTTCGGTACGCGACCGACGATTGAACGTCAGATTGCCGCTTAGGGGCGTTTGCAGCGTCGACCGGTCCGCCGTTCGTTAGAACGGCGGAACCAAGGGCGCAGCGTCGAGCCGTTGCGCGGTTTGGAAAACCGCGCAACTAGAGCTACATCACCATAACGTAGCGCGATCCCACGTAGTACTGCTTACCCATCAGGACCGACTCGCCATTGGGGCCGATAAAGCCGGCACGCAGATTGAGCAGTGGATCGTGCGGAGCAATGCCCAACTCGGCCGCCTGCTCGGCATTGGCGCGAACGGCCTCGACCGTGCGGTAGCCAACCGAAACAATCGGCGTTCCGCCAACACGCTCGACCTCGGCAAAAATCGACTTGTCCTCAAGATCGGCCGTCAACAGCTCACGGTAGGCGTCAAACGGCACAAAGATGTTCTCCTCAAAGATGGGCTCACCGTCGGCCGTACGCACGCGCTTGATATGCAGCAGCAACGCATCCTTCTGCAGGCCAAAGAACTCCATCTCGTTTTGGCGCGCCGGAACGATCTGGCGATCGACCACATGTGCGCCCGCCTTCATGCCGTTGTCGGCACACAGCGCGGTAAACGTCTGCAGCGTCGAGGCGTGAAACTGGCGATTGATGTGCGGCGTGGAAACAAAGGTGCCGCGGCCCTGCTGCTTAACCAGGTAGCCATCGGAGCACAACTCCTCGACGGCGCGGCGCACCGTAATGCGGCTCACCTCGTACTGCTCGGCTAGCTCAAGCTCGGAAGGAATACGCTCCTTGGGTGCATAAACACCTTTCTCGATCGCATCCTTGATTTCGTCGTAAATCTGCTGGTAAAGCGGTGCATTTTTGGGCGCAGGCATATCTAATCACTCTTATCGAAATATCGAAAGTACTAATACGTATATAACGTCTAGTTTTATGATACCTCAGTTTGATAAAACGATACACCGCATACAGCAAATCCTTACCTGCCGTCGTCCTGCTGCAAACTGTCCTGCTCGCTGAGGCGCGCCTGCCTGCAGGCCATGCGCGCGGGCTTGTCGGGATCGGGTACGGCCGTGGGCATGGGCTCGTCAACATGACCGCCCCACCAGCCGCCCACAAAGTTGAGCGTGTGGAACACGTTGATCACGGCGCCGGGATCAATGTCGCATACCAGCTTGATAATGTCCTGACTCTCGTAGGTCGAGACAACGGCGTGCAGCAGGTACATCTTTTCGCGGCTGTATCCGCCGATGACCTCGGCACAGCTAATGCCGTGCTGAAAATGGTCAACATAGGCAGTCATGACCTCGTCTGCCTTGCGCGTCGTGATCTGCAGCGTCACGCGGTCGTAGCGACGATAGAAGCTGTCGATGGTCTTGGTCGAAATAAACTGGAACACGATGGAGTACGCCGCATTGTCCCAGCCAAACATAAAGCCAAAGATCGCCAGGATAGCGCAGTTAAAGCCAAAGATGACGCCCCAGATGGTCTTGCCTGTATGGTTGGAAACCCACAGCGCGATAAAGTCGGTGCCGCCGGTGGATGCGCCGGACTTAAGCGCGATGGCGGCGCCCAGGCCCGAGACCACGCCGCCAAAGATGATGAGCATGATCTTGTCGCCCAAAAACGGGGCGAAGTGAAAGATGTTGAGGAACAGCGACGAGAGCATGACCTGCATCATCGAGAAGATGACGAAGCGCTTGCTGATGCCGCTCCAGCAAAGGAGCGCCACGGGGATGTTGAGCGCGAGCATGCCGAGCGAGATGTCGATATGAACGCCGCCGAGCGAGGTGACGCGATCGAGCAGGACCGCGACGCCGGTGAGGCCGCTCGGAAGCAGGTCGGCGGGGCGAATGAACGCCTGAATCAGAAATGTCTGGAGAACGGCGGAGATGGTGACCGCCACGGCAGTAATGGCGCGGCGGACGATGGTGAGACGGCCGAGCACGAGCACGCGGTCCGTGAGCTGATCGATGGCGTTCGCCACGTAGGCTCCTTTCGAAGGCAGATGTAATTGTGGGGCATGCCGGCGATTGTAGCATGGAGCGCGAGAGGGCGCTTCAATTCACCCTCTCTCGACAACCAAAACGGGACCGGTAACCCCACAACCAAAGGCCCAAATTCTAAGTGAGTAGACTTTTCGCAACCTGCCGAGCACAGCCAATAACAGCCACCTCTGTGACCTGCGGTTTTACTAAGGCAGAAACGCTTTGTGCTCGGCATGTGCCAAAAAGTCTACTCACTTAGTCCGAGTCGAAGCCAAACAGATCTAAATCGAAGCCAAAATGAGCCAATCCACCGCAAGAGACGTGTGAATCCGCACTTCTTGCGGCGAATTGACGCTACAAAGCGGTCAGAATGTCGGCGAGGTTGTCGATGACGGCGTCGGCTCCCGTTTGGTCCAGGTTAACGCCCTCATGCGGACGCAGTGCCAGGACGCGGGCGCCGGAGCGCTTGCCAGCCTCGATGCCCAACGGCGAGTCCTCGATAACCAGGCACTCGGCGGGGTCAACGCCCAGCGCCTCCATGGCACGCAGGTAGATCTCGGGGTCGGGCTTAAATGCACTGCACTCGTGACCGCTGATGGTGTAGTCCAGCACGTCGGTGATACCGGCAATCTCCACCAGCTCGTCAATGAGCTCGCGATAGGACGAGCTCGCGATGGCACACTTGACGCCGCGCTCGTGCAGCTCGCGCATCACCGGCTCCGTCTGCTCGTTGAGCAGCTCGGCATACGGAACAGGGTGAACCGGGCTGTAGACCTGCTTGTACTCAACGCGCAAGCGCTCGCGCAGCTCAACATCGTCGGGCACCAGCGACTTCCAGATGGCGGGCTCGTTAGACCCCGAAAGATCGGGAATCTCGTCAAAGTGGAACCCCTTCTCCTCCATAAACGCCACGCGACGACGGTTGTAGAACCACTCGGTATCGACCAGCACGCCGTCCATATCAAACAGCACTGCCTTGATCATACGCATCTCCTCCCACCTGCCAAAAAGGGACAGGTTTATTTTGGTAGGTTTTATCTGGGGTTTTATGACGCAACGGACACGCCCCCAAAGCAAAAAGGGGACGGGGCGCAAACCCCATCCCCTCTCAATCAACCCGTAAGGTCTACTTACTTGTGATTAGTAGGAAAGCTTCCACATGTAGCGACGCATGGTCAGCGGGTGCTGACGGGCCTCGGCGATCTGGTTGCCGTACTCGCGCATAACGGCGAGGTGCAGCAGCGGGTTGAAGTAGGTGATGACGCTCGCGGGCACGGCGTCAGCCAGGCCGTAGTCCTTGGAGTCGATCAGAGCGACCTTGGCGCCCATGCGCTCAAGGAAGGTGAGGGCGCGAGCGTCCATCGGACGGGTAGCACCATCGGACATGAAGAAGACGTAGGGCTTACCCTCGGTGGAAACCTCGAACGGGCCGTGGAAGTACTCGCCGGTGTTGTAGGCGGCGGCGTCGATCCACTGCATCTCGGTGAACAGGAAGGCGGCGTGAGAATAAGCCATCTTCTCGGAGGCACCGGAGGCCATGAAGTAGATCATCTTGTCGTCCTTGAAGTCCTCGGCGAACTTCTTGGCGAGCTTCTTGCAGTGCTGAGCGGCGTTCTCGCAGAGATCGAAAACGTTGGTGAGGCCGGTGATCATGTCCTCGTAGTGGTCATAGCCCTCGGTCTGCTGAAGGATCTCGAGAGCAAGAGCGATGGCATAGCCGGGCTTCTCGCACTTGGCAGCGTAGTTGGCGTGGAAGCCGTGGACGATGACGTGGTCGGCGTCGACGGTCAGAGCGGAGCCAGCCTTGTTGGTGAGGGAGACGACCGGGCAGTTGTGCTTCTTGGCGGTCTTGTTGGCCTCGACGGTCTCGGGCGTGGAGCCACCGAGGGAGCAGGTGATCACGAAGGTGTGCTCGTTGACCCAGGAAGGCGTGTCGTAGTTGAACTCGTTAGCGGTGAAGATCTGAACGTTCAGCTTGTCCGTGTTGTTGGCCAGGAAGTACTTGGCGGGGTAAAGGTCGGACATGGAGGCACCGCAGCCGACGAAGGCGACGCTGTGGATCTCGTGGTTGGACAGGACGTCAGCGACGATCTGCTTAGGGAGGTTAAGGTCGATCTCGTACATCTGACACATTCCTTTCGATTTTTTGCGGCGCCACATTGCCGGGCGCTCGCAGGGTTACCGTGGTTTGGACCGAGTCGCCGGCCCGTTGAGGATGTGGCAAAGGAACTGTCCCTTTGTCACATTTAGGGATGGAAGCCTGCCTGGGGTATGGGATGCCAGGCAGGCCCCCGGGGGAAAGCGGTTAGGCGCTTGGTCGCGACTAGGCCAGGATGCCGGCCGCGGAGAGGGCGATGCCGCCCACGATGGCGATCACGAGAAGCCAACCGGTGTTGACGTTCTTCTTGATGAGCCAGTACATAAGGCCGGTGAGGCCAAGGGAGATCATCTGGGGCATCATGCCGTCCAGGATGTCCTGGATCACGACGGTACCCTCAGCGAACTGCAGCGGGGTGGTGGCGCCGATCAGCGTAGCGATCATGCCGCCCACGGACATAAGACCCACGATGCCGCAGACATACATGAGCTTCTCCATGAGGTCGCCACCCTGGAGCTTGCTCAGGTACTCGTGGCCGCCCTGGTAGCCGATCTTGGCAGCGAACCACGTGATCAGCACGGAGGGCACGATGGAGATGAGCATGGCCAGGATCGGACCCATGATGGAGCCCTGCTGAGCCAGCTGAACGCCCAGGCCAAAGGCGATAACGCGGATGGTGCCCTGGAAGAAGGAGTCACCGATGCCGGAAAGCGGGCCCATGAGGGAGGTCTTGACCGCGTTAATCGAATCGGGATCGAAGTTCTCGGGATCCTTGGCGTACTCCTCCTCCATGGAGGCGGCGAGGCCCAGGATGAAAGCGCTCGTCTGCGGGGTGCAGTTGTAGAACGCCATGTGACGGTGGTAAGCCTCTTTCTTAGCAGCGAGCTGCTTGGGGTCGGACTCGTCCGGATAGAGGCGATCGAGCGTGGGGACCATGCCGTAGAGGAAGCCCATGTTCATCTGACGCTCGTAGTTCCAAGAGGCCTGGATGGCCCAGGAGCGCCAGAAGAACTGGCTGATCTTCTTGTTCAGGGACACGTCCTTGGTTGCGGTTGCCATAGTGTGTTCCTCCTTAGTCTTCGTCGTCTTCGAGCGGATCGTAGTCGGAATCGACACCGGCGGCTGCATGGGAGCCATTGAACTTGAAGCCCATGAAGACGATAGCCAGGCACACACCGATCAGAGCGACCGCGATGACGGACAGGTTGAGGTAGGCGGCGAGCAGGAAGCCGATGAACAGGAACGGGGTCATACCCTTCTTGATCATCATGGTGAGCAGCAGGGCCAGACCGTAGGCGGTCATGATCTTGGTCGAGACGTTCAGACCAACGGACAGCCACTCGGGAACCATGTTGACGATGGCTTGGACCAGGTCGGTACCGACAAAGACGGCCAGGAAGATCGGCAGGAAGTACATGATGGCGTACAGACCGGAGCCGGCGCAGATGTGCATACGGTAGGCGGTCTTGAACTTGCCGTTATCAATCGCGCTATCGGCCACATGGGTGAGGGCGGCGATGATGGAACGGAACACGATGCCGAGGAGCTGACCCAGGACGGCGACCGGGATGGCGATCGTCATGGCGGTCTCGGCGGAAGCATCGGTCAGGCACGCGAAGGCAGCGGCCACGATGCCGCCCAGGACCATATCGGGCGGAACGGCGGCGCCGACCTGCACCAGGCCCATGGACACGAGCTCGACGGCGGCACCGACGGCAAGGCCGGTGGGCACATCGCCCAGCAGCAGACCGACGAGCGTAGCGCCAACGAGAGGCTGCTCGAAGTTAAGACGACCGAGCAGGCGGGAGTCCCACATGCAGAACACGCCGACGAGGCCGACGAGCACCGCACTGATGAACGTATTCATACCCTTCTCCTTTCAGTCAGGCAAAAGCCTGGTTGATTACAGCTTGGCGTCGATGTCGACGCTCTGATACGTAGGGGTCTGCTGGACGTAGAGCTTGATGCCCATGTCGAGCAGCTGGTTGACGTCGGCCTTCTGGGTGGCGTCGAGGAAGACGGAGCTGTCCTTGCCGCCGACCTGATCGGCACCATCGTGGTTGGCGGTGGCGCCCAGGTTGATGGCGTCGAGCTTGTAGCCCTGGCAGAACTGCAGCATCTCGGCCGTGTTGCCAAAGACGAACATGACGCGCTCGCCGAGGGTGTTGAGCTTGTCCATCTTGGCGAGGGCACGCTCGACGGTGAAGACGTTCAGGCGCACGCCCTGGGGCTTGGCCAGCTTAAGAGCGCCCTTCTTGATGTCATCGTTGGCGGCAGCGTTGTCGACGACGATGATGCGCTCGGCCTGAACCTTGGTGGTCCAGGTAAAGACGACCTGGCCGTGCAGCAGACGGTAGTCAAGACGTGCGAGGACGATCTTGGCGGGACCGGAGCTGTGACGGGACGCCTTGGCCTTCTTGGCGGGAGCCGCGGCGGCCTCGACCGGTGCGTTGGGGTTGGTCAGACCGGTGCGGGCCTCGTTGATGAGGGCCGCGAGCTCGGCACCCTTGACGGGGACGGGGCTCATAGCGAGCGTGAGCGCCAGCGGGATGTTGAAACCGCTAACAACCGTGAACTTCGTGCCGTTCTTGGAAAGCTCGACCATGTTGTTGTTGACCGAGCTGCCGAGCATATCGGTCAGCACATAGACGGTGTCGTCCGCGTTGAACGTGGCGATCATAGCCTCAACCTTATTGGTGATGGGCTCCTTGTCGTCACGAGCAAGCGACACGACGTGGACGTTCGACACGTCGCCGAGAACCATCTCGAGCGTGTCTTTGGCGCCTGCGGCCAGGCCGCCATGAGATGCGAGAATGATCTGATTCATCTTGCCTCCTCCTTTTCGTTATGGTCATTATAACGTCTTATACGTTGCTTATATTGCTAATTAGTATAAAGACCGTTCGCGGGTGAAAATCGACCGTTGACGGGTTTAACGTACTCGAAACGTTTGGCTAGTAGGCCGGCGCTAGCTGGATAACCCCAGGTCAGACCCTGCGCGCAATCCCCTATCGCACGAAGTACCAGGGGCTTTCCTGTACGGTGGGTTCCAGCGCAATGCCGGTGCGTTCCTTAAACAGATCCATGTCCTGAGATTTTTCGGTCCACCACGCGTTGGGCTTAAAGGTCATGCTCTCAATGACATGACCGACAAACACACTGTTGCGCAGCTTGGAGAAATCGGTGTTCATGATCAGGATGGACGCGAGCACCAGCACAATGCCCAGGACTTTAATCGCGCCGGCGGGCTCGGCGTAGACACCAATGCCCAGCAGTACGGTGACGACTGTCTCGAATGACATTACGACGGGAACTTTCGACGTCTCGAGCCCCATGGACAGACCCTGCATATATAGGATGTAGGCCACGGCCGTGGGAATGAGTCCAAAGCCAAGGAACAGCAGCAGCAACTGTGGCGACATCGCCGCGGCGACATCCGGCCACGGAGCCGCGATAGCTGCCATAACCGCACCGCCAAAAACAAAGCCCCAAAACGTGACAGCCAGCGGGTGGACCGTCTTGGTTGCTATCCGGCTAAACACCGCGAGCGACGCCCCACAAAGGCCTGCAATCACGCCCGACGTGACGCCCCAAACCGAAAAATGGAAACCGGAAAGGTCACCATTGGTCACTGCAAGTACACAGCCAACGATGTTAAAGACAATGGCGACGAGCTTGTTGAGGGTCACGTCCTCGCGATAAAGGACGCGGCCGAGCGCGACGCCAAACACCGGCGACGTGTAGAGCAGCACCGATGCCGTGGACATGCCCACCTCGCGCATGCACTCGTAATAGCAGGTGTTGGCGGCAGCCAAACCGACGATACCGACAAGCGCGCAGGAAACAAGCTCTTTAGGGCTTGCCTTGAACAGGGTCAGCGGACCCTGAACCACGGTAGACCCCTCACCCGGACGGCAGCCCATAAACATCAGGACCGGCGCCAAGATAAGCGCTCCGACCAACAAGCGAAAGGCAGCCATGCTCTGGGACGAAACGCCCATGGCTGAGATGCCGTTTACAAAGATTCCGATGCTGCCCCACATAAGCGCGGCGATCAGCACCAGCACATAGCCCAGATTGCTCCTCTTCAACGCAGCCTCCTCAGTATATTTCCAATATGTTTCATGCTACGTTATAGTCGTTATATACATTTTTCAAGGCACAAATCGGCGAACGGGAAATCTCTCGACACAAGGAGTGTCCCCAACTGCCGGCAGAAAGGGAACGTCCCCAAGTGCCGCTCTAGCAGTTGCAGTGAAATAGTTCTCAAACAGAGGCTTCACGCCCCCAAACAGGAACTATTCCACCGCAACTCATGAGGGGTATTGGGCTGTTAGGCCGCTCTATCCCTTAGTAATCAAGCTTCCACATGTAGCGGCGCGTCATGTAGTCCTTGTGGGTAACGGCAGAGAGAGCGCGCATGTACACGTTGTTGAGAATCGGGGCAAAGATCAGGTGGTTGAAGTACTCACTCACGCTGTCCTTGATGTCGTTGAGGCCGAGCTCCTTGGCGTCGAGCTGATAGACGCGCTCGCCACCGTACTGGTTGACGAAGCGGATGCCGCGCTCGTCATTGCAGCGGCTGCGGCCGACACTGATGAGCTGGAACAGCGAGGTGCGCTTGTCCAGAATCTCGAAGGGGCCGTGGAAGAAGTCGCAGGTGTTGATGGTGCAGGAGTCGATCTGCAGCATCTCCTGCACGTTGCAGATGCTAAAGACGTAGGCGGCACCAAAGAGCGGGCCCTGAGCCATAACGTTGATGCAGGGCTTGTCGGCGTTCTGCTCGGCCCACTTGGCTGCGAGCGGACGGGTGTACTCGACAGCCTTGCGATAGATGGGGTCGACCAAGTCGAAGGCGGCCATAGCGGCCTCGTACTCGGCATAGCCCTCGGTCTGCTGCGTAAGCTCCATAGCAATCATGGTCACGACGGCGGAGTTGGTGCGGCCCATGCAGGACTCGTCGATGGCCAGGCTGTCGTACTGGATCTTGTAGTCGCAGACCTCGGTGAGGCCGGACTCGTCAACATAGATGGCGATGGTGCTGGCGCCGTGGTTCTTGGCGACCTGGGCGGCGACGATGGTCTCCTTGGTGCCGCGCATGGACACGACGACGGCCAGGGTGTTCTCGTTGACGTAGGCAGGCGTGGCGTGCACGAACTCGTTGCTGGTGTAGCTGGAGCTCACGACCTGCGTGGCCTCGTGCTCCATAAAGTACTGGGCAGGATAGTTGCCGCCGTTGGATCCACCGGCGCCAATCCACACGACGCGCTTGATGCCGCCCTTGTCTGCCTTGTCAGCCAAAACCTGGGAGACGACGTCCTTAACCTGTTCCTGAGTAGTCATCGTGCATCAGCCTTTCTTCTCGTTTGATGCTCTCGATGGCATACAAGTTACATACATGTTTTGGTTATGTCGACTAGTTGTATGCTATATTTGTCTTAGAAATTTTGCTGGTAAAGTTTTCGGCAAGCCATTACCAGCGGTTTTGTTGTCATGTTGGATACATGCTTGGTTCTGTAAGCATACAAGTTAGATACAGGTTGTTCGCATGAGCACTTCGTCGAAAAAGAACTTGACCCAATACGAGCGTCTGGCGGCAACGCTTCGCGACCGCATTGCCGCCGGCACCTACGCCCGCGGAGATAAACTGCCGTCCGAGATGGAACTCATGGACGAATCGGGCCTGTCGCGCAGCACCGTGCGCCATGCCCTTAAGGTGCTTGTTGACGAGGGCCTGATTCGAACCGAGCGCGGGCGCGGCGCCTTTGTGGCCGACACACCGGCGCTCCACGAGAACAACCTGGTGTTTTCGAGCTATACCAAGCAGGTCGAAGGCCAGGGCATGAAGCCCACCACGCGCACGGTGGACTCGGGCTTTGCCAAAGCAATGGGCAGCGTGGCCAAGTTCTTTGACGCTAGCGTGGGCAGCAAGCTTGTCAAACTTGTCCGCCTGCGTTACCTGGACGATGCGCCACTGTGCCTGGAGACCACCTATTTGCCGCCAAGCTTTGGGTCGCTCATCGATCGCGATATCAACGGTTCGCTCTACGCCACGCTGCGCCAGGAGTTCCATCGCGCGCCGGCGCAGGGGCATAAGACCTTTGAGGTGTGCTATGCGTCGCAAAACGAGGCATTTTTGCTCAACGTCGAGCGCGGGCAGGCGCTGATCCTGATCACCGACTACGTCTACGACACCGACGGCCGTCCGCTCCATGTCTCCAAGCGCATCCAACGCACCGACCGCGCCAAATACACCGAGCCCATCGGCTAGCGCACCAAACGAGGCAAAATGTACCTAATAAACGTTTTACCTGCGGTTTTTATTAAATCTCAAGCCGGCATGGCGCAAATGCCAACATCGCCTGGCAACACTCGCCGCCCAAGCTCAACTGTTCCTGCCCAAAATATCCAGCACCGTAAATCTAAGTGAGTAGACTTTTCGCGAGCTGCCGAGCACATTCAAAACAGCCACCTCCGTGACCTGCGGTTTTACTAAGGCAGATACGCTTTGTGCTCGGCCTGCGCCAAAAAAGTCTACTCACTTAGCCCGCAAGGCGTCCCGAGGGGACAATCCAGGTCAAAATAGCGTACAAACGCCACGCTACTTGCGGCGATTTGATACCACAAGACAGCCAAAAACCTGCCAAAATGAACCTGTCCCTAAATGGTAGGTTTAGGAAGGTCGGGGAACCAGGTTGGTTTGGGCTGGTTGGGGGTGCGCTCGGCCAGGA
>DXZM01000012.1:71900-109485 GCA_019419665.1 Collinsella sp.
GGAAGGTCGGGGAACCAGGTTGGTTTGGGCTGGTTGGGGGTGCGCTCGGCCAGGACCAGCTCCATCCAGCACATGTCGTACCAGCGGCCGAACTTTTGGGCACAGCGGTCGAAAGCACCCACCAAGCGATATCCCATATGGGCATGGAAGTCCTGGCTGTTGTGCGTTAGATACTCGTCGTCCTTGTCGTGCGGCACGGCGATGAGCGCGCACATGTTGGTGATGCCCATCGCGATCAGGCACTGCTTGAGCGCATCGTGCAGCTTGCGGCCCAGCCCGCCGTGGCGCACGTCGCGTGCCAGGTAAATCGACGTCTCGACCGACCAGTCGTATGCCTCGCGGCTGTTAAGCGGACTCACGTAGGCATAGCCTACCGGACGCCCGTCCAACTCCATCACCAAATACGGATAGCGCTTGAGCGTACGCTCAATACGCCCGGCGAACTCCTCAACGCTCGGCACCTCGTATTCGCAGGTAATCGCCGTCTGGCGCACATACGGCTCATAGATGGCAAGCAACGCCGGCGCATCATCGGGCGTCGCCAGGCGAATCGTCGGCTCGGACATCTCGGTCATACAACCCTTCCCCCTCAAAAACAGAGGCCGCCTTGCGCCAAACCCAGCGCAAGGCGGCCCCCCGTCATTACATCAGGCTACAGGACAGCCGCCAACGCGTCGATATCCTCCTGCGTCGTGGCCCAGCTGGTGCAAAAGCGCACCACCGTGTGGGTCTCGTCGTACTTTTCCCAGTACTCGATCGCCGCATGCTCGCGAATGCGCGCCATGTCCTCGTTGGGCAGAATCACGAACTGCTGGTTAGTCGGCGTCTCCAAGAAGAACCGGTAGCCGTGCTCGTGCAGCACGCGACGAAGCGCCTGCGCGGTTTCGATCGCCTGACGGCCAATCTCAAAATACAGGCCGTCGGTAAAGAGCGCCTCAAACTGCACGCCCGTCAGGCGGCCCTTGGCCAACAGCGCGCCGTGCTGCTTAATACGCGGAATGGGATGCGCCGGGGCGCGCATGCCGCAGAACACCACAGCCTCGCCGCAGAGCGCGCCGCACTTGGTGCCGCCGATGTAGAACACGTCGCACAGCTGCGCCAGCTCGGGCAGGGTAATGTCGCACTCATCGGCCGCCAGCGCATAGGCCAGGCGGGCGCCATCCACAAACAGCGGAATCTCGCGCTTCTGGCACACCGCGTGAATCGCCGCGAGCTCGGCCTTGGAGTACAGCGTGCCGTACTCAGTCGATAGGCTCACGTACACGGCGCCCGGGAACACCGTGTGTTCGTAGCTCTCGTTTTCGTAGAACACCTGGATATAGTTCTCGAGATCCTCGGCGTGCATCTTGCCCTCGTAGCCGGGGATGGTGAGCACCTTGTGGCCGCCAAACTCGATGGCGCCCGCCTCGTGGCAGGCAACATGACCGGTCTCGGCGGCAACAACGCCCTGGTAGGGCGCGAGCAGCATATCAATCACCGTCGCGTTGGCCTGCGTGCCGCCCACCAGAAAAAACACGTCGGCATCGGGGGCCTGGCAGGCCTCGCGAATAAGTTGCTTGGCACGCTCGGTATGTGCATCGGTACCGTAGCCGGGCTGCGGCTCCATATTGGTGTCGACGAGCGCCTGCAGCACCGCTGGGTGTGCGCCGTGGGAATAGTCGTTGTTGAACGCGAGCATGGCAATCCTCTCTTACCGGGTATCGGCCAGATGATTCAAACGGAGCTATTGTACGCCGCTGGGATAGGCAATGCGCGCGGCAAGGCACTCAAGTGCCAGTACCAGAGCAAAACCGCAGCTCACGTCACTCAAAAAGTGCGCTCCGATCACGATGCGGCCAAACGCGACGAGCGCCGCGACCACAGCCGCCGTCCAAAAGACCACACGACGGCGCGACGGTTTTTCCTTAAAAGCCACTGCGGGAAGCCCGGCGAGCATGAGGCCGATTGCCGCGTGCGCCGTGTGTCCGCTCGCAAACGACTTAAAGCCGTCCTTGGCTACACCGGCGGCAATATAGGCCCACTTGTCGGGGTTGCCGATCACCCACCACGGCCGAAACTCGAGTCCCTGCGTCACCTCGATCACGCGCATGCGTGGGCGCGACCACAGCGGCTTGACAATCACGTTGAGGATGATGGCCTGAGCGACCCACACGACAAGCACCATCAACGCCCAGCGCGTGAGCTCGTCGGGCTCGGTCGTGCGCGTGAGGCGATAGACGACAAGGTTAGCGGCGATGACCAGCACAAACGTCAGCACCAACTGAACCGCGATGAGTTTGCCGCCAACCCGCAGGGACGAAACGATCTCGTAGCCGGCCAGGCCAATGTTGACGAGGATGCCGAGCACGGCGAGCCATTTGCTCCCCCTGGAGTCGGGACGCACCGCGCGCACGAGCATAACGCCCGCGATGCTCGCCGTCAGCTCGAACGGCAGCTCGCCGGCGGCCTCGATAAAGCGACCGTACATGCTGCCGACGTTGAACAGCGCGCTCGAGATCTGATAATCGAAGAAACTGCCCACGCCCAGGCAAAGGCACAGGACAACCGCGATAATGGCGACATCTTTCTTATAGATGTATCCGAACATGCTTTCCTTTCGATGGAGCCAGAGTGCCCAAATGGGGCGTTTGCAGCGTCGACCCGTTAGTCGTCGTCGCTGGCACCCAGCTGTTGCAGCAGCATGAGTGCCGCGGCCACGGGGCCGGTGCCGTCGTTGGCGTCGAGACCGCGACCCAGGCCGCTGCCCGCACCGGCGCCTGCCTTGTAGGGTACCGACAGCTTGCGGCTCTTGGGGAAGTTCACCGCGCCATAGCGGGTCTTAAGCTCAAAGGCCACCTTCTTGGGCACGTCAACGCCCAAAAACGTGATGCGGCCGCCGCTGAGCGTGACGCTCTCGAGCCCCAGGCGCTCGCCGCGGATGCGGATACGCGCGCGGTTGAACAGGTTGAGTCCCGCCAACGGCAGCTCGCCATGCGCGGCCTCGGTCTCCTCCTGCACCTCGTCGATACTCTCCAAGTCCTCAGCCGCCGCGAGCTTGCGGTACACGAGCACGCGCTGGTCCACCGCCGGCATGTACTCCTCGGACAAGAAGTAGTCTGCCGGCAGGTTGATGCCCACGCTCGCCGCCTCCACGCCGGCATCGTCATCGCCGCGTGCCTCGGCCACGGCCTGTCCCAGCATCTGCGTAAACAGGTCGAAACCCACGCTCGACAGGTTGCCGTGCTGCTCGGCGCCCATGAGCGAACCGGCGCCGCGGATCTCCAGGTCGCGCATGGCAATGCGCATGCCGCTGCCCAGGTCCTGGAACTCGGAAAGCGCGGTCAGGCGCGCCGTTGCTTCCTCAGTGAGCGGCAGCTCACCTGGGAACATAAAGTACGCGTATGCCTGCGTGGCCGAGCGGCCCACGCGGCCCTTAAGCTGGTAGAGCTGTGCCAGGCCCAGGCGCTGCGAGTCCTCGATGATGAGCGTGTTGGCCGTTGCGTTGTCGATGCCGCTCTCCACGATGGTCGTGGCGATAAGCACGTCGATCTTCTTGGTCGCGAACTCGATCATCACGTCCTCGACCTCGCGCGGGCTCATCTTGCCGTGCGCCACGCCCACGCGCGCCTCGGGCGCGGCCTCGTGCACGCGCGCCACGGCATCATCGATGGTCTTGACGCGGTTGGACACGTAATACACCTGACCGCCGCGGCCCACCTCCAGGCGAATCGCCGCACTCACCACGTCGGGGTCGTACTCCCCCACGTGCACGATCACGGGACGACGCCCGGTCGGCGGTGTGGTGATCAGGCTCATGTCGCGCACGCCGCTCGTGGCCATCTGCATGGTTCGCGGAATAGGCGTTGCCGAAAGCGTGAGCACGTCGATTTGCTCGCGCAGGTTCTTGAGCTGCTCCTTGTGCTGCACACCAAAGCGCTGCTCCTCGTCGATGATCACCATGCCCAGGTTCTTGGGGTTCACGTCGGCAGAAAGCAAGCGGTGCGTGCCGATGAGCACATCAATCGTGCCCTCGGCAAACGCCTTAAGCGCGCGCTTCTGCTGCGCCGGAGTGCGGAAGCGGCTGAGCACTTCGACCTCCAGGCCAAACGGGGCAAAGCGCTCAAAGAACGTCTCGTAGTGCTGCTGGGCCAGAATGGTCGTGGGGCAGAGCACCATGACTTGGCGGCCGGAGTCCACGCACTTAAACGCCGCGCGCAGGGCAACCTCGGTCTTGCCGAAACCCACGTCGCCGCACAGCAGGCGGTCCATGGGCTTGGGCGCCTCCATGTCGGCCTTGATGTCGGCGATAGCCTCCAGCTGGTCGCGCGTCTCGTCGTAGGGGAAGCTCTCCTCCATCTCGATCTGCTCGGGCGTATCGGGCGGACAGGCGATACCGGTAATCGACGAGCGGCGCGTATACAGGTCGACCAGGTCAAACGCCAGCTTTTTGGCGTTCTTGCGTGCCTTGTTGGTGGCACGCGTCCAGTCGGCGGTATTGAGCCTGGTCAGGCGCGGCTTGTCGCCGTCGGGGCCAACATAGCGTGTGATGCGGTCGACCTGCTCGAGCGGCACGTAGAGCTTGTCGCCGTCGGCATATTCCAGCAAAAAGTAGTCGCGCTCCTTGCCGCCCACTTCCTGGCGCGCGATCTCGCTAAAGAGCGCGATGCCGTGGGTAGCGTGCACCACGTAGTCGCCCGGCTTAAACGGGAAGGTGATCTGCGTGATGTCAACCTTACGGCGGCTGCGCGCGCGGTTGGCGTCCATGCGGGCGTTGAGGTCGGCGATCGAGAACACGGCCAGGTTGGCATCGGGCACCACCACGCCCTGCGGCAGGGCGGCATCGACAAAGGTCACGCGTCCGCGCGAGATGGTGGGCACGGCAGCGCCGGCGGCAGCCTGCGCGGCGCCCGCCTCGAGCGAGCGGGCGTTGAGCGCGTCGGCCTTACGCTCGCGAATGGAAGCATGGGCCTCCTGGCATGCGGCACGGTCGGCGGAATCCGCCGCTGCCACGCGCACGCGGTCGCCGATGGCGTCGGCGTTTTCGGGCGCGGCCGTCAGTGACTCCTCAAAGGTTATGCCCTCGTCGCCAAAGGTGAGCTCCATCGACTCGCGCGCGCCGCGGTCGGGAATGGCAAACACGCAGGCATAGCGCTTGCCCACGACTTCCTGGATGCGCGTCATAAAACGGTTGTCCGAGCCTGCGATGGCCGGCTGCTCAATCTTGAGCTCGGCCGTCACCGCACCGCCGGCACGGATGAGGCTCACATAGTTCAGGCGCTGCTGGGCACCAAAATCGAGCTGTTGGGCGCGCACGTACAGACCATCCAGGCGGTCAATCCCTGCCTCGCCGGCACGCGCCTCGATATCCTCGTAGGCGCGCAGGCAGTCGTCGAACAGCGAACGCGGCTCGGACAGCACCACCAGCGCCTTGCCGCTCACGTGCGCCAACGGGCTTACGGTCTGGCCGTACATCACCGGCAAAAAGCGGTCGAGCTCGGGCGTGACGATACGCGCATCCACCATCTCGAGCAGCGCCGCCAGTTTGCTGTCGTCCTGGCTGGCGCGATAGAGCGCCACATGCATGTTGTGGACGGCCTCGTCGGTAAGCGCCAGCTCACGGCAGGGGAAGATCTCGATACTGTCCTCGTTACCGATGGTCTGCCCCGTTGAGCTCACCATGCGGCGGATGCGGTCAATCTCGTCGCCGAAAAACTCGATGCGCACGGGCGCCTTTTCCTGCGCGGGAAACACCTCTACGGTGTCGCCGTGCACGCGGAACAGACCGGGCGCATCGGCGGCGCCGGCACTGGTGTAGCCCATGCCCACCAGGCGCTGCGGCACCTCATCAAAAGGAATCTCCTCGCCCACCGCAAAAGTAGTGGACTCCCAGTAGTGGCTCTCGACCGGCGGCACGCAGCGCAGCAGTGCGCGGGCCGAGGCGACCATGATGCAGTTGTCCCCGCGCACGATGCGCCCGAGCGCCTCGCAGCGCTGGGCCACCACGGCGTCGTCGGGTGCTTGCTCGCGCCAAGGGTAGTCCTTGCGCTCGGGAAAGCGGCACACGTGCGCCAGGCCCACATAGGCGGCCAAACTGCGTGCGGCGCGATCGGCCGCATCCTCGCCACTCACGATGTAGACCGTGGGGCGCGGACGACGTGTAAACTGGGCGGCGGCCATAAGCGTTCGGCCCGACTGAGACACGGCCAGCGTCACGTCCTCGCCAGAATCGAGCCCGGCCTCGACGGTCTGCAGCGCCTCGGCAGTGTAAAGCTGCGCGGCTATACGGTGAATGAGCATGCTGTTCCTCCGGCATTGCAACGACAAAAGCCCGCCGAGGCAAGCTCGGCGGGTCGTTCGTCAAATTCGTTGCCTGTCATGGTAGCGCATGGAGGGGACTCCAGCTCAGACGTGCGCCCAGCCCCGCAAAAAACGCCAGATAGAACTGAACTCACCGGCTTCGCCAAAATCTCCCCGTCACGTCGAACGCCGCAACCACGGAAGGTGCCTAAAAACGACTATTCCTCAAAAAAGCTCGCGACGTTCAGGCGACTCGTCCACTCACCTATGGTGTTGGCAAAACCGACGCGCGTGTACACGCCCGCAAAACGGCCGCGATACAGGTACAGGCCTTCCATATTAGAAGCGGGCGCAAAACCAAGATCATCCACAAGTCCTTTGGGCGCCTCTCCTCGATGCGGCCCATCGACAAGCGTTCCGCGCAAGCAGGGAGTCTGATACTGCTGAGCATACTCCTGCACAATCGCCCCAGCTGCCGCAGCGCGAGCAAGCACCTGGGACCATTCCCGTTCCGTGACATCCAAACCGGCGACAACGCCAACCGCGTTGTAGCCGCCGCACGGCTTGACAATCCATCGATCCTTTTCGGCAAATCTCGACAACTGGGTGCTTTCGTCCATAATCTCGGTATAGGGCACATGCTCCCGGACAAACGATTGCTCCTCCGGGCTCAACAAGGACTGCCCGGCTCGAGACCACAAAAACGCAAATACGGTCTTAGTCGCACACGGCCACGTTCTAAAACCACCGACGATACATGCAAGCCCTTCTTGGGCAGCCTCGATTAAGGCCGAGCGTCCGTCGCACGGCTTATCCCACAGCTCGCCGGTCACCGCGCGCCGCCAAACGCAATCAATAGGACCAGCGGCATCGCACAGGTGCCTAGCACCGACCTCTTCTTCGACAATCCGCAGGTCGCGTACATCCGTAAAGCGCGCGACTACACCCCGCCGCCTCATAAGGTCGACAAAATGAGCCGCGTCTTCCAAGTCGATGCTTTCCGAATAGTCGACGATTGCCACCGAAGCGGGATTTATCTTTGATTGCGGTGTATAGAGCCCCTCGTCAACGCAGACCCCGTCGTCCGATCGTGCACCATCCTCGGTGCGACGAGGATGGGCCAGCTCCCACTCTGCAAAGGTCTCAAACAATGCATCTATCCAGCTACCGCACAAATTGTACTGCCGAAAGCCGGGGTGGTCGGATGCAAACTCCTCAAAGGAAGGCGTTATCCGCACTGCCTGACAGACCGCATCGGTCACTACCATTCCAGCACTGCCGTCGGTATTGAGCTCGCAAAACGTATACGAACCGTCGTCCTCGTCAAGAAAGATATCAACGCGCGCAAGGGGGATCTGGCAATCATAGCCGGCATCCATAGCGCACAGGCCAGCAAAAGCCGGATCCATGCGAAACCACGCACGCACGGAGGCATCGGAACAAAACGCCCGCGTCACCTTGTCCATAATGCCGTACATGCGCTCGGCCGCCTCCTTAAGAAGCGCCGTCATATCCTTATCGAATATCTTTGGCGTTAAAGCCCAGGGTGCAGGATCTCCGTGGTAGAGCACATGTGTTTGAGACAAGTATTCGTCGCCTTTGCGACGACCAGGTAGGTCACCTTCGCGCGTGCGCACAATGCGCTCAAAATAATCTTCAAGCTCTCGCGTCTTCAATGTTGCCACGTTGCCCTCCATTGCTTGATTTTTTGTTCATGCTACGCCAGCACGCCACGACTTCGGCGCGCTTGAATAGGCTTCTAAATTAGCAACACATTTTTGCATGAGCCGGCAGGAGGCAACATATACTCCTGCTCAAGCGCATGCCCAGCCCCGCAGTTCGTGTAAAAATCGGTTCCGTCGGGCATCTCGGAGCCACACTTGGCGCAAGACATATTCGGGCATCCCCTCACAACAAACGGCATCTATCGCCATCATATTGAGCCCTCGCGACCCACATGTGCTGCGCAACATTGGTCGCCGTCTTTGGGTGCCGACAAAATGCGGCGGGCCCCTACCCCATCACACGCACGCTGGGGCAAAGGTCTGCCAGCGGGCACTCATCGCACTTGGGTTTGCGGGCGTCGCAGATCTCGCGGCCAAAGGTGATCCACTGGTGGTTGACCGATCCCCAATACTCGTGCGGCAGAATCTTGAGCAGATCTTGCTCGGTCTTGAGCGGCTCTTTGGCATGCGTCTTGGGGCTCAGCATCAGGCGGTGCGCGATGCGGTTGACGTGCGTATCGACCGCGATGCCCTCGACAATGCCAAACCCCACATTGAGCACGATGTTCGCCGTCTTGCGCCCCACGCCCGGCAGCTTGACGAGCTCCTTCATGTCGGCCGGTACCTCGCCGCCGTAATCGGCAACGATCATCTGCGCGGCCTCCACGGCGTGCTTGGCCTTGCTCTTATAAAAGCCGAGTGACTTGATGGTCTCGGCCACGTCGGTCACACTTGCCCCGGCCATGGCCTCGGACGTGGGCCACTGGGCAAATAGTTGGGGCGTCACCTTATTGACCTGCGCGTCGGTCGTCTGCGCCGAGAGCAGTACCGAGATAAGTAGCCTAAAGGGATTCTCGTGGTCCAAAAAGCACTCGACCGGGCCATAGCGACGGTTAAGGCGCTCGCACACCTCAACGGCGCGCTCGCGTTTGGCGGCATTGGCCTCGCGTGGCATAACGACTCCTCGGATCGGCAGAAACATAACTTCACTAAAACGATTGTCCCACGTACGGGGACCTTAAGCCTCCAAAAATGCGCCGGTCTGGCGGCTCCACAGGCTTGCATATTCGCCGCCCGCCTCGACGAGCTGCGCATGCGTGCCGTCCTCGACAATCTTGCCATCCGCCAGCACCACGATGCGATCGAGCGCCGCCACGGTGGACAGGCGGTGCGCCACCACAATGGAGGTGCGGCCGCGCATCAGGTTCTCGAGCGCTTCCTGCACCAGCGCCTCGGACTCACTGTCCAAGGCAGACGTTGCCTCGTCGAGCACCAGAATCGGCGCGTCGGTGAGGATGGCGCGGGCAATGGCCACGCGCTGGCGTTGGCCGCCCGAAAGCTTAACGCCGCGCTCGCCCACCATGGTGTCAAAGCCACGGGGCAGGCGGTCGATAAACTCGGTCGCATTAGCCAAGCGAGCCGCCTCGCGAATCTGCTCGTCGGTGGCGTCGGGGCGGCCGTAGGCGATATTCTCGCGAATGGAGCGGTGGAACAGCAGCGCCTCCTGCGGCACGTAGGCAACCTGGCGGCGCAGGCTCTGCTGCGTGCAGCGCGAGACATCCTGGCCGTCCACGAGCACGCGGCCGCCCTGCACGTCGTCCAGGCGAAGCAACAGCTTGGTGAGTGTCGTCTTGCCCGAGCCCGATTTGCCCACCAGGCCCACGCGCTGGCCCGCCGCCACATGGAGCGTCAGGTCGTCGAACACGTTCTCGCCCGCCGCGGCGTCACGGTATGCAAAGCTCAAGTGCTCAAAATCAATCGCGCCCTCGCGGACCTTGAGCTCAGGGGCATTCGCGTCGTCTGCCACCAGACGCGGCTCGTCCAGCACGCGCGTCATCTCGGCGGCGTCGCCCAGCGCGCGGTTGATGCGTTGCATCATGGAGCTCACGTAGTTCAGACGCATAGTGAGGTTGTACGTGTAGGTAAAGATAATGACGAGCGAGCCGGCCGAGATGCCAAACCACGCGTTGCCGCCCGCCACGAACACACTCACCACGGCCATGGTGATGACGATAAGGCCCGAGGTCGTAAAGTTGCGCTGCATCATGGCGTGCATCGAGACCGTCTCGGCGTCGCGCGCGGCACGATCGGCGGCGTCGAACAGATCGCGTTCAAAGTCCTCGCGCCCGCAGGTCTTGACGGCCAAGATGTTCGTGACCGCGTCGGAGAGCACGCCCGAGAGCTTGTTCTGGGCGGCGGACGTCGCGGCCGAAAGCGGCATGATGCGCTTGTACATAAGCCAGACAAACGCGATGTAGACGACCATGATGCACACCAGGATCACGGTAAACGTCGGCACCACCGGGGCGAGTGCGGCCACGGTGCAGATGACCGAGGTGATGGTGGGGATGAGCGAATACACCGTCACGTCGACCAGACCGGTGTAGCCGCTCATAAAACGGCTTGTCTGGCTCACAAGCGATCCGCCAAAGCGGCTGGTATGGAATGTCATGGATTGGTTGGAGAGTGTGTCGAAGCACAGGCGCGCCAGGTGATAGTTGCCCGCGATCTCGAGCTTGTAGACGGTGTAGTCCTGCAGCTTGGAGAGGATCTGGCCCACCAGGTTGACGAGCACGAGCGCCAGAATGTAGGGACCGAAGACCTCAAACACCTGGTCACCCGCCACGGGACCGGCTTGAACGCGGTCGACAATGAGGGCCATCACATAGGTATTGGCAAACGTCAGCAAAAAGATGTAGCCCGCCGACGAGAACACCGAGAGAAAGACAATCAGCGGCTGCGTGCGCGTGACATCCCAAAAACGCTGTAGCGTGCGGCGCACGGTGGAGCGTTTGAGCGGGCTGGTGCTTCTCTGAGACATGGGCTTCCTTTCGCGTCTGATAGGGCGAAACGCCATTGTTGCACATTGAAGCGCACTTCAGGCAAGCACGATGCGAAAAGCAGCGGGGCATCCGCGTTTGCGCCGGCGCCCCGCCGTCTTGTTGCAATTAGTCCTCGTCTTCTTGGTCTGTGGGAAAGCCCGCGGGCGTGAGCCCCAAGATCTCATCGGCTTGGTCGGCGTCTTCCAGCGCGTCGATGTCCTTGAGCTTGCGCTCCATGACGTTGGTGCGCGTGGTAATGATGCCCTCGACCGTTTTGCCCGCGGTCTCGATCTGCTGCTGGGCGCGGCGCAGCGCCTTTTGATAGCGCGGCAGCTCGGCCTTGACAGCGGAGAGCACGCGCAGTACATCGTCGGTGCGTTTTTGCAGCTTAAACGTTTGGTAACTCATCTGCAGGCTGTTGAGAATGGCCGCCATGGTGCTAGGGCCGGCAACGTTGACATGATAGTCGCGGCCCAGGGTCTCGATAAGCCCGGGGCGGCTGACGACCTCAGCGTACAGCCCCTCAAACGGAACGAACATGATGCCAAAGTTGGTGGTCACGGGCACGCTCAGATACTTTTCGCAGATGTCCTTTGCCTCACGCTTGACCATAGCGTCAAGCGTCTTGCGCGCGGCGGCGACGGCATCCGCGTCGCCCGACTCCTGGGCATCGAGCAGATGCTCGTACGCGTCGCCCGGGAATTTGGAGTCAATCGGCAGCAGTACGGGGTCGCCCTCGTCTACCGGCAGCTTGACGGCAAACTCAACACGCTCCGAGGCGCCGGGCTTGGTGGCAACGTTTTCCAGATACTGATCGGGTGTGAGGATATCCGCCAGGATCGCGCCCAGCTGCACCTCGCCCAAAATGCCGCGCGCCTTGACGTTACCCAGCACGCGCTTAAGGTCGCCCACGCCAGTGGCGATAGATTGCATGTCGCCCAGGCCCTTGTACACGGCCTCGAGCTGGTCGCTCACCTGCTTAAACGATGCAGACAGACGGTCGTTGAGCGTGCGAGAGAGCTTCTCGTCCACCGTCGCACGCATCTGATCGAGCTGCACGTTGTTGTCTTTGCGGATGGCGCCCAGCTGAGCATCGACCGTCTCGCGCACCTTGTCCAGGCGATGCTCGATGCCCTCGCGATTGGCGCCGAGCTGTTGGGCCGTCTCACGGCGCAGGTCATCCATCCGGTCACCAGCTTGCGAGAACTCGCGTGCGATGGCCAGGTAACGTTGCTGCTCCACGGCCGCATCGGTCGTCTGCTGCTGCGCGATGGCATTGGCCGTGCGGCGTGTTTCGGCCAGCGCGACGTTCAGGGCATCGAGCGCGTTGTTGGCCTGCTCGAGTGCTGCCAGCGTTTCCGCGCTACTGTCGCCACGCTCCCGCAACTCGGCACGAAGGCCCTTGAGCTGCAGGGCACAGGCCGCAGCGACCCCCACCGCCACCAAAGCAATCACAATAAGTGCAATATCAATTGCAGACATAAACTCCGCCCAACAAACCCAATCGATCATCAATCAAAACCGCGATCAATCTTACCCCGCCACACACACGGATCACTCACTGCCTTGCAGACAAATTTCTCTTAGAGCCGCGGACGCTAAAACGCTAACTCTCCCAGCCGGCGCGGATGGTTGTTATGACGTCATCTAGGCGCTGGCCCAGGGCCGCTAGATGTTGGAGCACCTCGTTGGGCGATGCACCGTTGAGGATGCACGTGAGGGCATACGACGCCAGAAAGATGGCCGCAAGCCCCAACGGGATGAGCACGATCATCGCCAACGTACGCAGGCGCTGGGCCCAGCGACGGCGACGCGCACGATGCTTGTCGAACGCGAGCTCCTGCGCATATGAATCTTGCTGTACGGAATAGGCCTCTGGCGCCGATTCACACCCGGGCACAGCTGCAGGTACAGCAGCGGGCACGACGTTTTGCACGGGCGCCTGGTTGGCAACCCCTTGCATTTGCATCTCCATGAGTCGTTGCTGCTGACGCAGCATGCGCTCAGCTTGTTGCTGCGGAGTCTCAAGAAACAGATCCATGCTGGCCTCCAAAATCGGAGCATTCGACGCTTACGACCAGCATCCCGCACCGCCATGACCGCGACAACGCAATCGCCGGCAATAGCCACAAAGTTTCTTTTGCTCAAAAGCTGTCGAAAAGCTCAACAACTCCCCTACCAGCACTTTCTCTGAGCTTTTTTCGCCAACAATCTTTTGGCCTTCCACCCTTACGCCAACTGACCAAAATCTAACCAATAGCTTGACGAAAATTGTGGAGACCGGGACCCCACAAAAACGTGCCGCCCCAAAAAGGGGCGGCACACAACCTTTTTTATCAGCTTTTCTGTATCGAGCACGCGACGACCCAACGCCGGAGCGCAAGGCGGGGAAATACCTTTGCCTCGCGCGACCCTGCGGAGCCGTGAGCGAGAGGGAAAGGTATTTCCCCGCCCTGCGCTCCGCAGCAGCCAGCGCCAAGCGCTAGTAGTTCACCACCTGCTCCTCAAAGTACGCCTTGGGGTGGTTACACACCGGGCACACCTCAGGTGCCTCGGCACCAACGTGCAGATGTCCGCAGTTCAGGCACTTCCACACCTTTACGCCCTCGCGCTCAAACACCTCGCCCGACTCAATGCGCTCGACGAGCTTGTTGTAGCGCTCCTCGTGGGCCTTCTCGACGGCGGCGACGCCACGGAACTTCTCGGCGATCTCGGCAAAACCCTCCTCCTCGGCGGTCTTGGCAAACTCGTCATACATCGTGGTCCACTCGTAGTTCTCGCCCGCGGCGGCGTCGCGCAGGTTGTCCAGAGTGCCCGGAACGGCGCCGTCGTGCAGATATTTAAACCACAGTTTGGCGTGCTCGGACTCGTTACCCGCCGTCTCGGCAAAGATATTCGAGATCTGAACGTAACCGTCCTTTTTAGCCTTGGATGCATAGTAGCGATACTTGGTGTGCGCCTGGGACTCACCGGCAAAAGCGGTCTCAAGGTTCTTCTTGGTTTGGGAGCTCTCAAAATCCATAGGTGTACTTCCCTTCAATACATGCCGCCCATAGGCTTTGAGCGGCCTTATTTTATGGTACCCCCTGCCGAAAATCTAAACCTTACAATCCTGTTCTTCAGATTTGCACGGGCTAAATGCTCAGCCAGCGATCGCCCTCGGCTCGGCAAAAGCCCTCACGCTCCAGGTCAGCTAGAATACCCGCGATCAAGTCGCACTCGACCGGCCCGCGACCGGCTGCCGCTTCCATCTCGTTAACGCCCACCACGGTATCAGCAAGCGTAATCCCCGCCGGCTGGCCATCGCGCGCTGCCAGCAACATACGCACGATATGCGCGCGCTTTTGGCGACGTGAGCCCTCAAACTTTGATTGACGGCTATAGCCCGCCGACCGCCTGGACGGATTGGGCAACGTCTTTTTTAGATATGCGCCGTAATCCAGCAACGCGTAATACCACGCGCGCGGCGTGTCGGCATCATCGAGCGGCACGGCAAAGGGAGCGATCTCGTCGGTCGCCGCACCGGGGGCCGCCGGACAGGCGGCTTGGATCAGCGGCACCAGCTCGCGATCGGGAACAGCCGGCATATCGGGAAAGAAGTGATGCAAAAAGACCGTGCGCACGTTGGTCTCCAGATACACGCCCGGAAGATCAAACGCAAACGACCGGATACCCTGCGCCGTTGCCGGGCCAATACCAGGAAGAGCGACCAAGTCACGTGTCTCGTGCGGAAACTCCCCGTCCCAGTCCTCTATAACGCGCTGGGCGGCCTTGTGGAGCGCCAGAGCGCGTCGGTTGTAGCCCATCCCCTGCCAAGCGTCCAAAACATCGGAAGGCGCGGCCTGGGCAAGCGCCTGCACAGTCGGAAAACGATCGAGCCACACCGGCATGCGCGCCTCCACGCGCGGCACCTGCGTTTGCTGCAGCATGACCTCAGAAAGCCAAATGATGTACGGATCGCGTGTGCGGCGCCACGGAAGGTCGCGATAACGCAGGACCCCTTCCGAACGAATCATCGAACGAAAGGGGTCCTGAATCATGGCTATGCTCCTTATGCGGCGCTATTCCTCCCGGCAAGCGCACGCGCAGGTGGCGTACTCGGGAAACGCTTCGCGGTCGGCGAACTTGGGATCGACGGCCGGGAACTGGCGGTGAGCGACGATGTCGCCGAGCGAAACGGAATCGAGGTAGTCGCGCATCAACGCCTGGGCTCCGGCCCACAGGGGATGATAGCAGCACGCGCCCATGCGCGCACAGTCACCATCAGGCGCGGTGCAATCGTTCATAACCATAGGACCCTGAACGGCCTCGACGACCTGACGAATGGTGACGTCGTCCGGACTGACCTTGAGACGCATGCCACCGTGGACGCCACGCAGGCTCTCCACAATACCGGCCTGGACCAAGCCGTGTTGAATCGAACGGGCAAACGAATACGGGACATTGACCTCTTCGGCAGCGGTGCGAACAGAAAGCAAACACTCCGGATCCTCGGCAAGCATCGCCAGCATACGAAGGGCGTAATCAGTCTTCCTCGATATGTCCATTTTTCCCCTTTCAAGGAATACGAACAGCTCGAACGAGCTCCGGGGCCGAGCTTGTGTCGAGACGCTAAATGACCGCCAGGACATCCAAATGGTAAATCGGATATCCACTGAGTGCCGCGCTTGGAGCGAAATGCATCAGATGCGGCGCACAGTGCAATTTAGTATAACCTAACCCCCTGTCTCGTTGAACAGGTGTTGCGCAACAAAGCTGCTGTTTAGACAGATATGCTTATTGGATTTTACTTGCGTTCCCGAAGGCGCGGAGATTCTGGGCAAAGATGCCTCAGGGCGATCGTTCTATCGAAACAAAGTGTATCAAACGCAAAAAGCCACGTCCGAAGACGTGGCTTTAATTGCGTTGGCGGGAAGTACGGGGCTCGAACCCGCGACCTCCGACGTGACAGGCCGGCGCTCTAACCAAACTGAGCTAACTCCCCAGGCAGACGTTCGCGTTTGTTTCCGCTCGCGTGCGCTGCGGGGATTAGTATACACAGAAGTCTGTCCGGCGCGCAACAACTTTTTTGAAAAAATTTTTGGGGCCATCCGGGAGGGTCTCCGGGGCTGGGGGCGGGGGTTAAGTTTGCTGCTCTACAGTCCTGCGCAAGACGGAAAGCACATTAAGTGCTTTCCTTTGCGTGCGGAACTCGCGACAAACTTAACCCCCGCCCCCAGCCCCGGAGACCCTCCCTGCCGTCACATTGTTCGAGCCGTTGTTGTTGCTCGCCGCTTCGCGGCTCGGCGGCCCCGTTCTCCGCGGCGGGGTTGTCTAAGGTTTTTGTTGAAGCTCGGCCATTGGCTCAAATGGAACGGGGGACGCATCTGCATCCCCCGTTTTTGTTGTGGTTACTCTAGATCAATAAATTTAGTGCTTATGATCTTGCCGTCTTTGACGAGCATTCTGGCCATGGTGGGGCCTCGGGTGCCTCTGGGGTAGCTGGCGCTGCCCGGGTTGAGGACTAAGCAGCGGCCCACCTGGGCTTCTTTGGTTACGTGGGTGTGGCCGTTGATGGCTACGTCTACGGATCCCACCGGAAGGTCTTCGCGGTAGTGGGCTACGGCGAATTTGAGGCCTTCGTAGGTAAAGAGCGCAAGACGGTCTACATCGGGGCCGTAGTCGCGGTAGTAATCGTTGTTGCCCAATACGGCCCGCACAGGGGCGATGGTGCACAGGTGCTCGTAGTCCATCTCTGACGTGAGGTCGCCGGCGTGGATGATCAGGTCTGCGCCCTCAAGCTCATCCAAGAGCGCAGGCGATAAATAGCCGTGGGTGTCCGAGATGATGTCGATACGCTTGGCGCTTGCACTGTTCATGGGATCCCTTCCGCAAAAAACGATTCGGCAGATACATACAAAAAAGGCCCCACGGCTCCGCAGACGATGGGTCTACAGGGCTGCGGGGCCAGTGTGCTAGAGGCTCAGGGCCTTCTTGAGCGGCACGACGCGGCGGCGCGAAACCGGCACGCGTTCGTCGACGCCCGTAATGCCCAGCTGGATGGCGCCCGAGGGCACCGTCTCAACGTCCGTGACGCACGCCAAGTTGACGATATAGCGGCGGTGAACACGGAAGAAGCCAAAATCGCAGAGCTTGGCCTCAAACTGCGCCAGCGAGGTCGTCGACAAAAAGCGATCATCGACGGTATAGATGCAGGAGTAATCGTCCTTGGCCATGATAAAGCGAATGTCGTCCACGGGAATGAGCACCTTGCGGCCGCCCTTTTCCACCGGGATACGATCGATGGTCACCTTGCTGTCCGTAACCGGCTTGGCGCGTTGCATGACCTTCTCGATCGCGCGATCCAAGCGAGCTTCCTCGACCGGCTTCATCAGATAATCGACGGCATCCACGTCGAATGCCTCGACCGCATGGTCGCTATACGCAGTCACAAACACGATCGCCGGCGGATTTTTGAGCTTATGCAGCGCCTCGGCAAGTTGCAGGCCCGAGGCACCGGGCATCGAGATATCGAGAAACACGACATCCACGCGACTTTCCATAAGCATCTCGATGGCGGAGCGGACGCTCGACGCCTCCGTGATCGTGCCGATCTTGCCCGTTTGCTCGAGCAGGAAGCGAAGCTCCGAGCGAGCCGGCGCCTCATCATCCACAATCATCGCACGCAGCATAGGGATAAAACCTTTCGTCAACTAACTACGCCGGGCATCCGTCGCATGACGTTGAGCCCGTAGCCTTTTATTTTACTCTTGAATGTCAAAGATGCTCTCTGACAAATCAAGATGAAGGAGCACTTTGGTGCCCTTGCCCGGCGCCGATTCGACACGCGTATAGGAGTGCGGCCCATAAAAGCGATGGATGCGCTCCGAAATATTGTGCATGGCCACACCGGCGCCGCCACCCTGGGGAGAGCTGGCGTCGGGACGGGCAGAGCGCTCGTCAAACAGTCTGGCGGCGGTACCCTCATCCATGCCCACGCCATTATCGGCCACGGCAATCAAGATTGCATCCTCGCCGTCTTGGTGAACGGTCACGTCGATCCTCAGGGCGTCGTCATCGCCCATACCATGACGTACGGCGTTCTCGACAATCGGCTGGATCACGAACGCCGGCACCAGCGTATCTTCCACGTCCTCGGACACATCGAACGTCGCAAGCACGCGGTCCTCGCCAAAGCGGGCCTTCTCAAAGGTAAGGTAGCGCTTGGTCTGTGCGACCTCGCGCGAGACCGGGATAAGCGACCCCGAGTTGTCGAGCGTGGCGCGATAGAACGACGAGAACTCGCGCAGCAGCTCGCGGGCGCGCAGCGGATCGGTGCGCGTAAACGATGCAACGGTGTTCAGCGTGTTGAACAGGAAGTGCGGGTTAATCTGCGCCTGCAGCGCACGCACCTCGGCGCGCGCTGTGAGTTCCTTTTGCACCTCGAGCTCGTGGATGGCGAGCTGCGTGGACAAGATCTCGGCAAAGCCCGAGGCAAGCGCATACTGGGTACGGTCGACGGCGCGCGGGGTCTTGTAGTAGAACTTGAGCGTGCCGACGGTACGATCGCCCACCTTGATGGGGGCGATAATGCCGGCGGGAACTTGGTTGTGCGAGCCGTCCGAGCCCACGACATCCACCATACGGTTGAACGACTGCACGATGCCATGTTCGATAACGTAGCGTGTGGCAAGCGTGTGGATGGGAGTATCGGGCAGCAGTTTTTCCTCAAACTCGCCCGCGCAGGCAAGCACGTTGTCCTCGTCGGTGATGGCCACCGTCATGGCGCGCGTCTCGGGCAAAATGCGCTGACACACCAAACGCGCCGACTCCTGCGTCAGACCGCCCTTAATGTCCTCGAGCATGGCCGAGGCCACCGAGAGCGTCTCCTCGGTGTACTGGGAGCGCACCGAATCGGGATTGAGCGTCAAAAAGATAAAGATGCACAGAAAGATGCACAGCAGCGCGCAGGCAATCACCGTGGCAATCGGCTCGATTCCAGTCGCCAGGGCAAAAATAAAGTACACCAGCACGCAAATGGCGCAGGCAACGGCAATGATGCGAAAGATTGATATTGAACTATCGCGCTGGGCGCGGCGGTCGATCATTCGGCCCCCTCCAAGATACTGATCAGTTGTGCGTCACGCCAAAGCCCGTCCATGATCTTGGGCCAAAAGCTCTGGAAACGCAGGTAGCTTGCAGCGTTTTGGCGCGCATAGGCTTTTGCCTCGTCGATACCATGGCGCCAAATGCGCAGGTAGCCCTCATGCTCGCGGGTAAACACGCTGCGGACCATAGCGGTCTTGCGCACGCGGTCGTCGAGCTCGCGCGAAATCCACGGGCCCGGGTAGGGCATGAGCGATGCCGCCGTAACGGGGATGAGCTCCTTTTGATGCGCGGCGAACGTCAACTTGGCCCGTTCGTAGTACCAACGGTATACATCCTGCATAAAGCGCGGTGAGCGCTTTTCGGACTCCGGAGGCAGATGGCGCACGGTCCACTCGTTATCAAACCACACGTCGTAGCCAAACATACGCATGTTAAAGAGGTAATCCAAGTCCTCGCCGCGGGTGATAAACGGGTCAAAGGCCACACGCGTAAAGGCGCGGGCGTGCAGGGCCATCAGGCCGCCGCACACGTAGTTGGAGCGCGAGATGCGGGTGCCCGAGAGCGCCTTTTTCATCCAACGGTTGAACTCGATGCGCTTGGTCCACCAACGATGGCAGATGCCCGCCTTGTCCGTGGGAGCCAGCGGCGAGCCGTCGCGATCGTAGAAATAGCCGCTCTTGACCAAGATCGGCAAGCCCTGACGCGTCTGCTGCCCCAACGCATAGGTCGCGCGCTTCATAAAGTCGGCGTCGATGACAGTCTCATCGTCATCCAAAAAGATAACCGCGTCATGCCCCAGCACAGCGGCACAGGCTAGCCCCATGTTGCGGATGGCACCGTAGCCTCGCAGGCTCACGCACTCGCCAGAACCCTTGGGCGCGATCTGAGCAACCCGGTCTGCGATGCGCGAGGCCTGGGTGTTGGTGACAACGGTGACCTTGAGCGTGGGATGCGCGTCGACAATCTCGTGCACGCGCAGCGACACATCGGCTGTGGCAGAAACAGGACAGACCACCAAAAGGATGATGCGCGGGATGTCGCACACCTGCTCAAGCGAGGCCAGGCAGCGGTCGAGTTCGGGATTGTCGGCGTTGAGTCGCGTCGAATGGTCATAGGTGCCAGGGGCGTTTGCGCAAGCGTCATCGCCCGCCCAATACGTTGGAATCACGACCGTGGCGTTCATGCCTTACCCTCCCTGCAACACAAAAACGGGACGCCGCCAAACACAGGCGACGCCCCGCGACCTAGCTGATTCCATCATACCCACTTGGGCAAATCATTGCTCGCAAGTCGCAATGTTTATTGCGGATAACCCCAAAAGAGTACCGTGGACAGGCACAATAGCCGCTCGCTCCTATGCGGCATGCTCTGCCGCCCGAGTCATGCGGGACAGGCGGACCAGTAGCATAAAGCCAACGACCAGCAGCACGCCAATGGAAAGGACGCCCAGCGACGGGTTGCCGGTCAGCGAGGTGACGACCGACACCAGGAAGGTGCCCATAACGCTTGCATAACGACCAAAGATGTCAAAGAAGCCGTAGTACTCGTTGGACTTTTCCTTGGGGATAATGCGGCCAAAGTAGCTACGGCTGAGCGCCTGCACACCGCCCTGGAACAGGCCGACCATAATGGCAAGCACCCAGAATTCAAAGGCGGTCTTTAGGAAGAACGCGGCGAACAGCACAATCCCCATGTAGGCGGCGACCGCCACCAGGATCATGTTGAGCGTGCCCACGCGTCCGGCGAGCTTGCCGTAGATGATGGCGGACGGAAAGGCCACGAACTGCGTAACGAGCAGCGCCAGCACCAGCTGCGTCGAATCGATGCCCAAGGCCGATCCGTAACTGGTGGCCATGGAAATGACCGTGTGCACACCGTCGATATAGAAGAAGAACGCGATCATGTAGACCAGCACGGTCTTATTGTGGGCAATCTCGCGCATGGTGTGTCCGACCTCGGAGAACACACCGCCCACGATGTGGCCGATGGTGTCCTCGGGACCGCGCTCGCGACCGTACTTTTGCTTATAGGTGCGAATGAGCGGCAGGGTAAAGATGAGCCACCAGGCACCAGTGATGATAAACGACAGACGCGTTGCCAGCATGGTGGGGATGCCAAGAGCGGGGCCACCCATGATGAGCGCCAGGCAGATGACGAACGGCACGGTGGAACCGATGTAGCCCCAGGCATAACCCGAGCTGGACACGGCGTCCATGCGCTCGTCGGTGGTAATGTCAGGCAGCATGGCGTCGTAGAACGTCATAGAAGAGTTAAGGCCGATGGTGCACAGCACGTACACGGTCAAAAATGCCATGGCGGACATTGGGATAGCCTGCGCCAGGCAAAGCACCAGGCCCGTGAGGAAGAAGCCCAAGAAGAACTTGATCTTGTTGCCGGCGTAGTCGGCAAGTGCGCCCAGAATGGGCATGAGCATGGCGATGACCAGCGAGGCGATCGTCTGCGCATTGCCCCAAGCGACCACCAGGTCGGCCGAGGAAGCGCCGGTATTGATGGCGTTAAAGTAAATGGGCACCACCGAGGTATTGAGCAGCACGAGGGCCGAATTGCCCACATCGTACATAACCCAGTTACGCTCGAGCTTGGTGTATTTCATGGACAGGGACCCTTCGTATTCGCCCGATATGCAGCTAGTTCATCGTACCCCAATTGCACGGAGGCGCCGGTAAGGATTCGGCAAAGAGACAGGAGCGGACCCTACTCCTCGCGGTCGAACTCCTCGTCGGTGCCGAGCACGCGACCGCTGTAGTTGACGTGACTGGTCACGGCCTCCATGTCACCGGTCTCGATAAAACGCGCGACCGTGCACTCGTAATCGACCAGCGCGCGATCAAAGACCTCGGGGAAACTCTCGTTCGAGACCTCATCGGTAAAGGGATTCTTCCATGTCAGATGGCCCAGGTTACCGGTGCGCTCGGGCAGCTCCGTCGTCACGCGATGGGCAAGGCCGTCGAGCAGCGAGTAGTCGTGCACCAATCCCTCAACCAGCGAGATCGCGCGCGTCTTTACGGAGCCGGCCGGCTCAATCGCACGGTAAAGTCGCTGCATATTGGCAACGGCAGCACCGTACTCCCCCGCCGGGATATCGATGCCGTACACGCGTCCGGCAACATAGCTCATCAGCACGCCGGCCACGCGATTGATGCGATCGGTGGTGACGATCTCGCCCGCCGGCGGGTAATCGTCGACCGTAGCGCCGGCGCGTTTAAGCTGCAGCATCAGTACATCCAGGTCGCTCTCGATCACGGCATGAACCTGACTGCTCGAATCCTCAAGCTCTGAATCGGACTCCACGATGCCAAACTGCTGCTCATAGACAAAAGGATGGGCGTTGCGGTCGAGCACGTAATGAGACAGCAGGCCCAGCGCAAAGGCGCGACCCAAGCTGGCGTCGCGCGGCAGCAGATGCGACACGCCGTCGCGCAGGCACGCGAACTGGCGAGACATGCGCGACCGATGCATGACCTGCGCCAGCAGCGTGCAGTCGGAAACACGCGGTGTCAGAATGTGAAAGAAAAACGGGTCGGGGCCTTGGTTGCCCAAGATAAAGGCAATGCGCTCTTCATCGGACGTGATGACGCCCTGCGGAAGACGGTCGATGCTTTCCTCGCCAAACAGATGATGGGTGATAAGCGCGGGCATAATGATCCTTTCGATTTCATTCGATGCCACCCATTATGCCCACCGCGCGCCCATGCCAAACCTGCGATGGTAAACGACGGCACGCAGACCGTCTACGCAAGCCCCAAGTGTGCTTTAACCTCGGCAGCGCGACGGCGGGACACGGGCACCGTCGAGGTTACGCGATCGAGCCTGAGTTCCATAAGACCCGTGGAACCGATCTCGACATTGTGCACGTCCTCCAAATTGACCAGATAGCTGCGGTGGACACGGATAAAGCCCTCGGGGGCCAGGCGCCGCTCGAGCGAGGAAATCGACTCATTGATCAGGTATGTTCCCTCGGCGCAGACGGCGTTGCAAAAATCGGCACGCGCCTCAAAGTAGCAGACGTCTGCGGCGGGAATGAACACCTTTTTGCCCCCGCGGTCCACCGTCAGACGCAAAGGCTGGCGCGGAGCGTGGATAACACGACGGACACCCAAGGCTGCCTCGATCTTGTCGAGTGCCTTTGACAGGCGTGCGTCCTCGACCGGCTTGACGACATAATCGACGGCATCGAGGTTATAGGCATCGGCCGCATACTCGGCAAACGCCGTCACAAACACAACCACCGGCGGCGTCTTTAGGTTCTGCAGCGTCTCGGCAAGCTCAATTCCCGAGCGACCGGGCATGGTAATGTCTAAAAATAGCACGTCGGGCTTGTTCGACAGAATCGACTCCACGGCTTCGGTGACATTGCCCGCCTCGGCAATCTGGCCCACACGCGTATCCTTTTCCAACAGATAGCGTAGCTCGGCCCTAATGGGAGGTTCGTCATCAACCACCAAGATGTTCCAGCCTTCGGACATATGTGCTTCCCCTCTTTTTCTCTCAATCCAACCGCGTGCTACGCCGTCAACGGCGCCGGCTCATGCGGCTCGCCGTTCAGCTCGACGATGACCTGCGTGCCAACGCCCTCCTGGGACTTCACGCGCATGCCAGAATCTTCTCCGTAAAAGAAATGGATGCGCTGAAGTACGTTGAAGAGCGCCAGACCGCAACCTCGCCTGACGGAACCATCGGCAGTAATGCTCTCGGGCTCCTCTCGGCGATGCTGCTCAAACAGATGCGCGCAGACTTCTTCGCTCATACCGATGCCGTCGTCTTCGACGATGATCTCCAAGCCGTCATCGGTCTCGAAAGCCCTAACACGAATAGAAAGCGGCTCGGTCTCGCGCTGCGCATGCTTGATGCAGTTTTCGAGCAGCGGCTGCAAGATAAACGGCGGCACCAAGCTGTCGCGCACCTCAAAGTCGATGTCGACCGAAACGCGCAGACGGCCATCACCATACCGGGCCTGCATAAGATTGATATAACGAGTGCCCTGTTCCACCTCGTGCTCGAGCGTGGTGAGCGTATCGGAGTCAGAAAGCGTCTGACGATAGTAATTGGAAAAATCGATGAGCAGCGATCGCGCCTTGTCGGGCTCGGTTCGAACGAGCGACACGATCGTGCTAATGGTATTGAATAGAAAATGCGGGTCGACCTGCGACTGCAGGGCGCGCAGCTCCACGCGGGCTGTGAGCTCGTCCTGGCGCTCGAGCTCAAAGCTGGCGAGCTGCGTGGAAATGAGGTCGGCAAAACCCGAGGCCAACGCCGTCTGGCGCATATCGATGCTGCTCAGGCGGGGATAGTACAGCTCGAGCGTACCCACGCAATGCCCGCGCACGGTAAGCGGCGCGACAATGCCGGCGCGCAGGCGGGGAAAATAGCCGCCTGTCTCGGTCGAGGCATCGCGCGAGAACACGCTTTGCTCACCGCTGTTGATCACGTTGAGCGTAGTCCGCAGCACCACCGGGGTGCCCGCGGGGCATTTTGCCGAGTCCTCGCCCCAGCTTGCCAACACCTGCTTGCCGTCGGTAAAGCAGATGGCAGAGGCGATAGTTTCGGACAGGATGATCTTAGAGGCGCCCAGGGCAGCTTCGGGCGTAAGGCCGCGCGACGTGTAGGCGAATATTTTTGAAGCGATGGCGAGCGTGCGGTCGGTTGCGCTCGATGTGAGGTCGTCGGGAACGACAAAGACGTACGAGAAGAAGAAGCACAGCATGACCAAGCCGGCAATGACGACAACGGCCGGAACGGGATTGGGATTATCGGTTAGATCCCAGATGAGCAGCAGGATAAGCAGCGGAACGACAATACCGAGCAAAATGGCTTGAACCACATGCTGAGCGGTACGAAAGACCTTGGTAGAGTTGTAGCTCTTGCCCAGAATCAGCCTATTGAGATCCACCGTCATCTCCTTCTTACCGACGCACCCCATAGCAATAAAGAGGGCCGCAAGCGACCCTCTCCATTGCATTATGCAATCAAATACTGTGTTTTACATCAAGCCATCGATGAACGGTAGCTTAGGCGCTGTACTTGTTTGCCTCGCCGAAGGTGCCGCCCTCGACAATCCAGCCGTCCTTCATGATGACGTCCATGTTGTCGGTGTTGAGCACGTGGATGTCGGCGGCGACGTCACCGTTGACGACCAGCAGGTCGGCGCACTTGCCGGCCTCGATGGAACCGGTCTCGTCCTCGATGTGGCACATCTTGGCACCGTTGAGGGTGGCACAGGTGATGGTCTCGACCGGGGTGAAGCCGATCTTGTCGACGAACTCGTACATCTCCTCGATGGAGCAGGTGCCGTACGGGGTGACGAAGGAGAAGGAGTCGGAGCCGATCGTCATGACGACGCCGCGCTTCTTGGCCTCGCGCAGGCAGTCGTAGTTGCGCTGCAGCTCCTTCTCGACCAGGGTGCCCTCGTACTTGTCGTGCAGCTCGGGGACGTAGACGGGCGGATAGGTGGCGTACCAGGTGGGCAGGAAGGCGATCGTCGGGGTGAAGAAGGTGCCCTGCTCGGCCATGAGGTCCATGGTACGCTCATCGATATCGAAGCCGTGAATCAGCTGCTCGCAGCCAAAGCGAACGGAATCGTAGGCAGCGGCGTGGTTGTTGTAGCAGTGGCTCCACACGGGGATGCCGACCATCTTGGCCTCTTCGACCACGGCCTGAATCTCCTCGGAGCAGTAGTGCTGGTCGCGGCCGGAGTCCCAGCGCCAGATGCCGCCACCGGTAGCCCAGATCTTGATGGCATCGGGGTTCTCGCGCAGGCGACGACGGACGGCCTTGCGCAGATCCCAAGGACCGTCGACCTGATCGCCCCAGGGGTGCGATTCCTTGTTGAGCTCCTGGCTGCAGTGGTGGGAGTCGCCGTGGCCGGCAACGCGGCAGAAGCCAAGGCCGGTGGCCAGAACGCGCGGGCCCTTGAAGACGCCCTTGTCGATGCAGTCACGGATCTGGATACCAAAGCGGCCGATCTCGCAGACGGTGGTGAGGCCGTGGGTGAGGCAGTCGTAGGCCTGCTTCACGGCGACGGCCTGCTTCTCGAGGAGCGGCTGCATGACCCAATCGGTATCATCGTCGGTCAGGTTGCCCGAGAAGTGCAGGTGGGTGTCGATCAGGCCGGGAAGGACGGTCTTGCCGGCGGCGTCGATAACCTCAACGCCCTCGGGAAGGTCCTGCATAGCACCGGCGTACTCGATCTTGCCGTTGTCGTCGACGAGAACGAGGGAGTTCTCGACCGGCTCGGCACCGGTACCGTCGATGAGCTTGCCGCCAACGATTGCATACTTAGTGGACATGGTTCCTCCTTATGGATCCATATAGTGGGCGAGGCCGTGTTGGGTTAAGGCCTCACAAAGCTACCCAAGTGGCGCCGGGTTCGGTGCGCGGAAGAGAGGGGCCCGCGCACCTGATCCGCCCCGGCTCGGCGTTACTTTTTGCGGGAATTGGTGAAAGCCATGAGGGCCAGGCCAATAGCCAACCAGCCGATCACGATGCTCCACTCCACCATGTTGAGGGAGGCGGGAGAGAACGGAATCACAAGCAGGCCGATGATGATGGCGCAGGCAGCGATAGCGAGGGAGATGCCAAACTTGCCACCGGGCACCTCGTAGGGACGAGGCAGGTCGGGCTCGGTGAAGCGCATGCGCAGGCAAGCGAGGGCGACCATGCCGCAGGAGAAGATGAAGGCGAGAGCCGACACGTTGGTCAGAGGGATGAGCATGTTCTTGCCCAGGAACGGACCGACGACGGTGATGACGCCCAGAACGACGCAGGCGAGCTTGGGAGCGCCAGACTTGGGGTCGACCTCGGCGAACTGCTCGGGCAACTGGCCCTTGCGGCCCATGGCGAGCATGATGCGGCTCGTGGCGCCGTAGAAGGAGTTCATCGGGCCCATGGGTCCAAGCGTGGCGATGACGAGCATGGCCAGGTACAGAAGCATGTTGATGCCCTTGAGGCAGGCGAGCGCGGGAACCGGGCTCTTAACGAACTCATGCCAGTCGAGGATGGTGCCGAACGAGTAGATGCAGACCATGTAGAAGCCGCCAGCGGCCAGCAGAGCCAGGGAGATGATCTTGCCGAACTTGTTCCAGTTGAGGCCCTCGGCTGCTTCCTCAGCCTGCTGAGGAATGGTGTCGAAGCCAGCGTAGAAGAACGGGGTCAGAACCAGGACCGACACGATGCCGGCAAACAGGCTGGTGCTCTCGGTAGCGGCCTTGCCGCCGCCAGCGCCGGTGACCTGGGAGAACACGGGCATGGCATTGTCCGGCGAGCCGGTGAACAGCGAGACGCCCATGGCGAGCAGCATGCCGCAGAGCAGGGCCTTGGTCAGGAAGGCCTGGAGCTTGGCAGCCGAGCTGGCACCGCGGAAATTGAGGAAGATGACGTAGACTGCAAAGCCGAGCGCGATCAGCGTCGGGAACAGGTAAACGTCAGCCCCCAGGATGGTGTAGAGCTTGACGGCGCGCAGCCACTCAAGGCCGGGCAGGCTGCCGAACATTTCGGACACGAGGGTCGAAATGGCGATGGCCTCCCACGGGCACAGGATGCCGTTGCCCAGGGCCAAAAGCCATCCGGTGATGTAGCTCAGCGTACGGCCAAAGCTACGATCGACATACTCGACAATGCCGCCCGAGATGGGGATAGCAGCCGTGAGCTCACCGAAAACAGCTCCGACGGGCACGAGGAAGATTGCACCCAAGAGGAATGCGATCATAGCGGGAACGGGACCGCCGCCCACGACCATCCAGTCGCCGACCTGCAGAACCCAACCGGTACCGATGATGGCACCGAAGCCGATGGTGAAGAAGTTCCAGAGCGAAAGCGTTTTCTTCATGCCGCCGTTATCCTCGACTGCAACTTCTGCGTTCTTGTCCGCCATTGTTCCCCTCCTTTCCTGTTTGACGCCCTTGGCGTCACCCCTTGCGCGGTCCGTTTTGCCGCGCGCTTTTATTCCATGGCTTTAAGATACGGCCTTGGCGCAGCAGCGCCGCTCGCAGCTCGACCGAAGGCAGAATTGCAAAACGAGCGGCACCGTTTTTGGGACGAACGGCGGGAGACGTCATTCGTCTTGGACGCTTTCATCTTGTCTGCTTTTGAATACCTGTTGCCGTGACGCTTGGCGCGCGGCGCGGCAACGTTCATACCATTTGTCAGGCTTTTGGCGCACATACCCATGTGTCGTGCATCTTTTTATGTAGGATAGACAAGTTACACATGAGGCAAGGTGATTCGAATGGCATACGGATACAATGACGGCGACCAACGGCCACAAAGCGTGCGCCTTGCCGGCCGCACCACGTCAACGCCCAAAATCACCTCCGACAACGACAACCCGCAGCGCCCCCAAGAGCAGCTCGGGGCTTCTTCGCGGCAGCAAAGCCGTACCGTGCAGCAGTCAGACCGTGTGAGTACGAGCACGCGCCAACGCCAGACCGACACATCGCAGCCACGCCGCTACGATCGCCGTAAGACCGACTACTACGTCAAGCGCTCCTTTTCGCGACCTCAACGCGATCGCGGCAATTCCGCCCCTCACCCCGCGTCGCACACCACAAGCCACGCGCTTCCGGCCCGCCGCCTACGCCTTGCGCTTTGCTCCATTGCCGCCTGCCTCGTCTTTGTGTTTTTGGGATCCTGTATCTCCCACGGATCAGCCGGTCTTGAGCCCACTGCCGAGGACAAGCTGCTTAAAGCTCCCGTCGCGCCCGGTTACTCCTTTGCGTTCTCGACCCCACGCTCGCAATGGCAGGCCGGCGCCATGCCCCACATCTACCAAATTGACCCCGCATGGTCGGAGCTGCCCTATGCCGGTGGCACTATTCGAGAAAACGCTTGCGGTCCCACTTGCCTCACCATGGTCTATATCTTTAAGACCGGCCACACCGATAAGACGCCGGTCGATGTATGCGCACTGGCCGAAGCCGGCAACTACGCCCCCACTGGTGCCACCGAGTGGTCGTTTATGACAGGCGGCGCGTGGCAGCTGGGGCTCAACGGAACACAGCTCTATAACGATCGCGAATCGATTACCCAAGCACTTCGCTCGGGTGCGCCCGTCATCGCCGCAGTGCGCCCCGGTACGTTTACCAACGTAGGCCACTACATCGTGCTCTACGGCATCGACGACGCCAACCAGATTGGCGTCTACGACCCCAACTCGGCCAGCCGCAGCGCCCGCCGCTGGGGCGTCGTAGAGGTCCTCAACGAAGTCGAAGCCATGTGGGCCTACTACTAGTCATTGGGGACAGACTTAAATGAGTGGTCATTGGGGACGCTCTTGTTTGACTAGTCATTTAAGAACGTCCCCAATGACTAGGTGAATAGCAAAAGCCCCGCAGTCGGAGCGGACTGCGGGGCTCATGAAGAGAGGCTAGTCTGTGGGCGCTTTGCCTGGCGCCCACGGGAGAGGCAACGGAGTAGGGACTACTCGTGGATGCGGGTACCGGAGAGGCCGGCCATGGTCTCGGCGGCCTTGTCCAAGGCGCCGATGATGCAGGTGCGGCCCTTGCGGGAACGGGCGAACTTGATGGCGGCGCGGACCTTGGGCTCCATGGAACCCTTGCCGAACTGGCCCTCGTCGGCCAGGCGCTCGGCCTCGTCGGCGGTGAGGTCCTCGAGCTCCTCCTGGTTGGGCTTGCCAAAGTTGATGGCGACATGCTCGACGGCGGTCAGCAGGAACAGAACGTCGGCGTCGCAGTCCTCGGCCAGCAGCTCGCCGCCCAGGTCCTTGTCGATGACGGCGGGGACGCCCTTGTAGCAGCCCTTGTTCTCGTAGTCGCGGACGACGGGGATGCCGCCGCCACCGCAGGCGATGACGATGAACTCGTTGTCGAGCAGGTTGAGGATGGAGTCAGCCTCGACGATCTTCTTGGGATCGGGGGAAGCGACGACGCGACGCCAGCCGCGGCCGGAATCCTCGACGAAGACCTTGGAGGGATCCTCGGCCATGAACTCCTTGGCCTGCTCCTCGGTGTAGAAGGGGCCGATCGGCTTGGTCGGGTTCTTGAACGCGGGATCATCCGGATCGCACTCGATCTGGGTGACGACGGTGGCGGCGTGCCAACGCTTATAGCGCTTGTGCATCTCGCGGCCGATGCCCTGCTGCAGGTGATAGCCGATGTAGCCCTGGGACATGGCGCCGCACTCGGGCAGCGGCATCTCGGGGGTGCCGATGGCGTCGTGGGCGGCGGCGAAGGCGTTCTGGATCATGCCGACCTGCGGGCCGTTGCCGTGGGTGATGATGATCTCGTTGCCCTGCTCGATGAGGCCGAGGAGGGCGTGGGCGGTGTTGCTCACGGCCTCGATCTGCTCGACGGGGTTGTTGCCGAGGGCGTTGCCGCCGAGGGCGACGACAATACGATCGGGCTTGCCGTAAGGCTTGCTCATGATTCCTCCTTCTAAATGTTCTGCATCTTCCAACCCTTAGCGAAGAGTTGCGTACATCATGGCCTTAATGGTATGCATGCGGTTCTCGGCCTCCTGGAACACGCGAGACTGCGCGCTCTCAAAGACCTCGTCGGAAACCTCCATCTCGGTCACGCCGAACTTCTCGGCAATCTCGGCGCCGATGGTGGTCTGCGTATCGTGGAAGCTCGGCAGGCAGTGCATAAAGATGGCGCCGGGGTTTGCCTTGGCCATGACCTCGGGCGTTACTCGATAGGGAGAGAGAAGATCGATTCGGCTCTTCCACAGCTCCTCAGCCTGGCCCATACCGACCCAAACGTCCGTATAGATCACGTCTGCATCCTTGACGCCCTCGTCGATATCCTCAGTGAGCTGGATCGTGCAGCCATTCTGAGCGGCGATCTCCTGGCAGCGCTCAAGAAGCTCGGGATCGAAGTGCGTGGCGCCCTCGACATCGCCCTTGGGTCCGCAGGAGCAGAAGTTAATGCCGAGCTTGGCGCAGATAACCATCAGGGAGTCGCTGACGTTGCCCTGCTCCTTACCCATATAGGTGAGCTTCATGCCGCGCGTGTCGCCAAACTCCTCACGCATGGTAAGAATGTCGGCAAGGGCCTGGGTGGGATGGTACTCGTTGGTCAGACCGTTCCAGACGGGAACGCCAGCCTTGGCGGCAAGCTCCTCGACGATCGACTGGTCGGAGCCGCGATACTCGATACCGTCATACATGCGACCGAGCACGCGGGCGGTATCCTCGATGGACTCTTTCTTGCCCATCTGCGACGAGCCGGGGTCGAGGTAGGTCACGCCCATACCCAGGTCCATACCGCCGACCTCGAAGGCACAGCGCGTGCGCGTGGAGGTCTTCTCAAACAGCAGGACAATGTTCTTGCCCTCGAGAAAGCGGTGCGGATAACCGGCGCGCTTCATATCCTTGAAGTTCTTTGAGAGGTCGAGCATGTACTCGATTTCCTCGGACGTAAAGTCAAGCAGGGTAAGAACGCTTCGACCAGAAAGATTAAGAGCCATGATTTGAGTCCTTTCGGTTGTTGGAACACACAAGGAGGGATGGGCGGCGCAGACGCACACGCGCCGCCCAGATACGCTAACGCTGACTAGATTTCCTCACGCCAGAACGGCATGGTCATGCAACGCGGGCCGCCGCGACCGCGAGAAAGCTCCTCGGAGGGAGCGACGAGCAGCTCGACGCCAGCCTTGTAAAGAGCATCGTTGGTGACAACGTTGCGCTCATACACGCAGACCTTGCCCGGTGCGACCGCAAGAGTGTTGGAACCATCGTTCCACTGCTCACGGGAAGCCTCGATCGGATCGCCGCCACCGCACTCAATCATGGTGATATGGTCCATACCCGTCGCAAGCTCGAGGATATGCTGCAGGGTGCCCTCGAGTTCCTCGATATGCACCTCCCCCTCCGAATCGCCCTTGGTCAGGCGGTAGGCACGAAGCGTCTGGTAGATGCCGGGATAGACCGTGAACTTATCGCGATCGACCTGCGTGCAGACGGTGTCGAGGTGCATGTAGGCATAGCCGTGCGGAATCTTGATGGCATAGATGTTCTCGATCTCGGCCTCATCGGAACCCCAGAACATATTCTTGGCGAGCTCATCGATGGCCGCAGTCTGGGTGCGCTCGGAAATACCGATGGCGAGCGTCTTGGCGTTGATGTTGAGGATATCGCCGCCCTCGATATGCCACTCGCTGTTGTGGTCATACCAAATGGGGCTACCGGCGTAATCGGGATGGTTGCGGAGCACCGTTTCGTAGAAGATTACCTCGCGATTGCGCTGATTCCAGTACATGCGGTTCATGGTAGCGCCCTTGCCCACGACAGCCAGGGGGTCACGGGAGAAATACGAGGCGGGCATGGGGAAGAGGACCATATCGTCGCCCTTCAGCTCGTCGCCGTCCATACTGGCAAGAGAACCGCCGACCTTGGGGATCTCGAGGTCGCGAACGTAGAGGCCGCCCATGGCAGCAAGGACAAACTCCTTGTTGTCCTTAATCGAATCAAGCTTCTCGACAACGGCCTGGCGAAGGGCCGCGTTGGAGATGCCGGACTCACCCATGAACTTCGTCATGAACTCTGCGCGAGTGCCCTCGACTTTGTCAAACGTCTCAGCGAGCAGCTCTTCCATGTAGACGACCTCGGCTCCGGCGCCGCGAAGCAGATCGGTAAATTGGTCGTGCTCCTTCTGGGCATAGTCCAGATAGAAGGCGTCGTGGATCCAGACGCGATCGAAGTCCTCTGCCTTCATGTTGACCAGGTCCATACCGGGACGATGCACGCAAACTTTCTTGAGAGCACCGATTTCGCTGTGGACGTTCAGTCCCTTACTCATTTTTCGTCCTTTCTTTTGATGACCGATTAATTGATTTCAAAAAAACCTTATGGGCTACGCTAGGGGGATAAGACCCGACACGGCGGTAAATGCCAAGCAGACGATGCTAACGACCACGAAGAACTTCCACGCGACCTTCCACCACTGACCAAGGGGGATCTTGCACACGCCGAGTCCGGCAACGAGCATGGCGCTCGTGGGCGAGATAAGCGACATGGCCGCGCTGCCCATGGAGAGACCCGTCACAGCGGCCTCGGGATTAAGGCCCATGAGCTCGACGAGGGGTCCAAAGATGGGGATCGTAAGCGCCGCAATACCCGAAGAGCTCGGAACGAGGATCGAGAGCAGGTTGTCGATCACATAGAGAATGCTCGTGAACACAACCGGGGGAACGCCGGCAAGAGCCGTTGCAAGCGTGTTGAGGATCGTGTCGATGATCATGCCGTCATTCGCAATCACAAGGATGCCGCGTGCAAGGCCGACCACAATGGCGGAGAAGGCGAAATCCGCGATACCCTTGACGAACTCACCGGCGATCTCCTTCTCATTCATGCCGGAAACGACACCGGCAAGAAGGGCCATAGCCAGGAAGATGGCAGAGATCTCGTTCATGTACCAGCCCTGGGTCACGAGTCCCCAGATGATTGCAACGAGGCCGAGCACAAAGATGGCCATGACGGCCTTCTGCCTGCCGTTGAACTCACTTTCGAGAAGGTTCCCGTCGGCGCCGAACTCCTCGCGCTTCTTGATGTCGTCATGGTATGCGAGGGAGGATTCGGGGTTCTTCTTGACCTTGAGGGCGTACACCATGACCCAAGCGACGCCAATGGTCGTAAGGACCACGAGCGCGATCATGCGCAGCCAAAGCTGGGGATTGCCCTGGATACCCAGGATTCCCTGAGCGATCAGGACGTTGAACGGGTTGACAGTCGAAGCGATATAGCCGATTCGAGCACCTACAAATACCGTCATAAACGCTGTGATGGAGTCGAAGCCCATGGCCATCATGATTGGCATGAGGATTGCGAAGAACGGGAGCGTTTCCTCAGCCATGCCAAAGGTGCTTCCACCCAGAGCGAAAAGGATCATCAAGATCGGGATGATGAGAACGTCTTTACTCTTGAACTTCTTGACGACACGCGCCACGCCGCTCGTAATCGCACCCGTCGCAGTGATGACCTGGAACGAACCTCCCACAATCAGGATGAACGCAACAACCTCCACGGCCTGCTGGATACCGACCGCAGGGGCTTCCAAAACATCAAAAACACCTTGACGAAGATCGACCTCGTTGCCGTCCTCATCGGTATAGACCTTGTCGATGGGTTCATAAGTACCCGCGACCGTAACCTCGCGACCGTTAACTTCCTGACGTTCAAACGATCCCGAAGGAACCAACCAGGTCATAACCGCAAAAATAGCCATTAAAGCAAGGATGATGGTGTATACATGGGGGACGCGGATACCGCGCTTCTTCTCTGTCTCTGCCATTTCCCCTCCTTAATTCGTTGGTGTAACCTCTGCCGGCGATTTGATTTTTTCATCAGCCGCATCCCCCGCGTGCTTTTCGTCCACCAGCGCGCTGGTTTTCGCTATAAACGGTTTTCTACTTGACGTTATTTATCAATTATTGCTTTGGATTGATATTTAATGTCAATTCCTTGTCTTGAAAAGCATCTATGAATACTCAATTTATGACAAAAGATGAAATGATTTAAAAATATGTCACTATAAGAGTCGAGATAACGCTGCATCCGGAACGAGGATTCATGTCTGCTCTCCAGGTCCAAAATGAAATAGGAAAGCTTCAGAAAGCCCTCCTGCACTGCCCCGGCAACGAAACGCGCAACTATCCAGACGGACAATTCAACCAGGTGTTTACGCTGCGCCCCTCAAACAGCTCCTTTGACCTCGAAAAAGCGCTGGCAGAGCATCGCTCCTATTCGGACATCCTAAAGAACGAGGGCGTGGAGCTCTTCTATGTCGAGGATTTGCTCATCGAAGCCCTCGATCAGTCGAACCGGGCCCGCCAGTCTTTTATCGACCTATATATCTCCGAGTGCGGAGTCGGGGGGATCGAGCTTCAATCGGCCATACGCGATCTTCTCGAGGGCGCCAAAAGCTCTCTCGACCTTGTCCAAACAGCCATCAAAGGCATTCGCTACGGCCAGGTCTTTGATACCGAGAGGGAGGCGCATAGTCTCGCGGCACTGACTGGAGACGCTTACCTCCCCGAGGACCTTCTCGTAAACCCGCTTAACACTATGTGGTTCACGCGTGACCCGGTAAGCGTCATAGGAAGCGGCGCAACACTCAATCACATGTACTGGCCAGAACGAAACCGCGAGGTCATCGCCTACCAGACGATTTTTAACTACCATCCGGCCTTTATGGGAACGCCGCAGTTTTTCAAGCACGAATCTACATATCATCTCGAAGGCGGCGACGTTCACAACCTAAACAGTGAAAACGTAGCTATCGGCATCTCGCAGCGCACCGAGCCCCTGGCCATAGACTCGTTGGCACGAGAGGTGCTGTGGAATAAGGACTCGACCATCGAATCTGTCTGGGCGATCAAGGTCCCCTATGACGAACTCTGCATTCACTTAGACACCTATTTCAGCCGTGTCGACTACGATACGTTCCTCATCGATCGAACTTTGCTGGAGGAGGCAGAAGTCTACCGAATCACGCGAGGGAGACGCGAGTGGACGACCCGTGCCGCAATCGTCGAGGGAGGGATCCGCGAGGCGATTGGGATGGCACTTGGCTCAAATAGTCTGAGGTTTATCCTCTGCGGCGGATCGAACCCCGCTGCCGCCGAGCGCGAAAGGGCCAACAATGCCGCGAGCACACTCTGCCTTAAGCCCGGAAAGGTCTGCGTTTACGGGGAGAACACCGAGACCAACGCCGCCCTCGAACAGGCCGGGATAGAACTCGTGCCCATATCGATCTTTGAACTCACAAGCGGCTTTGGCGGGCCCGACTGCCTCTGTCTCCCCTTGGCCCGCTCAATCTAGCCATGGGGGTCGGAGAGAACATCAAGGCCCTTCGAAAGAAGAGCTCCCTCACGCAAGAGGAGTTTGCAAAGCTCATCGGCGTCTCCAAGGAGACCGTATGCCGCTGGGAAAAGGGCCGGTCGGCGATACGTCAATCGACGCTGCAAACAATAACTTCGGTGTTTAACCTGCAGCCTGACGACCTGACCTCAGAGGCCGCAGGTCTTGCAGCACAGAATGAGTTTCCCAAGAAAAGTAGGCCAGAGGAAAACTGCCAGCCGAGCGAAATGTGCGATGCGTTTAAGATCGCGATGAGCAGCGGCAGAACAGGCCTTAAACGGACGGGAACGGTACCATCGCCCCCCTCGCTACTCGCCCGGCATCCCAACTGCTTCTTTGTCCAAATGGACACCTCAGCCATGTCGAAATGCTATCCAATCGGCTCGCTCCTGCTTGTCGATCCTAATAAAAAGCCATGGAATGGCTGTACGGTGTTGGCAATTGCAGACAATTCGAGAATGGTGATCAGGCGCTACAGCGTCGGCACAAATTCGATAATGCTTTCGTCACACTCTTACCGCACGGCCGAGCCCGACATTGTGCTCGACAAGCGCAGGATTAGAATCCTCGGCGTCATTGTTTGGTTTCAAGCCTCCCATGACCTGGGCGAATAATCACTAGAAAGTAGTACTTATTACAGCAAAAGCCCCGCAGTCGGAGCGGACTGCAGGGCTCATGAAGAGAGGCTAGTCTGTGGGCGCTTTGCCTGGCGCCCACGGGAGAGGCAACGGAGTAGGGACTACTCGTGGATGCGGGTACCGGAGAGGCCGGCCATGGTCTCGGCGGCCTTGTCCAAGGCGCCGATGATGCAGGTGCGGCCCTTGCGGGAACGGGCGAACTTGATGGCGGCGCGGACCTTGGGCTCCATGGAACCCTTGCCGAACTGGCCCTCGTCGGCCAGGCGCTCGGCCTCGTCGGCGGTGAGGTCCTCGAGCTCCTCCTGGTTGGGCTTGCCAAAGTTGATGGCGACATGCTCGACGGCGGTCAGCAGGAACAGAACGTCGGCGTCGCAGTCCTCGGCCAGCAGCTCGCCGCCCAGGTCCTTGTCGATGACGGCGGGGACGCCCTTGTAGCAGCCCTTGTTCTCGTAGTCGCGGACGACGGGGATGCCGCCGCCACCGCAGGCGATGACGATGAACTCGTTGTCGAGCAGGTTGAGGATGGAGTCAGCCTCGACGATCTTCTTGGGATCGGGGGAAGCGACGACGCGACGCCAGCCGCGGCCGGAATCCTCGACGAAGACCTTGGAGGGATCCTCGGCCATGAACTCCTTGGCCTGCTCCTCGGTGTAGAAGGGGCCGATCGGCTTGGTCGGGTTCTTGAACGCGGGATCATCCGGATCGCACTCGATCTGGGTGACGACGGTGGCGGCGTGCCAACGCTTATAGCGCTTGTGCATCTCGCGGCCGATGCCCTGCTGCAGGTGATAGCCGATGTAGCCCTGGGACATGGCGCCGCACTCGGGCAGCGGCATCTCGGGGGTGCCGATGGCGTCGTGGGCGGCGGCGAAGGCGTTCTGGATCATGCCGACCTGCGGGCCGTTGCCGTGGGTGATGATGATCTCGTTGCCCTGCTCGATGAGGCCGAGGAGGGCGTGGGCGGTGTTGCTCACGGCCTCGATCTGCTCGACGGGGTTGTTGCCGAGGGCGTTGCCGCCGAGGGCGACGACAATACGATCGGGCTTGCCAAGAGGCTTAGACATTGCTGGAATCCTTTCTGTAAAAGGCCTACAACCCATTAATAACCCGCGTCCGTGCGATACGCGAGTTTATTAAGGTTTATATTCTCTTTATCGCTCATTTTATTCATTTTGAAAATAGCGGAACGGTGAACGGTCGTTTTTA
>DXZM01000013.1:0-3844 GCA_019419665.1 Collinsella sp.
CGGTTCCACCGGGCCGCGCGGCAAGGAGATATATTGCCAGACCGGAGGGGCCCCGTGGGCGGGAATTCCACTCTTCACAAGTCCTACACAATACATCGCTTCCTATATAAGTCATAGAAAGGCTGGTGCAGAAATACTGCACGTATCAGATGATGACCCTTCGGTTAAGAGATATATAAAGATCGGTCACCTGTAAGTGTTTATCTACCCGCGCTTTTAGCAATGTAAACCAGCGCTTTCGATAAAAAAGGGGAGCGCCGCGCACAACGCGACACTCCCCTAGCGATTCAAGAGAATCTATTAGGCCTCGAGAGCCTTCTTGGCAATGGTAGCCAGCTCGTTGAAGGACTCGATGTCCTCGTAAGCCATCTGAGCCAGGACCTTGCGGTCGAGCTCGATGCCGGCAACCTTCAGGCCGTGCATGAACTGAGAGTAAGAGATGTCGTTCAGACGAGCAGCAGCGTTGATACGAGTGATCCAGAGAGAACGGATCTCGCGCTTCTTGTTGCGGCGATCACGATACTGATACTGCAGGGAGTGCTGGACCTGCTCTTTAGCATGCTTGTAAGTACGCGAAGCGGCACCGTAGTAACCCTTCGCACGGTGCATAACGGTACGGCGCTTCTTCTTGGCGGCAACAGCGCGCTTAATACGTGCCATGTTCTATCAACTCCTAGACGGTAAAACGAAAAAACGAACTTAGGCGAGACGCGACTTGATGACCTTGCGGTCGGCAGCGGCGATCTCGGTCTCCTGACGGAAGCCACGCTTACGCTTGGTGGACTTCTTGCTCAGGATGTGGCTCTTGAAAGCCTTGGCGCGCATAAGCTTGCCGGTACCAGTCTTGCGGAAACGCTTCTTGGTGCCGCTGTGGGACTTCATCTTAGGCATGAAATACTCCTTAATCGGTTACAGAACACTAGTTACTTGGTATCGCTTGCCGCTTTATCCTCATCGAAGGCGCCCTTAATCGGGGCGAGCAGCATAAGCATGTTACGGCCTTCCATCTTAGGCTTGGACTCGACCGTGGCGTAAGGCTTGAGATCCTCGGCGAGACGCTCGAGAACGTTAAGGCCCTGCTCCGGGTGAGCCATCTCACGGCCGCGGAACATGATGGTGATCTTAACGCGCGCGCCCTTCTTGAGGAAACGCAGAACGTGGCCCTTCTTGGTCTCGTAGTCGCCAACGTCGATCTTGGGTCGGAACTTCATTTCCTTGACCTCGACCTTGGACTGGTTCTTACGAGCAGCCTTGGCCTTCATGGCCTGCTGGTACTTGAACTTACCGTAGTCCATGACCTTGCAGACCGGCGGCTCCGCGTTGGGAGCGATCTCGACCAGGTCGAGACCCTGATCGTCGGCGACGCGCTGGGCATCGCGGATGGCGAACAGGCCGAGCTGAGAGCCATCGACGCCAATCAAACGGCACGAAGATGCAGTGATCTCGTCGTTGATGCGGGTGTCATCAGACTTAGCTATTTTCCCTACCTCCATTCATAAAAAAATAACCCGGCGCTTCTCAGCAACCAGGTCGTACACATAGACTTCCTCGATTTGAGGAAGGTAATCTAAGTTGTATGACCAGTCAGCTGCTCATTGGCGCCAAAAGGTGGGAACCCTCGGGTTCCTCTTTAGGGCATTGCGGAAACAACGCCTTGCGAATAATAACACGTACAGCGCGTTATCACATTACGTACACGAAAAAGGGGGCCGCAACCCCCTTGAAGCGCAGGTGCATGTATGGTGCCCGAGGCGAGACTCGAAGGGACTTCGCTTCGCGAAGCCCCGGGCTTCGGGCGCATGGCGCCCTCGCCACGCTCCGCTACAAACAGGCCACAGGCCTGTTTGCTTAACGCTCCGCGCGCTCACGCGAGTTCGGCACGAAAAAGGGGGCCTTGACCCCCTTGAACGCTCACTTGCATGTATGGTGCCCGAGGCGAGACTCGAACTCGCACGTTGTTGCCAACGGTGGATTTTGAGTCCACTGCGTCTGCCAATTCCGCCACTCGGGCACGCAATGCGTGAGTTAGTTTATCACAGCTTTCTACCGATTAGTCCGAAAATGGAACTTCGAGCATTTCGATGAGTTCGACCGTGCGTAGCATCTCGCGCTGACGGCATCCGCGACCGTCGACCGAAGCCTCACCCATCTGGTTATCGTAAGGGTCCTCGCGCATGCCGTCGAAAGAGGGCTCAAACTCTGCCCGGAATCGATTGTTGGCCACCATACGCCATGGGTCGAGATTGCCAAAGTAGTGACGGCGGCGCCACTCCTCCCCCATCCTGTGAGCAGAAGATCCAAATGACACGTCGGCGTTGAGCCAACCGGTCTGCGGCGTATAGAACTCTGCCCAGTCGTGCGACCCCACCGAATCGGGCGCAACGTACAGGCCGCTCTGCCAACGGGCAGGCACGCCCGCGATACGGCACATGGTGATAAACGTGAGCGCCATAACGCCGCAATCGCCGCGGAGCGAATGCGCGCAGTCATCGGCAATAGATCCCAAAAGCAAGTACGGCGGCTGATAGCGATAGTCGATATGCTGCGTCAGATAATCATAGATAGCACGAGCGCGATCGAGCGGATCCTCGAGTCCGTCAACAACACCGGCCGTCAGCTGCTGCAGATACGGCGTGAATGCAATGTGCGGACGGTCCTCGGAAATATCCTCGGGCAGAGGCGCGTCCATACGCGGATGAACCGGAAGTGTGCCACCGTAGACATCACAATAAGCAGCATCGATGTGATAACGATAAGTCACCGAGAATGAGCGCTCACTCGAAGAAGACCACGAGGCGGTACGCGCCGAAGCGTTCGCGGGAGCAACAGCACCCTCCGGCGTCATGTCGAGAATCTCGACCCGAGACTGCTGACGGCAGGCAGCCGCGACGGGAAGCCAAGCGCAAACGGTCTCCCCCTCCAGAGCGCCGGGGACAGACACGGACGCTTTAAGCGTAATGACGCGAGCCAATCCGTTTTGTGACTCCATCTCCTTGAGCATCTCGTCGCGCAGTGCTATTCCGTCCGTAGAATCGGGACGCATGCCGGGGACCTCTTTGGGATATACGCGAAGCGAATCGAGGAAGTTGTCGAGAACGAACAGCTCGCCATCGATAAAGCGCCAGTCAATACGCTTACGGTCAATCAGATCGTCAAACTGCTCCTCGGTAAACTCAGGCCACTCCTCGCGAATCATCGCAATAGCTCGATCGCGCGACACCGAAAAATGAAGCGGCGTCTCAAGCATGCGATACCGCTCGGCACGAACGCAGGCAGCAAGCGAGGGATCGGGATCTTGGGCAAGTAGGCGGTCGCAAGCCTCAATAGCCTGCGAAAGATACCCCGCGTCCTTTAAACGCAGAATCTCGGGTGGCAAGCCAACATCTAGAAAACGGAAGTCATCATTGCAAACATCAACAGAGCAACCAACAGGACCCTCGTCAATAACCTTCCCATCCGAAGGCAGCACATTAATAACAGCCATACCAAACTCCAAGTCATTAGAACTCTTGAAGTCCATTGTAGCGAGATAAAAAGAAAGCCCCAATAAAGGAACCCTCAACACCGAAAAACGGTACCTATAAAAAATGAATTCAGCCCAGTAACCCTGTAGCGAGTTAACAAAGGAGGCCCCGTTTCCCCGGAGCTGATTCCGTCGCGCGACTTCTGGCAAAGCCAGTAGCCATCTTAATTCAGACTCGTAACCCTGCGGCGTTAAACGAAGGAAGCCCCGTCCCCCGGAACTGTTTCCTTGGCGCGACTTCTGGCGAAGCCAGGTGAGCGCAAAGGAAACAGTGTAGGGGGACGGGGCTTCCGACGGGAAGTTTAGCGACGCTTACGCCTT
>DXZM01000013.1:3944-8362 GCA_019419665.1 Collinsella sp.
AAACAGTGTAGGGGGACGGGGCTTCCGACGGGAAGTTTAGCGACGCTTACGCCTTGTTGACGGAGCCAAACTCCTCCATGAGCTCCTTGGTGCGGGCAACGATGTTGTCGCGACCAGGCTTGAGGAGCTTGCGGGGGTCAAAGCCCTTGCCCTGCTGATCCTTGCCAGCCTCGATATACTCGCGAACGCCCTTGGCGAAGACGAGCTGCAGATCGGTGTTAACGTTGATCTTGGAGATACCCAGGGAGATGGCCTTCTTGATCTGATCCTCGGGGATGCCGGTACCACCGTGCAGAACGAGGGGCAGGTCGCCGGTCTGAGCCTTGATCTCGCCCAGACGCTCGAAGGAAAGGCCAGCCCAGTCGGCGGGATACACGCCGTGGATGTTGCCGATACCGCAGGCGAGGAAGTCGACGCCCAGGTCAGCAATCTGCTTGCACTCAGCGGGGTCAGCGAGCTCGCCGTTGGAGGTCACGCCGTCCTCGGTGCCGCCGATGCCGCCGACCTCGGCCTCGATGGACATGCCCTTGGAGTGGGCAAGCTCAACGAGTTCCTTGGTGCGGTCGAGGTTAAGCTGGAAGGTCTCCTCGTGAGAGCCGTCATACATGATGGACGTGAAGCCGGCCTCGATGCACTTGAAGCAGTCCTCGTAAGAACCGTGATCGAGGTGAAGGGCGACGGGGACGGTAACGCCCGTGGCCTCGACGGCAGCCTTGACCATGTCGGCGCAGACCTTGAAACCGCCCATCCACTTAGCGGCACCAGCGGTGCACTGAAGGATCAGCGGAGACTTGGCCTCCTCGGCGGCCTGGAGAATAGCCAGGGTCCACTCGAGGTTGTTGGTGTTGAAGGCACCGAGAGCGTACTTGCCGGCCTCGGCCTTCTTGAGCATGTCTGCTGCGTTGACGAGCATAAAAGAAACCTCCTGTAAGGTTGCTCCGATAACGCCTGAGATTTTACCACGACATACCCGAGCATAAACGTTCGTTTGTTCACGAATACCATCCGATTGGACAAATTTTGACCGTTTGCCCCACAGAATCGACCCACTGGGGAAAATAGCTTGACGATTGAGCGGTCTTCGTGATTCGAAAGACGGCTTCGAGCCTACATCTGCATAAACGGATTCTGCATAAGTTCGCGCGCCATCGTGGTCGAATCGCCATGGCCCGTCAAGCAAACGGTATCGGGCGGAAGCGTCTTGGCAAGTTTGGAGAGCGAGCGCATAATCGCCGCCTCGTCACCGCCGGAAAGATCGGTACGACCGTGGCTGCCCGGGAAAAGCGTGTCGCCCACAAAGGCGATGTTCCCCTGCTCGGTCGCGGCGAACAGGACGATGCCGCCCGGCGTATGCCCCGGCGTCTCGATCACCTGCAGGCAGATATCGCCCAATTCAATCGTATCGCCCTCGGCAAGCAGCCGCGTCGGCTCGCCCGGATCGGGCGTCTCAATACCCCACATGGCGCGCTGCTCCTCGATATTTGCGCGAGGCACCGTCACGTCCTTAGCGCACAACTCATATAGTGCGCTGTCGCCAACGACAGCTCGAACCCCGGCGACCCCGCCAACATGGTCGGCATGACCGTGCGTGCAGACAGAGCCGAGTACGCGAACTTCGGGATGCGCGGTGCGGATATGCTCCACAAGACGCTCGCCCTCCCACGCCGGATCGACGATTAAGCACTCGTCATTCGAAATCACGGCGTAACTGTTGGTCTGAATCGGGCCGTTGACGAGTGCCTCAATCGAAGCTGCACCTCGGGGTGTCAGGTCCAAAGTCATATCGCCCATGCGCATACCCTCCTTCTAAAATACGTTCGAGGCACCAAACGATGCCTCGAACGTAACCAATATCTATGATGCTGAGAGGCTCTCGCACCTACACACGGCGCTTGAGCTGAGCTCCGCCTTCGCCGGGCATAAGACGGCGAGCGTCGTAGACCGAATCGACACTGCTGATGGAAGCCAGCAGCGGATCCAGACCGCTCGCGTCCGAGATCTCGACCATAAAGCGCAGGGTTGCAATACCCTCGCGGTTGGTCGACGTGGCGGCAGAAAGGATATTGCCGCCCGCATCGCCAATGGCAATGGTGACATCCTTGAGCAGGCCCATGCGGTCCAGGCACTCGACCACGATCTCGACCTGGAAGAGGGTGTCGGCAGCGCCGTCCCACTCCACATCGATCATGCGCTCGGGATGTTCCATAAGACCCTTGACGTTGGGGCAGTTGGCGCGATGCACCGAAACGCCACGGCCGCGCGTGATGAAGCCGACGATGTCATCGCCCGTCACCGGATTGCAGCAATGCGCCAGACGGACCAGCAGACCGCTGTTGCTCTCGCCCTTGACGATAATGCCGTTGCTGGCGCTCTTGCCGCGCTTTTGCGGCTTGCGGTTGGAGCCGCGGGCAGGCTGCTTGACGATCTCGGCAATGGCTTCGGTCTTGGTGAGCTGCTCCTCGGGCTTGGGGTCCAAGATTTGCTCGACCTTGTTACCCACAGCGCGCGGGGCAACCTTGCCGGCGCCGACGGCGGCAAACAGGTCCTCGAGCTGCTTGTAGTTAAACTGCTCCGCCACGGCGTTGAGCGCACGCGTGGATCGCGGCGTAGAGATGCCATACCCGCGCTTGCGCAGGTCCTTGGCCAGTATATCGCGGCCGGCAGCAGCGTCATCGTCTTTGGTCGCGGCGGCGAAGTAACGGCGGATCTTTGACTTGGCGGAAGGTGTCTTAACGATCTTGAGCCAATCACGCGACGGCTTGGAACTCTTGTTGGTCAGGATCTCGACACGGTCACCCGTCTTAATCTCGTGCGTGAGCGGAGCCACCGCACCGTTGATTTTGGCGCCGACGCAATGGTTTCCCACCTCGGTGTGAACGGCGTAGGCAAAGTCGAGCGGTGTAGAGCCGGCACGAAGCGCCATGACCTCGCCCTTGGGTGTAAAGACAAAGATCTCCTGGTCGAACAGATCGACCTTCAGCGAGTGCAGGTATTCCTTGGCGTCCGTAATCTCGTCAGACGCTGCCCAATCGAGCGAATGTTTGAGCCAGTTAATCTGGTCGTCCAGACGCTGGGCATCATTGGTCTTAGACGCAGACGATCCGCCCGACTTCTTATAGAGCCAGTGGGCGGCAATGCCGTACTCGGCCTGTTCATGCATCTCATAGGTTCGAATCTGAATCTCGAGCGGGCGGGCCGTGGGGCCGATAACCGTCGTATGGAGCGACTGGTAGTTGTTGACCTTGGGCATGGCGATATAGTCTTTGAAGCGACCGGGCATGGGGTGCCACAGCGTATGCACCGCGCCGAGCGTGGAGTAGCAATCGCGCACCGAATGCGTGATGACACGCAGTGCCACCAGGTCGTAGATCTCGGAGAATTCCTTGCCCTTGCGCTTCATCTTTTGGTAGATGGACCAATAGTGCTTGGAACGGCCATTGATCTGGAAGCCCTCCAGGCCAATGCGGTTGAGCTCGTCGGTGAGCGTCTTGATAGTCTCGGCCAGATAGCGCTCGCGAACCTCGCGCGACTCAGCCACCATGCGCGCAATGCGCTGGTAGGCATCGGGCTCCAGGTAGAAGAAGGACAGGTCCTCGAGCTCCCACTTAATAGAGCTCATGCCCAGACGGTCGGCCAGGGGCGCATACACGTCCATGGTCTCGCGAGCCTTAAACAGGCGACGGTCCTCGCGAAGGGCCGCCAGCGTACGCATGTTATGCAGGCGGTCGGCAAGCTTAACGATAATGACGCGGATGTCCTTGGACATGGCGAGGAACATCTTGCGCAGCGTGAGGGCCTGCTTCTCGTCCATGCTGTCGACTTCGATGTTGGTGAGCTTGGTCACGCCATCGACGAGCTCGGCTACCGTATCGCCAAACAGGCCGGACACATCGGCAAGCGAGGTCTCGGTATCCTCGACGGTATCGTGCAGCAGCGCGGCGCACACCACATCGCAGTCCATCTTGAGATCGGCCAAAATGATGGCCACCTCGACGGGATGGTTAATGTACATCTCGCCCGAGCGGCGCTTTTGGTTGCAGTGCTTCTCGGCGGCAAAGCAATAGGCCTGCTCCACCTTAGAGAAGTCCTCCTCATTCATATATTTGAGGCACAGGCGCTCCAGCTTGTCGTAGCTGTCCGCCATAATCTCGGGCGGCAGCTCATCGGCATGCTTATAGTGCTCCATCTCCGAAAACGGCTGGAGGGTGGAATCATGGGCGGTACGGGCTGCGGCATCCATCGAGGTCCCCTTCCCCTAGGCCCGCGGTACGATCGGGCGGTTAACTTTGGCTAGCATATCAGAAGCGCACGAATCGAGTGCCCAGCTCCGGAAAGCCGAGAACTCCATGCGCGAGCGCAAGCCCTCCAAATAGCGAATTGACCTGCTCAATTGCACACGGCCGGGGTTTTCGGCCATC
>DXZM01000014.1:0-23284 GCA_019419665.1 Collinsella sp.
CAGCCGATCCGCTTTCCTCCGACCCCTTCGGGTCACATGATCTGTTAGGGACGGAGGAAAACGGATCATTCGTAGGCCCGTGGCCGCCTTGAAAACCGAATGATGGTACGAGCATCCATTCGGCTTCCAGGGCAACCACGGACAGAACGGGGCGAACAGAAAAGAGCGACGGACGTCTACTCCCCCGCCACGCTCGCGCGCAGCTTGGCAGCGATGGGCTCGGACGCCAACAGGAACACAAGCATAACCACGGAGCACATCAGGCACACGATCCAGGTGCTCGCAAAGGAGCCCGTGACATCGAACAACACACCCGAGACAATGGCGCCTACGGTGCCGCCGACCATCTCAAGCGAGGTGATGGTGCCCGTGACCTTACCCAGGTCGGCCATGCCCGCAGGCTTGAAAGGCAAGGTTGGGTGCTACCGGTGGTCGGCGATATAGCCCAAAGCGACGGCGGTATAGGCCGCGGCACCGAGCGGCAGCTCGGCATCGTTAAAACGTGCCTTGGGATGGTGCTGGGCAAAGTGTTCGTCCGTGTCGGTTACGGCCGCGCCCACGGTAAAGTACGCACTTGGGATCTTGCTCGAGATAAGCGCGAAGTCCTCACTCGCCATGGCATGGAAAAGCGGCAAGAAAGCCGTCTTGGGCAGCACTGCGCCCACGTAGCCAAGCGACGCCTGAGTCATATCGCTGTCGAGTACAAGCGGCGGAACATCCGAAAGCGTCTCGATGGTCGCCGGCGTACGATAGGTCGTAGCAACGCCGTTAACGACCTCCGCGATGCGGGTCTTTAGGTGAGCCATGAGCTCAACATCAAAGCCGCGCAGCGTTCCCTCGAGCACGCAGGTGTCGGGGATGACGTTGGCCGCCAAGCCGCCGGCGAACTTACCAACGGTAAGTGCGACTTCCTTGGCCGCCGGCACCTCGCGGGAGATAAGCTCCTGGAGCGCCAGGTGCACGTGGACGCCGGCCGTGATGGGGTCGATGCAGATCTCGGGGCTGGAACCGTGGCCGCCCTTGCCCTGGAGCGTGATGCGGAAACCGTACACACCCGAGAGCGCCGGGCTGCCGTAGAGCACCAGGCCAAGCGGCGACTGGCTGTTGACATGCATGGCAAAGGCCGCCTGAGGGCGCGGGTTCTCGAGCAAGCCGTCGGCGATGGCAGCGCGTGCTCCCTCAAAGGTCTCCTCGCCCGGCTGGAACAGCAACTTGACGGTAGCGTTGGCCTCCACAAGCTCGGCCTCGCGGGCCTTGAGCAGGCGCGCCGCACCAAGCAGGGCCGTCGCGTGCATATCGTGACCGCAAGCATGCATGCAGCCATTGGTGGATGCAAAGGGCTCGCCGGATTCCTCGACAACGGGAAGGGCATCCATATCGCCTCGGAGCATGACGACCGTTCCGGCCTGCTCGTCCTTGCACGTGCCATTGCCCTGAGCGGCCGCACCGGCACCGATCAGGCCAACGACGCAGGAACCGTCGACTAGCGTGGTATGGGGGATGTCCATCTCGTCCAGACGTGCCTGGATATAGGCAGACGTCTGCGGAAGATTGTTACCCAGCTCGGGCATCTGGTGTAGATCGTGTCGCCATGCAGCGAGCTCGTCTGCAAAAGCCTGAGCTTCTGCGACAAGACCGTCACCGATAGCGGCCTGCGCCGCCGCGGTGGCCTGGGGCGCTGGTTGCGGTTGAAAATCGGACAGAGCTGATGCCATAGAAGCCCTCCAGTAACGTTTTTGCAGCACGCACTTTGATAGCGTAAAGTGCAAGGTACAACTGTAAGGGCATGACATAAAAATGCCGCCCTGGGAGGGCGGCGCAACAAGTTGTTTACAATTGCGGGTGTGATTTTCGGCGCAAGAAATCGAAATGCGTCTCGCTCAAGATAATCGAAAGAAAGATGAGCGCGAAGCCGGCGAGCAGGCGCGAGGTGAGCGCCTCCCCCATCAGCAGCACCGAGAACAGCACGCCCGAAGGCGACTCCATCGAAAGGAGCAGTGAGCCCGTCGAGGCCGAGACATGCGCCAAGCCGACGTTTTGGATGAGCAGAGCCGCGCATGTGCAACCAACCGAGAGAAACACCATCGCGCTGATAAAGCTCGGCGTCCACACGGACAGAGGCGCTTGGGTCTCGAATAGCAGCGACGTTGCCAGGCTCAGCACGCCGTTGCCCACAAACATCCAAAACGTGATGACGTTGATGTCCATTTTGCGACCGTACTTGGCAGTCACCGCCATCTGGATGGCGAAAAAGACCGCACCCGCCAGCGTAATGACATCACCGATGTTGAATTCAACGCTATCGAGCGCCACCAAGCCAATGCCCGCCAAGCACAGCAGCGCCGCGCCCAGGTTATAGCGGGTGAGTTTTTCGCCGCTCAGAAAATAGCTCGCGAACGGCACAACGATGCAATACGTGCCCGTCAAAAAAGCATTCTTGCCCGCCGTGGTGTGCGCCAGACCGACTGTCTGCAGGGCGTAGGCGGCCCACATAAGTGCGCCCATGCCAAGTCCGACGATAAGGTTGCGGGCGTTGAGGTGCGCGATGATGCGCTTGTGGAAGATGAAAAACATGACCAACGCCGCAGGCAGAAAGCGCACGTAGAGCAGTTCGAACACCGGAATGGTGTCGAGCGCGTCCTTCATGGTCGTAAAGGAGTAGCCCCAGACGACTGCCACCGAAAGCAGCAGGACTTTCCAGAACAGCGGCGAGCGAGCGCCGGCGCCGCGGGAGGTGCCGCCCGCGCCCAGGTCCTCGCGAGCAACAGGGCTATCGGGCATCATTTCGATATTGTCAGTGGCATGCTGGGCCATAGGGCATCCTCGCGCTCAATCTGGGCGTGGTGTCCGCACGCGCATGGCTGCGTGCCGCCTCATGGTCAAATAAAAGCAGGGCGCACCGGACCCCCGGCACGCCCCGCTACTGTAGCAACAACCAAGCAGCCCGTGCAATTCACTACGCTAAAGCATCGGGTTGGAAGACCTCGATGTTCCGACGGCGTTTACGTTGCTGAACTAAATCAATTTGGTTGACTCCAGTTTTTCGATGATCCAGTCGTTGGCTTTGATGACCGGGCGGCGGAAGACGACGCCCAGTGCCAGCGACGGAATCAGATAGCTCGCCAGAATGCCTAGCTCAATCCAGTACTCCATGTGGTACGCACCGGCCATGGCGGCATGCATGGCGTTGATGCCGTGGGTGAACGGCAGGAACGGATAGATCGCCTGGAACACGGGGCCGGTCATCTCGATGGGGAACGTGCCGCCCGAACCGCCGACCTGCATGACCAGCAGCACGACGGCGAGCGCCTTGCCGATATCGCCAAACGAAACCGTAAGCGTGTAGACGATATTGGAGAACACGAGACTCGCGACCCAGCCCGCCAGCACAAACTGCAGCGGGTCGTCGCACTGGATGCCAAAGAACAGGATGTCGCCCGCACACACGAGCGTTGCCTGCAGCAGGGCCAGACCGCCAAAGAACAGGTAGCGGCCCAGGTAGATCTCGTGCAGGCGCACGGGGATGAGCTCGTTGATAAGCTCATCGTCAACCGAGACCTTCATCATGGCCGCCAGCACAATCGAGCCCACCCAGAGCGACAGAATCGTGTAGAACGGTGCCATGGCCGAACCGTAGTTGCGGATCGGATAGACCGGCTTGCGATCGAGCGCGACGGGGCCGGAAAGCGACACGGCCAGTCCCTCGGGATCATTGCCGATCATCGTCTTGATCGTAGCGAGGTCATCCGACATCAAGGCGCCGTCGAGCTCGTCCTTAAACGCACTGATCTTGTCCGACGCCTCGCCCAGCTGATCAGAAGCCTTGTTGACCAGCTTTGCAGCCTTGGAGAGGCCCTTTGCCAGCGAACCGGATGCGTCGGTCAGGCCAGCAACAGCACTATCCAGATCGTTCGAAATACCGTTCAGCGAATCCAAAACGCCCGAGATGGTCTTCTTGAGCTCCTTTGCCTTGGCCGAAAACGTAGAGTCGTAGTCAGTCTTGGCGCCCGAGATACCAGCCTTGGCATCCGCGATTGCCTGATCGACCTCGGCACGCGACTTATTAACCTCTGCCATGCTGTCAGAGAGAGACTTCGCGGTGGCCGTCAAGTCCTTGGCGTTGTTGCGATACTCCACAGCAATCCTGCTCAGCGATGTTGCCACAGACTTGAGGCTGTCCTGGAGTTTTTCGTCAGTCACCTGATCGGCAAAGCTGCGGAGCTGGTCGGCCGTGGCGTCGATATCGTCGGCACGCGTGTTGAGCGCCGCCGCGGCATCGTTGAGCTGGGACACTGTAAGGTCGACATGTTGATTCGCGGCATCAAATGCCTTCGCAAGCTCGGCGGACACGTTGTCAAACGAGCCCGCGCTTCCGTCAATCGCGGCATTGATGGCGTCGTTGGCGTCCTTCAGCGCTTCCTTGGAATCGCTAATACCGCTCTTGACATGCTCCATCAGCTGCTTCGTTGACTCATCGACCGTGCCCGTCTGCTTGAGCATGCCGCTCGCCGACGTCAGCGAATCGGACGTGGAGCTCAAAATGCCCGCCAGCGACGAAGCATTTGCCCGAACGTCTCGCAGGTCCTCAATCGAATCGCCGAGCGTCGAGGACAGGTTGGCGATAAAGTTACCCACCTGGTCGGTGCTCATGTAATCGAGCAGGCTGGACACCGTCTTAAGACCGATCGTCGTAATGGTCTCGGTAAAAGTTTTGTTAACCTGGCTCTGGACGGCGCTCGAACCCTTCTCGGTCACGATCTGCGCAATGGCGTTGGCCTTCTGATTCTCGTAGAACTCGATATCGGCATGCTTCACGTCGGTCGAGAAAAGCGTCATCATGTCAGCGCTAAACGTTTTGGGGATAACGACGGCAGCATAGTACGCGCCCGACTTAACGCCCTCGATAGCCTTTTCGCGATTGTTGAGCACAACCCAATCGAAGCTCTCGTTGCCGCGTAGGGTGGCGGTCACGTTTTCGCCCACGTTAACCTCGACGGGGATCAAATCGCTCTCGTAACCCTCATCGGTGTTGACCACGGCGATCTTAAGATTGCCGGTGTTGCCGTACGGATCCCAGCTGCCGGCGATGTTAAACCACGCGTACAGACACGGTACGATAATGAGGCCCATCACGACAACCAAGCCGATCACGGAGCGAGACACGTTTTGGACATCGCGCTTAAACAGATGCAGGATGTTCTTCATTTAGGCCTCACCTCCTTTGGAGTGCTTGCCAAGCGCGGTGGTATCTCCATCATTTGTGGCTGTGCTGTCGCTGCCCTGAGATTTATGGTGCGAGCCAATATGCGGCAAGCGGCCCGTGGACTGATCGCCGCCCTTGGCACCACGCTCGCTGGCGTTGAGGCCAAACATGTGGCGGGCGGCAGGAATGGCGGCCGTGTGTTCGCGCATCTCGCGACGCAGGTCCTCATCCGAAAGCGCCGAGATGCGCATCTGGGTATTGAGGCTCGCTCGGATATATTCGATATTGATAAGCCAGCCGCAGATGGCAATAACCGAGATGATCCAAATGACAAGCAGGATGATCTTGCCGTTATTGTCGATATCGAGAACCGTCGACAGGACAAAGAGCAGGACCTGAACGCCCACCACGGCGGCAAAACCGCCCTTGATGTAGTACGGGTAGCGATGTTCAAAGGCGACCGCATGATCGAGCAGTTCGCGACGGTACGAATCGGAATCGAGCATGACGCGCATGGCCGTGCGCAGCGAGTAGCGCTGGCGCGGCAGGTCGTTGGACTCGCAAATCATCATACCGGTCGTGGAGAGCTGTTTATCAAAGAGCAGGTTAAGGTTGAGCAGCAGCGGACGCAGCTGCAGGCCGATAAAGAGCGCCACGATCAAGAACACGCCCAGAATGCACAGGTTAAACAGGTAGTTGAACGAATACATGCCGCCGACCGTCTCGCGCAGCAGATTGATGCCGTAGGTAAAGGGCAGCAGCGGGTGCAGCCACTGGAAGAAGCCGGGCATCATCTCGATGGGGTACATGCCCGACGAACCCGGGATCTGCACGATGACGAGAATGACGCCGATAGCCTTGCCGATATGCTTAAACGTGGTGGACAGCGCATAGATGATATTGACGTAGGTGAACGAAATGGCGATGCCGCCCAGCACGAACAGCAGCGGGCTGACGCACTGCACGCCAATCACCAGATCGCCTACCGTAACGATGATGGCCTGCAACGCGCCCAGGATCACCATGAGCAACCAGCGGCCAAAGTAGCCTTGGCGCGCCGTAAAGCTGCCAACACCTTCACGGTCGACCTCGAGCTTGTAAATGGCGATGAGCACATAGCCGCCCACCCAAAGCGCCAGATTGGTGTAGAAGGGAGCGATGCCCGAGCCAAAGCTCTTGACCGGATAGATTGACTTGGACGTCAACTCAACCGGAGACGCCATGAAATCTGCCACGTCATTGACATCGACGCCCATCAGATCGGCCAGCTCGCCCATGGACTCGGAGGTCTGCAGCGCCGCGATGTCATTGGCGGCGGTTGCAAGCTTGTCCTGGACCTTGGCAAGCGAGGAATCGGTCTGGGACAGCGTGGTCTTGGCCTGGCCGAGCGTAGCGCTAAGCTGCGCCAACGTGCCGCGCGCATTTGCAAGTGTAGGTGTCATACCCGAGACGATACCGGTCAGGTCGCCCGAAACGGCAGCAAAAGAGTCGAGCGCGCTCGAGGCCTTCGGCAGCGCGTTTTGGCCCAAGTCCGTCTGGGCTTGGCCAAGGTTGGTCGCACCGGTATGAATTGCGTTATTGATAGCGTCACTGGCACCCGAAACAGCCGCTGCGTCATTCGCCATGGCGCTCGACTGCGCGGACAGACCGTCCTTGATGCTCTGAAGCTTTTCATTCTGCTCTCGAAGCAAATCGATGGTCGATACAATGCGCGCGTCAATTTCCTCGGAACCTGTCGACGTGTCATTGGCGAGAATCTCCAAGTGCCCGATAACGGCCTTATTGTGGTCGATCGTCGCTTGAAGAGACTCGAGCGAGTTGTCGATACGGGTGGTCGTAGATGTGACCGCGCCCGTCAGCTTGCCGATGGCAGCGTTCGCAGAGGCCGACGTCTTGGTGAGCGCAAGGCTGCCTTCCGAGAGCGCCTTGGAGAGCGAGGTGATGGAGTTGCCCGCCGTGGTGCGAGCTTCGCTCAGCAGGTCGTTGCCCTGGGAGATCGCCTGCGTCAGCGACGGTGCCTGGCCTTGCAAGCCGGCAAGTGCCGCATCAGCCGAGGCGATAGCGCCACTCGTCTTATCGATGGCGGCATTCATATCGCCAATCGAATCGCGCACCTCGCCCAAGGTGTCGGACGCCTCGGACACCGAACTTGCCAGCGAGTCCTGAGTCTGGGTTGCCTTGTCCTTTAAATCGACACCGGCATCCTTGGCGATACCGGCAACAGTCTTGCCTACCGTAGAGACAAATTCCGAGTTGATCTGCTCCTCGATGGTGTTTGCACCGGTATCGGTAACCTTGGGCGCAATGGCGCTCTTCTTCTCATTGACGTAGTACGTGAGCTTGGGCTGATGGTAGTTGCCGTCGAGCATCGAAACCAGGTTATCCGAGAAGTTCTTGGGAATCACGATAGCGGCATAGTACTCGCCGCTCTCGACGCCCTCCTTGGCATCGGCCGTCGAGTCGACGAACGTCCAGCCCAACTGATGATTCTCCTTGAGCTGGTCGACCACTTTGTCGCCAGCGTTGAGCTCACCCACCAAGTCGTTTTGGGTGCCTCGATCGTTGTTGGCGATAGCAATCTTGATGCCTTGGGTGTTTCCATACGGATCCCAGTTTGCCACGATGTTATACCAGGCATACAGCGAGGGAATAACGCACACGCCTAGGGTAACCACCAGGGCGACGGGGTTCACAAGCAGTCGCTTAATGTCGCGCTTAAATATCGCAAAGGACACCTTTGCATTGGATAGTTTGCTGCCGAGACTCACGCTTGGACCATCCATCCTGTCGTTAAATCGAATCGTACTATCGACAACCATTGTAGTAGGCGCTTTAACGTCTCAAAGCACAATGGTGTTGAGTTTTGCGGGTAGCAATATACTACGAAGATGAGTTAACGTACAGATGTACAGTATCCTAAATTTCAGCAGGTCACAAAACCACAACCCGCACAAATTAGCAATTCAAATAGTCATCGGGGACGTTCTTAAACGACTAGTCAAACAAAAACGTCCCCAATGACTACTTAGGACCACGGCAACGTCGATGTTTTGGCAATGCCAGCGAGCGGGCGCCAGAGCGAACAAATTGGCATGAAAAGAGGACGGCATAGACCTTCTGGTCATGCCGTCCTCTTTGAATGACAAGTTGTCGCTCTGGCGCCCGCGCAGCGTCGACTGGTCCGCCGTTCGTTAGAACGGCGGAACTGAGGGCAGCGTCGAGCCGTTACGCGGTTTGGTAAAACCGCGTAAATACCTAACTACATCAAGTTGCAAACAGCTGCTGCGAAGGCAACGGGGTCCTCGGGCAGAATGCCCTCGACCAGCAGGGCCTGGTCATAGAGCAAACCGGAGTACTGCTTGATCTTGTCGGCGTCGCCCGCCTTCTGAGCGGCGACGAGCTTGGAAAAGACCGGGTGCTTGGCGTTGAGCTCGAGCACGCGCTGGCTCTTGGGCATGCCGTCGGGCGCGCCCTCGGGTCCCTTCTGGAGCACCTTCTCCATCTCGAGCGAAAGTGGGCCCTCGGTGGTGATACAAGCGGGGGCATCGGTCAGGCGCGCGGAGACGGCGACTTTCTCGACCTTGTCACCGAGCGCCTCCTTCATAGCGCTAAAGAGGTCCTCGTTCTCCTTGGTGGCGTCCTCGGCCTCCTTCTTCTCGTCCTCGGTCGCCAGGTCAAGATCACCGGTCGCAACGTTCTTGAGCTCTAGATGACGATCCTCGACCTCGGGCTCGGCACCGTCGGCCACAGCCTTCTCGGCAGCCTCGCGGGCAGCATCGTCCTCGTAGATCTTGGGCATATCTGCGGCAACGTACTCACGCATAGCCTGGAACGTGAACTCATCCACATCCTGCGTCAGCAGCAGCACGTCATAGCCGCGGTCGAGCACGCCCTTTACCACGGGCATCTTGGCCAAGCGCTCACGCGAGTCGCCGGCGGCGTAGTAGATGGCCTTCTGATCCTCAGGCATGCCCTTGGCATACTCGGCCAGGGTAATCATCTTCTGTTCCTTGGCAGACCAGAACAGCAACAGGTCGGCGAGCTCATCGGCCTTCATGCCATAGCTCGAGTAGATGCCGTACTTAAGACCGCGGCCAAAGTTCTCAAAGAACTTCTCGTAGGCCTCGCGGTCGTTGTCACGCATATCCTCAAGGTCGGCGGTAATCTTCTTTTCCACACGCTTGGCGATGGCCTTGAGCTGACGGTTCTGCTGCAGCGTCTCGCGCGAGATGTTGAGCGACACGTCGGCGGAATCCACGACGCCGCGGACAAAGTTGTAGTAGTCGGGCAGCAGGTCGTCGCACTTCTCCATGATCAGGACGTTGGAGCTGTAGAGCGCCAGACCCTTCTCGTAGTCCTTGCTGTACAGATCGAACGGCGCGCGTCCCGGCACAAACAGCAGGGCATCGTACTCGAGCGTGCCCTCGGCGTGGAAGCTGATGGTGCGCGCAGGATCGTCAAAGTCGTGGAACGTGGACTTGTAGAACTCGTCGTAGTCCTTCTGCTCGACATCGGAGCTGTGCTTCTTCCAGATCGGTGTCATGGAATTGACGGTCTCGAGCTCCTGGTAGTCCTCGTACTCGGGCTTGTAATCGTCGCCGGCGTCCTCGGGCTTGGGTTTCTGGCGGCTCTTGGACACCATCATCTGGATCGGGTAACGCACATAGTTACTGTACTGCTGAATCAGGCTCTTGAGACCCCACTCGGTCAGGAAGCGATCGTAGGTCTCGGCCTCGCCGTCGGCATCGAGCTTCTCGTTCTCGCGCAGCGTCAGGATGACATCGGTACCGTGCTCGGCGCGCTCGCCGTCCTCGATGGTGTAGCCCTCAAGACCGTCGGATTCCCACACATGGGCGACATCCTCGCCGTAGGCGCGGCTGACGACCTTCACATGGCTGGCGACCATAAAAGCCGAGTAGAAGCCCACGCCAAACTGACCGATGATGTCGACATCGGAGCCCTGCTGCTCGGCGTTCTCGGTCTTAAACTCCTCGGAGCCGGAATGGGCGATGGTGCCCAGATTGCGCTCCAGCTCCTCGGCGGTCATGCCAATGCCGTTATCCGAGATGGTAATGGTGCGGGCGTCTTTATCAAAGGAGACGCGAATGGCCAGGTCGCCCTGGTCGATCTTGACGCTCGGGTCCTGCAGGCTCTTAAAGTTGAGCTTGTCGACGGCGTCGCTCGCGTTAGAGATAAGCTCGCGCAGGAAGATTTCCTTATTGGTGTAGATGGAGTTGATCATGAGGTCGAGCAGTTTTTTGCTCTCGGTCTTAAATTGACGCATGTGCAGTCCTTTCGCGCTACCCCCGTCCGCAAAAACGGCCCGGTTGCCCGAGCCGCATCGCAGACCTGCTATGTTCAGACTTAGATTTTATAACCCAATAGCGCGCATATATACATACGGAATCGAAAAACTGTATGTCCGAGCGCTCCAATGCGTCAATTGCCAAGGAGTGTCCCCAGCTGCCGGCAGAAAAGGAACGTCCCTATCTGCCATCTACGCGCTTGGCCATCCAGACATGGGGCTGGCCCTCGTCTTCGTAATCTACCGGGGCAATTTGCGTGTAGCCCGCCTTTACATAGAGCGGCAGCACGTATTCCTGCGCATGCAGCTTAATAAGCTTGGCGCCGGCATCGCGTGCACACGAAGCACTGGTCTCCACGATCGCACTCGCCAGTCCGCGACGACGCATAGCCGGCAGCACGGCGACGCGCCCCATAATGTAGGTCTCCCCCGCCGCAACGCCTTCGTCCATGTCGCATGCCGGCAACACCGGGGCCTCTGCGTCAGCCACGCGCTCAAGCTCTTCGGGAAACACGCGCGAGCAACCGGCAAGCTCGCCGTCTACATAGAGCGTCACATGAATGCAGTTTGGATCCTCGTCGATAGCGTCGAACTCATTCTCGTAGCCCTGCTCGTCCATAAAAACGACGCGGCGCACCAACGCCGCGTCATCAAAGCATCCCGTCTTAAGTTGGATATCCATGGCTGCCCTTTCATTCAATGCGAACGTTAGGGACAGATTTTAGCGAAAATGAGCTCCGCGTACGCTAAACTTCGCGCGAGCCTTCGCCAGGCAGTCGTAATGACCCACGTTATGGGCATCGCTCGCGATGAAGCTGTACAGGTTCTGATCGAACAGGCGCTGTGCCGGCTTTTTCTCGCGACCAAAGCGACCGCCGGCAATAAAGTCCGCCGAAGCCTGCAGCTTGCAGCCCATATCGACCAGACGCTCCGCCACGCTTACATCCTTTTGAACCGCACGATAGCGCTCAGGATGAGCGATGATCACCTGGTAGCCACGGCACTGCAAATCGTAAATCGTGTTCTCGTACTCTCTAAACGCATACGCATCGGCATGCGTCGAAAGTTCGAGCAGAAACTCGTTGGTCCCATCGAAATGCAAGTGCTCCGCGGCATCGATACCAAGCTCAACGAGCTTTCGATGGTTGACCTCGAAGCCCATCTGGAGCGGAAAACCGTCAGCGTTATCACGCAGCAGCTCAAAGGCATCCCACATCTTGTCGTAATCAAAATAGGGATCACGGCAGTGAGGAGTGCAAACGATTCTGGTTACACCGGCCCGCTTGGCAGCCTCGAGCATCGCCAAGCTCTCATCGAGATCGGCGGCGCCGTCGTCTACACCCGGCAAGATATGGCAATGAATGTCACGCATAGGTCAGCCTTAATCAACTAAACGTTTGCTCGGTTGGTGAAGATGCCCTTTTTGGAAGTCCCCTGATCGTCGGAGCCCTTCTTAACCTTCTTACCGTCCTTGGTGTAGTAGGAGTAGTAGTACTCGCTGGTCTCGGTCTCGCAGTAGTTCATAACGGTACCGATGAGCTTGACCTTCTCGGACTTCTTAAGCTGACCGATGGCGTTGAGCGCCTCCTCGCGCTTGGTGAAGTCCTCGCGCACCACGAACAGCGTGCCGTCGGTCAGGCTGGCAATCTCGGCAGCATCGATGAAGGTGCCGACCGGGGGAGCGTCGAAGATGACGTACTGGAACTTAGCAGACAGTGCCTTTACCAGCTTGGCAAAGCGGTGAGAGACGATGATGTCGGCAGGATTGGGAATATGCGGCTCGGCATCGAGGAAGTAGAAGTTCTTCTGACCCGTCTCGACAATTGCCTGGTCAATGGAGATCTGCTCGGAAAGAACCGCATAGAGTCCGCCGCGCGAACGAACGCCGAGCATATCGGAAAGGGACCTGCGGCGCATATCGGCCTCAACCAGGAGCACGGACTTGCCACTCGTGGCAATTGCCTGAGCAAGGTTAATGGAAACCGTAGACTTGCCCTCGTTGGGAATCGAGGAGGTAACGGTGATGGTGCGAATGGGGTCGTCCACGCTCGCAAAGCGGATGTTGGCCAGAAGGGTCTTGGCGGCATTCTGTACAACGAGCTTATCGGTGTTCTTTGCCTTAGCCATGCCTATTTACCACCTTTCATAGCCGGAATTCGGCCAACAACGGGAATGCCCAGGAGCTCTTCTGCCTCTTCGGCACCGCGGATGCGGGTGTTGAGCATGTCTGCCAAAACGACATAGGCAACTGCGATAAAGATGCCCGCGAGGAACGCGACAGCAACGTACAGCATACGCTTGGGGCCGCTGGGGGCTTCGGGGGTCTTAGCCTCGTCGATAACGTTGATGCTCTGGGCAGCGCCGACGTTCTGAGCGACCGTACTCACCGAGCTAGCTATGGCCTTTGCGACCTTAGCCGTCTCCTTGGCATCGGTGCCGGTAACCGAAAGCGTAATGACACGCGTGGTGGTCTCGGAGGAAACAGACACCTTGTAGTCATCCAGATCGGTGAGGCCCAGTTCATTGGCTGCGCCGCTCTTAACGCTATCGCTATCCAGCAGCGTGGCGATATCGTTGGAAAGCATCTGACTCGCCGAGAGATCGTTGTAGCTCATCTGACCGCTATCGTCGGTCTTGGCGAGAATGTACATGCTCGTCGTCGCGGTATAGGTGTTGTCCATCGCAACGAAGGACACGATGCCCATGGCGATCGCGCAGACCACCGGAAGGGTGATGACCAGCTGAAGGTGCTTCTTCAGCAGCTGGAACAGTTCGAGAAGGGTCATGCAGCTTGCCTTTCATTTCCCCAGTTCGGATTGACAAAACTGTCCGTATGTTATCGCATCTTTTTACCGAGACCAAACTCTATACATAAGAAACAGGCTCTCCTGTAAAAATGTCGGAAGCAATCGTAAAATTGCACAACAACGCCGCACCCGAAAGTCAAATGCGGCGTCTACATCAATATCTATGTTGTATCGCTATGCGAATGGCTCGTCCTGCTGTATGGGAAACGTCACCGTAATGGTGGTTCCCACGCCCAACTCGCTCGACAGATCGAGCGTGGCGTGATGATACAGGGCCGCATGCTTGACAATGGCAAGCCCCAGACCGGTTCCGCCGCGTGCCTTGGACCTACTCTTGTCCACGCGATAGAACCGCTCAAATACCTTGCCCTGTTCTTCAGGCGCGATACCGATTCCCGTGTCGGCGACCGCAAGGAACGGATGGCCTTCGTCGTTGGTGCCGCACTGCAGCGTAACCGTACCGCCGGGTCGATTGTAGCGGATGGCGTTGCTTGCCAGATTATAGATGAGCTCGTCAATCAAGCGCGACACGCCCTCGATGACCACAGGCTTGGTCTCATGACTTATCGTCACATTCGCCTGACGGGCGACCTGTTCAAGACGCTGCTCGACCGCGTAGATGGCACGCGAGAGCTCAATAGGCTCCGTGGACCCAATGGGCACCGCCTCGCCCTCAGCTGCACGCTCGGCCTCGTCCAAGTTAGACAGCGTAAGGATATCGTTGACAAGCGCTGCCAAGCGGCCCGCCTCACGATAGATGCGACCGCCAAAGTTGCGCAGGTCGCCCTCGCCCTCGACCATGCCGTTTGCGATGAGCTCGGCATAGCCCGAAATCGCCGTAAGCGGCGTCTTGAGCTCATGGGTGATATTCGCCGTGAACTCGCGGCGCATACGGTCGTTGTCCGCTAGCACCGCCATTTGGCGCTTGAGTTCCTGGCGCTGCGACTCGATACGCTCAAGCATGGGGACCATCTCGGCATAGGCGTGCTCATAGCTACGGCGTGGGTGATCCAAATCCACCTCTTGCAACGGCGCGATGATGGCGCGGGACTCACGGCGCGCCATAAAAAACGAGAGTACTGCACCCGCTGCTGCGATAAGCAGCATCGGCGCCAGCATCGACAGCAAAATCGCCGCAACGCCAGGCTGGGCCTGCGCCAAGCGAACGACCTGGCCGTTATCAAGGGTGACGGCGCGATACAGCATAATCTCGTCGAGTGTAGAGCTTGCGCGCTCCGCGGAACCCGAACCACTCTCAAAGGCCTCGATGACCTCGGGGCGATCGCCATGGTTGGGCAGTGTGGAAGGCGACGCCTCGTTGTCGTAGGCAACAGATCCGTCCTTATTGATCAGCGTGATACGAAGATCCTCGCGATCGAGGCTTCGCAAGAACGGAATGGGCTCCTGTTGCTCGTCGAGGGCGGCAGCAATGAGCTCAGTTTCCTGCGCCAGATTGGCACTCGTGGCATCCGCCAAAGTGTTTTGCACAAAGAACGCACCTAGCACCGTAAACGCCACGATAACCGCCATGGCGCAGACAAAGATCGTCACAAAAACGCGGTGCGACAGCGTGTGTTTTCCCTGGGGGGCGAAGACCACGGGTTACTCCTCCGATGCGGTGGCCGCGGTGTCGTCGCCTTCGGCACCATCACCGGCAGAAGGCTCGGCCAGGCGATAACCCACGCCGCGCACGGTCTCGATGGCGCTGGCATGCTCGCCCAGTTTTTGGCGAAGCGTCTGCACGTGCACGTCAACGGTGCGCGAACCGCCGTCGAAGTCCCAGCCCCACACGCTCTGCAGCAACGACTCGCGGGTAAAGACCACGCCGGGCTTGCGCATGAGGTACTCGAGCAGGTCGAACTCGCGCAGGGTGAGCTTAAGCGGCTCGCCGGCAACGGTCACCTCGCGATGGCTGGGCGAAAGCACGATGTCGCCCACGCTGAGCACATCGCTCGCCTGCTTGACCATGCCGCCGCGACGCAGCAGTGCGCGGCAGCGGCTCGCAAGCTCCATGAGCGAAAACGGCTTAGTCAGGTAATCGTCGGCACCGCCATCGAGCGCCATCACCTTGTCGAGTTCGGTGTCCTTGGCGGTAAGCATCATGATGGGCACCGTCGCCGTCAGGCGATCGGCACGCAGGCGACGCATAATCGCCAAGCCATCGGTGTCGGGTAGCATGATATCGAGCAGCACAGCATCGGGCACCCGTCGCGCCACGGCAGCTTTAAACTCGCCATCACACGAAAAGCCCTCGGCCTCGATTCCCTGCTTGCGCAGCGCGTAGACTGTCAAATCCCTGATGTTGTCATCGTCCTCGACGTAATAGATCATGTTGAACCCCTTTGCGGCCGATATGACCGCATCTTAACCCTAAAGGCACCTGTAAAAGACAGCGTCAGCCAAAACGCCCCGTCAAATAATCCGCGGTGCGTGGATCGGACGGATTCTTGAAGAGTTGCGCGGTGGGCGCGTGCTCCACCAGCTCACCCAGCAAAAAGAACGCAACCGAATCGGAAATACGCGCGGCCTGCTGCATGTTGTGCGTCACGACCACCAGCGTGCAGGTCTCCTTGAGCTCGCAGGCCAGCTGCTCCACCACCAACGTCGACACAGGGTCGAGTGCCGAGGTCGGCTCGTCCATCAGCAGAATGTCGGGCTGCACGGCAAGTGCGCGGGCGATGCACAGGCGCTGCTGCTGTCCACCCGAAAGACCCAGGCCCGACTCTTTGAGCTTGTCCTTGACCTCGTCCCACAGGGCAGCGCGACGCAGGGAGTCCTCGACCAGCTCATCGAGCACGGCGCGGTCGCGCACACCCATACCGCGAGGACCGTAGGCGACGTTGTCGTAGATGCTCATGGGAAATGGGTTGGGGCGTTGGAACACCATGCCCACGCGCTGGCGAAGGCGGCAGATGTCGTAATCGCCCAGGATATCTTGACCATCGAGCGCAATCTTGCCCTCGATGCGGCAATCCTTGATACCGTCGTTCATGCGGTTAAAGCAGCGCAGCAACGTGGACTTTCCGCAGCCCGAAGGCCCGATGAACGAGGTGATCTGCTTGTCGCGGATCTTGATATTCACGTCCTTGAGCGCATGGTGGTCGCCGTAGAACAGGTCGAGGCCCTCGACGTCGATGCGCGTCGGCGAGGCGGCAAGATCCTCTGCCGTGGGGCGAGTCGCATCCCCAACCTCGCGCTCATGCGCGGCCTCGGCCTGCGCTTCCATGAGTTCTTCAAGCTCCGTGGGCTCCACAGCCGCAGCAGCCGTCATACCGCACACCTCCATATCGATATCAATTCAGCAGTATCGATAGTAGGAATCGCGGCTCATACGCACGTGAGCACATTGTCAAGTGTTTGTAAGGGCACGCTAGCTATGCGGCGGGCAGCTCGATGGTGAATATCGTGTGTTCGGGCGTCGATTCACATGCAACGGTACCGCCGTGTGCCGCGATGATCTCCTTGGCAATAGCAAGGCCCAAACCGGCACCACCGCGATTGGTCGCACGCGCCGCATCCAGGCGATAGAACTTCTCAAAGATCACCTTGAGCTTAGCCGCAGGGATAGGATCGCCCTGATTGATAAAGCGCACGCGCACGCCGCCATCGTCTTGGCGCCTGGCCTCAATCGTGATAGTCGAGCCCTCATAGCTATAGGCGACGGCGTTTTTCATGATGTTGTTAAACACGCGGGCCATCTTATCGCCATCCACGAGCACCGTCAGGTCCTCGCGAATATCAACCTGGGCTTCCTTATGCTGCTCGTTAAGGATGGGATAGAACTCGTCAGCCACCTGAGCCAGCAGCAACCCCAGATCAACATAGCCGCGCGTGAGCACGATATCGTGGAAGTCAAAGCGCGTGATATCGAAGAACTCTTCGATGAGCGCATCGAGCCGGTGCGCCTTGTCGAGCGCCACGCCCGTAAAGTGCGCACGTTGCTCAACCGGCAGCTCAGGAGCCTCTTGAAGCAGCGAAAGATAGCCCACCACACTGGCAAGCGGGGTGCGTAGGTCATGTGCCAAGTACGTGACCAGATCGTCCTTGCGATGAGACTCGTCACGCAAGGCCTGTTGCACCTTGCGCTCGCGATCGCGCACACGGTTGAGTGCGCCCTCGACCTCCAGGAAGTCGCCGTCGATGTTGTCCCAGGTGTCGGGGTGATCGATCAGGCGATCTTGAATACGAGCGGCCAGCACACAATCGGCATGCTGCTCGCCTTGCTCATAGCCCTGGTAGTACAGGGCGCGGCCGCAAAAGAACAGCACGCACACGGCAAGCGCCAGCACAAAGCCAAGCATGTTGAATACAAAGCCGGCATCGAACAGCACCGGCCCTTCGATGCCGCCGAGTGCCATGGCGCCAATCGCCAACGTCATGGCCCACGCGGCACCGCCAATCACCACGCAGCGGCGTACGATTTCAAATCGATCGATCAGCAAAAAGCCGACAAGCAGCACCGCTAAGATTCCGGCGATGTTGTCGATGCCAATCAGCAGCAGGCTCAGCAAAAAGAGCAGCACCGTCGCAAGTGCACGGTTGTCGACGACTGCCCGTACGTATTCAAAGAGTCGATCGGGCACCTCGAATGCCTGCCTATCGTCTTTTGTCATATCCACTTCCCCACCATCAAAGGCGCTATTCAATTATGTAGCCGACGCCCCAGACGTTTTTGATAAAGCGCGGCTTTTGAGCGTCGTCGCCAATCTTTTCGCGCAGGTGGCGAATGTGCACCATCACCGTATTGTTGGAGCCGGGCATAAAATCCTCGTTCCACACCGCGCGGAACAGGTCCTCCACGGCTACCACGCTGCCGCGATGCTCGACCAGATACAGCAAGATGGAATACTCGATGGGCGTGAGGCGCACCGGTGCACCGTCCACCGTTACGGAACGAGCATCGCGGTTGATCTCCAGTCCGTCGAGCTGGATGGTCGGCGACTCGGCCGCCTGCGAGCGGCTACCGTAGCTGGTGTAGCGGCGAAGCTGAGCGTGCACGCGCGCGATGAGCTCCAGCGGACGGAACGGCTTAACCACGTAATCGTCCGCGCCAAGCGAAAGGCCCTCGATCTTGTCTTGCTGGGCATCGCGCGCCGTCAGCATGATCACGGGATAGGTATGGCTGGAACGGATCGTACGCAGCAGCTCAAAGCCATCGATATCGGGCAGCATGACATCCAGCAGCGCCAGATCGAACTCCTGCCCCAAGATTGCCTTGGCAGCATCGGCCCCGCTATAGGCGACCTGTACGTCAAAGCCTTCTTTTGTAAGGTAGATACCAACCAAGTCGGCGATGGCCTTCTCGTCATCAACTACCAAAATGCGCTCGTTCATGCGTGCTCCTCTCGCGCTCCATTATGCCCGAGGCGACGCACGCCACACACAACAAGCGTGGGTGATTAAGTCGGCCTTAAGCACCCTTGTGCCCGTTCAGGCGCGGATGTGGGCCACGCACGCACGCGATGATCGCCGACGCCGGCAAACGATATACTCTAGTTCCAGAAGAGACCATCCCGTCGAAAGCGAAATCCGTGAAGTCCCTCACCTCTTTTGCAAAGCGCTCAGCCCAGCTTGCCGCCGGCTTTGTCTGCGCCATCGCCCTTGCCGCTGGCGTGCCCACCGTCGCCGGCGCCCAAGCGCTCACGACCGACAATGTTTGCGGCAAAACCGCCGATGCGCGCGGCATCACGGCCGAAAACCTGCCCGATATCGATGCGACCAATGCCCTCGTCATGGGCAAAGACGGCACCGTCTACTATGCCCGCGGCGCCGATGAGCAGGTCAAGATTGCCTCGATCACCAAGGTCATGACCGCAATCCTAACCGTCGAGAATTGCAAGATGGACGAGAAGGTCACGGTGAGCAACGCCGCCGCCACCGTGGGTAATTCGACCGCCGGCTTGCTCGAAGGTGACGAGCTTACCGTGGAGCAGGCACTGCGCGGCCTGATGATTCCCTCGGGCAACGACGCCGCCGTCGTGCTCGCCGAATATGTGGGCAAGAAGATCGACCCTAAGACCAAAGACGCCGAGGCAACCTTTGTGAAGGCCATAAACGAGCGCGCCAAAAAGCTCGGCTGCACCGGCACGGTCTTTGAGAACCCACACGGTCTGGACTTTGATGAATGGGCCGGCGACATGCACTCAACCGCACATGACGTGGCGCTGATGATGCAGGTGGCCATGAAAAACGACACGATCCGCGAGGTCGTAGCGAGCGAGGATTCCTGGATCGAGGTCACGGGCGCCGACGGCACCGACCATTCGCATTCCATGGACACGCATAACTATTTGCTGGGCCAAGATGGCAACATCGGTGGCAAGACCGGCACCACCGACGACGCGGGCTACTGCTTTGCGGGTGCCTACAACCGCGATGGCGACGAGATCTACACCGTCGTTTTGAACTCCACCACCACCGACCAGCGCTTTACCGATACCGCAACCCTTGCCAATTGGTACTACGGTCACAAGGTGACGGTCGCAATCGCCAACACGCAGGAAAAGACTGCCAACGGCAACCCGCTTATGGCGCGCATTGGCCAAACCGACTGGACGGATAAGACGATCGACGCCACACTCGCCGATCCTACGGCGCAAGCGACCGTGTTTTCCCTTGCCGGCGAGGTGACCGAAAAGGTTAGCTACGACGATCTTTCGGGCACGGTGCATGTGGGCGACAAGGTGGGCAGCGTCACGCTCAAGCAGGACGGCACCAAGATCGCCGTCATGGACCTAGTTGCCGACGAGGAAGGCGCAGGGCCGAATCCCATTGAATGGCTACTCGTGAAGCTCGATCGCTTGGGCCGTCGCATCGACAACCGCCCACTCACGGCAGAAAGCGAGACCGTCGCCAAGGCGCCCGAGGTGTAGGGCGCAAGAATAATAAGTCCGCTGAAAGGAGGCGTCCGAAAGGATGCCTCCTTTTTTGAGGTTCGAATCCCCAGCTAACGTGGTTCAACTAAAAAAGGGTCCCTTTCGGAACCCTTCTTTAAAGTCTTACTGGCGGAGAGCTGGGGATGTCCGGGCATGCTGCGCATGCCCTCCGGCTTCAAAGCCTGGCGGCTTTTCGCCCACGGGCTACAAACGCTTTCGCGTTTGCTTAACGCCCGTGCCCTCTCGGGTTCGAATCCCCAGCCTCCTTTCTCCGCACAAAAAAGGGCCCCAAATGGGACCCTTCTTTCAAGTCATACTGGCGGAGAGCTGGGGATTCGAACCCCAGATGCCCTTTTGGGGCATACTCGCTTAGCAGGCGAGCACCTTCGGCCTCTCGGTCAGCTCTCCGTAACAGCCGTTCTATAGTAACCAAACAGCCAAGGATGAGCAAGAGGAAATTTTCTAATTGCCTAGCAGCCTTTCCTTCTTGAAAGCTTCGCCTACCCCAGCGAGCGGTTGAGGGAGCCGAGCTCGTCGTTGCCCATGGTGCGCCACATTTGGAAGATACAACCGCGCGCCAGGAAAAAGAAACCGTTGTCGACCAGTTGCACAGCGGCATCTGCCAACTGATTCGTCACGGCGGACACTGGCGGCAGCTCTAGTCCAGCCTTGTGGATGGTCTCGACCGCTTCCTCGAACGTCGGAGGCTCGCTGACGCCCATCTCGTTCATAAGGCCCTGCATTTCTTCCAGCGCGCTGCTGCCCGACTCCTCGTCGCGCGGCACCAGACGGTAACAAGCCAGCGCCAGGTCGAGCTGATCGCAATTCCAATAGGCAAACGCCAAGCGATAGAACAGGTAGCCGATTGCAGAACGATCGCTGGCAATACGTAGGCCGTGGCGCGCCACCTCGATAATCTCGTCAAAGCGCTCCAGACGCGCAAGCACGTTGATGAGCGCAAAGTGCGACTGCATGGACGAGCGCGCCAGATCGTAAAGATGGCGCACCTCGGGCAGTGCTCGTTCAAAGTCCTCTTGCTCGGCGTAAAAGCTGCAGATCTCGTGCTGGGCAAAGTACAGCGCATCGGGCGCACGAAGGATTCGCACAGAGCGGTCTTCTTCCAACACCGGTAGCACCATGCGCACCAGCTGGTTATCGCAAAACTGCGTTTGAACCGGACCTGTCGCCAAAAGCTCGGCGACGGCGCACTTAGCCTCCAACTCCTCAACAAGACGGGAAAAGCCTTCAAAAGCACCTGTACGGTCGACTTTTGCCTGCTCGCGCAATTCAACAACACGGGCCACGTATGGGTCGTCGTCCTCTTCCATGACCTCCAGCTCGTCAGCCGTATCGGCAAGCAGCAGATCGCGCAGCGCCGGCGGCAGCATGCGATGGTCATCACGCGGACGAGCATGAACCTCCGCAGGTTCAATCGTCTCCGGAGCGGTTGACTCATATGCCTCAAGCACACGCTTGCACGGCATATCGTCCATGTCCATGCTCTCAAGATCCTTGGCGACAGGCACGCAATCGGCCAGATAGGCCGCGCGCCCAAAGAAATACGTTGCGACAACGCACTCGCCCTGCTCACTGTCGGGAGCAGCAATCTGCACATAGCAGCGCGTGATGCAGGTGCCCGCGGCAAAACACGCTGCCGCAAGCGTGAGCGCCACGCGCGCATCGTGCTCCGCGGCCCAGATCGCGCGCGTGTCCTCGTCCAACTCGCGCCAGGCGTCATCTTGAGCGTCGTATTCACGTTGTGGCATAGCATCAACGACAGACTGCCCAAACCGAACGAGCATGATCCCCTCGGCAACGTTTGCCCGATAGGTATAGTCGAGCCGCGTGACCACGTTAAGTGCCTCGACAATACGCGCGAAGCGGGTACGCACATCCCACTCACCGCCCGGCTGGCAAGCCACCGTACCCGGTTTGCCCCACGGGTTATCGCTCGAGGCCGTATCGAGCAGTCGGGGAACATCGTTGGTCGTCTTGGCGATATGCCACGCATCAAAGAGCGCGCAGCCCTCAAGGCTCGGCGAGGATGCCGCAGGGACCAATCCGGCCCCGATGTGCTCAAGGATGGCGGAGAGACGGTTAAGACGGCACTCGATGGCAAGCAGCATGTCAATCTCGTCCTGGTCCAGCAGGCTGCGATCAAAATTGAGATAGAAAAGCTTTGAGCGATCGATGCGAGCCAGGCTCATCTCGGACTTAGCGGCGATGGTGCGCAAGCGGGGCAAGTCAATTTCACTCATAAGGGCGGCGGCATAGCGCTCGATACCGCTCGGATTCTCGGCATGGTCAACGCGGTAAAGCAGCGTCTCGATAGCATCAGGGAGCGGTGCCGTGTTAAAGCCCAAAAACACCTCGACCGGCTCGGGCAACTTTACGAGCTTGATCTTGTCGATAACATTTTGCATACCCTCGTCGAGTCCGCCGGCGTCCGCCGTGCTCGCAATGGCATTTTCGGAGTCAGCGAATATCACATAGCGCAGGAACATCGATGCCATGAACTCGCCGTAAGGAAGGGAGCGGGTCGAATTCCATGTCTCGTGGTCGGACTGCTCGCGCATGGGGCCTTCGGGAGAGCCGACGGTTCGCGCGCACGCGCGCATTGTGCCGTTGGCTCCCCGAACCACAATCTCACCAATACCGGAGTCCGACTCGTCAAGGACCAGTTCCATGTCGGGATCGTTGGGCAGCGGAGTCTCGCTAACGGGGCGGTCCACCTTGTACACCTCGCCCGAAACGCTTACGTAGCCCAAAAGCGACACATGACTTTTGCCAACGAATTCGACGACATAGCAAGATTCATGCTGATCCTCGCCAAAGAGTTTCCAGACCACGCCATATGAGCGTCCCGCAGGCTGCTCGGGCATCGCCGGAAAGCGCTTTTTGGGATCGAGAAACCTGAGCTTGTATGTCGGACGCTCTGCCACGAAGTATCACCCTGATCGGTCGCTTGAAGAAGGAGTGGTCGCGAATAAGTCGCGACATCTACTCGGAATCTTACACGAGTCGACAGGAAATCGTCCGCTTTACGCCCGCGCCTCGACCGAGGTTCGAATCCATGCGGTGTTTACGTAAAAGA
>DXZM01000015.1:0-28872 GCA_019419665.1 Collinsella sp.
ATAAAGAAAGCCTCCCATTTCTCATGTCCAAGAAATGGGAGGCAGTTCAAACGTGAGGCGGGCCGTTTTCGTTTGAGCAATCATGCAGCGACGTGATGGGGCAAATTAATCCACGCGCTTGTCGCCCATAAAGAAGAGCGCCACCGTACCGGGTCCGGTATGCGAGCCAATCAGAGTACCGATGTTATTGATCTCAATCTTGCCTTTAAGCTGCGGAACCTGTTCCTCAATCAGCGCCGCAACCGCCTCGGCATCCTCGCGGCACGCCGAGTGCGACATGATGCACTTACCCGAATAATCCGCACCGTCCTGCACGTGTGCCATCATGGTCTTAGCCATCTCGGAAATCGCGCGCTTCTTAGTGCGAATCTTCTCACGTGGCGACAGCCCACCTTCGCAATCGACCGTCATAAGCGGGCAAATCTTAAGCGCCGTGCCGATGATCGCGCTCGCAGCCGAAATGCGACCGCCGCGCAGGTAGCTCGACAGATCGGTCGAAAAGAACCAGTGGTGCAGGTTGAGTTTGTGCTCCTCGATCCAGGCGGCCGTCTCGTCGAGTGAAGCCCCGCTATCGCGCACGTCGGCGGCACATTCCGCCAGCAGGCCAAAGCCCGAAGACGCTGCCAGCGAATCGATGACGCGCACCTTGCCGCCCTGGGGATAGCGATCCGCGAGCATCTGCGCCGCAACGCAGGCCGATCCATACGTGCCCGAAATACCCGACGACAACGTCAGGTGCAGCACGTCTTTACCCTCGGCAACAAACGGCTCCCAAAACTCCTCGTACTCGCCCACGCTCACCTGAGACGTCTTGGGCATGGCGCCCGCGGCAATCTGGGCAAAAAACTCGTCCGGCGTAATCGACTGATACAGATCGTCCGTATAGACAACATCGTCGATCTCGTAATGAAAACACACGACGGGGATATTGCGCGACGCAAAGAACTCACGGGTTCGGTCGGCGGCGGATTCACAGGTCAGGACAAAATCACTCATATGAGGCTCCTTACTCATTGCTGCGCAAATTATCGCACAGTGAGCCTACATACGGTACATATGTCCACTATTTACCAAATCGAACCAAAAATAGCGAACATCTTTACCACCATCGTCTCCACCGGCCCCACGCATAAATATCTGAGAAAACACCCTCTGTCGTCTCCACTCAACCGCCATATCTACCTCAACTAAATCGATTTACCAAACCGTTCAGCCGACAATTCAGCCGCTGGCGCAAAATCGAAACAAAAGCGGCGCATACTGATAAACGTTTGACGCTGTTTATCAGTTTTACCAGCTCCATCGGAAGGTGTTTCATGGTCGCATTCGATCGCAACCCGCAAGACTTTAAGTATCTGCGCCTGCTGTCGAGACAGTTCCCCACCGAGCAATCCGCGTTTACCGAGATCATCAATCTCTCAGCCATCCTCAACCTGCCCAAAGGCACCGAGCATTTTATGAGCGACGTGCATGGCGAGTACGAGGCCTTTATGCACATCCTCAACAACTGCTCGGGCGTCGTGCGCGAGCATGTCGACGAGATTTTTGGCGACACGCTCACCTTTGACGAAAAGGGCGAGCTGTGCACGCTCATCTACTACCCGCACGAGAAGATCGAGCTGGTCCGCAGCCAGCGCGAGGACTCGCCCACCTGGTACAAAACGATGCTTGACCAGCTCATCATGGTCGCTCGTTCGCTTTCAAGCCGCTACACCCGCTCCAAGGTTCGTAAGGCCATCCCACGCGATTACGCCTACATCATCGACGAGCTGCTACACACGCATCCGGATGAGAACAACTATCGTGTGCGCTATCACGAGCGCATCGTGGAGTCCATCCTGGAGACCGCAAGCGCCGACGACTTTATCGAGTCGCTCGCCTCGCTCATCAAGCGCCTGGCCGTCGACCACCTGCACCTGGTGGGCGACATCTTCGACCGCGGCGGCGGCGCGGCCAAGATTATGGACCGTCTGCTCACCTACCATTCACTCGACATCCAGTGGGGCAACCACGACCTGCTGTGGATGGGCGCTGCGGCCGGTGAGCCCGCCTGCATCGCCACGGTGCTGCGCAACAACCTACGCTACGACAACTACGAGATCCTGGAGAACGACTACGGCATCTCGCTGCGTGAGCTTGTCGCCTTTGCCGATGCCACCTACACCGCCGGTGAGTCCATCACCCCGCTGATCAAGGCCATCAACGTCCTACTCTTTAAGCTCGAGGGCCAGATTATCCAGCGCCACCCCGAGTTCGATATGACCGACCGCCTGTTACTCGACAAAATCGATCACGACACCGGCACGGTCACGCTCGCCGACGGCAGCGTGTGGCCGCTCACGACCAATGACTTCCCCACCGTCGACCCGGCGGACCCCTATTCGCTCACGCCCCAAGAGCAGCACATCATCGACAAGCTCGTGTCCGAGTTTGTCACCGCCGATCACCTGCATCGCCATATCGATTTCCTCTATTCCCACGGCTCGATGTACAAGGTCGCCAACGGCAACCTGCTGTTCCATGGCTGCGTGCCGCTCAACGAAGACGGCACCTTTAGCAGCATGAACTGCCTGGGCACCTGGCACGCTGGCCGCGATTATCTCGATTTTTGCGACCACATCGCCCGCCGCGCCTGGCGCGTGGGCGACCGCGACGCTCTCGACTGGATGTGGTACCTGTGGATTGGCTTTAACTCACCCGCCAGCGGACGCCTGGTGCGTACCTTTGAGCGCGCCTATATCGCCGACAAGAGCACCTGGGTCGAGCCGATGGACCCGTACTTTACGCTTACCAAGTCGCCCTCGGTCTGCGACGACATCATGCGCGAGTTTGGCGTCGCGCCCATGGCATGCTCACCGACCGGTCACATCATCAACGGCCACACGCCCGTTAAAACCACCAAGGGCGAGCAGCCCATCCGCGCCGAGGGCAAGCTGCTGGTCATCGATGGCGGATTCTGCCGCGCTTACCATCCCAAGACGGGCATCGCCGGCTACACGCTTATCTCGAGCTCGCGAGGGTGCCGCCTCAAGTCGCACCAGGCCTTTACCACCGTTGCCGAGGCGCTCACCCGCAACATCGATATCGAAAGCGAGACCAACCGCTTTGACGAGGCCGACCGCCGCCGCATGGTGAGCGACACCGATACCGGCGCCAAGATCCGCAGCCAGATCCAGGACCTACGCCAACTGCTCGATGCATATAGAAACGGTGCTATCGAGGAGCGCGCCTAGCTCCACCCGCGGGGATTGGCTAAACTTGCTGGGTTTGTCATCCCCACGGCGCCCCAGCGCCACCCTAAGGCAGGTACCATGCAAAAGCTCCTTGCGCAGATTATGAAGTTTGGCGTCGTCGGCGTCATTGCCACGGTCATCGACTTTGGCATTATGAATCTGCTCCACTACGGTCTGGGCCTCAACATCCTAATCGCCAACACCAGCGGCTTTATCGTCTCACTCATCTTTAATTACGTCGCCAGCATGAAGTACGTGTTTGCGCACAAGGAGGGCATGAGCCGCCGCCGCGAGTTCATTATCTTTGTCGTGCTGTCCATGATTGGTTTGGTGCTCAACGACGGTATCGTGCTGGCGCTCAACGCCGGTCTGGGGCTCGAAGCCAATATCGCCAAGATTTGCGCCACCGCGCTTGTCATGGTCTACAACTTTGTGACCCGAAAGATCTTCCTGGAGGGCGACGAGACCAAATAGCTCGACACCCCTGCAGCATTACGGCGCCCACGGACGACGCGCGCTCAGCGCAGTATCGTCCGTGGGTGCCGCTCGTTTACGGGCAAATTTTCAACGTTTGCGGATTAGCACTTGATAATTTGGCGAGTTCGTATAGTTCTTGGCAAAGACCTTACGTTTCCCTTGCAAAAGCTCTAAAGTATCCTCTGCTCGATTCATCAACGCATTGGATGTGATTACGTGCGCAAGGCACTGGCACAACCTCATACTAAGCAGTTCCTCAAGTTCGCTGTCGTGGGCCTTATCTCCTTTGGCATCGACTGGGGTATGCTCATTGCGCTCGTCGAGCTGTTCCACCTCGACTTTTTGATGAGCACCACGGTCTCGTTCATCACGTCCGTCGTGGTCAACTACTGGCTCAGCATGAAGTACGTGTTCGACCATCGCGAGGGCATGAGCCGCAAGCGCGAGTTCACGATCTTCACCATCCTGTCGGTGATCGGTCTGGGGCTCAACGACCTGTACATGTTTGTGGGTGTCACGTTTTTGAGTATCGGCTACCAGGCCATGAAGGCCATCGCCACGTTCTTGGTCACCTGGTACAACTACTTTAGCCGTCGCTTCTTCCTCGAAGGCGCTCGCTCGTAGTCGATTCGACATTTGCTTGAATGTATAGCCGGTTGGAATTCTCGTTCCAGCCGGTTTTTTATTTGTCGAGGTCCCCGGCGACCCAGTCCTCTACGCATGAAAAACGGGCAGCCCGGATGTTTATCCGAACCGCCCGTCTGGCGCGCTATGTCGAGGTCTCTAGCCTGTAACGTAATACCAGACCACGTTGTCGCCGTTGGAGAGAACGTAGTTGCTGCAGGCCGTCATAGGCGTTGTGCCGTTGACGGAGTACATCCAGCCGCTCGTGCCGCCGTACTGTTTCTCGGCCAAACCACCAATCGCAGAAACATACGTGCCGTACGATGAGCCGTGTGCGTTGACAGAAAGGCCCAGCGCGCACAGGGCATCGTAAACGGTGGCGCCTTCGTTAAAGGTAAAGGTGCCGCCAGAAGACACAGGATTGCCCACGGCGCTCGATGTGACCGAAACCGTCACCGTTACGTAGTTGGGCTCCTGCGAGCCGCCCTGTCCGCCCGAGGGAGCGCTTCCGCCATTAGAGCTGGAGGCTCCATCAGACGACTGACCGCCGCCCGAAGAAGCACCGCCAGACACATTGGAAGTATCGCCGGCTCCCGTATTCTGGGCAGCGGATTTATCTCCAGACTTCTTGCCGTCCCGACCATCGGACTTCTTGCTATCCGAGCTTTTATCCGATTCCTTGTTTGAAGACTCGGAATCGTCCTTGGACTTGGACCCATCTTTTGCGTCATTCGATGACTTGGAATCCTTGGAACTGGCCTCGCCCGAAGTCGTAGTCGAGCCAGACGCCTTGGTGTCCTTGGTGACGACGCTCTCCCCCGTCACGGTCTGAATGATCCAGTCGATGGACCAGGCGCCGCTCTCGGAAGGATGGACGAAGCCCAGCGAGACGACAATCAGAATGGTGCACGCGGCAGTCAGAACGCCGAGGAGCGCCTTGCGGCGAGGGGCGGACGCCGCCGAAGCGGCGCCCTGTTGCTTTGCATCGTCGAACTGAATGAACGAGGAATCTGGTTGCTTGGGGTCAGCGTCCTTGGATTTATTGGACACAGCCCTCACCTACCGACGTTTGGTGAACACGAACACGCCGACGATGGCGAGACCGATGACGCCGGCGGCAACGCCAACAATGGCGAGCGGGTTGGTGCCAGTCTCCTGCTCGGAAGCACTAGAGGACTTCTTAGCAGTGGTCGTGGAAGCAGCACCCGTATCGGACTTGGAATCGGACTTCTTGTCGGACTTGCTGTCCTTCTTATCAGACTTCTTGTCAGACTTCTTCTCGTCCTTCTTATCGGACTTATCGGTGTCCTTCTTGTCGGACTTGTTGTCCTTGGTCTCGGTCTTGGTCGACACCGTCGTCTTGGTCGTCGGCTTATGACCCGGGGCGATAGCGCCGCCGGCCTGCTGGCCCTTCGTGCCAGAGCCGGAACCCGTGCCCGTGCCAGCACCGGAACCGTTGCCAGCGCCACCGTTGCCACCATTAGTGCCAGAACCACCATTGCCGCCAGGGTTAACAGCATTCTTGGTCCACTTGGCATACAGCGTCAGATCGGCCGTCACCGGCGTACTGAAGTCATACGCCTGCGTGCAAGCCTCATCGGTGAACCAACCGCCGAAAGTGTAGCCATCGCGCGTCGGATCGGCCGGCTTGACCAGCTTGCCGTCGGCCGTAGCAACAAACTTAGTGTCGCAAGCAGACCCGCCGTTGGAATTAAAGGCAACCGTCCAAGACTCAACAGCCCCGAGCTTGAACAGCGTACCCGAATCATTGATGTAGTAGAGGTTGCCAGAAGCATCGGCAATGACCGGAGAGTCACAGTACTGGTAATGACCAGCCGCATCATAAATCTGCGTCGCCTCTGCATCGCCGAGCGTATAGCGATACACGCCACCACCAGCAGAGTAGTTGACGTAATCCTTGCTATCCGCGCTGTTAACGGTGAAGTACACATAGGTCTTGCCGCCCTGAACACTCACCAGCGGAGTAGCAGCAATACCGTTGAGGCCAGCCGGCAGCGCCTTGCCGTCGGCAGCAGCGACCATCGTGGTCTTACCCGTCTTCAGGTTATAGAGAACCAGAGCAGAGCCAGTAGCCGTCTGTCCGCCGACAATCAGATTGTCACCAGACACCGCAGGGGCGCTCAGATTATTCGTAAGGCCCAGATCAACCGTCTTCTGTTCACTCAGCACGCCCTTCGCCGAAAGCGAAATCACATGGAGCTTTCCGTCGTGCGTCATCTGATAGAAGGTCGAACCATTGGACGGATCGGCAATGCAATCGGCATTTGCGACAGCGCCGAGCTTCATGGTCGAAACGACATCGCCCGTCGTCTTATCAATGCACTTAAGCGTACCCGCGCTCGTAGGAACGATGGCATACTTATCCGTCAAAGCCGCACCAGTCCAGTAATAGCCCTCGGCAGGGTCGATGTTCTGCCAAGAAACTTCGCCCGTGGCAATCTTAATGCGCGCAAAGGAGCCGTTGCCGTAGGTCGCGTTGTAATTCTCGTCATACGAAATATCGACCGAGCCTACATAGACGTACTCGCCGTCCGAAACGACGGTGCAGGAGCTCTGCGTCAAGTCCGTCAAACCAGGCGTCAGCCACTTGCAGATCAGCTTGTCTGCAGTAATCGCCTGGACCGCACCGCCGTTGAGCGGAACGATGATAAGGCCATTGGTATAGATCGGACGAGAGGTATAGCTCACCTTGGAGGCAAGCGGCGCAGAGGCAACCTTTTTGCCCGTGGACGAATCGATCTTGATGAGCTCGTTCTCGGTCGCGATGTACACAAAGCCGTTGGCGATGACAGGTTCGCTGCAGTTGGTATACTGCTGACCAGACTCGGCCTTCCAATCGAAGGCCCACTTAAGACCGGCGGCCTGCGCAGGCGTCTTGGCATCCGTTACGGTCGAACCGTTGCCACTGTTGCCGTAGCCGGCCCACTCGGCATCCCAATCAGGAGTCGTCGCACTCGGGTCCACGACAACCTTGTCGGGATCGGGCATGGGCGAATCGTCGGTGGTATAGGCAAGCGTGACCTTATCGCCGCTCTTGAGCGTAATCTGATTGGCGCAGAGTAAGGAGGGCTCTCCATTGATATACAGGTGCCAATATTTATTGGTCGCAGCATCATAACCGTACGACTTGTCTTCGAACGGCGATTTGATGGAATTGAGGAACCAGTACTCGCCACTCTGGGAGCCGTTGTACGTAACGCCCTTGGCCTTCAGAACCGTCTCAATAAGGTTCTGGGCAGTAGAGCCTTCAGGCAAAGAAACACTGCTTGCCGAGCCCCAGCGAGTATTGTTGCCGTTGACATCGGGACCGATAACATCGGCGGATCCAAGCACCTGACCGGGGAGGGCATCGGCGTCAGCACCATACATAAAGGTGACGGCGTCACCCTCCTGGAGCTTGTAGGCACCGGCGCCAACGTCGGCGAACTTGCCATTTACGTAGAAGCGCCAATAGCTCTTGGTCGCAGCATCCCAGCCATAGGACTTACTGTCGAACGGCGAAGTAATACCGTTGAGGAACCAGCCCCAAGACGATTCGCTAGCATCGAGCTTAAGGCCGGTCTGCTCAAGGAGATCCTTGGCAGTAGAGCCCGCCTTGAGACTCGTCTGACCCGTCGAAGCCCAAACCTGCTGCTTGCCGTCCTTGTCCTTACCGAGAACCTGAACAGAAGCATGGACAGAATCGGACGGCAACTGGTCGCCCCAGCCACCGTAGAACCACGTGACGGTATCGCCGGCATGGATGGTGACATTGTCCGCCGTATAGTCACTCGACTTGCCGTTGATAAACAGCTGCCAATAGGTCGAATAATCTTGGGGCGTACCCAGCTCAACACCGTTGTACTTAAGGCTCAGAATGAAGGAGCCCGCAGCAACGGCGTCAATATCATTCGCCTCGAGCGCGACCTTCGTAAGGTCAAGTGCGCTCGAGCCGGACGTCACCACATACTGCGCGTTATCGACCCAAGTCTGAGTCTTGCCCTGGGCATCGCGACCAATGACGGTCACATTTGCGGCAACCTGGTCCTTAACGACAGGGGACGAGCTACCAGCCGTATAGGCAAACTCAATCTTCTGCCCCTGGGTGAGCTTGACGCTGCTCGCGCCAACCGAGGAAGACGCGCCGTCGACGAACAGCTGCCAGAAGGCATAAGTCGTCGGATCGTAGGCAAGCGTGCGGCCATCGCTCGGAGATGTGATGCTTTCGAGGTAGAAACCGTATGCCGTGTTCGGTTCGTACTTCGCCTTGAGGCCCATCTTCTCCTGCAGCTTAATGAAGGCATCCGCAGCCGTCGCGCCCTCGTCGAGCTTGAGCTGCGTAGGTGCCACCCAGGTCTGAGCCTTGCCGTCAGCATCGGTGCCGATAATCGAGAACGAGACCTCGACCTGCTTCTTGGCGACATCGCCGGTTTCTGTCGGGTTCTCTGTCTGAACGGCAGCCGCGGCGGCAGATCCCGCTTGGCCAGCGGATGCCGTCGAAGACTGCTCGCTCGTGGCAGGGCTCTCCCCCGTCGCCGAGCCTTCGCCGCCAGTTGCTGCCTCTGTTATGGCTGCACTAGCTGCAGGCGCGCCCTCGGAATCCGAAACCTCGGCGCCGCTCTGCTCAGCGGTACCGCCCGCAAGCGCTGCGTCCTCGCCCGGCGTCGCAGCCTGAGCCACAGCCTCGGCAATGCCCTCGGCGCCCTCGGCCCACAGCTGAGCCGGTGTGGTGCCAAAGGCCATCGCGAAGGCCAGGAATGCCACCAGGCCGCGCTTGGCTACGCCGCGCGCAATTGCGCCACGGCGATGCGAGACGCGCTGGCGCTCGTCCTCAAACATATCCATTTGTCTCCTACTGTCTGTACTTGGAGCGTTGCCTTGAGACTGCCCCACGTCATCGCGCATGTTGCGCTCGAGTTCCCCCATCGGGGTCCCCCTTCCCTCCAGAGCCCTATGCACACCGGCGGCAAAAGCCGCAGCCGCATGCAAGACGGGAGGCGATCCGACTTAACCTTAACGACTCGGGCACGTCGTCCGATCTGCGACGCGAGCATCCCGAGCCAAGAGGAATTACGGTTACTGGTACAGCCGGGGACTTGCACCCCGATTCTCCCAAATGCGCAGGATAACCGCGCATTCGTGCGTCTCCGCACCACCATCTAGGCCATCGATTATTACCGTCAAAATGGTATCACGCAAAAGGGCCTCGCACGCAGGCGAAGCCCATGGTAAAAGCTATTGTTTGCGATAGGAAAATGCGGTGACGGTCGCAGCCTCTAGTGCTTGCCGCCGTGGCTGTTGAGCCAGATATTGCGGCCCAGCATAAGTGCCAGCACCAGCGCGCTCACGTAGCCCATAAAGCCAATGACCGGGATACCAAACACAACCGGCTCGATGCGCGCGTAGTACACCACCGACGAACCGATAAACAGGCCGGCAATCACAATTGCCATCGACATGCGGTCGATAATTCCGCCCAGCTGTCGCAGCGCCTTATCGCTGCTCATGATCTGCGTGTTCACCTTAAGCTGGCCGCGTGTGAGCATGCGCGAAGCCAAGCCCAGATACTCGGCCGCCTCGAGCGAGCCCTTCGCCGCGCGATAACTGCTCGCTGCAAAGTCGCGGCTCATCTCGCGCATGCGGGCGTAGGTGCTCTTCTCGTTTTTGATGTGCGTCTGGATGATCTGGATCATGTTGACGTTAGGCATGTACTCGGTCAACAGGCCCTCGAGCGTCACCATGCCGCGGGCGAACATTGTCACCACGCTCGGCAGCTCAACGTCATTTTTGCGCGCGAGGTTTAACAGCGAGGTCAAAAACTCACCGATATCCAGGTCCTTAAGGTCAAGGCCCGCAAAGTCAGCCACGATAAAGTCCAAATCGGACAAAAAGGCCGAATGGTCAAGCTCGGCCGAATCGCCGCGCGTCACAGCAAAGCGCATGAGCGAATCCTTGAGCTTGGGCACGTCACCCTCGGCCACGGCGAAAATCATGTCCTTGACGATACCGCGATCGTGACTCGACATGCGTCCGACCATGCCCAAGTCGATAAAGTAGACGATGCCGTCCTTGAGAATGATGTTTCCCGCATGCGGGTCGGCATGGAAAAAGCCGTCATCGAGCACCTGCGTCGAGTAGTCCTCGACGATTGCGGCACCGATCTTTTCCAAGTCATAACCCTCGGCCACCAAGCGTTCAGGATCGGCGATCGAAATGCCGTCGACGTAGTCCATAACCACCACGTGCTCGGTGCACAGGTCCAGATAGGATTTAGGGCACGTCACGCCATGAACGCTCTTATGGAACTCGTAAAAGTCATTGAGGTTTTTGGCCTCGGCCAAAAAGTTGGTCTCCTCGCGAAACGAGGTCCACAGCTCCTCGACCACGCCGTGCAGGTCAACGAATTGATCGGTGTTGACGAACTTGGAAACGATACGCACCACCGAGCGGATGATATCGATGTCCTGCGCCATAACCTGCTGCGCACCGGGGCGCTGCACCTTGACGGCCACGTCCTCGCCCGTCACCAGACGAGCGCGGTGCACCTGCGCGAGCGATGCGCTACCAAGCGGATTGGGGTCGATCGCATCGAACATCTCCCCCAGGCGCAAGCCGTATTCCTCTTCCAAGCAGCGGAGCACTACCTCGTACGGCACCGGCTCCACGTCGGAGCGCAGACGACGCAGCTCGTCGCAAAAGCGTTGCGGCAGAATCTCGGACCGGTTGGCCAGAATCTGCCCCATCTTGACGAACATGGGGCCGAGTTCCTCGAGCAGGCGGCGCAAACGAACCGGCGTGAGGTTATCCCACACGCGGTACTTTTTGACCAGGCGAACAATCTGCCCGATGCGTTCGCGACGACCCGCCGGCGTGAGCTGGTATTCCTCGTCCGGCGCCATCGCGTCGGGCTCCTCGGGCACCATATCGACAGCGCGCGGCTTCTTGCGAGCGCCCGAGACGGCGGCGTCGACCTCATCGACAACCGCCGCCTCGTCACCCAAGGGATCTAGATTGTTGTAATCGGTGGTGGAATCTGCCATCTGCGCTGCTACTCAGCCTCTTCGGTATCCTTCACATCGTCGGGCTCAACGGACTCGACGGGCACCGAGGTCACGTTGTCCTCGACCGAATCGACGATGTCGCGCACATGGGCCAGGAAGGCCGTGCGCTCGGGGGCGGTCATGACGCGGACCCGGGCAAGGATGAGCTCGTCAAGCACGCGCTGGGCCGCGGTCTCGCCCTGCATGCCCAAGCGCTCGGTCAGGTCGGAGATGGTGCCGCCGGCCTGCTCGAACATGTCGGACACACTGCGGGCGATATCGGGAGTGGCGGTGTCCTTGCGGACCTGCTCGCCTTTGGTATTAAGGTCGTCGAGGACCTTCTTGCCGCCTTCGACAGCAACGGCGGCAGCGCCAAAGCCCACGTTGATGGCCCCGTTAACAAGCTGATCGAGTTTCATAACCATGGTTGTCTCCAATCACAAACAACTGCATTGGCGTTCTTGTACCCAAGATTGAACGAAAGCGACAAAGCGTTTTAGCGCTATTCGATCGACGGGAAATCCCTACCTCACGTTGTCATTCATCGCGAAAGAGTTCTTCATGGCGCAGCTCGTGGTGTAGAGCACCTTGCCCAGCAGGGCATCGGTCTCCACGCGCACACGCTCGGCAAAGTCCTCGTTGGCGCGTGCAAGCTCGGCAGGCACCTCGACCTCGGGCAGAACGGCTACGGCAGCATCGACGTCATGGATCTGCTTGTGGCCCATGCCACCGACCTTCTCCTGGTAGTCCTCGACCGCGCGACCGCACTCATGGAAGCGGACGTCAGCCAGCGCGCCGATCAGGCGGTTGGCCCAGTAGAAGTTTTCGGACGTCACGCGAGCCTGTGTGTCGGCATAGTACTCGGGCATGGTCTCGACGTTGGCGTACAGCGGAACCAGCGCGTTAAACGAGTTGGAGCCAAACGCCATCCACTGCACGGCGCGATAGGCCGGCTGCGCATAGGGGCGCAGCTGCAGCACGGCGAGCTGGCTGTTGCGGTTGATGCCGATGGGACGATAGGCGCCGCGCGTGGCGGGCGTGCCCTTGCTGCCGTAGCAGTCGTACTCCGTACCCTGGTAGTGGCTCGAGAGTACGTACTTGATGTCCTCGATGGTCACCTTACGCTCGGGCACGCGGCTCCAGGGGATATCGTCGCTCTCGGGCGTGTAGTCGGCGTCGGGGCCATCCCACACGTCGCTGGGGTTGAGGCAGCGCTGCATGTACCAGGCGCGCGGCGTGTTGTAGACGTGGTCGCTGTCGCTGTGCGAGCCAAAGGCCTCGCGCGGGTTAAAGACCGCAGCCGGGCCGTAGCCCTCGACGCCCAGCGTCAGGTCCAGATGCCACTCGGCCATCCAGGAGCGCAGGTCGGCGGAACACATGTGGTCGGCCTGGGCGCCCTCGGCGTCATCCAGGTCAAAACTGTCGATGCCCAGCTGGTTGGGCATGGTTACATAGGCGTCGTCGGGCACGCGCTTGGCGATCCAGTGGTGGCCGCCGATGGTCTCGAGCCACCAGATCTCGTCCACATCACTAAAGGCGATGCCGTTGTTCTCGTAGGTGCCGTAGCGCTCGAGCAGGTCGCCCAGGATACGAACGCCGTCGCGGGCGGACTTGGCGTAGGGCAGGACCAGGGTCACCATATCCTCCTCGCCCAGGCCACCAGGCTGCGCCGGCACATAGCCGTCCTCACCCTCGTTGCCCTTGGCGGGCACGTAGTCCACAAGCGGGTCGGCACCGCGAACGCGCTCGTTGGTAGTGAGCGTCTCGGTTGCGGACATGCCCACATTGAGCTCGTTGAAACCGGCCTCGGCCCAGATGCCGTGGCCCGGGACAACATCGGGGACGCTCGTGTAGCGCATGGGGTTACTGGGCAGTTCAACGGTCAGGTGGCTCAGGACGCTCGTGTAGACGCGCGGCTGCTCGTCGGGATGCACCACGCGCATACGCTTGGGCTCAAACACCCCGTTGGACGAGTCCTCGTTGCGAGCAACCAACGTCGACCCGTCGTAGCTCGCGTTCTTACCAACCAAAATCGTTGTGCACGGCATGCGCATCCTCCTTGAGCGAAGAAATCAAACGGTACCAGTGTATCGCTTCGGCGCAAAAAGGGCGAAACCGCGACCCCTCGGAACCCCCTCGGGACCTCTGTGTGCAAAAAATGCCAAATATGAGTACTGTCACCAATTTAGTAGCAGCAAATTTCCTTGTAATGAGTGCCGAAAATCCCTATTTGTCCAAAAGCAAGACAACGTTATTCCCCATAGGTTCAATAAAATGAGCTTCCTAACGATAATGCATATCATTAGGAAGCCCAAATGTCATAAAACATATGTGACTATCTTTGCAACAGTACTCATATTTGGCGTTTTTTGCACAGTGGGTATATAACTGACCCTCTATACAGCCTAAAACGCCTATTTCGATGCGCACTCCGCCGCTTCAATCACGTGTTTGGCGAGAATCGCCGTTGTCACAGCGCCCACGCCGCCCGGCACGGGCGTGATGGCGCCAACAACTGGCTCCGCAGCATCAAAATCGACGTCACCGACCAGCTTGCCGGCGGCCTCGTCCCAGTTAATGCCCACGTCGATGACCGTCTGGCCCTCGCGAACCGCATCCGTGCCAATCGTGCGCGCGCGTCCAACCGCGGCAACAACGATGTCGGCCGCACAGCACTCGGCAGCAAGGTCGCGCGTATGCGTGTGGCACGTCGTCACCGTGGCGTTGCGAGCCGTAAGCATGGCGGCAACGGGACGGCCGATCACTAGGGACCGACCGACAACGGCAACTTTGGCCCCATCCAGCTCAACGCCATAATGGTCCAGCAAAGCCAACACGGCTTCGGCCGTGCAGGGAGCAAAGCCTTCGCCACGACCCGAAAGCGCGGTGAGCAGCGAAACCGGTGTCACGGAGTCGACGTCCTTGGCGGGATCGAGTGCCGCGGCAACTGCATCCTCATCAAGCCCAGCGGGCAACGGACGAAACATCAGGCAGCCGTGAACAGCGGGGTCGGCATTGATGCCCTTAATAGCCGCCAGCAACTCATCCTGCGAAACATCGGCAGGAAGCAAAACGCGGCGAGCCTCAATGCCAACCTTCTCGCAGCGCTTGAGGGCGCCGCGCTCGTAGGACAGGTCGTCCTCGCGCTCGCCCACACGAACGATGGCCAGTGTCGGCACGATGCCCCGTTCGCGCAGGGCGGCGCAGCGAGCAGCGAGCTCCTCGGTCAAAGCACGGGCAACGGGAGCACCCTTGAGCAGCTCGGCCATGGCTATCCCCTCTTCCTTGCGGCGTCGGCGGCGCGGCGCGCCAGCGCATCGGCGCGCGGCAGCCACGTATCCAGCAGATCGTCGCACGCTGCCTCGAGTTCCTCGGCGCGCGCCCGGTCTTTCATAGATGTGGTGTTGGCAAAGAGCGTCAGGCTCGCACCCTGCATGGCGGCGCGGCAGAACACGGCACCGCACGCCACGTCGGACAGCAGCTGGCGCGAGCCCTTGTCTGCCATGTCCTCAAGCAGCGCCAGCGCACGACCGCACGCATCCATAATGCGGTACGGCGGCATGGCTGCCACATGCAACGCATCTTGAATCGCAGTTGGTCGAGCCGGGTCATCACGAGGAATACCGTATGCCGCAGACACCTGGCCATACGCACGAACGTCCTCGGCGACCAGACCCACGAGCTCCTGAGCCAGCTCGTCTGCCTGGGCAAATGCGCGCGTCAGATCGTCTGCGCGATCGGCAAGCGCGGGGTTGGTTGCGCCGTAGCGCGCGACCATCCCGCACAGCGAGACGCCCAGTGCGCCCACAAAGGCGCTCGCGCTACCGCCGCCGGGAACCGGCTCGCGCGCGGCAAGCGCCTCGGCAAACCCTCGGCAGGTTTTATCCATCATCTCTTGGCTCATCGAAACACCTCTGCCCACCGCGCCGGCCACCACGGGCCGCACGCATAATAAAAAATGGGACAACGACGCCAGGAAGCGGTTGTCCCATTCATCGATCTTGTCCAAGTCAGTCTAGCCCATAAGACAAAGGCTGTCAGGAGCTCTGGCTATCGGCGTTTCCGATTGCCTGCTATAGGCGCGGGTGCCTAGTCCACCTGAAACGTCGGCAGCAGCGTGTCGATAATCTTCGACCCCATGTCGCGGTTTGCAGTCGAGTACTCCAAATGCGCCGTGGCAATCGTCGAATCCGTGACGATCGTCTTTTCGTAAATGATCGTGTCGCCCTCGCGCCACGAAACCACGTACCAGTTGTCGCCCTCCGCGGTATAGAGGTCAGCCTTGCCCGAGGTGTCCGCGTTGACGAACATCTCGTGCGAGGTTTCGTCGTTAATGTTGACGTAGCCAAACAGGTTGATTACAAAGCCCGTCTCCGGATCCTCATACCTGGCGCCACTGCCGCTGGGAGTATCTTCCATCTCAAAGCGATTGGGAATCGACATGCTATAAGGATGCATGTCGTTCGTGTACGTATACACGTCGGTTAGGTAATCGTCCGAATCGCCCGAGCCGTAGTATGCCGATTCGTCTTCGGGAACGGCCTCGTCATCCGACGACGCAGACTCCTTGGACTTGGACTTGTCGCTCTTCTTCTTGGCAGAAGAATCTTTCTCGTCCGAAGACCCGGTATCGATCATCGAGATTTGTGTGCCAGAGCTCTTGGACCCGTTAAGCATCGTGAGTGCAAACACCGTGCCGCCACCGATGAGGACCGCAGCAGCACATGCCACAGCGATAATGACCGGAGCCTTGCTCTTAGGCTTTTGAGGCACAGGCGCGACCGGCGGCATCGACTGGGTTAGGCCCGGGGCAGAGGAAGGACCAGCGCCCGTAGGCGTCGGCACGGAACCACCCGCCAGCGAGGCCCCGCAGTGCGTACAAAACGTCGATCCATCGGGAACTTGCTGTCCGCATTTTTGACAGAACATCGTTCGACCTTTCGTGGTTTAGCTTTTGTCACAGCCAAGTCTATACGCCCCCACCCAAGACGCTGTTGCGCAACATGGAAAAGACGATGCTGAGCCGTGCCGTCCCATGCGCCCAGCGCCCCAAACATGGGACACATGGTCCACCTTTCGAGACTCCCGGGCAGCACAAGCTGGGGCATACATATAGGTAAGGAGCCCTATGTTGGGGCAACGCTCATCACGGCACCGGACGACGAATGGAGGAATAACCGCACAGCAAACAAAGTCATCATGTGCACGCGCAACCGCCGCCCCAGCAATCCGCGGCACACGATGTCATCGACAGACAAGGAGGACACCATCATGAAGAAAAAGACCCTATCGATCCTTTCCCTTTGCATCGCCCTCTTTGCCGCGTTTGCCCTTGTAGGCTGCGGCGGGATCGCATCGGGCGGAGGCGGCAGCACCTCAAAGAGCGAAGGCAAGGAAAAGGCCCCCGTCGCCGAAAAGACTGACTTTATCTGGTTTAAGGTCGAGATGCCCGAGGGCGTTGGCGTAAGCGACTCCGCCGGCAAGAATGCCGACAGGGTCCAGCTCACCTTCCCCGAAGACGAGAACGCCTCGGCCGATCGCTTTATCCCCGTTTGGAAAAAAGCGCTGACGGCCGAGGAATCCCACGCCGACCAGGCGGAAAAGAAGGGGGATACGTTCCAGTGGAAGGATGGCGGGTCCGTCGAGTATAACGGCAGGACGTGGCTCGTCGGAACATACGAGGACAACAGTGGCATCTCAACCATGCTTTTTACCGATGTTGAGCCGGGAAGCGTCTACGTCCTCATCTCGAACTTCGACCAGCACAAGAAAGAAGCCGAGGCGCTCCTCAACTCCATCGAGTTCCCCGATGACATGGAAGAGGCAGTTTCCGAGGCACGCGAAGTCGAGATTTCGAGCATCGAGATCAAGTAACGGGACACCCGCACGCGCCTACGCGCACCCGTGCACATGCGCCCCATTAAAACAACGGGCACCCAACCCGGGGAGGGCCGACAGTATCGGCCCTCCCCTCTTTTACACCCGCGCATATTGCCACTTAACGGCGCAAATCCGGCCCTCAGAATGGGACACATGGCCCACCCTAGCGAGCCGTCCACGCGTACAGTAAAGGCAGGTAATCCATGGGCGGTTACAGATTGAGGAGGACACGACCATGAAAAAGAAGGCCTTAGCGATTCTCACCCTCTGCATCAACCTCTTTGCCGCGGTTGCCCTGGTGGGTTGTGGCGGAAGCGGTGGCGCTACCGGCAGCAGCGGTGGCGGCGGCGCGGAAAAGCCAACCGTGGATATGAGGACCGACTTCATTTGGTTTAAGGTCGAGGTCCCCGAGGGCGTCGAGATTACCGACGTTGCCGGCGACACGGCCGACAGGGCCCAGTTTAAGTTCACCAAGAGCGAGCACGCCAGCGACCGCTTCATCCCCGTCTTCGACCCTGACAAGAACGCCGACGAGCTGTTTGACTACGAGGCCAAGTGGAAGACCGACTTTGAGTGGACCGAGAATGATCCCGTTAAGTACAACGGCAAGACCTGGCGCAACGCTTCCTACACGCACACGGGCGGCGTGACGACCGAGTACTTCACCGACGTTGACGGCGGCAGCGTGTACGTGCGCATCGACAATGTCGAAGAGCACAAGGACGCCGTCGAGACCATGATGAAGTCCCTGGAGTTTGCCGATGATATCGCCAAGGCCAAGACCGAGGCCATGGACGTCAAGCTCGACGATATCGAGATCAAGCGCTAAAGCTCCAACGGCATGCAGCAGCGCCGTTTTAGCTCAGCCGGGATGCAAGGTGCGACTCCTTGCATCCCGGTTTTTTGTGTTCGAAAGCGCCCGGTCACATCACCATATTGAGCACGTTGACGAATTCCTGCGCCCTCGCGTGACTGCTGAGGCTAAAGACACAGGCAGTCAACAGCCTGTTACGCAGAAAAACGTCGCGGCCCTTGATCCTGTTGACCCCCGTGATGTCCTTAAGGTAGACAATCTCGGTGTGCTTGCCGCCGAAAGCGCCCTTCTTGAGCACCTCGATACGGTTAGGGTAAATTTTGACGTCTTTAAACCTACCCGAACCCTTGTCCTGAAACAGCAAGGTGTTGTTGTCCATGCGTGTCACTCCCATGGGGTTCGCTAAAACTGCCTCTATGGTCACATTTTAGTCACCGCAAGGCTCCCATGCGAAGGTGCCAGACAGCACAGCAATTCGTGTCCGCGCGAGGCTTTAAACTAAATGCGATAAAGATGCATTCCATAAGAGGAAAGTGGGGCGACAGTGATGGGCGAACTGGTAAACCGTGGAGAATCGGCAATCGTGCCAGAAGTTTTTTACAAGCAGGTTTCCTCGATTCTAAACGCCGCTCGCGACAAGGCCTATACCGCCGTTAACTTTGCGATGGTTGAGGCATATTGGGAAATCGGCAAGAGCATTGTTGATGAACAGGGCGGAGAGGAGCGCGCAGCATATGGAGAGGCATTGATTGCAGGCCTCTCCAGAAGGCTTACCGCGGATTTCGGAAGAGGCTTTGGCATCGCAAACCTTCGCAATATGCGTCAGTTCTTTCTTGCGTTTCCAATTCGCGACGCACTGCGTAGCGAATTGAGCTGGACTCATTACCGCAGGTTGATGCGCATTCCCGACCCCGATGCTCGCGCCTGGTACATGAACGAATGCGCCGATTCTCGTTGGAGCACGCGTCAGCTCGAGCGTCAGATCAACACCATGTTCCGCGAGCGCCTGCTTGCCAGCAAGGACAAGGAGGCCGTCACCCAGGAAATCCAAGAGAGCGCCCCGGCTCGTCGCCCCGAGGATATCATCCGCGATCCATATGTACTGGAGTTTTTAGGTTTCTCGGACGATACTGCGTTTCGCGAGAGCGATCTAGAGCAGGCGCTCATCACGCATCTTCAGAAGTTCCTGCTGGAGCTTGGCCGTGGTTTCGCTTTCGAGGCGCGCCAAAAGCGCATCACCTTTGATGGGCGCCATTTCTATATTGACCTTGTGTTTTACAACTATCTGATGCGCTGCTTCGTGCTCATCGACCTTAAGACGGACGATCTTACGCATCAGGACCTGGGCCAGATGCAAATGTACGTGAACTACTACACGCGCGAGCTCATGAACGAAGGCGACAATCCGCCTATAGGCATCGTGCTCTGCGCGGACAAAAGCGACTCGATTGTCGAGTACACGCTGCCCGAAGACAACGACCAAGTGTTTGCCGCCAAATACTTGCCGTATCTTCCAAGCAAGGAAGAGCTGGCGCGCGAGCTGAGTGCCGAGTACCGCGCCATCAACGAAGCGACTAATGGCGAAGCGCAAGGGTAGCAGCACGTTGCGACCGATACCCCCGACGGCGTTTCATATCCCCCGACATAAGAGGAGCGCTCCATGACAGACAGACCGAAAACGACACTGCGCGACTGCATCTATGGGCTTGCCGTCGGCGACGCGCTGGGCGTTCCCTACGAGTTCAGGCCCCGCGGCACATTCGAATGCACCGACATGATCGGCTACGGCACGCATGGGCAGCCCGACGGCACCTGGAGCGACGACACGTCCATGACGCTTGCTACCTGCGACTCGATTAGGGAGCTCGGGCACATCGACACCGCGGACATGCGCGACAAGTTCGTCGGCTGGATTGCCCGTGACGAGTATACAATCGACGGCGTTTTCGATTACGGCGGCACAACCGCCCGCGCCTTGCACACCGGCAAAGGAGGCTCCGGCGAGCGCGACAACGGCAACGGATCGCTCATGTGCATCGCGCCCCTGGCGTTCACCGATGCGACAGACGAAGAGGTCAGCGAGGTCTCCGCGATTACGCACGCCCACAGAACGTCAACCGATGCATGCGTCATATTTGTCGAGCTGATGAGGACCGTGATGAACGACGCGCTCCCCTCGTGGGCACTCCACCTGAAAGGCGTGCCTGAGCACGAAATCAGGTCTGGCGGCTTCGTGCTTGACACGCTTAAGGCTGCCGCCTGGTGCTTTGTGAACACCAACAGCTACGAAGAATGCGTGCTTGCCGCCGTCAACCTAGGCGACGACGCCGACACCACCGCAGCCGTCGCCGGCGCGCTCGCAGGCACGGCATACGGCATCGACGCCATCCCGCAGGAGTGGGTCGACACCCTGCGCGGTAAAGAGTTGATTGAGAGCTGCCTGTTTTAGGGCGCCATTCAAGAAATAAGGCAGGAGGCATCATGGAGAGGAAGGTCGCAAATATAGACGAGTTCCAAGTGGACGAAACGGGATTCCGCTATTTCCAGTAGGACTGAAGGAAGAAGCCAGCCTCTATATCCTCCCCGACGGGCGTTACCTCCCCTGCGGGGTCTACAGGACCGCGGACGGCGATTCGCTCATTTATGAGCCGTTCGAGCTCAGCACCTTCGGGCAGATGCTGGCTCAATTCAAACTATGAACTTGTTTCTTGAAATCCTGCGCCTCTCGATGTATGTGACCGGCATTGCCCGGAACCTCTACTCGATCTGGCGGGAATATAAGCAGTAACGGATAGCGAAGGGAGTCATAGAAAAGGGTCGGTTGCAGCCGACCCTTTAAGACGATAGCACCTGCGTTGCCCGCGCTTCCAAAGTTGACCGACTGAGGAGCGGGTTCCGCGGCACATCCTGATTTTACCCAGTGGCAAGGCTCTTTTACAGCCGTTCCACCGTTTATTTACATCTGCCAATCAAGACGAGACTACTACGCACCTTTATTACACACGATATTTTCAGCCTGGTATAACCAAGTTCAATAATAGAATGCAAATCCAACCACCGTGTCTGATTACAAAAAGATTTTTGCCTTTTCTGCAGCAAACTCTTCCTCGGTAAGCACTCCACTATCACGCAGCGTTGCAAGCCTCTCAAGCCTTGCAACTACATCAATCACTATCCGCCAGCGTCTCAATAGTCTGTGAAACCTGCGTATACCGCTCAACCTCCTTCGATAGGGCATCGACTATCTCGGCAATATTCTTTGCATTTTTGCCCCCGTTTAATACGTTTGCCCTGACCTTAGATGACGACTTGACAGTAACGCCAGATCCGCCTTCAACTGGAACAACCGAAATACTGATATTTTCGCCCCAAGACCAAAGGCTCATACCAATCTCGGCTGCAACTGTTCTTGTTGTGGGCGATGCACTATCAACTTTTACTTTAGGCAGCTTTTCCATAGCTGCCTTCAAGGCATTAAACGTGTCGTCAGGAGAATACGGTACCTGAAGCTGAAACTGCTGATCCGCAAAACCCATAATCTGGCCTCCGCTTCTTACAAGATTAAGGCTATCGGCAATGGTAGCACGTTCCCAGCAGTCTTAAATTCGTCTCATGACCTTGCGATGCAGCCCGACGCCCCGGCTCCGCTTCCCTACTTCCCAAAGATCGCAGCGAACAATCCCTTGCGCTTGGGTTTTTCTTCTCGGTAGGAACCCTCGGCAGCCGCTGCCACCTGACGTGGCTGCTCGTCGCCTCCACGGCGCACAATTTGGTACAGGAATGGCGATTTGATGTATTTGACCTCGACGGGCGTGGCGTGAACGGTGCTTTCGCCGGACAGATGCAGGCTCGGATTGAGCGGCGCCACAATATGCGTCTCGCGCTTGTCGCTAAACACCACCGCCGCCGCACGGCCCGTCTGGCCGTTCACGGCAATGCGCACCTGCTCGCCATTACGTCCATCCGACGCGGGACGATCGACAAAGTAGACCGGCACCATAACCAGGCCGTCCTTGTGCTTGCGGGCCTTGCGCGCCCAGGTGCGGATGCTCTTTTTATTGAGCCCCAGGAAAGTCTCGGCATCGTTGCCAACAATGTCGAGCGCCAGCTTGTCAATGACCACCTGGTCCTTGGTGGACGCATCGACGGAGACAACGCGGAAGTCGCCTTCCTGCATGGCCGGGTCGAACGACCCAACCTTGGCAAAGTCCCATGGCTCCAGAATGCCCATAAGGCGAACGTCCAGGTAGTTTGCCCTGGGATATGCCCAGTCGAGCACCTCGTAGTACACCAGGGTCTCCTTGCTCAGGCCCTTGCCCGGGAAGGACGCCATCATGCGCAGGTCCGCGAGCGCCATGGGGAAGTAGAAGAGCATCATGTCGTTTTGAATCGCGTCTTCCACATCGTGACCGGCAAAGGCGTCTGGATATCGGCGCACCAGCTCAAGCGCATTGGCGCGCGCCTGCTGCGGCGTTATCTCGCAGGGAATACCCTGCTCGGGCACATATTCCGCACCAACGCCCATGGTCAGGCGCTTGCTAAACGTCCCCGGCTTGAGCAGGTCGGCGACACCGATCTTATTGCCGCAGGACGGGCACTCAAACACGCGCTGGGTCGACTCGCCCTCAAAGGACGCTCCGCAGAAGGGACAGGGGATGCTCACGTGCGTGGCCTCTTGGAACTCCTGGGCCGTGCCGCGGTCTTCCCACAGCAGATGCTCCAGAACCGACTGATTGCGCCAGTGCTCATTAAAGAAATACCAGTCGGGGTCCACCGGGCGCTCGAGCTGCGACACATGCGTGAGCTTAAGCAGCCCATCGACAACCGTCAGTGGCGTATGGCGAATGCCCAGGGCGCTCTTGGGCTCCCCCGCATCGGCCTGCCACGGAACGACCGTGCCGCAATAGGCGCACTCAAAGCTGCGTTTAGCCTGGTGTGAGTACATAGGGCCGCCGCAGTTTTGGCATTTAATGGCAAACATCTCGTCCATGAATACGTCCTCCTTTGCACTGGGGCTGTCGACATTAAGTATGTCGGGCAGGTAAGCACGTGCCCATACCCATGTGGCCCAAAATCGAGCACCCAGGCAGACGAGAAGGCTCGCTCGTTAGCACCGGCAGACCATTACTGCATTTTCTGAGCATCGGTGCACAGCGCCTCCGCGCGAGCTACACTATCCCCTTAAACATGATTGTGAGGACGACCGCTATGCTATTTGTAAATCGGCTGGTACATACGCTTGTTCCCGGCAGCGAGGGCGAGCCGGTCGATACCTCCTGCCGCACCAACGCGGGCTTCGCCGCAAGCCTCATCTGCATTGGCCTCAACATCACTCTGTGCCTGGCCAAGGGCATCGCGGGCCTGCTCGCCGGCTCCGTCTCCCTCATCGCCGACGCTTTCAACAACCTCTCCGATGCCTCGAGCAACATCGTAAGCCTGCTCGGGTTCCGCCTTGCCAGCCGCCCGGCAGACGAAGGCCACCCCTATGGCCACGGCCGCTACGAGTACCTAGCCGGTCTGTTCGTCGCCGTCCTGGTTTGCGCCGTCGGCATCAACCTGATCCTCGAGTCGGTCACCAAGATCATCAAGCCCTCCCCCACCGCCTACACGCTGGTCTCCCTAGCCGCTCTCGTCTTGTCCATGCTCGTCAAATTCTGGATGGCCGCATTCAACCGCGCGCTGGGCAACCGTATCGATTCCGAAACACTCATTGCCACAGCACAGGACTCCAAAAACGACGTCATCACCTCGGGTTCGGTCTTGATGGCGGCGCTTATTTCGCAGACGACCGGCTTTGACCTCGATGGCTGGGCAGGCCTGGGTGTGGGCATCTTCATCTGCATCAGCGGCATGGGTCTAGTGCGCGACGCCATCAGCCCGTTGCTGGGACAAGCGCCCGACCCCAAGCTCGTTCAGGCAATCCGCGACAAGATCATGTCCTATCCGCAGGTCTTGGGCACACACGACCTGATGGTGCACGACTACGGCCCCGGTCGTCAGTTTGCCAGCGCCCACGTGGAGATGCCCGGCGAGGGCGACGCATTTGAGCACCACGAGATTTTGGACACCATCGAGCACGACATCAAGCGCCAGATGGGCATCGGCATCACGTTGCACTGTGACCCCATCGCCACCACCGGCGACGACCTGCGCGGCTGGGTCAAGCGCGGCATCATGCAGATCGACCCCGCGCTCTCCATCCACGACCTGCACGAGCACGACGGGTTCGTTTCGTTTGACCTTGTGCGTCCCGACGGCTTTGACATATCCGACGAGGAGCTGCTGGAGCTCGTCACGCGCATCGTGCACGAGCGCCGACCCAATGCCTCATGCGTCGTTACGTTTGACTCGGGCTTTAGCTCGCCCGAGCGTCCGGCCGAGCAACTGTAGCCCGCTTAACAGCTAGTTTCCCTGCGCGCCCGAGATGCCGTTTTGCAGTGCGTTCCAGGCATCCGTCGCCATATCACCCAGGTTCTGAGCGGTGTCGCCCAGGTTCTGCGCCGTGTCGCCCAGCTCTTGCGCTTTGTCTCCCAACTCCTGTGCCTTGTTGCTCAAGTCCTCCAGCGTATTGGAGCTCGAGCTGTCGGTACCGCTTTGGCCGTCGGGCGAGTTGCCCGAGCTATTCTTGTGCGTGAGTTGAATTTCGAGGTTGCCGCTGTCGTTATAGTAAGCAGAAGTAACGACCCAGTTGGCATCGATGACGGGCGTTGAGCCATCATCAGTCAGGACCACGGCATTCGAAAGATTGGCGCCGCGCGACTTGAGAAGTTTCTTGGCGTTGGACCAGTACTGCCCCGGGATATCGCTCAGATCGACGGTGCTAGACGAGGCGGACTCGGTTTGCTCGGCAGCGGTATCAGCCGTTGAACTCCCTCGCTTGTTGAGCATGCCCGACACAATGGCAAACACAACCGACAGCGCAAAGAAGATCGCCAGCACGATGAGGATCTTCTTGATCACGCTCGACGAACGCGACGGCTTCTTCTCCTCGTCCTCGCCATATTGCGGAATCGACTTGGGGTACTCGCGATACGGCTCGCGCGACTCGTAGCGAGGCTGCGCCGTGCGAGGCATATACGTCGTCTGCTGAGGCTGCGGAATGGGATTCTGCGGCAGGTCATCATAGGGATTCGGTGTCGAGGCGGCATAAGAATCCTGCGGCGCATAATCAAACGGGTCCGGAGCTGCGTTGCCATAGGGGCCTTGCGAAGATGCAGCATAAGAATCCTGCGCCGTGTCGCCATAGCCCATAACCCGGGTGGGCTCGGCAGAAGGCTGCGTCGCGGCGGGGTCGGTATAACCGCGGTTGGGAACAACGCGGGTCGCATCGGCGCTATCGCCAGCCTGCGCGGAACCGTAGCCGCCCATCACGGTTGTCTTGTCCTGATCCATGCAACGATTCCTTTCCGTCGCGCGTGAGCATCAAGTTATCCATGCATTCTACCCGCGCAAAAGCCTATGATGGGCAGAGCCCGTCGGTATCTACAAGACATGCGCGGGCCTAAGGATAAAAAAGCCCCGCCGGGCCTTGGTAGGCACGGCGGGGCGGGCTAGCAGCTATGGACAGCAGGCTTAGAACAGGCCGGTGATGTTGCCGTCGTTGTCGACGTCGATGTTCTCGGCCGCGGGGACCTTGGGCAGGCCCGGCATGGTCAGAACACTGCCAGTCAGTGCGACCACAAAGTGGGCACCGGCGGAAACCTTGAGCTCGCGCACCGTGATGCGGAAGTTCTCGGGAGCGCCCAGGGCCTTGGCGTTGTCGCTAAAGCTGTACTGCGTCTTGGCCACGCACACCGGCAGGTTGCCAAAGCCGTTCTCGCGCAGCTCGGCGAGCTGGCGCTTGGCGGCCGGCGTAAAGTCGACGCCGTCGGCGCGGTAGACCTTGGTGGCAATGGCCTCAAGAGCGTCGGCCACATCGGCGCCGTCCTCATAGGCAAACTTGAGCTCGCTCGGCTGCTCAATCAGACGCATAACCTCATCGGCAAGCTCGAGCGCGCCCTCGCCGCCCTTGGCCCAGACCTCGGAAAGCTTAACGTTGACGCCGAGCTTCTGACACTCGGACTCGATGAGCGCAAGCTCGGCCTCGGTGTCCGTCGGGAAGCGGTTGATGGCGACTACGCAGGGCAGACCATAAACGTTCTGGATGTTGTCGACGTGACGCAGCAGGTTGGGCATGCCGGCCTTGAGTGCCTCGAGGTTCTCCTCGTTGAGGTCGGCCTTGGCGACGCCACCGTTGTACTTCAGCGCACGAGCGGTCGCGACGACCACGACGGCGCTGGGGCGAACGCCCGTCATGCGGCACTTGATGTCGAGGAACTTCTCGGCACCCAGATCAGCACCGAAGCCGGCCTCGGTAATGGCGACATCGCCAAAGCGCATCGCCATACGCGTGGCCATGATGGAGTTGCAGCCGTGGGCAATATTGGCGAAGGGACCGCCGTGGACAAACGCGGGCGTACCCTCGAGCGTCTGCACCAGATTGGGCTTGAGCGCATCCTTAAGCAGGGCCGCCATGGCACCCTGAGCCTTAAGGTCACGGGCGCGAACGGGCTCGCCGGCATAGCTGTAGCCGACAACAATCTCGCCCAGGCGCTCCTTGAGGTCGTTAATGCTCGTAGACAGGCACAGGATTGCCATGACCTCGGAGGCGACGGTGATATCGAAGCCGTCCTCGCGCGGCACGCCCTGGGCCTTACCGCCAATACCGTCGATGACGTGGCGCAGCTGACGGTCGTTCATATCGACGACGCGCTTCCAAGTGATGCGTTTAACGTCGATACCGAGCTGGTTGCCCTGCTGGATGTGGTTATCAAGCATGGCGGCCAGCAGGTTGTTGGCAGCACCGATGGCATGGAAGTCGCCGGTAAAGTGCAGGTTGATATCCTCCATGGGGATGACCTGAGCCCAGCCGCCGCCGGCAGCGCCGCCCTTAACGCCAAAGACGGGGCCGAGCGAAGGCTCGCGCAGGGCCACGGCACTCTTGACGCCGCGTCGGCGCAAGCCATCGGCCAGACCGATGGTCGTGGTGGTCTTACCCTCGCCCGCAGGCGTTGGGTTGATAGCGGTCACGAGGACGAGCTTGGCCTGGTGATCAGTCGGCTCGTTGAGCAGTGAATAGTCGACCTTAGCCTTGTCGAAGCCGTACGGAATCAGGTGCTTAACGTCGACGCCGGCGTTCTTGGCCACCTCGGTAATAGGCAGCGGCGTGACAGAACGTGCGATTTCGATGTCAGTAGGCATGGGCGGTCCTTTCGTTACCGAATGAGAAAAAGACCAATTCAGCATAGCACGGGCGCGCAATAGTAAAACACCCGTAACCGATGAATGGCGATATGTTTATCCAATGCTCAGCGATAGCTTAACAGCCCGCCAAAACAAAGCGCCCTAAATGGTAGGTTCAATCCCCAAGTGCTCAAAGGTGCGAAGCGTTGCCTGGCGGCCCTGGGGCGTGCGAATCATCAAGCCGCACTGCAGCAGATAGGGCTCATAGACATCCTCGAGCGTTCCCGGGTCCTCGCCCACCGCGCTGGCAAGCGTTGTCAGGCCCACGGCACGTCCGGAGAACGTCTTAGCGAGTGTCTCCAAAATGCGAATATCCATCCAGTCCAGACCAAGCTCATCGATCTCGAAGAACTCGAGCGCCTGGCGGCAGATATCGAGCTCGATAGGGCCGTTGCCGCGCACCTGTGCGTAATCGCGCACGCGCTTGAGCAGGCGGTTGGCAAGACGTGGCGTGCCGCGCGAACGCGAGCCGATCTCGAGCGCACTGGGGTGGTCGATCGTCACGCCCAGGATGGACGCCGAGCGCGTCACAATCTGCGCGAGTTCTTCGACCGTGTAGTAATCCAGGCGATATGAAATGCCAAAGCGGTCGCGCAGCGGGCCAGTCAACATACCCGAGCGGGTCGTTGCCGCCACCAGCGTAAACTTGGGGATATCCAGGCGAATCGATCGTGCGGCCGGGCCTTTACCGATCACGATATCGAGCGCAAAGTCCTCCATCGCGGGGTACAGGACCTCCTCGACCGAACGGTTGAGGCGGTGGATCTCGTCAATAAACAGCACATCGCCCGGCTGCAAGTTAGTAAGGATGGCCGCCAGGTCGCCCGTACGCGCGATGGCGGGGCCACTCGTGGTCTTGATCTGAGCGCCCAGCTCGTTGGCGATAACGGTGGCCAGCGTGGTCTTGCCCAGGCCCGGAGGACCCGAGAAAATCACGTGGTCGAGCGTCTCCCCACGGCTCTGCGCCGCTTCGATCAACACGCGCAGGCTCTGCTTGATGTGCTCCTGGCCGCAGTAATCGTCCAAGCGCTGGGGGCGCAAAGTGCGGTCGACATCGAGGTCCTCGGCCGTCAGCTCCGAGCCCACCATGCGCTCGCCGTGCGCCATGGATGCCGCCGGCGAGTTGCCGGGCGTCGCCCACAGGTCCTGAGAGTCATCGGCTTCCCACATCACGCATCCATTCCGAGTCGCTTAAGCGCCGCGCCGAGCAGATCCTCGACACGCATATCCTGCCCATCATACCCGCTCAGAGCGACATCGGTCTCCTGCGGGCTAAAGCCCATGGAAAGGAGCGCCGCACGGGCGTCATCGATCGCCGAGGGAGCGGCAGCGGGCACGGGCATCGCAACCTGTCCGGGAATCGCGTCGACCGGCACAAAGCCCTTATCCTTGGCAAAGGTGCTCTTGAGCTCCAGGATCAGACGTTGAGCTGTCTTTTTGCCCACACCGGGCACCTTGGCCATACCTTTGTCGTCCTCGGCCATCACCAGCGAATACAGCTGCCCCACGGTATAGGTGGAAA
>DXZM01000015.1:28972-80142 GCA_019419665.1 Collinsella sp.
AAGGCCCCGCGCATCATTCACGAACGTCTGTTCTAGAATAACACAACGGGGCCAAAGTGCTTAAAGCAAGATAGATTCGGCAGAAGCAATGTGTGTAAGAGAATCTCTCCCGCAATGTTTCCGTCTGCCCTAGTTCTGGCTAAAGAACGGGAACTGCCTCGGATCCACCGGCGGATGCGGCATCGGCGTGCCCTGGTGCCCACCCTGCGGGCCACCCTGGCCGCCCATCATCTTATCGATGGCGTCCTGAACCTCGCCCTCGAACTTTTTCATTCCCTCGTGTAAACGACGCTGACCGTCTTCAGAGCGCAACTCCTCCATTTGTTCGGGCGAAATACCCAGTAGCTCGCCCAGCACGCCCATCATCTCGTTTCGCACGCGCTCACTAGTATCCTCGTCAGCAAAACGGCGCACCTCGGCGCGCGCCAGCGAATCGACCGTCATACGCTCCTTGCCGTTAAGCCCCAGGTCGGACCACGCGAGCATGTACGGCCAGGAGCGCTCGGCAAACGAACGGGACGAAACGATCGGCGCCGTCGGCAACATGCGGCGGGCAGCCTCACCCTGTCGAACGAGCATCAGCAGCAGCGAGCAGGCCTCAGGCTTGCCAGCGGCCATCGGGATGTCGTCGAAAGATCGATTGCGGTCCACGTGCGCCTCAAGCGCGCCATCGATCTCACCCGGCTCGACCCCGCCGAGCAGCTGTGCCGCGCGGTCGAGCATATCGACCGGACCGTCGAGCGTCGAGAGCGCCTGCGCCAGCACTCGCTCCATACAATCTTCCACCGCGTTGAGCGTCACGAGCTCTTGGGGCACCACGGCAGACGTGCGGTTGCGCACGCGCGCCACAAACTCAAGCGTCGACAGGTACACATCGCCAAAGGGCGCATAATCGCCCTGGTAGCCGCCGCAAAGCGCCGGCGCCGCCAGTGCGTACTCGGTTTTGGACAGCGGGCTCAGCGCCATCGCACCCAACTCGAGCGCCGTGTCCTCCAGCATGAGGCCCAGCGTGCGAGAGCGCAGGCGCTCGGCGTCGCCCGCCGACACATCGCGGTCGAGCACGCGCGCGGCATCCGGCGCATCGCGCTCAACCGTGCGAATATGCAGGCGCTCGGCAATGGCGCGAACGGCGGCACAGCGAGCAGCCTCGGCCTCCTCCTGCGCCGGCGTAAAGATGCGGTTGCGCCCCAGCACCAGGCCAATCACATTACGTGGGCCCAGAGCGTCGACGGCCAGCGCCGCCAGCAGGGACGACGGCAAGTCGCCCTCGAGTGCCACCACGGCGCGCGACGCACCGTGGGCCCGGGCGTTGTCGCGCACGGCGAGCACCAGCGCCTGCCACAGCCACTCCTCGGAACGGAACTCGGGCAGTTCGTGATCTTCCAGGGCATCGAGCATCACGCCGCGCTGAATCTCCTGAACCAGCAGGCTCTCCTCAAAACACGGCGCTTGGGCCACCACGCGACCGCAGTCGTCGAGCACAAACGAACCGCCGGTATACACCGACTCGTCATAGGCACCGACCGGCGCCATACAGGCAAACCACACACTGCGCTTGGATGCGATCTTGCGGTAGGCGCCGCTGCGAACGGCGGCAATGGCGGCAGTCTCGCGGTCGGTCATGTCAAACGCATTGAATTGGAAATACGCAATGAGGTCAACACCGGTCGGCAACATCTCGAGTTCGCGGTCCAAGTCAAAAATCACGGCGATGCGCACGCCGTCCACGTCGAACACCGGCGGCGCCCAACGCGTGTCGTTGTTCTCGCCACGCTGCAGGGCAATGCTCGAACGCGCCGGCACCACATGACCGTCCTTGAGCATCATGTAGTCGAGCAGCGGCTGGCCCTCAAACGAAACCGCCGCGGGCACGATGCAGATCATGTCAAGCTCCTGGATACGCTCGGCGACACCAGTCAAGCCGGCAAGCATGTCGTGCTCAAAGTCGGCAGTGCCCACCAGGCCCCCGGGCATGGCGCCCATAAAGAGCGGAGCCGGAACGCACAGCACGCGCGCCCCGCGCTCGTGGGCCAGACGAGCCTGGTCCTCGATGCGGCCGCAAATGCCCTCAATATCACCCAGGCGCATATCGATCTGTGCAAGCGCGAGCTTCATGGCTCAGCCCTTTCCGTCGTAAACCATCGTTGTCGTAGTAAAAGCGCCGGCCGCATAATGCAGCCGGCGCTCGCATGTGCATATGCTAGCTATGATACCCCGAGCGGGGGCGCGCTCCTAGAACGTCGCGGACCACAGCCCGTGCAGGTTGCAATAGGCATAGACGGTACCGGTCTTGGAGCCGCCCGCGAAAAACGTCGCGGGCTTCATGCCGGGCTCAAGGTAATGGACCTCTAAGCGGCCCTCGGCCTCAAGGGCGATCCACTCAATATAGTGCTCGGGCAGGCTGGGGTGCTCGACCGAGCCAACGCGTGCGCGAATCACGTGACCGTCGCGCTCGGTCTCGACAACAGGCACGTGCTTCTCGTGCGCCGCGTCCTCAGTGTTTGCGGTCAGTTCCGTGCAACCGGCAGGGGTTGCAACGTCGTTGCCAAGGGCGGCAATGAGCTTACCGTCGGGGTCCTTAAAGAATTTCGCCATGATGTTCTCCTTTGCTGACGTGCCAATGTTCTTGATGGTTCTTATGCCCAAAGGCAGACAAACCATCCACGGCATTGCAAATGAACACATAACGGGCGGGGACGATGGGGCAGCGTGCGCTATCCGCCCTGGCGGCCCCACCCGAGCGGGTTAGCGCCCGTCGCCGCCCAGCAGCGCCAGAACATCTTCGCGGGTAAACAGCGCCGACGAGATGCCGTCGCCGCCGAGCACGCTGTTGACCAGGTCGCGCTTGGACTCCTGCATCTGCATGATGCGCTCCTCGATCGTGTCCTTGGCGATGAGCTTGTACACGGTCACGGTATGTTGCTGGCCAATACGATGCGCGCGGTCGGTCGCTTGGTCCTGCGCCGCCACGTTCCACCACGGGTCGTAGTGGATGACCACGTCGGCCGCCGTCAGGTTAAGGCCCACGCCGCCCGCCTTGAGCGAAATCAAAAAGACCGGGACCTCGCCCGCTTGGAACTGCGCGACCATCTTGGCGCGGCTCTCCTTAGACGAAGCGCCCGTGAGCTTAAGGAAGGCGATGTCCTCCTTGGCCAAGCGCTTACCGATGATATCGAGCATACCCGTAAACTGGCTGAACAACAGGATGCGATGCCCGCCGTCGAGTGCGCCGTGCACGAGCTCCATACACGTATCGAGCTTTGCGCTCCCCGCCTTGTAATCCTCGTAGTGTAGACGTGGGTCGCAGCAGATCTGGCGCAGCTTGGTGAGCTCGGCGAGCACCTTGAGCTTGTCCTTCTTAAACTCCCCAGCCTCGCGGTGCTGCACCTGCTGGGCGATGCGGTCCTGGTTGGCCAGGTAGAGCTTGCGTTGTTCGCCGGTAAGCTGTGCCATGACGGTGTCCTCGATCTTCTCGGGCAGGTCGGCCACCACGTCTTCCTTAACACGGCGCAGCACAAACGGCGACACGAGCGCCTGCAGGCGAGCGGCGCTATCGCCCTCGGCATGCTCGACGGGGCTCTCAAAGCGCTTGGCAAACGACTCGCGCGTCCCCAAAAGGCCCGGCATCAAAAAGTCGAAGATGCTCCAGAGCTCGGACAGGCGGTTTTCGATGGGCGTGCCCGTCAGGGCAAAGCGCACGCCGGCAGGCAGGCGCTTGGCAGCGCGCGCCACCTGCGTGAGCGGATTTTTAATGTACTGTGCCTCATCGAGCACCACGCGGGCAAAATCCTGCTCGACGTACTCGTCGATATCGCGCCGCATAAGGTCATACGACGTTACGACCACGTTATGCTCGGCCACGCCGGCAATCTGTACACGACGTTGAGCCTTGGCGCCCACAATGGCGCACACATCGAGCGACGGGGCAAAGCGCTCCAGCTCGGCAGTCCAGTTGTACACGAGTGAGGCCGGGCATACCACGAGCGTGGGCTTGGTGTCCCCCGCCTCCACGCGCGCCAGGATATGCGCGATCATCTGGAGCGTTTTGCCCAGGCCCATGTCGTCGGCCAAGATGCCGCCAAGGCCCAGGTGTTCGAGCGAGCCGAGCCACTGGTATCCGTCAACCTGGTAGCCGCGCATCGTTGCCTTGAGCGATGCCGGCACCGTAAAATCCATCTTGCCGAGCGTGTCCAGGCGCTCGACGGTGCGGCGGAACGCAGCGTCGCGATCGGCCTCGAGCGCCGGCGTGCGTGCGAGCATGCTATCGACAAAAAGGGTACTCGACGCGGGAAGCGACACGCCGTCGAGCAGGTCGACGGCATCGACGCCTAGGTCCTCGGCAAGACCAAACGCGGCACGCGCTCCCTCATCCAGGCGCACGATGTCGCCGGACGTCAGGCGCGCGAACGTCTGGTGGCGCTTGTACGAGTCCAGATAGATGGCAAGATCTGCCGCCGAAAGGCCGCTCGCGCCCAGTTCGACATCGAGCAGGTTACTCTTGACGGTCGCGCGCACCGAGAGCTTGGGCGCAGGGCGGACCGAAATCTGGCGCAGACGGTCGCTGAGCATGACCTCGCCCAGCTCGGACAGGGCAGACAGGCCCTCGGTCAGCAAGTGGAACAGGCTCTCGTCATCGCGCTCCTCAAACGCCAGGCCGCCCTCGTAGAAATCGAAGTACATGGCAGCCGTGTCCATAACGCGAAACTCCGCCAGCGTATCGCGGGGCGGAACGCCGGGGCGTTGCTCTTCGAAAGGACTGCCCGGAGCACCAAGACTAAAGAGATCAGCCGACCAATCGCCGTAGGTAACCGTAATTTTGCAGGTCACAAGACCATCGTCGACGCCGATTGCCATGGCAAAGCTCGCCTCGGGTGCCACAGTATCGAGCGCGGCGGGCGCGGTGAGGTCGGTATAGTCGCGCAAAATGGGCAGCGCCATACGGCAGAACTCACCCACCTGCTCGGCGGCAATATGGGCGGGCGTGCGGCACGGCAGCAAGCGCGACAAAAAAGGTGCGGCATGCTGAGCAAATGCAGCGTCGGTACGGCGCGCGCGGCGCGTGTCAACCAAGTAGGCGGCATCGCCCGACGCAAAGCAGTACATATCGGCGGGCAGGCGCAGGTCATAGCTACCACCAGCCGCCGGCGCGATTTTGGCGGCAAGAAGTGGTGGGCGCTTAGCGGACGCCTCGTCCTCCCCTTGCGGAGACAGCTCAACCGCCACGTCGTAGGTGCGACGCGTCGTCGTCCCCCGCGACCAGGCGGGCTCAAAGGAGATGGTCTGGCCGCGCAGCAGGTCCAGCACATATACGATGCTATGCTCGGACAGCGGCAACTGACGCTCGGCAACAAAACCGCTGCGGGCAAAGTCGTACGACGCCGAACGCGAGCTTGTGATGTCATCGAGATAGGCAACTGTCGTCACAACAAGGTTGAGCAGCTTTGTCGATGTTTCGTCAAAGGCCTCAGGTGAATGGACAAACGTGAGCTTCTTGCCATAGGAGAACGTGCCGCCGCGCACGTAGGCATCGGCCATGCCGTCGATGTCCTTGACCACGTAGGAGACCGATCCACAGCGAATGCGGAACTCGAGCGCCCAGCTAAAGCGGTCAGCGAACAGCGGATTGTAGTACGGCACCAACGAGGGCTCCAACGCCGCTTTGGGGGCGTCGGGATCAACGGCACCGGCAAGTTTGCGGCGCATGCTCGCCAGCTCATCCATGCGCGCGTCCGAAAGATCGGAAAGCGCCGCCACAAGGCTCGGGCTCGTGGGGACGGGCGCCGGGAAGGGAAAGTTGGGGTTGACGGCCGGCGCGGCGGACGCGGCGCGCGCGGGCTGTTTCGGCTGCGCCGTAAACGTGCGAACCGGCGTGCGCAGCCCCTCAACAGGCTCAATGCCGCTGGTGTCCAGGTACGCCAGCGCTGTGGCGATGGCGTGCTTGCACATACCGGGATAGCGGTATGCGGCGGGGCAGTCGCAGTCGTAGTCGATAACCTCGTGCTCGTCCATATCGAGCGCCACGTGCGTCTTGTACAGGTCGCCGCGCGAGCCGCGCACCGAGCCCTCAACCGTCACGTTTTTGGAGAAGCGCGAGCCGCTGTCCTCAATCGACAGCACGGCGCCGTTGAGCATGAGCGAGCGGCCCTTCATAAAGGTGCCGCTCAACGCCGCCTCTTTGCGAAGCGCCTGCACAAACGTCCCCTGCGCCATCACTTCCTCCAATCTCACCCGGGGTAGCTTAGATAACCGTCACGCGACCCTGGTTACCCACAATCGCCTTTGCCTCGGCCAGCAGCGGAATCGAGCGCGCGTTGACCTTGGCCGGCACCTCGGCACGTAGCACGCGCCCGTCCACCTGCTCGATAAAGATCTCCACGCGGTCGCCGCCCGGGTTGGCGGTAAGCACCGTGGCAAGACGCGCCATATTGCCCTGGCTAAAGCGGCTGTTGGGCACCATGACCTCAAACACCTTGGGCTTGTTGTTCTCCTCGTTAAGCTCGAGCGGCACGATCTCCTGCGCGATGATCTGGTCGCCGCGGTCCGAGCGCTCGAGCTTGCCCTTAATGCGCACAAAGGCATCGGACAGCTGCGCGCCGGTCTCGGGATCGACCTCGCCGTACAGGTACCCCTCGGCCTCCTTGTAGGTCTTGGGGAACACGACGACGGTGGCCTCGCCTTCCATGTCCTCGAGCTGCACGATGCCCATGGGGTCACCGTTTTTGGTCACGCGCTTGGACACGCTCGAGACCATGCCGGCCCACCACAGCGCCTTGCCCTCGGGAATTTCCTGGTTGATGGTGCCGCCCGTAGGATTCTGAACTTCGTAGCCGGTGTCGATCTGCGAGAACGAGAAGTCACGCGCCTTGGCTAGTGCATACTCAAACGGGCGCAGCGGGTGGTCCGAGACATAGATGCCCAGAACCTCCTTCTCCTGACTCAACTTGAGGTGGCGGTCCCATTCCTGGCCATCCGGATCGGGCACGCTCACCTCAAAGCCCGAGCCCTCAACGTCGCCAAACATATCGAAGAACGACGTCTGGCCGCTCGCGCGATCCTTCTGGCGCTTTACCGCGGCATCGATGATGTTCTCGGGGTTGTTCTTGTCCACAAAGTGCATCATCTGGCGACGCGGATACCCCGTGGAGTCGAAGGCGCCTGCCTTGATGAGCGATTCGATCACGCGGCGGTTGGCCTGGCTCGAGTCCACGCGCTCGACAAAGTCGTGCAGCGTCTTAAACGGGCCGCCCGCCTCGCGCTCGGCGATAATCGCCTGCGCCACGCCGGTGCCCACGCCGCGGATGCCGGCCAGACCAAAGCGCACGCCCTCCTTGGTAGCCGTGAACTCGGTACCGGACTCGTTGACATCTGGCGACAGCACGGGGATGCCGTCGTGACGGCATGCCGAGACGTAGTGCACGATCTTGTCGGTCTTGCCCGTATAGGACGTCAGAACGGCCGCCATGTACTCGTGCGGATAGTGCGCCTTGAGCCACGCCGTCTGCATAACCAGAATGGCGTAGCCGGCGGAGTGCGACTTGTTGAAGGCGTAGGACGCGAACTCGAGAACATCGTCCCAAATCTTCTGGGCGACCTCGCGCGTATAGTTGTTCTTGATGGCGCCGTTCATCCAGTGGTCGTAGGTGGTCTCGTCGGAGCCATCCTCCCAGTGGAGCACCGTCGACGTGAGCAGCTTGATTTTCTTCTTAGCCACGGGCTTACGGATACGCGAGTCCGATTCGCCCTTGGAGAAGCCGCACATCTCGACGGAGATGAGCATAACCTGCTCCTGGTAGACCATGGTGCCGTAGGTTTCGCCCAGGATGTCGTCCAGGCGGTCGTCGTAGGAGACCGCCGGCTCCTTGCCGTTCATACGGTTGATGTAGGACGAAACCATGCCGGCGCCCAGCGGGCCCGGGCGGTACAGGGCGATCAATGCTACGACGTGCTTGTACTCGGTGGGCTTCATGTTCTTGATCGTGGCCGTCATGCCTGCGGACTCGACCTGGAAGACGCCGGCGGTGTGGCCGGAACCCATGAGCTTAAAGATCTCGGGGTCGTCAAAAGGAATCTCTTCCTCTTTGATGTCGATGCCGAAGTTCTTTTTGATGTTTGCCTTGGCCTTGGAGATAACCGTCAGCGTGCGCAGGCCCAAGAAGTCCATCTTGAGCAGGCCCATGTCGGCAACGGTATGACCTTCGTACTGGGTAATCTCGACGCCGCCCTTGGTGTCGAGCTTGGTGGGCACGTGCTCGTTGACGGGGTCGCGGCAGATCAGAACGGCGCACGCGTGCACACCCTCGCCACGGGTAAGGCCCTCAATCGAGAGCGCCGTGTCGATGATGCGGCGGGCGTCGTCGTCCTTTTTATAGGCCTCGGCAAAATCGGGGTTAAACAGATCCTCTTTGCCGGGTTGCTTTTCGAGCACCTGCTTGAGCTTGACCTTGGGGTCGCTCGAGACCATCTTGGACAGACGCTGGCCCATGTAGACCGGGTAGTCCAGGACGCGCGCAGCGTCGTTGATGGCCTGCTTGGCCTTAATGGTCGAGTAGGTGATGACGTGGGTGACCTTCTCGGGGCCGTAGAGCTGGCGAACGTGCTCCACGACCTCGAGGCGCCGCTCATCGTCGAAGTCCATATCGATATCGGGCATCTCGGTACGCTGCGGGGACAGGAACCTCTCGAACATCAGACCGTTCTCGAGCGGGTCGAACGCGGTGATGTTCATGGCGTAGGCGACGATAGCGCCGGCGGCCGAGCCACGGCCGGGGCCGACGCCGATGCCGTTGTCCTTGGCCCATTGCACGTACTCGGCAACAATCAAGAAGTAGGCGGCAAAGCCCTTGTCGCAGATGACTTTGTATTCGTACTCAAAGCGCTCTTTGATGTTGACGCCACCAATCTCGCGCGTGGCCCAGTCGTCGCCGTAGTGCTGGCGCAGGCCCTTCTCGCACTCGCGGCGGAACTGGCTCTCGTGCGTCTCGCCGGGATCGAGCAGCGGGAAGCGCGGCAGGATGATGGAGTCCCAGTCCAGCTCAACGTAGCACTTGTCGGCGATCTCGAGCGTGTTGTCGCAGGCCTCGGGGCAATACGGGAACATCGCCCGCATCTCCTCCTCGGTCTTCATGTAAAACTCCGAGCCAGTCATGCGCATGCGGTTAGGGTCGTCGACCTTGGCGTTCATGCCAATGCACATGATGACGTCCTGCACGGGCGCGTCCTCGCGGCGCAGGTAGTGGAAGTCGTTGGTGGCGATGACCTTGACGCCCACCTGCTTGGCGATATCGATGAGCGTACGGTCCATCTGCTCGTCGGTCAGACCATTGTCGGTAGTGATGCCGTGTTCCTGGATCTCGATGTAAAAGTCGCCGGGTTCGAAGGTATCGCGGAAGGTCTCGGCCCACTTGATGGCGCCCTCCATGTCACCGCGGTCGATGTATTTGGGGATGATGCCCGCGATGCAGGCGCTCGTGCAGATCATGCCCTTGGCGTGGCGGCGCAGGTTGTCGAGCGTCACGCGCGGCTTATAGTAAAAGCCCTGCACGGCGGCCTCGGAGACCGTCTGCATCAGGTTGACGTATCCCTCCTGGTCCTTGGCCAGAAGGATCATGTGGTAGAGCTCGGGCTTATGGTCGCGGGCAAGCGTCTCGTCCGGCGTAAAGTAGACCTCGCAGCCAAAGATGGGCTTGATGACCAGAGGCGGCTTGAGCTCGTCGATGTTGCCCTTCTCGTCCCACATGGCCATGTCCTTCACATACTGGGCATGCTCGCGCGGGCTGGACTCGGGATCGGGCTCCACCAGCTCGTCGCGGCGGTCCTTTTCCAAGAAGGCCTTGTCGTGGCTCCAGGTTTTGTACTCGGGCGTGTTGTGGTTGACGGCGTCGCAGGCCAGCGCCAGGTCGGGTACGCCATACATGTAGCCGTGGTCGGTAATGGCCACGGCGGGCATGCCCAGCTCAACGGCACGATTGACCATATCCTGGATACGGGTTGCGCCGTCGAGCATGGAGAAAACAGTGTGATTGTGCAGATGGACGAATGCCATGTGATGAGCTCCGATGCGGGTTCGTGTTCTGACTGAACGATTTTACCCCACGGCACGGACAGCGCCCGAACCTAGCCAAACCAACACGGGTAGTCAATTTGGGACCTTCAAAAAGGGGAATGAGGGCATCCAGATATATCGAGTATTACTGGAACCCCGGCGATGCGCGGAATGATTTGTGACGAATAGTCATGTCCATCAAGAAGGCTCGACGCTTCGGATAGCTCGTCAATCGATATATCAATTCTTGGAGACCTGTATTCCAACCATTTTTAATGAAACAACGGCGGTAATTGCTATCGCGATTGCACCAATAATACCGAGCGCTATCTGAATGGGATATAACCCCAACACATGTCCAAATATGGAGAAAAACACTGCAGAAAAGAGAGCCCTTACCAGAGACGCGACGGAAAGGATCGTCGCGCGGAGATCGTCCGCTATCGCGTCTTGGATTAAGTTTTCCGAAGTGATGTACACCACTTCTGGGAGAAAACAAAGCACCATGCTAAGGCCAAACAAACACAGCGGATTTGAAGCGAACCACGGAAGAATCATGAAAAGGCCAGCCTCGATTAGCATCGAGCCGAGCATGGTATTTCTTTTCCCGAAACGCAATGAGAAGAAATCTGCTGCAATGTAGGCCGTCGCATTTACTGCATAGGATGCACCGAAAAAGATTCCTATTATGGAGACGGGAGCATCAAATGCGTCGAATACCAACTGATTCAAGTTGTAATAACTCCCATAGAATCCATCGAGCATGCTTGTGCCGATTAGAAGAAGCAATACCGCAAAAGCGGATTCTCCAACACGCCAGGTTTCGCGTCTGAACATCTTGGCCGCGTCAAACCTTCCCTTTTCAGAGCTTTCAGAACGGGTCGCTTCCGTCCTCTCAATGGGATACAGAAGGAAAAGCTGCAGGAGATAGAAAACGGAGACACATACGTAGAGGGCGCTCCAAGATACTTGGGCAATGAAAGATCCGAGCACAATCGCCATTCCCGTAGCGATTGATTGCGCGGCAAGCAGCCGAGCGTTGATGGTGAGGAAACGCTCTCCTTGACCGGCATTCCGGGCAATTTCATATAAAAGTGCTTGTTCGGATCCCGATTGAAGGGAGTAGGCGAGTGCCTCAACAAGGGAAAGCACGACAAGAAAGGGACCTGAGAGCAACAGCATGCCAGCCGTATGGAAGAAAAGCAGCAGCACGCCCACTTGAATCGAAAACTTCTTTCCAAAGAAATCGCCTATCAGCCCTGTTGGCAGCTCGAGGACGACCGTTGTAATGTTAAACAGGGCTTGATAAAGCGCGATTTCCGTGACAGACATTCCTTTCTCCGCAAGGAAAAGTAGAAACACTCCCCGATTTAAAACAAATCCCGCGAGAACGAAAAAGGCGGAATAGATGTGCAGTTGCGTAGCGGCATTCTTATTCATTTGGCACTTCCATCAACTACTTTTGTCGGGCCGCTCGCTACTGACTCGAAGCCTGAAGTGTTCACAGTTTCCGATGAAGAGCCACCTTGCCTTTTTGCGGCCTGGGCACGCTTCTCGTACTTATTGCCGTTGAGCCTGTTGCGGCTGGAGCGCTTGCCCGTGGCGTTTTCGATATCCTGCATGATGGACCCCGCTAGGGCGTCAAAAAGCTCCTCCGGCGTCACCCCAAGCGTTTTGGTGAGCTGCATATGGCTCCTTATTCGTTTGAACCGTTCGAGCTATTGTACCGTCCCAGGCTCTCCCATGCGTTGCGGTGCTATTTGGACGATTGAGGGCTTTATCCGGGGCGGCCGCGTGGGTTTGCCCAAAGTAGCTAAAAAAGCCCCGTCCCAAAAAGACTGCGGTGGAATCGATAGGGATTCCACCGCAGGTTGTTGAGGGCTAAAGGTTGTAGGTGACCACTTGGGGCTCGCAGGGGTTGGCGGGGTCGACCTGCTCCGCGCGGACGAACTTGACGGTCACGGCCTCAAAGCCCGCCTTGTGCAGAACATCGGCGTAGACGCGCGCCTGCAGGGCGTGCTTCTCCCGCAGCTGTTCCGGCGTCTCGTCCGGTGTGCCGCCCGTCTTGTAGTCGATGACCAGCGCGCGTGACGAATCCGCCGGGTTCGTCGCCAAGGCGTCGATGGCGCCCTCGGCATATGCACCGTAGCGGGCGATGTCCTCGTCCTCGCAGCCCAGCGAGAAGAACGGCACCTCGGCACGGATGCACGGCCAGGCAAGCAGCTCGGCACGGACCGCCGACTTGAGCCAGCGGTCCAGGGCAACGTCGAAGCGTTCGCGCTGCTCCGGCGTCAGGCACCACAGGCGCGCCAGCGCATCGGCACGCTCAGCGGGCAGCGCATCGGCACCCATCTCGATCAGCCACTGGCAGGCGGCATGGAACGCCGAGCCCAGCGCCATGGGGTTGCCGGCGGGCTCAACGGCGGCCACGCCTGCATCCGTCATCTCGGAACCATCCGACTCCGCATCATCGCCGGCCTCGTCCATGGGCGTGTGTGCCTCGGCGGCACGGTCCTCGGACTCGGCATGCAGCGCCGCGGCAATTGACGAGTAGCTGTACGAATCGCGCGCCGGATACGGGCAGGCGCCCATGCGCACGCCCACCGTCTGGGGATACACGAGCTCAAACGCATCGGGCTCGGGGTCGGCAGGGCCGGGAACGGCGGCGCGGGCATCCGCACCGGCGCCCTCCGGCTCCGCATCGCCGCGGACAAGCCTGCCCTCGGCATCCAGCGAAGCGTTGGCCTCAAACGCCTGCTCGCCAAAGGTAAAGTCCGAAAGCGAAATGAGCTCGTAGTCGCCCGGCTTGGAGTTGTCGAACACCAGGCGGTCGGCATCGAGCTGCGGCATGTCCAGAGCGTCGGTAGGCAGAATACGACGCAGCACGTCATAGGTCAGATCGGTCTCGACGTCGAAGGTCGGCGCCGTCACCTTGCCGCGGCTCACGCCGGCATCCATCGCCAGAATGACCAGCTCTCGCGCACGCGTCATGGCGACATAGAGCAAGCGAGCCCGCTCCTCGAGCGAAAGCTGCAGGTCGTCGTTACGCAGGCGGGCAAATGCCTCGGCGGGAGAGCCCGTCGCACAGACGTCCTCCATGAGCTCTGGCGGCAGCCACAGCGACATGCCCTTGCCCTTAAACGCGTGCTCAAACTGCTTTTTGACGTCATCGCCCTTCACGAACGTGCCGTCCGCGAGTTTAACGCCGTCGAAGCGTGCCGGCAGCGCCACGACCTGCGCTCCGCCCTCGACACGCCCCATCTGAGCCGCACCGGACGATTTGCGCACGCCAAAACACTCGGCAACCGCTACGACCGGATACTCCAGACCCTTGGACGCATGCACCGTCATGATGCGCACCGCGCCGTCGCCCTCCTCGTTGAGCGCGCCCGGGGCCTCCTTGCCCGCCAAGAAGCGGTCGAAGGCAAGCGCGATGGAGCGCGGAGAATTGCCGAGCTCGGCCTCTGCCTCGGCCACGGCGTCGAGCGCCTTGAGCACGTTGGCGGCGATGGCCTTGCCCTCGGGACCACGCTGCGCCAGACGCACAAACCAGCCGGAGGCGTTGACAGTATCGCGCGCGATGGCGGCGAACGAATCGCGCCCCACGCGACGAAGCGCATAGCGCAGCACCTCGCGGGCGCGCGTCAGCAGCGGCAGATCCCGCAGCCCCGGCACATCGCAATCGCTCATGATGCCCACGTCGATGTTGCGGCGCGAGGTCTCCCCCGTCTGGTCGTCCAGCTTGGTCGCCAGCGCCAGGAACTCCTGACCGCCGAGCGCAAACATCGGCGAGGCCAGCAGCGGCATAAGACCCTGCGCCGTATCGGCCGGGTTAGCAAGCGCGCACACCAGAGCACGCACCGTTTGGACCTCGGCAGCCTGGGCAAAGACCGAGCCGCCCGCGATGACGCAGTCGAGCCCCTGGTCGCGGAAGGCCTGCGCATAGACATCGGCGTTGGTCATGCGGCCCAGCAGCAGGACCATGCTGCCCTGGGGCTGGCCCGCTTTAACGAGTGCTTGGAATCGCTCCGCAATCGCACGAGCTTTCGCCTGCGTTCGCTCCTGCGTACTGTCACCGGCAACGAAGATCGCCTGGCGGCGCGATGCCTTCGCCTTGAGCTTGTCCTCGCGTTCGTCGCTCGGTTCAAGATCCAAGAACCCCTGCATCAAACCACCGGTGTCGCCGTCAAAGACGCGCGCCACATAGCGCAGCACCTCGTCGTGGCTGCGGAAGTTGCGTACAAGCTTGACGAGCTCGCCGGCGGGGGCATCGGACGTGGCGACCGTCTCGGACGCCGTCGTCGAACCCACCTTGCGCTCCTGGCGACGGAACACCTCGACCTCGGCGCCTCGAAAGCGGTAGATCGACTGCTGTGCATCGCCCACGGTGCACAGCGCGCGCTCCCCCGCGCCCGTCAGGTAACGGATCAAATCGACCTGCATCTGGTCGGTATCCTGGAACTCATCGATCATGACCATCTTAAAGCGGCCCTCATAGGCAGCTCGAATAGCCGGGTAGTCGCGCAGCGCCTCGTACGCCATGCGCAGCAGGTCATTGTTATCGAGCGCGGACTGGTCGGCCTTGAGCGCACGGTACTCCGCCTCTACGGCACGGGCAAGCCCCACCAGCGCATCGAGCGCCGGCCCGCCGCAGGCAAGCACGATATTGATAAACGCATCGGCGGCCTCGGCCTTGAGTAGCTCCACCTGCTCCTTAGGAAACGCCTTGCTCGCGCGCGGCATGCTGCACGACATCATGAGTCGCGCCGCATCCTCCATGGTTTTGCCGCTCGCCTCAAACGCGTCGATGGCGTCGAGTGCCACCTGCGCTTTCTCGGTCGTGGCCCTGCTTGTGCCCAGCGCCGCACGATAGGCATCGGCAAGCGCCGAGGTGTCGGCCTGGCCACGCGCCACGCGCACATCGTCCATGCCGCCCGGAAGCTGGCTCGATAGCTCCAGCAGGTCGCGCACCAGGCCTTTGATGGTGGTACCGACGCCAAACGGCCCGCCCTCGCCCGCCATGGGATACCAAGCGTAGAGGGCCTTAAGCGAAGCGGCGAGCTCGGGCGCGGCATCGGGCGCCGTCGCGCGCCCCAGCACATGCTCGACAGCCTGATCCATAAGCTCATCGGTATCGGTAAGCACCGTAAACTCGGGATCGATGCCCAGCTCCAACGCGTGCGCGCGCAGGATACGCGAGCACATGCCGTGGATGGTCGAGATCCAAGCGTCGTCGACCGTCAGGGCCTCCTCATCCATACCCTCTTCGATAAGCGCACGGCGCACACGGTCGCGAATCTCGGCCGCGGCGTCTTTGGTAAAGGTAATGGCGAGCACCTGATCCAGATGTTCGACAAACGGACCGGATTCGGGCGAGAGCGCATAGACGATGCGGCGCGTGAGGGTAAAGGTCTTGCCCGAGCCGGCGCCCGCCGAGACAAACAGCGGGCGGTCGAGCGTTTTGACGACTTGCAGCTGTTGAGGCATCAAAGTCGAAAGATCCATGGTCTACACGTCCCTCCTTACAAACGTTCCTTCGTGGTTATACAAACAGCGCGCATGCGCGGCCTGCGCCGACGTCGGATCGACAGCGGCGACGTCGCCCGCCTCGAGCTCGCGCAGGCGCTCGGCAATGCCGGTCTCCACGCGGTCGAGCAGCGCATCGAAGTCCATGTTGCCGCCCTCGCCGGGAAAGCCCTTCTTAAGGCCCGGGATACGACCGTCGCCGCGCTCTTCCTCGAGCAACTCGGCACTCGCCGCGCCGCGCAGCGCGGGCTTGCCGCCCTTGGTCGAAAAATAGAGCGCAGCACGGGTATCTAGGCCCAGCGCCCGACGCATGGCCTGGGCGTAGATGAGTGTCTGGGTATGGGGCGGCAGCCAGCGCGGGTCGTCGATGGGGGCCTCGCCCGACTCCTCGTCGCGCACCGTAGGATCGGCGAGCTTAAACTCCTCGACACCCGAACGGTGCTTGTAGTCGATTACCACGGCGCGATTCTCGGCATCCACATCCACGCGGTCGATGCGCCCACCGAGTGGCCAACCGGCATACTCGACCTTAAGCTCATTAAAGGCGAACTCAAGGTAGCGCGGGGTAAAGGGGGCAAGCGCCTCGGACTCGTAGGCAAGCACGCCTTCCAGCTGCGGCAGAATCTCGGCCACCTGGCGCTCCTCCACGGGAGAGAGCGGCACCAGCGGGCCCTCGGTACCGCGCTTGCCCGCATGCTCGGCCAAGGTCTCGGCAAAGACCTCGCGCAGCAGCTCCTGTGCGCGCGGCAAGTTCTCGGGCGTCACGCGCTCCATGCCCTCTTGGGGCAGACGGGCATGCAGGTGCTCCAGCACGTCGTGGACGAAGTTGCCCTTCTCCATGTTGCCAAAATCCGCGTCGATAGACTGGGGCTTGACGCGATACGAGACAAACCAGCACAGCGGGCAGGTGGAATAGGCCTCGATCTGCGAGGCGGACGTCAGGCGCGGCACAAGCGGCGCGTCCTCGCCCTCACCGTCGCGGTGGCGCAGGACCAAATACGGCACGGCCTCGGCACTCAGATGCTGAGGGGCTTCACAGGTCACGCGCTCGCGCTTGAGACCTTCGCCTGCCGCGGGATCGAAGTCCCTTACGATATCGCCCTCACCCACGCACTTCGCCTTGTCGGCGTCAGCTGCCTTAGCGTCGTCAGCGGCCTTAGCGTCGTCAGCTGCCTTGTCGGCGTCTGCGGCCTTAGCAGCTTCAGCGGCCTCGGCATGCGCCCGCAACTCGGTCCACACGGCAGCCGGATAGCACTCGCGCGCCTGGCGATCGTGCGTCACCCGGGCAAGCGCAACCGGGCCGCGTGCCGCCTGCATCGCGTGGCCAAAGCGCACGCGCAGCAGGGCCGCGGGCTCAAGCGTCACACCCTCGCGACCAAGGCTCGCCGTCAGCGTGGCCAGCGGCCCCTCCTCGTGTGAGAGCGGATAGCTGTCCAGATCGACATCGGCAAACAGCACGGCATCGTAGCTGTCGGGGCGCAGAGCCGCCGCATCGGCAAGCGAAGCAAAGCGAGCCTGGGCACGTGGCGCACGGTCAACCTCGTGGGTCTCGTAATCGTAGGCGGTGCTACGCTTGTCCACCTTGGTGCGAATGCCATCGAGCACGGGCACGGTCGCGGCCTGCGACACGTCGAGCGCGCGGGCGCCATTCATAAGGATGTCGATGACATGGCGCAGCAGGGCCACCTCCGCCTGGCGACGGGCTTGGCCATCCAAGCTGCCCAGCAAGCGATCGGGCAACGCCTCGGCAACGGCAAGCATGGCCTTGAGCGCCGTCACGGGCTTGTCACGCCACAGCGCTTGGAACACGTCCGAAACCACACACGGTACGTTCTTAAACCAGTTGTCGTCGCTCGCCGCCTTGCGCGCGCCCCTCACCTGGCCCTGAACGCTCTGCAGCAGGCTCTTAACGCTCGCGGTAGTCTTGCTACGCGAGAGACGCATATTCTTATCGAAGGTACGGGCACTGACGGCATCAGCGCCCGAAAGCGGGCTGTAGATCCAGTCGGTAAGCTCCGGCGCGGGCCACCACTCGGTCTTTGACGCCGCGCCCTCATCGGCGGCCTTCATGCGCTCGATCAGGCCGGCAAGCGCCGCAAACTGCCTGCCCGCAATGGATTGGGAAAACGCCGTGAATTCAGTTGTCTCGGCAGCGATATGACGAGCCGCCAGACGAGAGGCGAGCTCACCGAACAGCTGGGGTGCCCGGGCAGAAACGACGAGCACGCGCACGGGGTCGGTGGGCATTGCAGTAGCTTTATCGACCTTGGACTCCTTGTGCGCTTTCACCAACTTATCGATGGCGTCCGCATAGACATGAGCACGGGCATGGGGGCCGGCGACCTCAATAAAGGCAGGCTGAGCGGCGGTCCCGCAAGCGGCATCAGGCGCGACGGCATCCTCCTCCAGCGGCGCGGCCTCAAACAGCACACCGCGGACATCAAATGCCGCGGCAAGCTCCTCGCGCATCGCCGCTTGCTCGCGGGCAAGCAGCACGACAACCTCTCCCCCGTTGTTTGCCACGGCGGACAGCAGCTCGAGCAGGCTATACGTAAATGACGTGACGCCGCACACGCAAACGGCGCGGGCGCACCCCGGCAGGTTGTCGGCCAAAGCGCCGGCCATAATGTCAGCCGCCTCGCAGGGCTCGACCATATCTCGACGGTCCAAACCGCGCGCATAGGCGCACAAAAGTTCAAACACGCGAGCCTCGGCGTCGCTTTTGGGCTTGGGCTTGCAAACGTTGTCGCAGCAACGCTCGGCGCCTGTCCCTGCCACACCCGGCAGCACATCGCGAGCCATACGCGCGAGCATACGCACCGTGCCCTGGCTGCGCGAAAGCGGCTGCAGGTCGGCGTCGTCGAGGCGCGCTACCATGTCCGAAAACAGCATCTGGCGCTGCAGGTTGTCGACGAAACCGCGCCCGTCGCCCAAAAGCTCCCAAAGCGAGCGAAGCCACGATGTAGGCGTCTTGTAGTCAATACCCAGCGAAACGCCGGCTTCCGCCGCATCATGACGGCACAGGTCGAGCTCGGCAAACGTTGGCGCCAGCAGCACGGCACGCCCGTGGCGGGCAATAAGGTCGGCAAGCAGCGCCGCCTCGGCATCGCTCAAATCCGCGCCGGCGTTGGTGGTATAGATTCGAACAGGCATGGTCCTCCACTCAAACCGTTCGCAATATTCAATGTTTCCATCCTACCCGCCCGCGCGGACAGATTTGCCCCACGCCAACAGATTTGACCCCTTGGAGACGGAGGAAAATGGATCACCGAGGAGGTCAGTCTAACCCAGTGATCCGTTTTCCTCCGTCCCCAAAGGATCAAAAAACCGCCCCCGAAGGGACGGTTCTGCGCAATTCGTTTGTTGCCGCTGGCCTACTCGCCATCCTCCAGCTTGATGAGGATCTTGCGATAGCCACCGTACTCGCCGTTGAGTGCCTTTGAAACGCGGCTCACCGTAGTGGACGAAGCGCCGGTGCGGGCCTGAACCTCAACATAAGGCTCGCCCTCATCCAGATAACGCGCAACCTGCAGACGTTGCGAAAGATCGCAGATCTCGCGCGGCGTGCAGATATCGGTCAAAAAAGCCTGGATATCCTTCTCGTCATCCAAAAGACTAAATGCGTGGACCAGCTGCTTGACATCAGGCTTGTCAAACATGTTCTCGATATTCATCGATCACCGCCAAACCCGCCATAAGGCATCGAAGTTGATACTGACATCGGGCATCGTTCGCCCGTTCTATGCAATAGGGCAACGCCTGTGGCTTTTGCCCGTAGCAGTGTAGCACACCACCAAACTAAAGCGACAAGACTCTCTGCCAGCGGCGCGTTTTTCAGGACGAACGCCGTTTTGAAACCGAATGCGCACGTAAGCTCCACGAATATCTGAGACAATGGGCGGCCGAACAAGGCGGCACACCCGAGCGGCCGTCCAAGCTGCCGCAGCAAACCGCTTCACGCGACGCCGACGCACCCTGCGCAAGAAAGGATTCACACCATGCGCTTTATGCTTAACTGGCTCTTTACCTCGATCGCCATCGCGATTGCCACGTTCCTCGTCCCCGGCATCCAGCCCTTCGGTTTTGCCGAGGCCTGGGTCTGTTTCGCCTTCGTGGGACTGTTCCTGAACATCGTCGATTCGCTCGTCAAGCCGTTCCTGACGGTTATCTCGCTGCCGCTCACGATCATTACGCTGGGTATTTTTCAGCTCGTAGTCAACAGCTTTATGCTCGAGCTGGCCAGCTATCTGTCGGTCAATCTGCTGGGCGCGGGTATCTCCATCGCCAGCTTTGGATCGGCCTTCATGGGCGGCATCCTGGTGTCCATCATGCGCAGCATCCTCGACAGCATCGCCGAGGGCTAAAACGGCCATTCCGGCCGCGCCCGTCTCAACAGCCCAAAACGAAGGCCGCCCATCGCAAAAATGGGCGGCCTTCTTATTTGCCAAGTCTCAGAGGGCAAGAAAATCTACCATTTCCACCCCATCCCCACATGACAGGTGGGGTTAGATGACGTAGTCGTAGCCTTCGTTGGGAGCGACAAGTTGATCGAGCGTCACGCCGTCGAGGTAATCGTTGATGAGCTTGTCCAGGTTTTTCCACACGTCGAGTGTGGGGCACTCCTCAGATCGCGAGCAGCCCTTGCAGTCGCCATCCAGGCAGGCGACCGGCGCTAGACTGCCCTCAGTCAGGCGCAAGATCTCGCCTACCGTGTACTGCTCGGGCGGGCGCGTGAGCACATAGCCGCCGCCCTTGCCGCGCATGCCCGAGAGCATATTGGCGCGCACGAGCGTCGCCAGAATATTCTCGAGGTACTTCTCCGAAATACCCTGACGCGCCGCAATCTCCTTAAGCGGGATACGGCCTGTCGCCTGGTGCTCGGCCAGATCGACCATAACGCGCAGGGCGTACCTGCCCTTAGTAGAAACCAACATGTATAGTGCTGCCTTTCGGTCTTTTAGTCCGTTGAAATTCTAGCCGAAAAATTGGCTTTGGAAATACTCGTTCCGGTCAAGATGGTTAATCGACTCGTAATAATCTTTTATTTCCTATTGCACTACTAGGCTTTAGTGGCTAGTATGCTTCCCAACAGCTAAACGAACAACCTATAAGGTTTATGGGTTTACCTGCTACACGCACCGTAAAACCACACGGCAACCAGCAACTTGAACACTTTGGAGGTTCACCATGAGCAAGGTTTACACGTCCATCGATCAGCTTATCGGCCACACCCCGCTCCTGGAGCTCACCCACTTTGAGGCCGATGAGGACCTCAAGGCCCGCGTGCTCGTCAAGCTGGAATACTTCAACCCCGCCGGGTCCGTTAAAGACCGCGTCGCCAAGAACATGATTGACGAGGCCGAGAAGGCAGGCAAGCTCGTGCGCGGCGGCGACTACACCATCATCGAGCCCACGAGCGGCAACACCGGCGTCGGCATCGCCTCGGTGGCGGCGGCTCGTGGCTACAAGGTAATCATCACCATGCCCGAGACCATGTCCGTCGAGCGCCGCAAGCTGATGCAGGCATACGGCGCACAGCTCGTGCTCACCGACGGCTCCAAGGGCATGAGGGGCGCTATCGCCAAGGCCGAGGAGCTGCAGAAGGAGACTCCCAACAGCATCATCGCCGGCCAGTTTGTAAACCCCGCGAACCCGGCCATTCACAAGGCCACGACCGGCCCCGAGATCTGGGACGACACCGACGGCAAGGTCGACATCTTCGTCGCCGGCGTTGGCACCGGTGGTACCGTGACCGGCGTGGGCGAGTTCCTCAAGGAGCAGAACCCCGAGATTAAGGTCGTCGCCGTCGAGCCCGCCACCTCCCCGGTGCTCTCCAAGGGCCAGGCCGGCCCGCACAAGATCCAGGGCATCGGCGCCGGCTTTGTGCCCGACGTCCTCGATACCCAGGTCTATGACGAGATCATCCCCGTCGAGAACGAGGACGCCTTTGCCACCGGCCGCGCCGTGGGCCACAAGGAGGGCGTGCTTGTGGGCATTTCGTCCGGCGCCGCCGTGTGGGCCGCACTGCAGCTGGCCAAGCGCCCCGAGAACGAGGGCAAGACCATCGTGGCGCTGCTCGCCGACACCGGCGAGCGCTACCTGTCCACGGCACTGTTCCAGGACTAGAGCTTCTCGTTCTTAGAACGAGTCCAAGGCACGCCGGCCTCCCCTCTCTTCTTGCGGCCTGGGCTCATCCCAACAGGGCGTCCCACATGACGCCCGAACTTGCTACAATGTCTGCGGCGCGGAACCAGCCTCCCGCGCCGCTTTTCTTTTTTGGCCATATGCCACCAAGGAGAACCTCCCCATGCACAACAAGCGCGTGCTCGTCGCCATGAGCGGCGGCGTCGATTCCAGCGTGACTGCCTATCTGCTCAGGAGCCAGGGCTACGAATGCGTCGGCGCCACCATGCGCCTCACCTGCCCCGCGCCCGATCCCGTCACGGGCATGAGCAAGGTCGACCGCGACATCGCCGATGCAAAGGCCGTCGCCGAGCGCCTGGGGATACCCCACCATGTGCTCGACCTGCAGCAGACCTTCGACCGCAATGTTATCGAGCGCTTTGCGAACGCCTACCAGGAGGGGCTGACGCCCAACCCGTGCATCATCTGCAACCGCCATATTAAGTTTGGCGCGCTGCTCGATGCGGCACTCGATATGGGCTGCGACTACATCGCCACAGGCCACTACGCCAAAACGAGTCAGGCGCCCGACGGCACCTGGCAGCTGCACCGCGGCGAGGACTCCAAAAAGGACCAGAGCTACTTTTTGTATTCGCTCACGCAAGAGCGTCTGGCGCACACGATCTTTCCGCTGGCTGGGCTGGACAAAGAGCGCGACGTGCGCCGCATTGCCGCCGAGCAGGGCTTCATAAACGCCAAGAAGGCCGAGAGCGAGGATATCTGCTTTATCGCGGACGGCGACTACGCGGGCTATATCGAGCGCCGCTGCGGACATGCCGCTGCGTCGGGCGATATTGTATGGCGCGACGGCAGCGTGGTCGGACATCACAACGGTGCGTTGCGCTATACCATCGGTCAGCGCAAAGGCTTGGGCGTCGCGATGGCGCATCCCGTGTACGTAACGGCCGTCGACGCCGCCAGCAACATTGTGCTTCTGGGCGAGGCCGAGGACCTGACGGCCACAGCGCTCACGGCCAATGACTGGATCTGGAGCGCCCCCGCCGACCGCATGGAGGCAGAGCTCACGTCCGGCGGCATTCACGTGGGCGCCAAGTACCGCTACCGTCAAAAGGACCAGGCAGCAACCCTTACACGTGGCGCCGACGGGCAAATGCTGCTGACTTTTGACGAACCGCAGCGAGCCATCGCCCCCGGCCAGGCAGTCGTTATCTACCGCGGCGACGTCGTCTTGGGCGGCGGCACCGTGACCGGCGCCATCAAATAACAGCACTCCTCGATAAGTTGCGGTGAAATAGGGACTGTTTAAGCGTTTCAAGCCGCTAAACAGTCCCTATTTCACCGAAACTTTGTTAAGTATTATGATGTTTGTGCTTGCTATATTTAACGATTAGAATACTTAACGAGGTGATGCAGCAGATGAGTACTTCCAACTATATAACCATGGGTGACGCCGCGCGCCTGCTGGGCGTTACGAAGGCCCGTATATCGCAACTGGCTGCATCGGGAACGCTCGCGTTCGATATCGTCGGTGGGCGGAAAATGGTTCAGTACGATTCCGCGATTGGTTATCAAAAGGTCCGTAAGCGTGGGCGCCGTCCCGCAGCTGACGTAGGGCGCAAGTTCACGTTGATGTCAGCCGACCACGAGGTCGCGCATGTCTCGTTTGATCCAACGCGCGAGTTTTCCTTTGAAATTGCCGAAATACTCGATGCACGAAGGATGCCGTTTGGCACGTGCTCGAGTTCTTCTCCAACGGTGAATAAACGAGCGCTCAACACGTGGTGGAGCCACCGGTCGGTGCCCGACGTCCGCCCCGGACTCATCTCGCGCTATCGCGAGCTGGGAATTGACAGCGGAATTGAAGTGCCCGTTCGTTGCCTGGGTTTTTCGCTTTCGGATTGCTATTGGCTAAGACCGGTCGACTGCGATGGACTCGATTGGCAGCACCTCAATTACTTCGAAAACGATTTTGAACGGTCGGCACCCGAGCATCGTTCAGGCTGGCTTGAGGGCATCGGACTCAAAAATCCTGACAATACGTCCGAGGGTGAGCTCCCCAAATCTTGGATGATCCGCAATGGTGTTCGCATCCTGGTCAAAGGATGCGGAATGGACGATCAGCGACCGTTTAACGAGGCGGTTGCAACAGCTCTACATCGGCGTCTGCTATCCAAAGGTGAGTTTGTTCCCTATACGGTCGAGCGCATGTTCGACGGGCCCGTATGCCTATGCGATGACTTTCTTAATGGCCGTGAGGAATACGTGCCGGCCGCTTATATCAGGGACGCACTCGGTGGCCAGCGAGGAAACTCAACATACGATCGATACTGTCGCTATCTTGGCAGACACGGGGCTGACGAAGCCGCGGTAAGAAAATCCATGTCGCAGATGATTGTCTGCGATGCCCTCCTGGCCAACAGCGACCGCCACTGGCGAAACTTCGGCATCATCCGCAATGTCGACACGCTGGAAATGCGGCCTGCACCGCTGTTCGATAGTGGCAATTGCCTGTGGCACAACGTGCCAACCGCCGTGCTCGTTGCCGGGGAGTTTGGATTTGCCGCCAAACCGTTTGGTCCAGATCCTTCCGCTCAGCTAGCATTTGCTGACTCGCTCGATTGGTTCGATGCGTCGCATCTCGATGGGTTCGTCGACGAGGCAGTCGAAATCCTCTCACAAAGCGCATGGGCAACAGCAGGCAATCGCCTCAAGGCCATCCGCCGCGGTCTCGAGCGCCGCATGATAGAGGTAAGCGCCGCCGTTGAGGTACTACGTCACGTGCAGAGATAACAGCACTGCCCCCTAAGTTGCGGTGAAATAGGGACTGTTTTCGCATTTAAAACGCTTAAACAGTCCCTATTTCACCGCAACTTACAGAGGGCGGCCTCGGTCGGTACTGCTGTGCCAGCCGAGGCCGCTGCTCCCCTAGCGCTGCACGTAGGCGCGGACGAGCTCGTAGGTGTTGCGCACGCCGTCCATGTGGCTGCGCTCGTAGTTGTGGCTCGCGTACACGCCGGGGCCGATCAGGCCATGACGGATGTCGTAGCCGGCAGAGAGCGTGGCCTCGACGTCCGAGCCGTAATGCGGGTACACGTCGATGGCGTAATCGAGCTCAAGCTCGCGCGCGATATTGGACAGCGTGGTCACCAGGTCGTAGTTGTACGGACCGCCCGAATCCTTGGCGCAGATCGACACCATGTGCTCGGTGCAGCCTAGGTCGTCGCCCACGCAGCCCATGTCAACGCTGATCATCTCGCGCGTGTCGGCCGGCACGAAGGCGCCGCCGTGGCCCACCTCCTCGTACACGGTAAAGAGCAGCGAAACCTTACGCGAAAGCGTCACCTCACCAGCGGCGACGGCACGCGCCAAGCCCAGCAAAATGGCGGCCGAAAGCTTGTCATCCAGGAAGCGGCTCTTAATGTAGCCGCTCTCCGTCACCGTGGTACGCGGATCCATAGCGATGATGTCGCCGGTCTGAATACCCAGCTCGAGCACATCGTCCTTGCTGTCGACGTTCTCGTCGAGCAGGATCTCCATGTTCTTCTCGACGGTCTTGACCGGCTCGTCGGCCACGTGCGCCGAAGGCTCGGTGTTGAGAACCACACCCGTGTACACATTGCCGTCACGTGTGTAGACGGTGCAGTTCTCGCCATCGGCCGTAGACCACTGGTGCCCACCAAGCGTCGTGGGACGCAGGCGGCCATTGTCCTTAATGGAGCGCACCATGGCGCCCAGGGTGTCGACATGGCTTGCCAACACCAGCGGCTCGCCCTCGCCGCCAAGCTCAACCAACACGTTGCCCTTATTGGAACGCTCGGGCCCAAAGCCCATATCGCGCAACGTTTCCATTAGATAATCAGTCGCCGCACGGGTATAGCCCGTAGGCGAGGCGATAGAAGTCAGCGTCTTAAGCTGTCCCGCGATATAGGAGAGCGTAGAATCCATCTTGGACACCAAAGTCACCCTTTCATGTCGAATTAAACCCACAGCAACAATACCACCGCGAACCATCTTTTTACCTAGCGAGATGGCCCATCGAGCTCTTCCGAACAGTGCCCGCCACGACAACGAGCCGGCGGGCCCCGCCCGTTAGCCCCAGAATCTTTCCGCAGGACAGAAGGAGGCCCCGCCGCACGTAGTGCGCAGCGGGGCCTCCGACATGTCCGAGGACGATTCTGGGGCTAACGGGCAGGGCCCGCCGAACCAAGTTAGGCAGCCGGGCAGATCTTCTTGAAGAGCTCGATGACGTCGTCGAGCGTCGCCTCGCGCGGGTTACCCGGGAAGCAGGCATCGGCCATGGCGTCCTTGGCCAGGACCTCGATCTCGTCAGCCTTCATGGCCTCGCAGACGTGCGGGATGTTCACGTCGGCGGAAAGCTGCTTGACGGCGGCGATAGCGGCGTCGGCGGCCTCGTCGGTGCTCATGCCCGTGGTGTCAACGCCCATGGCAACGGCGACCTTGGCCAGGCGCTCGGTGCAAACCGGCTTGTTGAACTCCATGGCAATCGGCAGCAGCATGGCGCAGGCGACACCGTGCGGGGTATCGTAGTGAGCGGACAGGGTGTGAGCCATGGCGTGGTCGATGCCCAGGCCGACGTTGGAGAAGCCCATGCCGGCGACATACTGGCCAAGAGCCATACCCTCGCGGCCGGAGCCGGGCTGACCGGACTTGGCCTCGGCGACAGAGTCGCGCAGGTTCTCGCTGATCAGCTTAATAGCCTCAAAGTGGAACATGTCGGAAAGCTCCCAAGCGCCCTTGGTGGTGTAGCCCTCGATGGCGTGGGTCAGAGCGTCCATGCCAGTAGAGGCGGTCAGGCCGGCGGGCATGGAAGCCATCATATCGGGGTCGACGACGGCGACCTCGGGGGCGTCGTTGGTGTCGACGCACACGAACTTGCGGACCTTCTCGGGGTCGGTGATGACGTAGTTGATGGTCACCTCGGCAGCGGTACCGGCGGTCGTCGGCACGGCGATGGTGAACACGGCGTGGTTCTTAGTGGGAGCAACGCCCTCGAGGCTGCGGACATCGGCGAACTCGGGGTTGTTGATGATGATGCCGATAGCCTTGGCGGTGTCCATGGAGGAGCCGCCACCGATGGTCACGATAGCGTCAGCCTCGGCGGCCTTGAAGGCCTCGACGCCGTCCTTGACGTTCTGGATGGTGGGGTTGGGCTTAATCTCGGAGTAGAGGCTCCAAGCGATGCCGGCGGCGTCGAGCTCGTCGGTCACCTTAGCGGTAACGCCAAACTTGACCAGATCGGGGTCGGAGCAGACGAAGATCTTCTTGTAGCCACGACGCTGGAGCTCGCCGGGGATCTCCTTGATGGCGCCGGAACCATGGTAAGAAATGGTGTTGAGAACGAAACGATTAGCCATTGATAGCCTCCTATCGTGCGCGGGGCACCCGTTACGCCCCGCACTATAAGTCCCATCCTAACGCTTTTGAAACAAAAAACACGCGAGAACATCAAAAGTGTTAAAGCGTTTCAACAACTGGTATCGTCACCACCAGACCACTAAACAAAAAGGGGCGGCCGAGATGGCCGTCCCCTCCCCATTATCGATCTATCTGACAAGGGGACTGCCCCCTTGCCACATCCTGCCGCTATTTTTGGCAGGCGTCTTTCCAATCTTCGCAGGCGCGTTTCCAGCGAGAGCGCAAGTCACGCTCGCGGTCGATAAACATAATGCCAAACGCGACAAACAGCAGCACGCTCGCCACCGCAATGGCGTGCAGGCCTATGCGCTCGATGCACCAATTGCCCAGCACGGCGCCAAACACAAAGGTAAAGATCACGCCAAAGTACAGCACGCCGTTTTCCAAAAAGCCGCGCTTGTGGGTGATGATGTAGTCGTCCACGTTTTGCAGCGCGTTGCGCAAGTTGCCGATGCACATGGTCGTAGCGATGCCGTGACCGTGGATCTTGCGGAAGCTCTCGACCTGCATGCCGCAGGCAAACGAAGTGAGGCAGTTGGCGAGCAGGTTGTAACCGCCACCGGGGATAAAGCTCACGCCCAGCAAGATGACGGCTTCAAAGAACACCGTCACCTGACGCCAGTGGATCACGCTGCCAAACCGTTCGTGAACCAGGTCGGCAAGCATAATGCCCACGGCAAACGACACCACAGGGAAGAAGTAGCGCCCCGCAAGTGCCCAATTGCCCTCCGAGATGCTCACGCCCACCAGCAAGATGTTGCCCGTCTGCGCGTTGGCGAAAACATGATCGCGCCCAATGTACGAATAAACGTCCATAAAGCCACCGGCGAGCGCCAAGATGATGCCCAGCTCAATAGACTCCGATATCTGTTTGGCACGCTGCATCGTCGTGCATCCTCCTTGTTGACGACTCTCTCGTGCGTTGGCGGAGACATAGCCGCCGTTCATACTGTAACCCATTGACAACATGGCGTGCGCGCGAGACGGGTTCCCCAACGCGCAGATACACAGTCTGGAAACAAACGACACACGCATCGACGCGCCGATCCGCCAGCCCATGTACTCCACCAGTCTTTTTAGCGCCGTCCAAAAAGACTGGTTACAATTACGTGCAGCATACTAACAACGGGAGGAATCGTGGCAAAAAAGCCCCAGGACGCTCAGCACAACCAGCACGGCAAGCATGCCCAGCGCGGCCAGCAGCAAAAGCGCGGCGGTAAGGCACAGGCCACGGCCTCCCCCGCCACCCGGGTCGCGCACACCCCGGATGCGCCTGTCCGCCCCTGGCGCCCGGGCCGCGATAAGTTCCTTCCCGTCAGCCGCGCCGACATGGATGCGCGCGGCTGGGACCAGTGCGACTTTGTCTACATCTGCGGCGACGCCTACGTGGACCATCCCAGCTTTGGCATGGCCATCGTCAGCCGCGTGCTCGACGCGCACGGCTACAAAGTGGGCATCATCTGTCAGCCCGACTGGACCGACCCCGCCAGCATCACGGTGCTCGGCGAGCCACGTCTGGGCTTTCTCGTCAGTGCCGGCAACATGGACTCCATGGTCAACCACTATTCGGTGACCAAGCACCGCCGCCACACCGACGCCTATACCCCCGGTGGCGAGGAGGGGCGCCGTCCCAACCGAGCCGTCACGGTCTACGGCAACCTCATCCGCCAGACGTTCAAGGACGCTCCCATCATCATCGGCGGTATCGAGGCAAGCCTGCGCCGTCTAGCCCACTACGACTACTGGCAGGACAAACTCAAGCGCTCGGTGCTGCTCGACTCGGGCGCCGACATCCTCATCTACGGCATGGGCGAGCACGCGATTGTCGAGATCGCCGACGCGCTCGACGCGGGACTGCCCGTCGATCAGATTACCTATATCAATGGCACCGTCTACCGCACCAGCTCGCTCGACGAGGTCTACGACTACGACCTGCTGCCCAGCTGGGACGACCTTGCCGCCGACAAGCTCAACTACGCGCGCAGCTTTAACGTGCAGCAGCAGAATATGGACCCCATCACCGGACACCGCCTGGTAGAGCCCTACCCCAACAGCGTCTATGTGGTGCAGAACCCGCCGTCGGCGACGCTCACCACCGACGAGATGGACGAGGTGGCAGAACTCCCCTACGCACGTGATTGGCATCCCGACTACGACGCGGCGGGCGGCGTGCCGGCCTTTGCCGAGATCAAGTTTTCCATTAGCTCCAACCGCGGTTGTTTTGGCGAGTGCTCGTTTTGCGCCCTCACCTTCCACCAGGGCCGCGTGCTGCAGATGCGCAGCCACGACTCGATCATGCGCGAGGCCGAGCTGCTCACGCACGACCCCGAGTTTAAGGGCTACATCAACGACGTGGGCGGCCCGACGGCAAACTTTAGCCGCCCTGCCTGCGACAAGCAGCTCAAGCACGGCGTGTGCAAGAACAAGCGCTGCCTGTGGCCGAGCGTGTGCAAGAACATGGTGGTTGACGAGAGCGGCTACACGCAGCTGCTGCGCGACCTGCGTCAGCTGCCGGGCGTCAAAAAGGTCTTCGTGCGCAGCGGCATCCGCTTTGACTACACCATGGCAGATGCCTCGGACGAGTTTTTACGCGAGCTGCTGGAACACCATGTCTCGGGCCAGCTCCGCGTGGCACCCGAGCACGTAAGCGACGCGGTGCTGTCTGTGATGGGCAAACCGAGCCGAGCCGTCTACGATGCGTTCTGCCGTAAATTTGAACGCCTGAACCGCGAATACGGACTCAAGCAGTACGTGGTGCCGTACCTAATCTCGAGCCACCCCGGCTCGACGATGAAGGAAGCCGTGGACCTTGCCGAGGCCGTGCGCGACATGGGCTACATGCCCGAGCAGGTGCAGGACTTCTACCCCACGCCGTCCACCATGTCGACGTGCATGTACTACACCGGCGTGGACCCGCGCACCATGAAGCCGATCTATGTGGCACGCGACCCGCACGAGAAGGCCATGCAGCGCGCGCTCATCCAGTATCGCAAGCCCGAGAACTACAAGCTGGTGCGCGAGGCGCTGGAAAAGGCCGGGCGTCGTGACCTGATCGGCTATACCAAGCATTGTCTGATTCGCCCCGTGCCGCCACGCCCGAGCGAGACGTCTGCTGGCGGTGGGCATGGCACCGGCAAGAAGGGCGGCAAGCCGCACGGTGGCGCCGCCGGCAAGGGGCCCAAGGGCAGCAAGGGCCACGGCGGCATGTCGCGCGCACAGAACACCGCCGGTCGCAATCGCGCGGCCCAGGGACGGCAGGGCGCCAACGGCGGCGGACGCCGCAACTAGCGTGGCGAGGGCCAGCCGGTGTCTCTTGGCCAGCCGGCGCCCCTTCATCGGCCCAGGCGTGTTTTCCCTAGGGGGGAACACACTTAGGCTGTCTCTAGTCGTGATTTCCCTAGGGGAAACACGCTCAGACGCACCTAGCCGTGTTTTCCTTAGGGGAATCACATTTACTGACGGGAGCGAGCCAGCTGGTACGTCAACTTGAGCGAGCGCATCGCCTCTACCAGCACAAAGCCGGCGATGGCAACCGTGATTATCACGTCGAGCGGCGTGTTCACAAACCACAGCAGGCCCATGAGATACGACCCGGCGTTAAAGGCAAAATGCAGCAGGATCGTGTAGCGGAGCTTTCCGGTGGTCACGAGCACCCAGCCAAAGACCAGACCGGCGGCGGCGGCGTAGCAGCCCTGCACCCAGTTCATATGCATAAAGCCAAAGACCGCCGCCTGCAGCACAATCGCCGCGGCGATGCCTCGCTTGTCCGGCGCCGCCCAGGGCACCATGGCGCCGTCCTGCGCCCGTGCGCGGCGCCGGCGCTTCCAGAGCGGACGGCACTGTGGATTAAACGCGCGCAGCGAAAACTCAAAGATGATACCGCGCACCAGCAGTTCCTCGCAAAACGGAGCGCCGAGCACCGTGGTCAGGACGGCCAGATAACTCGTGTCGCCCATGCCCGTCTCGTCGACAAGCTCGCTGTAATCGGCCGCCGCCTCGGGCAACAGCGACAGCACGGCGTCGGTCACGTAGCCAACGACCACCTGCAGGGCAAGACCGATCACGATAACGCAGGCGATGCGTTTCCACGCCCCACGCGCTCCCCCGCCAAGCGGACGCTCGCCCTGCCAGCGCGCCATAAACGAGCGCGGCCACAGATAACGCCACCACAGCAGCGCCATCAAAAACGATGCCGTCTGAGCGGCAGCCTGGAACCATTGGATATCGAGATTGTCGATCGGGTAGCCCGTCAGCACCGATACGGCATCGAGAACCGAAAATAGAACCACGCTCAGGGCTATATCGGCAGCGACAACGCCAAAACAGGCAAGCGCCCAAATCATCGCATTGAGCATGCCAACCTCCTCAAAACCGTTCCCTAGTTCTACCACAACTCGGCAGAGAGCTGATCCCATGGGGACGGAGGAAAACGGATCACTTATTGATGAGAATCGGGCGCAATGCCAAAAGCCCCGTTGGGCGAGATGTCGAACGGGAAGGTGCCGCAGCGATTGAACGCGGCGATAAACATGCGGATGGCGTTGGACGGCGTGGTGCCCACGAGCTGGGTTGCCGCCGCGAAGGCTGCCTTCTCCTCAGGCAAGACCTTCGCGACTACGGGGGTCATGTGTTCTGCCATGGCGCTTCCTTTTTGAAACGACGGTAGTGCGGATAGATGCGGGCCACGCGGCTGGGCGACGGGCTGTGAAGGCAACCCGATTGGCCCGCATCCGGAGTTTGTTTCTGCGGCGTTGGTATTACTTGGTAATCCTAAGTATTACCCCGCAGATAGAATACCACACCCGACCCCATGGGGACGGAGGAAAACGAATCATTTTGTTGCTGAGTAAGTATTTAGAGCGTGATGATGTCCGAGATATCGAGGGCCTGAGCGTCGGCGACATCGTGCGTGGCAAGCAGGAGCATGCGGCCGTCGAGCAGGTCGAGCACAGCTTCGGCGCATGCGTCGCGCGCAGCGGTATCTAGACCGGTAAAGGGCTCGTCCAGAATCGCCCGTCGGGGGATCTCGCGAGATCAAATAGACGCTTCCTGCGCGTATGCAGCCACCCCAGCTTGCTGAAAACTCCCGAAAATGCACGGCGCGCCCCGGGGAACAAAAGGGCCCCGGGCATAGTCTGCTCGGGGCCCAAACTCATCTCGCCTTACCACGCGATGCGTATGCTACTTGCGCTTGCCGCCGCCGTCACCGGGACGACGGGAGCTGCCGCCGCGCTTGCCGCCACGGCCGTTGCCATAGCTGCCACGGTTATCGCGACCGCCGGCGCGGCCGCCACAGGAGCCGGCCTGGTTGCCGCCACGACCACCACGATAGCCGCCGCGACGCTCCTCGCGGGTGTCGTCGTAGTTGCGCCAGTCATCGCGACGATCGCGGCTGGCACGCGGATCGCGACGATCGCGCGACTCACCAGAACGCCCAGCGCCGCTGCGCCCGCCATTACCGCGAGCACCCTCGCGACGCTCGCCGCCACGGCCGCTGCGCTCTTCAAAGCGCTTGCCGCCACGGGACTCACCGCTGCGGGTGCCACGCTCACCGCGACCCTCGCCCCCGCGACGCTCGTCACGGCCACCGCGCTCGTCATTGCGACCGGAACGACGACGATCGCCCGAGCCACGCTTGCCGCCGCGCGAGCCACGGCCCTCGTCCTCGCGCTCGACACGGCGACGACCACCGCGGTCCTCGTCCTCGCGGCGACGACGATGTGCCTCGCCCTGGAACTGCTTGGCACGGCGCTCGGCACGGTTGCCGCGCGGGGCCTGCTCGGCAGCAGCACCGCTGCGCTCCTCGGCAGCCACCTCGCGGGCCACGCTCTCTACGGCCTCGTCCACGCGAGCCTGAACGCCCTCGCGCACGCGGGTCTTGCCGCCGCGCTTGGGACGACTCGGACGCTCGCCGTCGCTGCGACGCTCGTCGCGACCGCGGTTGGAACGACCGGCCACATCGCCGTAGTCATCGCCGTTGCGCTTGCCGTCGCGACGTGCCTGCTCAAGCTTCTTCTTGCTCTTGGACTTGCCGCGCTTGGTCTTCTTTTTCACCTTAAAGGCCGCAGGATCGCGCTCGGGGTCAACCGCAGGCGGGTTGGGACCCACATGCAGGTCACCGGCCTCGTAGATGTCGGCAGTCTTGTCCATGAGCTTCTCAATCTCGTAGAACTCATCGACGTCCTGCTCGGTCACGAACGTGATGGCCCAGCCTAGCTCGCCGGCACGGCCCGTACGGCCAATACGGTGGATGTAGTCGGTCGGCTCGGCCGGCACGTCAAAGTTCACGACGTAGCGCACGTCGCTAATGTCGATGCCGCGGGCGAGCACGTCGGTTGCCACCAGCACGTCGACGGTACCGTCGCGGAAGGCCGAAAGAGCACGCTCGCGCTGGGCCTGGCTGCGGTTACCGTGAATCGCAGCGGCCTTAATGCCCTTGCGCTCCAGACGACGGCAGCAGCTGTCGGCGCGGTGCTTGGTGCGCATAAAGACGATCGTGCGCTCCGGGCCCTCCTTTTTGAGGAACTCGGGCAGCAGGTTGTTCTTGGCCTCGATGGACACCGGGAACACAAACTGATCGACGGTGTCGGCGGTCGACGTGGCCGGCGCGATCTCCACGCGGGCCGGGTCGCTCACCAGGTCGGTGATCTCGCCCACGGCCTCCTCGTCGAGGGTCGCCGAGAACAGCAGCGTCTGGCGCTCGGCCGGCGTCTCGCGCACAATGCGGCGGACGGCGGGCAAAAAGCCCATGTCGAGCATGCGATCGGCCTCGTCGAGCACCAGCACCTTGACCTCGTTCAGATGGCAGGCTCCCTGCTCGATCAAGTCGACCAGACGGCCCGGCGTTGCGACCAGGATGTCACAGCCGTACTTGAGGGCAGCGGTCTGCGGCTTGTAGCTCACGCCACCCACGACGGTCACGGCAACGTGGCCGGTGACGTCGGCGATCTTGCTGGCGACCTCGTCGATCTGCTGGGCGAGCTCGCGCGTGGGGGTGATGACGAGCATCACGGGGCCGCGGCCGTTGCCCTCGGGCTTCTTGGCACCGCGACGGCGGTTGCGGCCGCCGCGCTCGCGTACGGGTTTGGGAGGAGCGATGTGCTCCAGGTTGTTCATGGTCGGCAGCAAAAAGGCAGCCGTCTTGCCAGTGCCGGTCTGAGCGGCGGCAAGCAGGTCGCGGCCTTCGAGCACCACAGGAATCGAACCGGCCTGCACGGGCGTCGGCGCCGTGTAGCCCAGGTTCTCGATAGCACGAAGCATCTCGTCGGAAAGGCCCAGCTCGTCAAAGGCGGGCAGGCTCTCGGTAGCGGACTCGACGGCCTGGGCAGCATTGGCCTCATCGGCAGCATCGAAGGCAGCCTGGGTCATGGCCTCGCGGGTCTCGTCCAGAATCTCGGCGTCGGTGACGTCGGATACAGAATTACGCATATGTTGTTGTTCCTTATCTGCACGCGCAATGGGCACGGCATGCGGCCGCGCGGGCGTGCTTGGTAGTGCGCTAATACATACAAAAACGGGTGCGCACAGAGAGGACGTTGCTCAGCACGCTGGCGATCGCTTTGGCAGCCCTATCACGCGCCGTCCAGACGCAGCAGCACTAAGCGATGGAGCAGATTCGCCGCGGGTTAGTATACCCGTGCTTCGCATGCCCCCACGTAAACCACAGATGACGAGGCGGACGCGGCGGGCCCGGCTGATTGTCTCAATCTGTAACGGCTGCGGAGCAAAACCGGCCCTAAATGTTACAGAACAAGACAGAGGGGGATTTCCGTCCAGTCCAAACCAAATCTCTCAGTCTTCCTGCAATTTCGAACATGTGGCCTATAATGTTGCTTTGGTTACGCTATATATTGCGCAGCCATTTAATACGTCGCCCACCGGGGGCCATTAATTCCTATCGCCATATTGGCTAGGAAGCAATCAAAGGAGGTATCCGTGGCAGCAGAGACGCCTTGCTCGGTCCTCTATAACGATATTCGCTCGTTCGGCGGTCTTAAACATCTCGAGATCGCCCGAATGCTCATCAATGGAAACTCTTATCTCGGCAGTACCCTGCTCGAGAAATGCTCTTCCAACCGCTCGTATCTCACCCGTTACATCGTCCATCGCGAGCCTGACCAGTGCGCGCCCGCCATCTACAGCGACTTTGCCATCACCACGCTCAATCTTTCCGCGGCAATCTGCAGCAAGCTCGGCAGCGGCGAGTCCGCCTATCAGGCAATCGCCGAGCACTATCGCGGCCCGGCCGCCAACGAAATGATGTCGGCTCTCGCCAGCTACAAGTTGGACAGCCGCCTATATGCAAATGCCCTCAATCGCATCGACAACTTTGACGGCAATGCCGTGCGCGAGAAGAGTACGCTTTACCTTATGCTCTTTGTGGCAACGGGGGCGCTCGCTGACCCCATCCAAGGCGTGGCCACCGTCGAGCGCTTTTGCGACAGCAAGACAGGCGGGCACTTTGGCACCACCGAAACTACCGTCGGACGTGGCTTTATGAGCAGCCTGGAGCAGCCGCGCACTGTCGCCCCCAACCTCGGTCTGCTCAGAACCCATGCCGACAACTGCGCCGACATGCAAATCCATCCCCTCACACGCGATCCGCGCGGCACGGTAATTGGGTCCTTGCCCAAAACCTCGCCCAGCATCACCGATGTAGGCACCGATGCATCGCGCGAGCATCTCCGCATTTGGCTCGAAGGTGGACGCTGGTACGCCCAGGGCCTTTGATCGACCAACGGCACGGTGCTCGAATCGGGTGCAGGCGACGGCGATATCGTAATCGAGCCGCCCCGCGACCAACGAGAGCCCGGCAAAGTCTATCCCCCCGTGGAAATCGAAAACAGCGACAGACTTCACTTGGGTCTCTACACGACATTCCTTGTCATTGTGGACTAGCGCGGACGGCGATCGAAAGACGGTCGCCGTCCGTCTTTCGTCTTCTACCTTCTGCGTCGTAAACGACAATACTCAACGGTATACGTGGGTAGTGCGGCTATCATGGTATTTTACCGATATCCGCACTACCCACGTATACGCGCGGCAACCCATGCCAGACAAAGGAACGCCATGGATACTACCGATAGCGCCTATGGCGACAAACTCATTCGTCTTGACACGTTCGACACCGCCGTGGCGGTCGACCCCAGCGCCAAGGACGACGCCAAGCGTCGGTTTATGACGCTTATTCTCCAGACGGCCCACCGCGACAACGGCAACATCGGGCACGTGCTGCGCGCGACCAACACGAGCGGCGAGGTCTTTGCCGTCAAGCTACTCAAGGACAACGCCATCCTTTCCCCCGCTGCCCCCGACCGCTCCGCCGAGCAATCGGCCGCGCACCTGGCCAACACCGCCGCGCTGTTCGAGGAGTACCGTCATCTGTGTACCGTCTCGCACCTGCGCGGATTTCCGCGTGTCTATGGCTACGGTTCATGCGAGGACGACCCGCTCATCCTCATGGAGTGGGTCGAGGGCACCTCACTCAAACAGGCGCTGCCCCTGCTTCCGCATGACGCCTTGGGCGGGCTGACCACCCAGATGGTCGCCGCCGTCGGAAACGCCGTGCTTCGTGCGCTCTTGATGACCCAAGGCCTCGTGAATCCGGTCATCCATCGCGACCTGTCGCCTGCCAATATCATGTTCCGCACCACCAGCCGAACGCTCGAGCAGCAGATTGCCGATTGCTCCTTTGACCCCTGCCTCATCGACATGGGCTCCGCGACCATGGCCCTCGGCGACGCCACGATCACCCGGCGCGCCGACATCTGGCGCTTTGCCACGCCCGCATACGCCGCGCCCGAGATGCTCACGCAGGATATCGAAGGAATCGCGGCCCTTCGCCGTTCGCCGGCAATCGACGTCTATGCGCTTTCGAGCATTCTGTACCAGCTCTACAGCGGTCGCAAACCGTTCGATGTCGAGTCGACGGGTGCCGCGGCGACCGGCTCGTTCTACCTCATAAAGACCAAGACCAAACCGGCGCCGCTCGAGCCGCGCTGCGAGGGCGACAAAGCGCTTGTCCAGATCATCATGAAAGGCATTTCGGTCGAACAGGGCGATCGCCCTACCGAGCAGCAGATGCTCGAGGTGCTCTCGACATACCTCCCCGCTGCAGAATCTGAGGACCGAGAGGGTGCAGGAGACGAGGCCGCAATTGATATCGATTCTGGCACGCACCTTAAGGTCGACGTCGCCGGCGAGCGCGCGCGAGAGATCTTGGAGCAGGCCCGGCACGACGCCATGACCCGCCGTCGCTTTATTATCGGCGGCGTCGTTGCGGTCGTTGCGGGGCTCGGCGTCGTTGGCGCGGCAACCCATGGCTTTGGCATCCCCGACTACCTGGGCGGCATCCGCGGTTCGCTTGACGACTACACTTGGGACCAGCTGCAGGAGATTTCGCTCAAGATTAAGGCCGCCGAGACCCGTAGCGAGGCACGCGAGATTGCCAAGCGCTACCACCTGCTCGACGCTGATGGGCATATCCCCTATCCGTGCACCAAGCGTGTCACGCTCACCAACGGACTGCAGGTTGGCGCGCAGCTTGTGGGCATCCGCCACGATGAGCTTCTGGACGGGACGGGCAAGGCCGGGCTGACGTTTATGTTCGACGCGGGTATTGCCGAGCGCAACGCTGCGGCTGAACCGTCGAGCGCCGGCTGGGCAGATTGCGAGCTGCGGGAATGGCTCGACGGCGACGGCCTTAAGCTGCTACCCAACGAGTTGCGCGCGCTCATTAAAGGGGTCAAGAAGGTCTCGAACAATGTGGGCGCCGCCAACAGTGCATCGTGTCTGAGCGAGTTGCCCGCAACCCTTTGGCTGCCCGCCATGGTCGAGCTGTGCGGTACGCAACCGCCCGATTCGTTTGCCGAGGGCTATCACTACCTGGCAGACATCTACAACGGCGAGGGCAAGGAGTATCAGCTCTTCCGCGAGCTCAAGGTGAGCCCGTATTCCACGAACGAGACGATGGTCCGCCAGTGGAAGGGCAAGGACACCTGCTGGTGGGAGCGCACGGTGAGTCCCGACACATCGGAGAGCGAAGGCACGCTCTATATGAACCGTGTGGGCTACGACGGCGACGTCTTTATGTATGCCACACCTGCGGAAAAGCCAAGCAAGCGAACCTGCGTGATCCCCGGGTTCTGTATCTAGGCGGCGGGCGTCTTGCCGTGACGGGACCCCTCCCCGGCAATTGTCTCGATCTGTAACACTAGCTCGGCAGATACAGGTCTAGATGTTACAGATCAAGACATTTGAGTTGACCGCGGACGGTCTGTCTCGATCTGTAACAGTTAGAGGTCATATTTGGTGCTAGATGTTACAGAACGAGACATTAGCTTGCCGAGAACTTCGCCTCATAAATGTGACTCAAGTGTGTCGATATTTCCTTGCCAATGTTGCGCAACAGAAGTCCCTTCGGCGGTCGTAACGTACGAATTGTCATAGGTACCCCTTCAACGATTGGGAGAAGAAATGGCAAAGTACGCACCTAAACACTTGGAAGCCTCAGGCGTCGCCGAGCCTCGCCCCACATTCTCGGGCCACAAGGCAACACGACTCGCCGTCACCGCGGCAACCACCATTGCTATGACTGGCTCGACGCTGCTCGCGCCGTTCTCGGCATTTGCCAACGATGCGAGTGATACCACGGCACAGGACGCGATCATGTCCCCGCTTGCTGTCCACGCCGGCGAGGCGGCAGGCTCCGCAGTAAAGGCAAACGCCCAGAAGATTGCCGACTTGCAGGCTGCGATCGACGCCGCAAAGGCTGCCGAGGCAGACGCCAAATCCGACTACGACACGGTGGCTGCCCCCTATACCGAAAAGCAGGCGGCCCGCGACAACGCACAAAGCACCTATGACGCCTCCGTCTCCGATAATTCGCAGGCAGAGGCCGCCGCGCGCGCCGAATATGCTCGCCAGCTCGATGAAAGCGTCAAGGCGGCCGACAGCGCCAGTGCCACGCTGAAGGATGCCCAAGGAAAGCTCGATGCAGCCAAGACCGACGCCGAGGACAAGTCGAAGGTCCTTGATACCGCAAAGCAGGCGGCAGCTGATGCGCAGGCCAAGCTCGAGGCAGCCCAGAAGGCAGCCGTCAACGCAACGCCGGAGGAAATCAAGGTCGCCGAGCAGGCGGCAGCTGATGCGCGAGCCGCTCTGAACCAAGCAAAGGCTGCGAAGGCTACTGCCGATTCCGCGCTCGCCGATGCCCAGCAGGCTCAGAGCGCCGCGCAGAGCGCTTACGACGAAGCGGCAGGCACGCTGGCTTCCGCTCAGCAGGAAAAGACCGCCGCGGATGGTAAGGTAGTCGCAGCACAGACAGCGTATGACAGCGCACAAGCCGATTTGGCGGCCGCAAAGGCAGGCGCCGAGGGCCCGGAGTATGACGCCGCCCAAGCAAAGGTCGATGCTGCCCAAAGCGCACTCGACCAGGCGAAGCAGCAGCAGGCGGCTGCCGAAGCAGGTCTTTCTAAGGCAAATAGCGACGTTGCATCCAAGCAGGACGCCCTCGCCGGTGCCGAAAGCGAGCTCGAAGCCAAGAAGCAGACAGTCGCAGCAGCCGAAAATGATGTAACGGCAGCACAGGCGAAAGCCGATGCGGCGCAATCGGAGTTGACCTCGGCAAAGCAGGCACATGCCGCCGAACTAGAGAAGGCAAAGGCCGCTCAGAAACAAGTCGACCAGGCAAAAGCCGAGAAGGAGCAGGCAGACAAGGCGCTCGAAACTGCCAAGGCAAACCAGGCGGCCGCCGATCAAGCCGTTGTCGATGCACAGAAAGCATACGATACGTGCAAGGCAGCAACCGATAAGGCAACGACAGCGGAGGCGCGGAGCGTCATCGGCTTCTACCAGTTCATCGGTGCCAACGACGCTGCAAACATCATCTATAGGCAGAGCGATAAAAACCCGACGACCATTGGCGATAAAAAAGACGGCACGTCACTTGACAACGCCAAGCTATCGTTTGACAAGCTGCGCGAGATTAACGAATACCGTGCAAGCGTTGGATTGAGTGAGCTTAGGGTGACAGCCGAGCAAATGGCGATCGCTCAGTCCAACTCCAATTACTCTGATGCGATGTTAGACCACTCAGATTACGCCAATTTTGAAAATGCCGCTTGGAACTTCAGCACTAAAGAAAACATTGCGCACCAATGGGTCGATAATGAAAAGAAGATATTTGACGAGGCTGCAGCGAAAGCCGGCCTTGGCAACGTTGCCCCCAAAGATGCTTGGAAGACTTTCTGGAGTCACGGTACTGAATTCGGAGCCCAAGGCGTGGGTTTTGGCAAAGTCGGCCACTATTTGAATATCGTGCAGCCTGATGCCAAGACCATGGGATATGGCATCAATTCACGCGGGACCCATTGGCCATACACATTCGTCTTGGAAATCGATAACAACTACGGTTCGTACGAAAAAGAATACTCGATCGATGAACTCGAGAATCTCTTTGATCAGTATCAGCTGAGCCTCTCCAAAGCCAGCGAAAAGCTCGCCACCGCAAAGACGGACCTTGAGCAAAAGCGCAGCACAGCGGCATCGAAAGCCGATGCCGTAAAGGCAGCTGAAACCCTCGTCGCTCAAAAGCAGGAAGGCATTGTTGCCGCGAATAGCGACCTTGCCGCCAAGAGCGACAGCGTAGCAAGTGCCGCCGCCGCTGTTGCCCTAGCAGAGCAGAATCTCGCCAAGGCAAACGGAAAAGTTGTCGAAGCCGAAGACCAGGTCAAAGCCGCCCAAAGCAACGTGGCGACCGCAGAGCAGGTCGTCAACCAGAAGCGCGCCGAGCTTAAGGCATCGAAAGAGCAAGCCGCTCAGAGTCAGAAGAAGGCTGATGACGCCAAGGCAGAGACTCTCGTAAAGCAGCAGACTCTGCAAGATGCAAAGAAGGAACTTGCCAAGTATTCAGCCGATGTTGCTGCGGCTCAGGAGAAAGCCGACGAGGCCCATCAGGCGCTTGATGAAGCCACGGCAGCCCAGACGTCTGCCCAGAGCGCTCTCGAAAAGGCGAAGCTCGACGAGGCTGCCAAAAAGCAGGCCCTCGACACCGCGAAGGACAACGCCGAGGCCAAGGCGGCGACCGCGGAGCACGCTGCGAGCGATCTGACCACGGCGAAAAACGACTTTGCTTCAAAGAAGGCCCGTGCCGACGCCCTGAGCAATGCAGCCGATAATCTTGCCACCGCCGAGGCGGCCAAGAAGGAGGCCGACGCAGCAGTTACCGATGCCGGAGTCGCCCTTAGCACGGCAAATGATGCCATCGCGAACGCCGAGCAGGCGGTCGAGATTTCTCAGGCCGCATCGGACGCCGCTGCTGCTACTCTCGGAAAGCTCAAGTCCATCAACGTCGAAAACGGCATTGCTACTGGCTCTGACGCAAACGCGAACGATACGCTCAATGCCCTCTTTGCCAAGTGCGTCGCCGCCAAGCAGGCAGAACATAACGCAAAGGCCGCACTTGATGCCGCTCAGGCAGACCTTGATGCTGCGACGCCCGCCTACACCGCGGCTCTCAACGGCTACAACGAGGCGAAGGCAAAACGCGTAGCCGCCGAGCAAGCCCTGAAGGACGAGATCGCCCGCCAAGAGCAAGAGGCGGCGAAGGCCGAGCAGGCCAAGATCACACAGGCTGCCGCTAAGCCGGTTACTGGAAAGCCGTCTGCCGGCAACGCCAAGACGGCCGCCAACTCGGCACTTCCCACCACAGGCGACAATGCTGCGCTCGCCGGTGAGACGTTTGTCATCGGAGGTGTCGTGCTCGTAGCCGCCGGCGTCTTCCTGACTGACAAGAAGCGTCGTCAGGAGTAAGGATTTCGGGAGGACGGCTTCTCCTCCCTCCCACCGCTTCGCAAACCCTGCCCAGCATGCGCCGGGACGCCCATCACGCGGGCGCCCCGGCGTTTTACGTTGTATGCCCGGAGCATCTGCTCCGAGATTGTCTTGATCTGTAACAACTAGGACCCAAACATCGATCTTACTGTTACAGATCGAGACGTTCGGGTTACCCTCGAATGGTTTGTCTTGATCTGTAACAGTTACTCGGCAAAACGGGGTCTAGTTGTTACAGATCGAGACGTTAGCTTTCGGCCGATTTCTATGTCTTGATCTGTAACAGTTAGAGGTCATATTTCCCTGCTAGATGTTACAGATTGAGACATTGAGTTTCCTGCCAACTGTTTATCTTGATCCGTAACAGCTATGGTTCAAAAACCGGTCCAGATGTTACAGATTGAGATGATTGATTGGGACGGTCCATCGGTAAACCAACTACCCTTATCTGTAGCGAGATGTCATACATTTATTCTGTACTAGACACCCCCAGGGGGTATGGGTGTATAGTATCGGAAGGTTAACAATTCCAACACCAAACTACAGAAAGGAGAAGCCGTGGCTCAAGATAAGTTCGACGTGGGCGGCATGACATGCGCCGCCTGCCAGGCGCACGTGGACCGTGCCGTGAGCAAGCTCGACGGCGTCGAGAGCGTCGCGGTCAATCTGCTCGCCGGTTCCATGGTGGTCGACTATGACCCCGCGCTGGTCACCACCGACGACATCTGCACCGCCGTCGACCGCGCGGGCTACTCGGCCTCACCCGTCGAAGCGGGCGCCGGTGCCGCCGGCTCAAACGGCAACACGCAGGTCAGGTCCGGCGCCGCCCATATGGAGTCGCCCACCAAAAAGCTGGAGGCCGCCGCCTCTGCCATGCGCACTCGTCTCATCGTCTCGATCGTATTCCTCATCCCACTGTTCTACATAGGCATGGGGCACATGCTTGGCTGGCCGCTGCCCGGCATTTTCACCGACCATACCCACAGCATGACGCTCGCCCTCACCGAGCTCGTCCTGCTTATCCCCATCGTCTATGTCAACGACGCGTACTTTATCAACGGGTTTAAATCGCTCGCGCACGGCGCGCCCACCATGGACGCCCTTATTGCCGTGGGCGCCACCGCTTCCGTCGCCTGGTCGTTCTATGCCATGTTTATCATGGCCGACCAGCTGGCCGCCGGGCAAATCCACGAGGCCATGATGACGAGCATGGGCAACCTGTATTTTGAGAGTGCGGGCACGATCCTGTCGCTCGTCACCGTGGGCAAATACCTCGAGACACGCAGCAAATCCAAGACCGGCGGCGCCATCGAGGCGCTCATCGACCTGGCGCCCAAGAGCGCGACCGTCGTGGCAGAGGACGGCACCGAGACCACCGTCGACGTCGACAGCATCCTTCCCGGCCAGGTCCTGCGCGTACGCCCCGGAGAGTCCATCCCCGTCGATGGCGTGGTGCTCGAGGGCAGCTCGGCCGTGGACGAGAGTGCGCTCACCGGCGAGTCCATCCCCGTGGAAAAGACCGCCGGTGCCACCGTCAACGCGGCCACGGTCAACCGCACGGGCTCGTTTACCTTCCGCGCCACGCGTGTGGGCGCCGACACGTCGCTCGCCAAGATTATCCAGCTCGTCGAGGACGCCAACGCCACCAAGGCGCCCATCGCCCGCATGGCCGACAAGGTCGCCGGCGTGTTCGTGCCCGTGGTGTTTGTAATCTCGGTCGTGACCTTTGTAGTGTGGATGGCACTGACCGGCAGCATGAACGAGGCGCTCACCTCCGCCGTGGCCGTGCTGGTGATCAGCTGCCCGTGCGCACTGGGTCTGGCCACGCCCGTCGCCATTATGGTGGGTACCGGCAAGGGCGCCGAGATGGGCATTCTGTTCAAGAGTGCCGAGGCGCTGGAGAATCTGCGCAGTGTGGGCACCGTAGTGCTCGACAAGACGGGCACGGTCACCCGCGGCAAGCCTGCCGTGACCGATATCGTAGTAGCCACGCGCGCTGACGGCTCGCCCGCCATGAGCGAAAAGCCGCTGCTCAAGCTGGCCGCCGCGTTGGAGCGCTCGAGCGAGCACCCGCTGGCCGAGGCGATTATGGCCGAGTGCGAGGCACGCGGAATCGTGGCGCGCACGGTCGAGGACTTTGCCGCCGTGCCCGGTCGTGGCGTAACGGCGCGCGAGGGACAAAACGTCATCGCTGCCGGCAACGTGCGCCTGATGGTCGAGCTGGGCGCGAAGGTGCCCGCCGGCCTTGCCGAGCAATTTGCCGCCGAGGGCAAGACGCCGCTGTTCTTTGCCAAGAACGGCGAGCTTGTCGGCACCATCGCCGTGGCTGACGAGGTCAAGGAGACGAGCGCCGGGGCCATCGCCGCGCTCCGCAAGCTCGGCGTCGACGTGCGCATGCTCACCGGCGACAACCGCGTGACGGCCGAGGCTATCGCCCGCCGCGTGGGACTCACCAGCGAACAGGTCATCGCCGACGTCCTCCCCGCCGACAAGGAACGCCACGTGCGCGAACTGCAGGATGCGGGCGGCAAGGTCGCCATGGTGGGCGACGGCATCAACGACTCCCCCGCCCTGGCGCGCGCCGACGTGGGCCTTGCGATCGGCACCGGCGCCGACATCGCCAAGGAGGGCGCCGACGTGGTACTCATGCGCAGCGACCTCATGGATGTTGCGCGCGCCATCGAGCTTTCGCGCGCCACGATCCGCAACATCAAGCAGGACCTGTTCTGGGCGCTGTTCTACAACGGCATCGGCATTCCGCTGGCGGCAGGCGTGTTCTTCCCCCTCACCGGTTGGCAGCTCTCGCCGATGTTCGGCGCCGCGGCCATGAGCCTGTCGAGCGTGTGCGTCGTAAGCAATGCGCTGCGCCTACGAACCTTTAAGCCTAAAGTGGCAAAATAGGTTCACCCTTAAGTCCATTTAGAACGGGTTTTCCAGGTGCCCGAGATTGACCTGAAAGAGGAGCGACGCGTACTTTGGTACGCGAGCGACGGCTTGAAGGCCAAGGTCGGGTGCCTGGGAAAGCCGACACAACAGAGAGGAATACCGATGCGATACACAATCAAGACTTCCGGCCTCATGTGCGGCCACTGCGACGCCACCGTCGAGACGGCGTTGCTCAACGTTGCCGGCGTGACCGACGCCGACGCCGATCACGAGACCCAGACCGTCCAGGTTGAGTGCGCCGACACCGTGACCGCCGAGCAGCTCGCTGCCGCCGTCGAGGGCGCCGGCGAAAAGTTCCACGCCCTGTCTGTGACCGCCGCGTAACGACCCGCACGTACCCCGCGACCAGAAACGAGAACCCGCCATGATGGCAGACCATAAATCGGTGACCCGCATGCTCAAGACGGCACGCGGTCAGATCGACGGCATCCTGCGGATGGTCGAGGAGGACCGCTACTGCGTCGATATTTCCACGCAGCTCATGGCAACGCAGGCGCTCATTGCGCGCATCAACGCCGATGTGCTCAAGGCGCATATCGAGGGCTGCGTGACTTCGGCAATCGAATCGGGCGACGAAGACCTCAAAGCCGCCAAACTCGCCGAGATCGAACGCGTCGTCGACAAGCTCTCCAAGTAATTGGGGCATTGGGGACAGACTGCTTTGCACCATCTTGGTGTATCGGGGATAGGTACGTTTGCACCACCTTGGTGCAGATTAACCTGTCCCCCTTGCTCTAAATCGGGTATAAAGGCGTGCAGCATATCGAACGAAAGGCAATTTGCATGAATAACTTTATGAAGGGTCGCAATGGTGCCGATGAGCTCACCATCGTTATGGGCTTTGCGGGCATCGTCATCGCGATGATCGGATCGATAGCCCACATCCAGTGGCTCAGCTGGATTGCCATCGCCGTAATCGTGATTGGCGTGCTGCGCGGCCTGTCCAAAAACATCGACGCACGTCGCAAGGAAAACGCGGCCTTTGTCGCCGCGACCGCGAACGTCCCCGGCCTGGGCAAGTTCGTCGCCAGCTTGGGCGGTGGAACTGCAGCGGCCAGCACCTCGCGCGCAGCTGGAACGAGCAAGGAAGACTTTGAGCGTGCCAAGCGCACGGCCAAGAAGATGTGGAAGGGCCGCAAAACCACGGCATACCTCAAGTGTCCCAACTGCGGCCAGATGCTCTCCATCCCCAAGGGCAAAGGCAAGATCCGCGTCACCTGCCCCAAGTGCCACGCCAAGATGGAAACCCGCTCTTAGCGCCCGCACGCGGGACAAATTAATCAGGTTTGTTTGTCCCAAATCTTAAGTATTTGTTCGATAAAAAAGCCGAGGCCTCGTGTTGAGACCTCGGCTTTTTGCATGCGGCAACGGAGCTGCCCCTTTGTCACATCTACGCCACACCGTCGCGGGCCAGCTCCTCAGCCAGCGCCTCGGCAGGCATGGCCATAATCGCGTCGAGCTCGGCGTCCACCTCGGGAATACGCTTCACCTTGAGCTTGCGTACCAGATCACCGCGACACATCACATGCGTCGGCTCACGCAGAGCGCACAGGTCATCGAGCGGATTCTTGCGCGTCACCAGGATATCGGCGGCCTTGCCGCACTCGATCGTACCGGTCTCGCCGCCCAGCCCCAGCAGCTCGGCGTTGACTTGCGTAGCCGTATGCAGCGCGAAGGCGTTGCTCACACCGACATACTTGGCAAAATAGGCAACCTCACGCCACATGTCGTACTGCGTCACGAACGGGCAGCTTGAGTCCGTGCCCAGGCCCACCTTAATGCCAGCTTCCAGTGCGGCACGGGCGCTCTCGATGATGCCCGAGCACACGATGTCGCCGTTCTTCTTTTGGGTGTCGGTCGAATGGGTCTTTTCCGGATCGAGCAACACAAACGGCAGCGCCGGACTAATCGTGCAGGTCACACTCGGCGCACGTCCCTCGAGCTGTGTTCCCGCGGCGCCGCGGTACAGCTCCAGAATCTCAGGCGTCATCGGAGCGCCGTGCTCGATTGTGTCGACGCCGGCCTGGAGCGCGGCGCGTACGCCCTCGGTGCTCTCGACATGGGCCATAACCGGCAGGCCCACCTCGTGCGCCGCCTTGCACGCCGCCGCGGCAACCTCCACCGGCATACGCAGCACGCCCGGCTCGCCCACCTCGGTCGCATCGAACACACCGCCCGTTACGAACAGCTTAATGACGTCGGCGCCGCGCGCATACAGGTCTCGCACCTGCTCGGCTGCCTCGACGGGGCTGTTGGCCACCTGGGCGAACAAGCCCGCGCCATGGCCGCCCGGCACCGTGACGCCCGTTCCCGGCGCTACCAGGCGCGGACCCTGATACTTGCCGGCGTCGATAGCGTCGCGCACGGCAATGTCGGCAAACAGCGGGTCGCCCGCGCCGCGCACCGTGGTCACGCCGCTTGCCAGCTGCTGCTGGGCACTGCCCTTGAGGATGCGTCGGACGATGGCACGGCCCACGGGATTATCGAGTTTCTTCATCAGCGCTCCCGCATCGCCGGCCGAGACAGGCTTGCCCGAGCCGCACAGGTGCACGTGCATATTGATGAGACCGGGCATGAGATACGCACCGCCCAGGTCGATAACCTCGGCACCCGCGGGCGCCTGCGCCACAGCACTCGGCCCCATCCAGGTGATGACGCCGCGCTCAACAGTCACGGCCATATCGGGTTGCGGCTCCATATGTTCCGAACCATCCAGAATGGTCGCATTGATAAACAACGTGGAACGATCGGCAGATGCCATATCGAGCTCCTCCCTCACGATTAACTTGAACATTTGTCCATTATCGCCCAGTCCCGCCGGATTGCCGCAGACGCATCGGTTAACGGAAGGAAGAGGGGATGTGGGGGGACGGAATACGTTGCAGTCCCACCCCGGCGACACCAGGGAAATGTCTCGATCTGTAACAAGTACAGGGTTATTGGGCCCCTTGATGTTACAGATCAAGACATTCGGTCGACGTTTCGCCGGTTTGTCTCGATCTGTAACAATTACGAGCTCAAACAGCCTCTAACCGTTACGGATCGAGACAAAACCTCTCAGCGCCCATACCACTGGCATCTCCACTCCTCAGCCAATTCAACCTGCCGAGGAATACCCGCCAGCCTCATTTTCTCGACCAGCTTCCCCGGGTCTTTGAGTTCATCAAACGTAAACCGAAGCACCTTATGCCCGAGCATTGTCAGATGAGATTCCCGCTGACGCTCTGCCACGAATGGGTCGACCGACTCCCGACCCTCGCTGTTCTGCAAGGTGTACTTCCCCTTTCCGTCGAGCTCGCCGATGACACATGTCCCGTCCTCGAGCCGCCAAAAATAGTCGACGCGAAACACTTGGCTCTGATCAAGCGGGTCGCGAAACTCCACCTGCAACTCTGGCACCGGAAAACCGTATGCAATAAAGAACGCCCGAAAGCGAGACTCGCCGCCGTTTTCGGACAAGCCGTCCGCATATGACGCAATCACTTGCGCCCTGCGATACCCGCGCCTGCCCTCGCAATCGGAGCGGAGACACTCGCACAGGTCATCGCGCGATACGCCCCTTGCCCTCAATGCAGAATCGGCAATCGCCAACCCGTAGGAGAACGGCGCACGCAGCAAGCAATCCTCCACCGTGCGCCAAAACGACGTCGCCTGCACGCCGTCGACTTGTTCAAGTGCGCCCGCCGCCTGCGGACGCAACAGCCGACATCCTGCACTCAGCGGCACCGAGCAACCTGTCATAACAAGATATCGTGGCCCAAGCAGATCATTCGGCACCTCCAGACCCCACAAAAGTGCCGCGTCATAACCCCAAAACGCCCAATCGGGATGAAACTCTGCAAGCCCTTTGATGGTACGCAGCGCTCGCTCCGCCGGTGTCAACGTATCCCAATCATGTTGAAAACAGAACAGATACGACTCGGGCTCCGCGATATCGTCGGTTCCGACATGGCGTCGCAGCCACATGAGCTCGGCATTGTCATGCGTTGCGAGCAGTGCACCTTGCTCGGTCGCCTCCGTGAGCCGCGCGAGCATCCTGCTCCGCGCCAACGTGTTGCGAGTCGTATGCTTGTGTTTGAAAACGGTATTAGACACTTCCATCACCACATCGGACAACTGGACCATCGTCACCGTTGCCGCCGCCGACAAACGTCTCGATCTGTAACAGGAAGACCAACTTTTGGCCGCTAGATGTTACAGATTGAGACATCCCCCCCAACCAGGTGCCAAACGTCTAGACCTGTAACAGGTAGACGTTCTCCAGGTCCCTAAACGTTACAGATCGAGACATAAAGACAGAGGGCAAGGCAGGCGACAGCTGCCCATCCCCTACTTCCACTCCTGCTCGTAGATGTTGAGCGACTTTACGTACCGCCCCCGGGCGCCCATGATGTCGCGGACCAGACGCAAGAAGAAGCTGATGCACGAGGTGTCAAAGCCGTCCTGCAGGTCCTCCGGATGCACCGCACCCGGCCCATCGACCGCCGTATCGCTCAGCCGCGCGATGTCATACAGGTAGAGCTGTCCCGCCGTAAGCCAGACATCGTCGACGCAGGCGAGGCGCACCGCAATCGCGCCGTCACTCCAGTGCTCCTTCTGCACGATATGCGGATCGTAGACATCAAAGCGATGATCGGTGCGCGTGTCCTTCAGCACGACCATGCCGGACGCAGGATTCTTGTCCAAAATGCCAAAGCGCGAGAAATACTGCGTGTCGCGTACCTGCTCGAGCCGCTTGAGCGAGGCAGGCGAAAGCGATGCCGGCGGCTCGTCAACATATAGCTCGAGCAGCGTTTTGCCATGGCGATAGGGGCGCTCAAACAGCAGCCAATCGGTAAACGCCATGTTGTAGGCCATGATTTCGTTTTGCGAAGGCTCAGTGCAATAGCTGAGCCACGGGTCGACAATGATCTCGAACTGTTCGCGCGCCGGCTCCAGGAATTGAAACTTCCGCAGCATCCAAAAGTGAGCCATGTCGGCAATATCGTTGCCGACGGCTTCAGCCAGCTCTGCTCGGTCTAAAGCGTGGTCAGTCATGGCATCCTCCTCAAACTGATGGACCTCAATTTGAGCTTACGAGGAGGGTGGGCAGCCACGACCAGCACGGGCAAAATAGGCCTCCGGCTGCAAACCAGATGCTGACCAAACACTTGACGAAAAGCTTGACCGAAAATGCGCACCGCAACAAAACCGGAGGTAGACATAGACGGCCAACCAACCCTTTTGAGCCAGATGCCCGCAGCCACCACAGAAACAACAGGTGACCACAGCCCAAAAAGTCGACAAATGAACATCCGTACGTCGACAAACGAGCAAATCGCTCGCAAAGAGTGTCCCCAACGACTAGACAAAAATGACCAGTCATTGGGGACGTTCTTAAATGACTACTTTACAGCTTCAGCGCGTCGGCGACTTCGGCTGCGCAGGCCAGGGCATCGGCCATGGCACTCACCACGAGCGAGCTGCCGTTGCGGGCATCACCCGCCACATACACCGGCGCGGCATCAGCGGCGACGCCCTCCGTGCGAGCCGCGAGATGCGAGCCCTCGGCAGCCATCACCGGCAGCGGACGACCAGCGGTGGCAACAGGCACGCTCACCGCATCGAACACACCGTACTCCGGACCCGTAAAGCCGCAGGCGATGAGCACCAGCTGCGCTGGCACCTCGTGCTCGGAGCCCGCGATGCGCTCGGGCTTTCCCGCCGACCAGTCCAGATCGACCACGCGCAGACCCGCAGCCGCACCCTTCTTGTCCAGCAGTACCTCGAGTGTATCCACGGCCCAGGCACGCATCTCGCCACCCATCGCAGCGATAGCCTCCTGCTGGCCGTAATCGGTCTTCTTAACGTTGGGCCACTGCGGCCAGGGGTTGCCTGCCGCGCGCTTATCGGGCGCAGCCGGCAAGAACTCAAACTGGCGCACGCTGCGCGCGCCCTGACGCACCGCGGTACCCACGCAGTCGTTGCCGGTATCGCCACCGCCAATGACCACGACGTCCAGGCCGCGTGCGTCAATAGCAGGCTCGCCGCCATCGAGCACCGAGACGGTCGAAGCCGTCAGGTAGTCCACGGCATACACCACGCCCGGGGCATCAATGTTCGCAGCCGAAAGTCCACGCGGAGCACGGGCGCCGGCAGCCACCACGGCGGCGTCAAAGTCGTCGAGCCTGGCGGTAACCTTGGGATCGCTCACGTCGGCGCCCAGCTCGAACACAATACCCAGCTCGCGCATGAGCGCCACACG
>DXZM01000015.1:80242-116768 GCA_019419665.1 Collinsella sp.
TCACGTCGGCGCCCAGCTCGAACACAATACCCAGCTCGCGCATGAGCGCCACACGACGCTCGACCACAGACTTCTCGAGCTTCATGTTGGGAATGCCGTACATGAGTAGGCCGCCGGGGCGGTCGTCGCGCTCAAACACCGTCACGCGGGCACCGCGACGTGCAAGCTCCCATGCTGCCACCAGGCCAGCCGGGCCGGAACCAACCACGGCGACCGAGGGCGCGTCCTCCCCTGCCGGCTCAAAGCGACGTGGGCCGCCGTTGGCCCACTCATGGTCGCTGATCGCACGCTCGTTATCGTGAATCGTCGTGGGTTGGCCGTCGACCGAGCCCAGGTTGCACGCGGCCTCGCACAGTGCCGGGCACACGCGGCTCGTGAACTCAGGCATGGGCGAGGTGAGCGACAGGCGCTCGGCAGCCTCATCCCAGCGGCCGCGGTACACCAGCTCGTTCCACTCGGGAATCAAGTTGTGCAGCGGGCAGCCGCTCGGACGTGCCTTGCCAAAGCTCGCGCCCATCTGGCAAAACGCCACGCCGCACATCATGCAGCGGCTCGCCTGGGCGCGACGTGCGTCGTCGTCGAGCTCCACGTACAGCGGATCGAAATCACGGCTGCGCTCCTCCACGGGGCGAAGCTCGTGGGTCACGCAATCGATATCAAGAAAAGCACCGGGCTTACCCATGGCACTTACGCCTCCTTCTTGGTCGAAGCAACAGAGCTGGCGGCCGCGGACGCAGCACCCGCAGCACCGCCCGCAATATCGAAGCGAGCGACATCCGCGGCGCTCGCGCGACCGGTCACAATGTCAAACGCCAGTTCCTCTGCCTGCGCATGTGTCTTGCCGGCAGCCTCGCTCGCAGCGACAATCGCCAGCACACGCTCGTACTCGGTCGGAATGACCTTCACAAAGTGCTTGCTCATCGTCTCAAAGCTGTAGAGCAGCTTGATGCCGCGCGGGCTCTGCGTCGCGTCCACGTGCTCCTGGATGAGCTCGCGAATCTGCGCCAGCTCGCCGGCAGTCGGGGCCTTGAGCTCAACGCTCTCGTGGTTCACGCGGGCATCGAGCGTGCCGTACTGGTCAAAGACATAAGCCACGCCACCCGTCATGCCGGCAGCGAAGTTCTGCCCGACCTCGCCCAGGATGAGCGCCAGGCCACCCGTCATGTACTCGCAACCGTGGTTGCCGCAACCCTCGACCACCACGGTGGCACCGGAGTTGCGTACGCCAAAGCGCTGGCCGGCCAGGCCGTTGATGAAGCCACGGCCGCTCGTGGCGCCAAAGAACGCAACGTTGCCCACGATGATGTTTTCGTCGAACTTATAGGTCGCATGCGGGTTGGGGCGCACCGACACCTCGCCGCCCGAAAGGCCCTTGCCAAAGTAGTCGTTGGCGTCGCCGCACACGTTGAGCGTAATGCCGCGCGGCAGGAAGGCGCCAAAGCTCTGACCGGCCGATCCATCGCAATCGATGGTGATGGAGCCGGCGGGCAGGCCCTCGGGATGTGCCTTGGTCACCGCGTTACCCAGGATGGTGCCCACGCAACGGTTGACGTTAGCGATATCAGCGCGGAAGCGAATCGGACGCAAGTGGGCACGGGCATCGGCCGTATAGGGCACGAACAGCGTGGAGTCGAGCGTCTTGTCGAGCTCGCTGTCCGCGGCCATCTGCGGCAGGAAGTGACGACCGTCGGCACCCGGGATATGGGCACCGAACTCGCAGGTCGCGCTCGCCAGCACGGGCGACAGATCGAGCAGGTTGGCCTTACGGTTGCCCGGGACCTCAATCTGGCGCAAGCACTCGGGATGGCCGACCATCTCGTCGACGGTGCGGAAGCCCAGGCTCGCCATGACCTCGCGCAGTTGCTCGGCAACAAAGAGCATAAAGTGCTCAACGTGCTCGGGCTTGCCGCGGAAGCCGCGACGCAGGCGGCAGTTTTGCGTAGCGATGCCGGCCGGGCAGGTATCCTGCTGGCAGTCGCGTTGCATGAGGCAACCCATCGAGATGAGCGGCATGGTCGCAAAGCCAAACTCCTCGGCGCCCAGCAGGCAGGCGACAGCAACATCGGTGCCGTCCATGAGCTTGCCGTCGGCCTCGAGCACCACGCGCGAGCGCAGGCCGTTTTGCAGCAGCGTCTGCTGAGCCTCGGCAAGGCCAAGCTCCAGCGGCAGACCGGCGTGCCAGATCGAATCGCGCGCAGCGGCACCCGAGCCGCCATTGTGGCCGCTGATCAAAATCTTGTCGGCAGCACCCTTGGCAACACCAGTGGCGATGGTGCCGACACCAGCCTCGCTGACCAGCTTGACCGACACGCGCGCACCGGGGTTGGCGTTCTTAAGGTCGAAGATCAGCTCGGCCAGGTCTTCGATGGAGTAGATGTCGTGATGCGGCGGAGGCGAGATCAGGCCGATGCCGGGCGTGGACTGACGGACCTCGGCAATCCAGGGGTAGACCTTCTTGCCGGGCAGGTGGCCACCCTCGCCGGGCTTGGCGCCCTGGGCCATCTTGATCTGAATCTCGAAGGCGCTGCACAGGTAGCGGCTCGTCACGCCAAAGCGCGCACTTGCCACCTGCTTGATCGCGGAGTTCTTGGAATCACCGTTAGCCAGCGGGGTCTCGCGACGCGGATCCTCACCGCCCTCGCCCGAGTTGGAACGGCCGTGCAGGCGGTTCATGGCGATGGCCATGCACTCGTGTGCTTCCTTGCTGATGGAGCCGTACGACATGGCGCCGGTGTTAAAGCGGCGGACGATGTTGAGCGCGGGCTCGACCTCGTCGAGCGAAACCGGCGTGCGGCCGCTGGCATCAAAGTCGAGCAAGTCGCGCAGACGCACGGCACGGCCGGTGCGGTGCAGGCGGGCGCTGTACTCCTTAAAGGTGTCGTAGCTGTCCTCACGGCAGGCGGTCTGCAGCAGGTAGACGGTCTGGGGGTCGATGAGGTGTTCCTCGCCGCCGAGCGGGCGCCACTTGGTCAGGCCCAGCGTGGGCAGCTGATCGGGAGCCGGGCTCTTAAGGATAGCGAGCGCGGCGTCGTAGCGCTCGTTTTGCTCGCGTTCAACGTCCTCGACACCCATACCGCCCACACGGCTCACCGTGCCGGCAAAGTACGCGTTGACGAACTCCGGCGTAAAGCCCACGGCTTCGAAGATCTGCGCCGAATGGTAGCTCTGCACCGTGGAGATGCCCATCTTGGACATGATGGAGACGATGCCGGCGGTCGCAGCCTTGTTGTAGTTGGCGATGCCCTGCTCGGCCGTCACGTCCAGGTCGCCGCGTGCCGCCAGATCGCGGATGCACGCATGTGCGTTGTACGGATAGATGCCGCTCGCGGAGTAGCCCACCAGTGCCGCAAAGTCGTGCGGGGACACGGCGTCACCGCACTCCACCACGATGTCGGCAAAAGTACGAACGCCGGCGCGGATCAGGTGGTTGTGCACACAGCCCACGGCAAGCAGCGACGGCACGGGCACCTCGCCCGCAGCGGCACGATCGCTCAACACCACGATGTTCACGCCGTCGCGGACCGCAGCCTCAACGTCCTCTGCAAGCTGCTTGAGCGCAGCCTGCAGCGCGCCCTCGCCGGCGTCACGACGGTAGACGGCACGGAAACGGCGAGTCTTAAAGCCCACGCGGTCGATGGCGCAAATGCGGTCGAACTCCTCCTCGCTCAGCAGCGGACGCTCCAGGCGAACCAGCTGGCAGGCCGTACGGGAATCCTCGAGCAGGTTGCCGTGGTTGCCCAGGTAGAGCGTGGTCGAAGTCACCATGTGCTCGCGAAGGGCATCGATGGGCGGGTTCGTGACCTGAGCGAACAGCTGATAGAAATAGTCGAAGAACGAACGCGTCTTTTTGGACAGACAAGCCAGCGGCGCGTCGATGCCCATCGAGGCGAGCGGGGCCTTGCCCTGCTGGGCCATGGGACGCACGACCTCATCGACGTCATCCCAGTGATACCCGAGCTTAGCCATGCGCACGGCGGCGGGTACCTCGGCGTCCTCGGCGGGCGTTGCCGCGGCAGGCCTATCGAGCACGTCGACAGTCAGCGTCTCCTCGGCAATCCAATCACGGTAGGGCTTTTCCTTGGCGTAACGGGCGCGCAGCTCGTCGTTGTAGATGACGCGCCCGCGGGCAAAATCGACCTCGAGCATCTGGCCCGGCCCCAGACAGCCGCTCGTCAGGATGTTCTCGGGGCGTACCTCGATGGTGCCCACTTCGCTTGCCAGCATAAAGCGGCCATCGCGCGTCACGTAGTAGCGGGCGGGGCGCAAGCCGTTGCGGTCGAGGGCGGCGCCCAGTGTGCGACCGTCGGTAAAGGCGATGGCCGCCGGGCCGTCCCAAGGCTCCATGAGCATGGACTGGTAGGCGTCGTAGGCGCGGCGTTCCTCGCTCAGATTGTCGTTGTGGTCCCACGGCTCGGGTAGCAGCATGGATGCGGCACGCGTGAGCGGACGGCCGTTCATGACCAAAAACTCGAGCACGTTGTCCAGAATCGCGGAGTCGGAACCCTCGCGGTTGATGATGGGCATCACACGCTCAAGATCGTGCTGCAGCACGGGGCTGTACAGGTTGGGTTCGCGGGCGCGAATCCAGTTGACGTTGCCCTTGAGGGTATTGATCTCGCCGTTATGGATGATAAAGCGGTTGGGGTGCGCACGCTCCCAGCTGGGCGTGGTGTTGGTGGAGTAGCGCGAGTGGACGAGCGCCACGGCCGTTTTGACGGCGGCGTCGTTGAGGTCGATGAAGAAGCGGCGCATCTGCGTGGCCACAAGCATGCCCTTGTACACGATGGTGCGCGAGCTCATGGAGCACACATAGAAGATCTTGTCGCGCAGGGCAAACTCGGCGTCGGCCTTCTTTTCGATGGTGCGGCGGCACACGTACAGGCGACGCTCGAAGGCATCGCCGGCGGGTGTGTCGTCGGGGCGGCCCAGGAAGGCCTGCAAGATGGTGGGCATGCAGGCGCGGGCCGTCTCGCCCAGGTCGTGCGGGTCGACGGGCACCTCGCGCCAAAAGAGCAGCGGCACGCCGGCCTCGGCGCAGCCCTCCTCAAATACGCGACGGGCATCCTCTACGCCTTTGTCGTCCTGCGGGAAAAACAGCATGGCCACGCCATAGTCGCCCTCTGCCGGCAGAATCTGGCCGCACTTTTGAGCCTCTTTGCGAAAAAAGTGATGCGGAACCTGGAACAGGATACCGGCACCGTCGCCGGTGTTCTTCTCGAGTCCCGTGCCGCCGCGGTGCTCCAAGTTGACCAGAATGGACAGCGCGTCGTCCAGAATCTGGTGATGGCGCTCGCCGTTGATATCGGCAAGCGCGCCGATGCCACATGCATCGTGGTCGAATTCGGGGCGATAAAGGCCCTGCTGCTGAGCGGAATCTGCCTGCATCGCGATCCTCCCCTAGATATTAGACAGTCAGTTGAATAGGCATACTAGGAGCATCGCCGGCCCGTTGTGTTTCCCACCCGTTTCGAAACAATCGCGTAACGCGCGCCCTACGAGTGGACACCGCCGACCTTAAGGGCGGCAACAAGGCCCCCAAGTTCGGCCCGTAAGCTCACCGCTTCAAACATCTCAATCTGTAACAGGAAGATCCCATTTCGACGCCTAACTGTTACAGATTGAGATGTTCTTGAGAGACGGTTCCGAATGTCTCAATCTGTAACACGAAGGGCCGGCTTTGGCGGTCAGCTGTTACAGATCGAGATTTTCCATAGGACCATTTCTTCCTGTCTCGATCCGTAACACCTAGGCCCAATTTCCATCCCTAGTTGTTACAGATCAAGACAGTTCGCAGCCCCCCCTTCATCATCCTATTCAAATACAACAATTTTGTTAGTCTTGGTTAACTTTTAAGCTTAAAACGGGTATCCTTTGCAGCGTCAAGCAAACGGCACGCACACCGTGCCAGATCAAGGAGGCCCCTATGGCGCACCAAGCAGACCAGCAGACGATGCAACTCGTCCTTATCCGTCACGGAGAGTCCGAGTGGAACAAGCTCAACCTGTTCACCGGCTGGACCGATGTCGAGCTCACCGACACGGGCCGCGAAGAGGCGGCAGCAGGCGGCCGCGCCCTCAAAGAAGCCGGTTTCGACTTTGACGTCTGCTACACTTCGCGTCTCAAGCGCGCGATCCACACCCTCAACATCGTGCTCGGCCAAATGGATCGCGAGTGGCTGCCCGTCATCAAATCCTGGAAGCTCAACGAGCGCCACTACGGTGCGTTGCAGGGTCTCAACAAGGCCGATGCCGCCGCGGAGCACGGCGACGAACAGGTGCTCATCTGGCGCCGCTCCTTCGATGTCTGCCCGCCGGCACTCGAGCCGGACGACGCGCGCGACCCCCACACCCAGGAGCAATACCGCGACGTCGCGCCCGATCAGCTGCCCTATACCGAGTGCCTCAAGGACACGATCGCCCGCGCCTGGCCCTATTTCGAAGACGAGATTCGCCCCCAGATGCTCGCCGGCAAGCGCGTACTCATCGCCGCACACGGCAACTCCCTGCGCTCACTCGTCATGAAGCTCGAGCACCTCACGCCCGAGGAGATCCTCAAGGTCAACATCCCCACCGGCGTGCCGCTCGTCTACACCTTCGACACCGATTTCAACGTCCTCGACAAGCGCTACATCGGCGACCCGGCGACCATCGCCGCCAAGATCGACGCCGTGGCCAATCAGGGCAAAGCACACAAGTAGCCCCAACCCAAAACCGACGCGTGGCGCCGCACGGCCCAGATGCGACGTCACGCCGCCCATACACAGGAGCACACCATGCTCAACCATCTCAAACAACACTTTGGTTCCCGGCGCACCGGCGGTCACGGAGGCCTAGACATTGTGCGGCATATCGGCCCCGGGCTGCTCGTGACCGTCGGCTTTATCGACCCGGGCAACTGGGCCTCCAATATGGCCGCGGGCTCGCAGTTTGGCTACGCGCTGCTGTGGATCGTCACGCTGTCCACGATTATGCTCATCGTGCTGCAGCACAACGCGGCTCACCTGGGTATCGCCACGGGCGCCTGCCTTGCCGAGGCCACGACACGTTACCTCCCCCGCTTCGTCGGGCGTACGGTGCTCGCCAGCGCCTATCTCGCGACCATCGCCACCGCCATGGCCGAAGTCCTGGGCGGCGCGATTGCCCTTCAAATGCTCTTTGGGCTGCCCGTGCGCGCGGGCTGCGTCATCGTGGCGGCAGTATCGATGGCGATGCTCATGACGAGCTCCTACAAGCGCGCCGAACGCTGGATCATCGCCTTCGTGGGTGTGGTGGGACTCTCGTTTTTAGCAGAGCTCGCGCTGGTCAAAGTCGACTGGCCGCAAGCAACTGCAAGCTGGATCATCCCCAGCATGCCTGCCGACTCGGCAACGATTATCGTGAGTGTCCTGGGTGCGGTCGTTATGCCACACAACCTTTTTCTGCACTCCGAGGTCATCCAATCCATGCACTTCGAAGGCCAAGGCGAGCAAGTTATCGAAGAACGTCTGCACTACGAGCTCTTCGACACGCTCTTTTCGATGGGCGTGGGCTGGGCAATCAACTCGGCCATGGTCATCCTTGCCGCAACGACCTTCTTTGCGCACGGCATGGTCGTAGACGACCTCGCCGTCGCAGCGGCCACGCTCTCCCCCATCTTGGGCCCGGCAAGCTCGACCATCTTTGCGGTAGCGCTGCTGTTCGCGGGATTATCGAGCAGCGTGACAGCGGGCATGGCGGCGGGAACCATCACTGCGGGCATGTTCGACGAGGAATACGACATCCACGACCGACATTCCTCGGTCGGGGTGGCGGCCTGTTTCGCCGGAGCAGTGGCGGCGTGCCTGGTCGTTCCAAATCCTTTTGAAGGTCTCATCTGGAGTCAGGCACTGCTGTCGCTTCAGCTGCCGATTACGGTCTTTGTGCTCATACGACTCACCAGTTCACGCCGCGTCATGGGCAAATACGCCAATTCGCGCCCGCTCAACGCGCTGCTTGTAGGGATTGGTGCCATCGTGACGATTCTCGATGTCGTGTTGTTGACAGGGATGTAATGGGACGGGGCACCTACCCAGGCAAACGTCTCGATCTGTAACATCTAGACCCGCTTTTGATGTCTAGATGTTACAGATCGAGATCATTCCGAGGGACAGCTCCGTTTGTCTCGATCTGTAACAGGAAGACCCGTTTTGAGCCGTTAGACGTTACAGATTAAGACAAAAGGTCGACCGGACTCACAACAGACAGGATCGGCCAACAGCAACCGTGATCCCTTGGGGACGGAGGAAAAGGGCCCCGGCCGAGAATTCGACCGAGGCCCTTGGACAGAGCTATGCGTTGATACAAGCCGTGTGTCTGCGAGCTACTCCTCGACGAGCTCAAACTGATCGGGACCGACGCCGCAGACCGGGCACACGTAGTCCTCGGGCAGCTCGGGCGTGTCGACCTCAACCTCGTAGCCACAAACGATGCACACGAACTTATACGTCTTCTTCTCCTCAGCCATGATGTTCTCCTCTCGAACGCGACTGGTGATGTACTTCATCTATTAGTATAGATTCTCAATAATATAATGCAAGTATTTTTAAAACATTTCTAGCCTTGATACGAGGACGCCTTCGGAGGCGTCTTGCCCTTCAGGACCTTATGGTAGTAATCGTAGGTGAGCGGCGTCTCGTCGATCAGGCGCTCGGCATCCTCGACCTCGCCGATAAACAGTAGATGCGTGCCCACATCCACAGTGTCGATCAAACGGCAGCTAAACAGGGCCGTCGCGTGCTCGGGCACATAGGGCATGCCCAGAGCCGTCTCGCGGGTCTCGTATTTGGCAAACTTGTCATAATCGCTGCTGCTGCGGAACCCAAAGTTACCGATGTAGAGCATATCGGCCGTCTGATCGATCACGGTCAGCGCGAACGCTTTGGCCGAAGCGATGACGCCCGAGGTGACGTTGTCCTTGTTCACGGCAACCGAAATGCGCGGCGGCATGGACGTCACCTGCACCGCAGTGTTGATGACGCAGCCGGCGCGCAGCCCGTCTGCCGCGGCGCTCACCACGTACAGACCGCTCGGCATGGTAAAGAACGCAGTTTTGTCCATAACAATCACTCCCCTAACGCGGGTTGGAACCTCATGGATGTATGTACCCACAAAAAAGGCGGCGCCCACAACGGACACCACCTTTGAGACATATGTGTCAAAACAGTATAAGCAAGATGAGACGCCCGCAGTTGCGGTGAAATAAGGACTGAATAGCCCCTCAAACAGGCAAAACAGTCCGTATTCCACCGCAACTTATACAGAACGCCTAGCGATTGCGTTCCTTGAGGGCGCGGTCGATCTCGCGCCGAACGTCGCGCTTGGCCATGTCTTCGCGCTTGTCGTAGAGCTTCTTACCACGGCCTAGACCCAGCAGCAGCTTTACGCGGCCGTCGGTATTAAAGTAGAGCTCCAACGGCACCAACGCATAGCCGCGGTTGCGCAGCTTGCCGTCGAGAAAATCAATCTCCTTGCGATGCAGCAGCAGACGGCGCCGGCGATCGGGATCACGATTCCACACACCGCCGTGACTGTAAGGGTGAATATGCAGGCCCACCAGCCAGCACTCGCCGCCACGAATCAGCGCAAAGGTGTCAGTGATCTGGCAGGCGCGCTCGCGAATCGACTTGACCTCGGTGCCGCTCAGTTCAATACCGCATTCGAACGTCTCGTCGATAAAATACTCGTGATGTGCCGAGCGATTCTTGGAGATAAGCTTGCGCTCGCGCTTACTGGGCATCGCCGGCCTCCTTGGCGCCATCGGAACCCTTGCCCGCAGCGTCGCGCTTTGCCTTGCGCTCAGCATTGAGCTCGGCGTCGCTCTCGCGCACCAGTTTGATAATCGCTGCGCAGGCCTCCTCGCCCACCAGGTCGCGAGCACGCACCGTCAGGCGCGTCGCCTCCTGCTTGTCGCCGTCGCTCGCAGCATCGGTCGCACACATGATCAGGCAAATGGCAATCTCGGCCGAAGGCGAGGTCGGCACGCCCTGCAGGGCGAGCTCACCCATCACGTGCTCGTCGCTCTCCTCGGCGGCATCGGGATAGGCAGTATGAATCTTGTTGAGCAGGCGCGTCGTATGCGCATCGCCAGGCGCTAAGCGTAGTGCCAAACGCGCACAACCCACGGCGGCCGAGACATTCTCGGTCTCGGGCTCCAAGAAGTACTGCCCCAGGTTGGCATAAGCACGAGCGGCACACTTACCGTCGCTCGCGCGCTCCAGCACCGAGAACGAGAGCGATGCCCACTCCTGCTTGTCCTCGAGCGCGCGGAACAGCTCGGCCAAGTCCAAGCGATAGTTGCAGTTCATGGGGTCCCAGCGTACGGCCTGCATCAGGGCATTACGAGCGCTCACATAATCCTGCTGGCGAATATAGGCATACGCCATGTCGGAATACAGGCGATCAAAGGGAACCTCGACCTGCACCAGCTCGCGCGGATCCCTTTCCACGCGGCGGTAGGCCAGACGCTCAAACTTGCTATCGAAGCTAAAGTACTGGCGCTTCTCCTCCGTCTTGCACTCGGCATCGATATACTCCTCGGCGAGCTCAACCAGACGCTCCAACAGCGGCGTCGCCGTGGCCAGGTCGCCCTGCGCCAGATAGTTCTCGGCATACGTGATGTCTTCCAAGCTGATAGGCAGGTCCATGACAACTCCTCGGTCCGGGCGGCAGACTCAACGCGCACCTTAAATATCGGTCAATACACAAAACCCGGGTCTCTTACGAGGCCCGGGCGTTCAATTTTGGTAGCCCGTACCAGATTCGAACTGGTGATCTCCGCCTTGAGAGGGCGGCGTCCTAAACCGCTAGACGAACGGGCCATATGTAGCAAATGCAATGGCTGGGATGGAGGGAGTCGAACCCCCATTGACGGAACCAGAATCCGCTGTCCTGCCATTAGACGACATCCCAATGACTGCATCGCTGCGCTCGGCTGTGCCTTTGCGCAAGAAAGAAATATACGGGAAGTCCGGCCGTGACGCAAGCCCCAATTTTGACTTTTTTGAAATTCAGTCAAATACGGCCAACACGTGAAGGACCTGTGAAGCGCCAGCGACACGTACGGCGCCAAAGCCCGTAAAACATCCCGCATCTACCGCTGGTAGATTACAACAATGCAGCACTCACGGCTGATGGCACAATCGAACCGTCATCATTGCACGGATATCGAGGCGCCATGGACGAAGAGCTTGATTACCTATGGGAGACCCTGGGCCTCGAGATCACTGCTGACCTTTGGCCCGAACGGGACAAAATCCATCCCACTCTGCGCCCCGCCATCACGGTGATGCAGGCAAAATACCGCCGTGCATCCTTTTTGATCATGCGGATGTCATGGCACGCGGGACTCCCCGACCTTAAGCGAATCCAGGCAAGCCTCGTCGAGCTGTCCGGTATGCCGACTGTCATATCCGAGGCGCACCTGGAGCAGCGACAGCGCGAGCGACTGCAACAGCAGCGGATTCCCTTTATCTGCCCCGGTGTTCAGGCATATCTGCCCTTTATGGACGAGGAGTACTGGAGCGGCAAGCCCAACAAGCACGTAAAGGTCTACGATCCGCACGAATGGGCGCAGCTCAAGGATTGAGCCGAGCGAGCCCTCCGATGGAAAACACGTCCCACCCCGAGCGCTCAAAACGGGTCGCACTTTCCGCAGCCGCTACAGCAGCGCCTCGGTCCAAGCTGCTTCCCTAAAGCCGGGAATCGCAAAGTCGTCGCCCACCAACAGCGGACGCTTGACCAGCATGCCGTCGGTCGCCAGCAGCTCGTAGCACTCCCGATCCGTCATGCCCGCATCTAGACGTGCCTTCAGGCCCAGCTCTCGATATTTCATGCCCGACGAATTAAAGAAGCGCCGCACCGGCAGTCCCGAACGAGCAATCCAGGTCGCAAGCTCATCAGCCGCGGGATTGTCCAAAACGATATCGCGGTCGATATACTCTACCCCGTGTTCGTCCAGCCATGCCTTGGCCTTCTTACAGGTCGAGCACTTGGGATATTCAACAAACAGTACGGTCATGGGAATCCTCCGAATATAGATCGGCCAACGCAGGCACACGCCACACGAGGCGCCTTCGTATGATGGGCCAATTGTAGCCCACGGGTCACACGCTAAACGAACCGTACCCCGAATCCGCGTTTGATGAACGGCAGCAGCTCCATTGCCTCGGGCGTGATATGGCCCGCAACGTTCATGCGCTCGTCACCGGGAAGATCGACCCGCGCAATCTCAAGCTCGCCTTCGTAGCGCCCATATCCGCTATTGCTCACAGCGATCGACCCCGCCTTTCGCGGCAGGCCGGCTCCGGCATCCGTCGGCACGGAATCCGGCTTATGCGTCGTACGTGACTCCTGAGACCTAAAGATGAGGGTGCTCGAGTCGGGCCGGTCGTGATGAATCTGCCCGCGCACATAGGCATAACCGGGCTCAAGCTCGCATTGCAGGTCCACGTATCCGGCGGAAACTTGAGCAAACTGCGCCCAGCCCGCATCGGAAAGATCGGGGTCGCCGACCAACACAATGTCGCAATCGGCGCCATGTGCAAGCTCAAGCATGTTGAGAGCAACCTTTGACGCGCGACCGCGCTGCGCCTCGACCGTCGGCAGTCCCTCGAATACCGGCCCGCGAACGTTGGCATCACCCGGCACAAAAGCCATGATTTCGAATCCAAGCGCCGCAAGACGAAGATTCACCCGAGCAATGTCCTCCAGAGCTAAACCGGTATAAGGCTTGGGGTAAAAATTGTGGCAGGCGGCAAAACGAGTCACATCGGCACCGGCCTCACGCCACGATGCGATTTCATCAGAACTCACCGTCGATGCATTGACCACTATGCGAAATACACCGGACAGCTCCGCGACCCGTTGGGCGCTAAAGCCATAGTCCAAACGAAGGTATTCCAACCCCAGATCGCGCAGGTCCTCGATGCGCTCAAGCCCGAGCAAATCGCACGTGCGCGGCCCCACATCGGCGATGAGCGCAATGCCGCGGGCGGAGAGCAGCGACAGCACATGACGGACCTTATCGGCATACGCCGCTCCCCCATCCTCGGGAATATGCAGTGAGGTGAACGCGTAGCGCGCACCCGCCGCGGCACCACGCTCAATCGTCCGCTCAATATCCTGCAAAGGGCTGGAAAGATAAATCGAAATACCCGTTTTCACGCTTCAACACTCCTTTAAAAAAGGCCGGCGGAGCAGTTAGTCCCGCCGGCACAACCATAGCATCAAGAAATCTGCCGCGCGCCGCGAGCCCTGAGCAACACGGCTCGCGATATCAAACTACTCGCCAAAGAACTCGTTGATCTTCTGCTCGTCGACGCCAAAGAACCACGTCAGGACAAAGCCAGCGGCATAGGCAAGCAGCATAGCGGCAACGTAGCCGAGCTGCTGACCAGGAACGACGATCAGCAGGCCAAACAGACCGGAAACGCCCTGAGAAACCGTGCCGATGTGAAGCAGCGCCGCGAGCGCGCCGCCAAATCCGGCACCCAGGCAGGCCGTCACAAACGGACGAACGAGCGGCAGCGTAACGGCATACATCAGAGGCTCGCCCACACCCAGGATTCCAACGGGAATGGACTCTGCAACGTACTTCTTGAGCTTGGCGTTCTTGGTCTTAAAGTACAGCGCCAAACCGGCACCGACCTGGCCGCCGCCAGCCATCATAAGGATGGGAAGCAGGTAATTGATACCCTTGGTAGCGCCGTCGGGATCGTTGAGCATAGCGTGGATCGGCGTGAGCGCCTGATGCAGGCCGACGGAAACCAGCGGCAAGAAGCCTGCCGACAGGATATAGCCACCCAGGACGCCCAGCTTCTCGAAGATAAAGGTCAAAACGCTAAAGATGGCAGTCGTCAGCCATGCGCCAACCGGCTGGATGACGAGCATCAGAGCAAAGGCGCCGATGATGAGCACCAGCAGCGGGGACAAGAACGTGTCGAGCGCGTTGGGCATAACCTTGCGAATCTGACGCTCCATCCAGGCAAAAAATGCGCCAGCGATAAGAGCCGCGATCATGCCGCCCGCTGCGGGGTTGTACTGCGCATTGGTGAGCGGCAGCAAGATGGCAGTGGCAGGATCGGCCGCGCCAGGCGCAAGCAGGGGCATGGCACTGTTGGCAATACACATCATGCCGGCGATGCCGCCCAGCGCAGCGGAGCCGCCAAACTCACGTGCCGCGTTATAGCCCACCAAGATGGGCAGATAGGCAAACAGGGCCCAGCCCATGGAGCGAATGCCCTGGTACCACCACTCGCCTGCAAGCGCGCCTGCCGTCGAGACGTTAATGACGTTGCAGATACCGTTGATGAGGCCAGCCGCAATGATGCCGGGAAGCAGGGCGACGAAGACATTGGAAATCTTCTTGAGGAAGGCCTGAACCGGCTTGGACTCGTACTTGGCCTTCTGCGCGGCCTTGTTTGTGGCCGCAGCGTCAACCACGCTCTCGTCAGCAACGCCTTTCGCAAGGCCGGTGAGCTTGGAGAACTCCTCGAGCACCTTATTCACCTTGCCCGGACCCAGCACGATCTGCATCGTGTCGTCCTCGACCAGGCCCATCACGCCGTCGAGTGCCTTAATACCCTCCGTGTCGACGCTGCCCGTGTCTTTGACGGTCACGCGCAGGCGCGTCATGCACGCCGCGTTTGCCAGCACGTTGTCTTTACCGCCCAAAAGGTCCAGCAGCTTTTGGGCCAGCTCTTTGTTCGTCATAACTCCTCCTTGTATTGGGTATCTCGTTTGGATGTCATATCAGCTCACGCCGCGCACCTATTGGGCATCGGCATTGCTCTTCTCATGGCCACTCACCGCAGCACGGACATGGCCTCGCGCTCGCTCAAGAGCTACCGCAGCCTGCTCGACATCGCAGTCCAGCAGTACCGAGACAATAGCGGTTTTTACGTGGCCGCCGGCATCTGCAAGCGCCTGAATAGCGCGCTCGCGCGTGCAGCCGGTCGCCTCCATCACGATGTTCTGGCCGCGCACCACCAACTTCTCGTTCGTCTGCTGCACATCGACCATCAGGTTTTGGTATACCTTGCCGATCTTGACCATGGCACCGGTCGAAATCATGTTGAGAATGAGCTTTTGAACCGTTCCCGCCTTGAGCCTCGTTGAGCCGGTCAGCACCTCGGGACCGGGCACGGGTTCAATGGCAAGATCTGCGCTCTCCCCGATCTTCGACCCTTGGTTGCAGGCAATTGCAATGGTCTTGCACCCAGTTGCCTTGGCGTTCACAAGGCCGCCCACCACATAGGGAGTACGGCCGCTTGCCGCCAGGCCAACGACAAGATCCTTGTCCGAGAGTCCACGCTCCCGCAGGTCGCTCGCGCCAAGTTCCTCGCTGTCTTCGGCACCTTCGACAGCCTTGATAAACGCCGTCTCGCCTCCGGCAATGAGCCCGACAATCAGATCGGGTGACACGCCAAACGTGGGCGGACACTCCGAAGCGTCGAGTACGCCCAGACGACCGCTGGTGCCTGCGCCCATGTAAAAGACGCGTCCGCCGCGCTCGAGTGCCTCAGCAGCCCAGTCGATTGCTGTGGCAACCTGGGGCAACACCTTCGTGACCGACTGGACGGCACGAAGATCCTCATCGTTCATCGTCGTGACGATTTGCAGCGATGTCATCGTATCGAGGTCCATTGAACTTTGATTACGCTGTTCGGTCGTGAATTTTGTTAAATCGAGCATTTCATTCACCTCATCTTTCCTGTTTCTCGATGTAGTTTTGCTTAATGACATGCGTCGCTCGTTCGTAGTCGCTGGCAACGTAAGCAGCGTACAGGGCATCGACAACCATAAGCTGAGCCATACGCGAAGCCATGGCACCGCTGCGGACCAAGGGCTCACTCGCAGCGACGCCGAGCACGGCATCGGCCATGGTGGCAAGCTTGGATGATCCATCTACTTTGGTCACGGCCACAACGGGACAGTTGTGACGTTGGGCCTCGGCGGTGCAGTCCAGCACCTCTTGCGTCAAGCCCGAATAGCTAAAGGCGATTGCCATATCGCCCTCATGCATGTTCTTGGCACACAAGAGCTGATCATGCCAGTCGTCGTACAGATGGCACTCTTTGTCGACACGCATGAGCTTTTGCGCCAGATCGTGCGCGACCAAACGAGAGGCACCGATACCGAACAGATTGACCGCGCGTGCCCGCTTAAGATAGGCCGCACATCGCTCCAAGACGGTGTAATCGAGCGTTCGCGCCGTCGCTTCGATCGTGCGCACGTTGCTTTTCATCACCTTCCCCACGATACGTTCGACGCTGTCATCCATGGAGATGTCCTCGAGGGCAACGTCTTTCTTGTCACCCAAGAGCGCCAGCTCGGCAATCAGTTCGCGCTGGAACTCCTTGTAGCCCGCAAAACCCAAGCGCTTGCAAAAGCGCAAAATGCTCGAGGGCGAGGAGAACGTGGCATCGGCAAGACCGCGGACGGACAGCCCGACCACCTCGTGCGGATGAGCGCTTACATATGCGATGACATTGCGTTCCGCCGGGCTCGCGCTGAGCTCACGCTCGCGAAGCCGCAAAAGCAATCCGTTTGCCATCTCAAACACCTCCGTTGAGAAGAATTAAAGACCAACGAACGATTTGTACCGGATATAAACAGCTTTTACGGTACATTGTGCCGCATCGTGGCGCACAAAGGGCGAGCGTTCTACCGCTCGCCCCTCAAATCCGACCGCTCGGAAATACGCGCGACACAAAATAATTCAACAAGGTCGCATTATCAAAAACGAGCTTGTTACCGGCTAGCGCCTCGCATGGGCGCCGATCGGCCGAGTCGCATGGCGCACCAACACCGCTGCCAGCAATACCAACAGCATCGCGGTAACATAGCCCGCAGCATCGAATCCTAAATCGATAACGTCGAAATGCCTGCCGGGAACAAAGATCTTATGTACCTGATCGCCAACGGAGCAGACGGCGCAAAAGAGCAACACGGGCACGCGACGGGAGCATACGCTCCACGGACGCCTGGAAAAGCAAACCACGACCACCGAGGCGAACAATCCGACGAAGAAAAACTCTACGGTATGGGCAACGCGACGGACGTTCGTGCCCACCCACATGCGAATGGAAGCAAGTCGGCCAGACCGGACATTCGAAGCAGCCGAATCGGCGCCCCTGGTCATCCCGTTCTCGGTCTGAGCTTCACCCGCGACATCGGCAGCCTGTACGCCCGTAGCTTGACCCTCCACCACACGCGCGGTGGACTCGCTCAGCAACGACGTCTCCACCGCATTTTGCTCCGTCAGCACCCAGATGCCCGCCAGCGTTGCAGTAAACAGAACGATCGCGGTCCATCCGATTATTTGTTTTACGCGCGCCAAGGGCCTACCTCCTTTTTTGAATATCAGCGAGTGTAGCCCCAAATGACATCGTCACCGTATCAAAATTTGAATCGCAACAGGAAGCGCCAAAGCGACGCAAACCCCTACCCCGCCTCGCGCATCCAGCGATCGAACGTCCCCACGCACACGCCCAGGCACTTTGCTGCCTGGCTGCGGGTAATATCGCCTGCCTCATAGCTATCGCGTACCAGCTCAAACTGAGGAGGGCACGGCTTGCGAGGTCGACCGAAACGGACCCCTCGCGCCCGCGCCGCCGCAATCCCCTCCGCCTGGCGCCGATGAATATTCTCGCGCTCCACCTGCGCCACGTAGCTCAGCAGTTGTAGCACAATATCGGCAATCAGGGTATTGGTCACATCCGGCGCGCCGCTGGCCCTGGCGCGCGTGTCAAGCAATGGCATGTCCAACACCACAATGGCAACCCCGAGCTCCTTGGTAATGCGTCGCCATTCCTCAAGAATCTCGGAGTAATTACGGCCAAGTCGGTCGATAGAAAGCACCACCAGCACGTCCCCGTCTCCCAGGATGTGCAGCAGCTCGCGATACCGCGGGCGATCGAAGTCCTTGCCGCTCGCATGGTCGGCATAAATATTCGCCGAGCCCACGCCATAGGCGCCCAGCGCATCCAGCTGCCGATTAAGATTCTGATCGCGCGAACTCACCCGCGCATAACCATACACCGTCGCCATCTCATCCCCGCTTTCTTGTAAACCTGCCAAAAAGGGACAGGTTTATTTTGGTAGGTTTTACCTCTCGAATAGCAGGTAAGCGGGCGGCCGAGCAGACGGCAAGATAGCCACGATTCAAATGCGAAGGGCGGTCCTGAAAGGCCGCCCTCCGCCCCCACACCATGAGTCGGGATTTGGCTAATGGATAAGCTTAAAGTCCAAGTGCCCACGCGTGGTATTGACGCGCGAGACCTCGATAATCACGCGCTGGCCCAGTTCATAGCGAGTCCCCGTGTCGGCGCCCGTCAGCGTAAGCGCATCCTCGTCGAACTCGAACCACTCGTTGCCCAGACTCTTGATCGAAACCAAGCCTTCGACCTGCGTCAGGTCCAAGCGCACAAAGAGGCCCATGCTGCTGACCCACGAGACGGATCCGGCATAGCGCTCGCCCAGACGGTCCTCATAGTACTGGGCAATCTTGATCTTTTGCGTCGCATGGCTGGCGGCATCGGCCGCACGCTCCGCATCGCTGCACGCACGGCAGATCTGCGGCAGAATGCGCGGCAGCGACTCGCGCCCCTTGCCGATCAGCCGCGGCGTACGGACCAAGGCGTCCTTGCCGCCGAGCTGCTCATAGGCCAACTGCAGTTTGAGCACGCGGTGCACCACCAGATCGGGGTAGCGACGGATGGGACTCGTAAAGTGACAGTAGCACGGCGCGGCGAGCGCAAAGTGGCCCTCGTTACGCGGCTTGTACAGCGCACGCTGCATGCTGCGCAGAAGCAGCGTGTTGACGAGCGGTGCGTTTGCCGTACCGGCGGCAGCATCAACTGCAGCCTTCAGCTCATCGGGACTCCCCAGGGCAATACCGGCAGCACGGCGATCGTCGATGATGCCCAGCTGCGCCAGCGCAACGGCGGCACCGTGCAGGCTATCGGGGCTCGGATCCTCATGCACGCGATAGCAGGCCTCGATATCACGGTCTGCCAGCCACTCTGCAACGCACTCGTTGGCGAGCAGCATGGCTTCCTCGATAAGCGACGTGGCACACGAACGCTCACGCGCCACAATCTGCACGGGTACTCCGTCCTCGTCCAATAGAGCGCGAATCTCGGCCGTGTCAAAATCGACTGAGCCGCGGACGCGACGAATACGACGGCGAAGTTCGGCGAGTTCGTTGGCGGCGACAAGGAAATTGCCGAGGTCGACGTTGCAGCCGCGGGCGGCCTTCTCGCACGCAAGACCGCGCTCAAGCGCCTCCTCGCGCGAGGCCTCAGCAGCCGCAACATCCTCGGCCGCACCCTCCAGCACCCCATACTCCACCGCGCCGGCACGCACCAGCAGCGCCTCGGCGCCGTCATAGTCCATACGCACACGCGAGCGAATCACGCTGGGGTACGGATCGTAATGCCGCACGCGACCCTGCGCATCGAGCTCAATGTCAACGGTAAACGCAAGACGGTCCTCGTCAGGGCGAAGCGAACACAGGTCACAGGACAGGCGTTCGGGCAGCATGGGAAGCACGCGATCGGCCAGATACACCGATGTCGTACGATGGCGAGCCTCAAGATCGATATGCCCGTCCCAAGCCACATAGTGAGAAACGTCAGCGATATGCACACCCAGCTTGTAGCCACCCTCGGGCGTGCGCTCAAGCGAAATGGCATCGTCAAAGTCGCGCGCGTCGACCGGGTCGATCGTGATGACAAAGCGGTCGCGCAGATCGCGGCGGAGCGGGTCCTTAAGCGCCGCGGACACATCGAGCGAAAGCCCCTCGGCCTCGTCCAGCGCGGCCTCGGGATAGCTATCGGTATAGCCGTAACGCGCCATCACGTATTGAACGCCCAAATCGGGCGCGTCATCTCCGCCAATGCGGCGTTCGATCGTCACGGTGCCCGATTCCAGGCGCGTCGGGTAGGTCAAAATGCGCGCGACAACGGCATCACCCGGGTGGACGCCCAGACGATCCGCCGAGGTATCCTCGGGCAGAATGAAGAAGTCGGCCTTCAGGCGCGAATCGAGCGGCTCGATCACACCGAGCGGACCAGCGGTCTGGTACGTACCCACCACGCTTATGGCTGCGCGCTCAACCACGCCTTCGATCACGGCGCGCCGCTCACCGTGCGGGCTGTTCTTAATGCTCACGGCAACGGTATCGCCATCCATGATCTCGCGCTTACCGCGGCCCATAACCTTGTAGTCGCCGCTCTCGGTTATGACATAGGCGCCATGCTCATGGAGCTGCACGCGCCCGGTCAGGCTCGGACGGCGTTCGCTGCGCACCGGCCCACGCTTATTGCGGGCACCGCGCTTATGCTTGTTATTGCGCCCCATGGCGCCTCCTTGCTATCGATGACGAACTCCAAAGAGTCTACCCAAATGATTCGCTTTCCTGCCGTCCCCTAGAGATCAAAAAACGGGCCGCCCCATAAGAGACGACCCGTTGGAAGGGATGAATTCCAGACATGCCTACACGCGCAGGTAGCGGCGCATGGCTATGGCAGAACCAAAGAGACCGATAATCACACCGACCAGAATCAGCGCAGCATAGGTCACCAGGTAGTACTGCATCGGCAGGGCAAACGACATCCAGCCGATGCTCTCCTGCAAACGCGGAATCATCAGATTGCGCAGCAGCTCCAGAACGCCGATGGAAAGCAGCGAGCCCAAAATGGCCTGCAGTACGCCCTCGGTGATAAACGGGCCGCGAATGAAGCCGTTGCTGGCGCCGACCAGACGCATAATCGCAATCTCACGACGACGCGCCGTGATGGACAGGCGAATCGTGTTGTTGATGAAGATGAATGCGATAAAGGTCAGAAGGCCAACGAGCACCACGGCGGCGATGCGGATGTAGTTGGTCACCTGGAACAGGCGGCTCACTTCCTCCTGGCCGTACAGCACGCTCGCGTTGACGTCGCCGTCATCCGCGATCTTCTGGAAGTCGGCGTTCTTCTTGAGCTTCTGGGCCGTGCTTTCGACCTTGGACGGATCGTCCATCTCAATTGCAAACGAAGCCGGCAGCGGGTTCTGGCCATCGAGCGCGCTCATGGTGGCGTCGGCGTTGCCCGACATCTTGCTCGTATACTCGGCCAGCGCGTCGTCCTTGTCCTTATAGGTCACGGACTTGACGTTATTCCACGTCTTAAGCTCGGCCTCAAAAGCCTGGACATCGGCCTGATCGGCGTCATCGCTAATGAACGCGTTGATGACAACCTGATCCTCGACGGTGCCGATCACGGAGTTCAGCATCGCGGAGCCCATGATGAACAGGCCGATGATAAACAGCGAAAGGAAGATCGTGATGACGGCGCCGAGCGAGGTAGTCCAGTTACGGAAGAAGTGACTGATTGCCTCTTTGAAGGAGTAGCCCACGTTAGTTGGTGCCATAGTTGCCGTAACCTCCCCTCTCCTGGTCGCGGATAACGTGGCCGCCCTCGAGGGCGATCACGCGACGGTGCATGCTATCGACCATCTCGCGGTCGTGCGTGGCGACGATCACGGTGGTGCCGGTGCGGTTAATACGCTCGAGCAGCTTCATGATGCCCAGCGAGATCGCCGGGTCGAGGTTACCCGTGGGCTCGTCGCAGATCAGCAGCGGCGGACGGTTGACCATAGCGCGGGCGACGGCGACGCGCTGCTGCTCGCCACCGGAAAGCTGGTCGGGCAGCGAGTCCATCTGATCGGCCAGACCGACCAGACGCAGCACCTCGGGCACCTGGCTGCGAATGACGCCCTTGGGCTTGCCGATGCACTGCAGGGCAAACGCCACGTTTTCGTAGGCGGTCTTTTGCGGCAGAAGCTTAAAGTCCTGGAACACGGCGCCAATCTGGCGGCGCAGGAACGGAACCTTGCGGTTCTTGATCTTCATGAGGTCCTGACCGGCAACCAGGATGCGACCGCTCGTCGGCTTGACGTCGCGGTTGAGCGTCGACAGCAGCGTGGTCTTACCCGAGCCGGAGTGACCGACCAGGAAGACTAACTCGCCCGGATAGATCTCAATGTTGATGTCGTCAAGTGCAGGCTTGTTGGGCTGTGCCGGATAGATCTTGGTGACATGCTCCATAAGGATGACGGGCTCGACACCGGCCTGCTTGGCCATCTTCTTGCGGCTGGCCTGCGGATCGATGGGCGCAAACACCGACGTAAAATCGGGGTTGTTGAGCGCGTTATCGAGGCTTGCGACCTCGGCTGCCTGATCGCTCTCGACCACCGGGGCAGCAGGCTGCGTGGGATCGGGAATGGCGGCAAAGAGACCGGACTGCGCAGGCTGAGGAACCGGCGTCGCAGGGGCCATGGGGTCGGGAATGCCGGCCATGGTAGGCTGCGGCGTGGCGGCGCCAGCCTGAGGCTGCTCCACGCGAGCGGTCACGGCCTGAACGGGCTCAAAACCCGCCGTGCCGGAAAGCGTGACATCGCTGGTGGGATTGTAGGCAAAGGGATCGGATGCCGGCTGTGCCTGATCTGCCGGCTGAGTGGGGGCCTGAGCAACAGGCTGGCCCTCTGAATCCGGAGTGGCGAAACGACTGCCCTGGACGCCTGTCTGCGTCTTGGGGGCATCATCGCCCGCACCGGAGGTACGGAAGTGGTTACCCACTGGTGCTCCTTATCGTCGTGCGTTTAAACTACATGAGCGCTTTACATTTTAGCAGCATTAGCTTTGCTGCACATAAGAAGCATGGCGGGCTTTGGGATCCCACCGGCCGGGCGCAGGGTTACCTCCCAAATCGTCCTCGCGCATGGCCGGCATTTGTCCTGCTCCTGCGGAGCTGCGGACAAACGCCGGACTGCGCTGCGGAAAGATTTGGGAGGTAACCCTGCGCCCGGCCTGCGGCCACTATGGGGCCGACGCACCAACTTGAGATGCTGCGCATACAAAGTTGGAAGGGTCTGAATTGCACTTTGTTGGGATGGGCCCGTTTCCCCATGGGAACTTTGCTTGGCAGGACTCTAATTTAAATTCAACAAAAACAGGGGCGCCCTCTTTGGGGATGCCCCTGTTCTGGCTTGGATGTGGTTGTTGAGACGATACTTTACCTCGTCTTGCCTTATGCCAAGAACTCCTTGGTGGTCGCCACGATGTTGGCGGCGTCCAGGCCATACTTGTGCAAGAGCTCGGCGCCCGGGCCGGACTCGCCAAAGGTATCGTTGACGCCAATCTTCTTGAGCGGCGTCGGGCACTGCTCGCACAGGACATCAGCAACGGCGCTGCCCAGGCCACCGATCACAGAGTGCTCCTCGACGGTCACGACGTGGCCGGTCTTGGTGGCGCTCTTGACGATCAGGTCGGCATCGATGGGCTTGATGGTGTGCATGTTGATGACCTCGGCATCGATGCCCTTGGCAGCAAGCTGCTCGGCGGCCTCGAGAGCCTCGCCGACCATCAGGCCGCAGGCGATGATGGTGACGTCGGCGCCCTCGCGCATGACAATGCCCTTACCCAACTCGAACTTGTAGGTCTCGGGGTCGTTAATAACCGGCGAGGCCAGACGGGCGAAGCGCATGTACACCGGACCGTCGCACTCGTAGGCGGCGCGCGTCACGGCGCGGGCCTCCACGTCGTCGGCGGGAACAATTACGGTCATGCCGGGGATGACGCGCATGAGGGCGATATCCTCGCAGCACTGGTGCGTGGCGCCGTCCTCGCCCACCGAGATGCCGGCGTGCGTGGCACCGATCTTAACGTTGAGGTGCGGGTAGCCGATGGAGTTGCGGACCTGCTCAAAGGCGCGACCGGCAGCGAACATGGCAAAGGTACTCGCGAAGGCAACACGACCAGTGGTCGCGATACCGGCGGCGACGCCCATCAGGTTGCTCTCGGCGATACCCACGTCGAAGAAGCGGTCGGGGCAAGCGGCCTTAAACTTACCGGTCTGCGTGGCGGCGGCCAGGTCGGCGTCGAGGACCACAAAGTCATCGTGCTCGTTGGCGAGCTCGACGAGGGCCTCGCCGTAGCTTACACGCGTGGCGATTTTCTTGACGTCTGCCATCCTAGAGCTCCTCTCCGGCGGCCGTGAGCTCTGCCATGGCCTGCTCAAACTGTTCATCGTTGGGGGCCTTGCCGTGCCAACCAACCTGGTTCTCCATAAAGGACACGCCCTTGCCCTTTGTGGTCTCGGCGATAATGGCGGTCGGCTGCCCCTTGGTGGCGCGAGCCTCGGCAAAGGCGGCGCGGATCTGGTCGAAGTCGTTGCCGTCGGCGAGCTCAACCACGTGGAACTTGAACGCGCGGAACTTGTCGGCGAGCGGCATGGGGTCGTTGACCTCCTCGACGGGACCGTCAATCTGAAGGCCGTTGTGGTCGACGATCACGCAGAGGTTATCGAGCTGTTGGTTGCCGGCAAACATGGCTGCCTCCCAGACCTGGCCCTCCTCGCTCTCGCCATCACCCAGCAGGGCATACGTGCGGTAAGTATCGCCCCAGTGCTTGGCGGCGAGCGCCATCCCGACGGCGGCGGAGATGCCCTGGCCGAGCGAACCGGTGGACATGTCGACGCCCGGGGTGTCGTTCATGTTGGGGTGACCCTGCAGGTGGCTGCCGATATGGCGCAGCGTCTTGAGGTCCTCTTTGGGGAAGAACCCGCGCTCGGCGAGCACGGCGTACAGGCCCGGAGCGCAATGGCCCTTGGAGAGCACAAAACGGTCGCGATCGGCCTTGCGGGGATCGGACGGGTCGACGTTCATTTCCTCAAAGTACAGATAGGTCATGATGTCGGCAGCGCCGAGCGAACCGCCCGGATGGCCGGACTTGGCAGCGTGCACGCCGGTGACGATGCCCTTCCTTACCTCGTTGGCAACCTTTTTGAGCTCTTCGTCGCTCATTGTGCCTTCCTTTCATCCTCATTAGACAAGATGCGCACGGCACCGAAGGTAATCCCAACACAGCCGCAATGCACGTACGTCATTCATTATGCTGGAAACTGGAAGCTTTACCAGAGTATTTATCATTATTTGAACAATTGAGCAGGCAGAACCGCTGATGAAACGGTTTATCAATGTGAACGTCTTTTGGATGGAACGCAGTCGGCCCTACGCGTTAATGTCCTTGAATCCCTCACCGAAGGTTTCCGTAACGTCGGCGACCGTCACAATGGCGTGAGGATCGCGCTCGCGCACGATCGTTTTGAGGGTGTTGAGCTCGCGGCGGCTCACAATGACCATGATCACCGGCTTCTCGGCGCCCGAGTACATGCCGGTCGCCTTAAACTTGGTGCAGCCGCGACCCAGGCCATACATGATGTCGGCCGCAATATCGGGAAACTTGTCCGAGATGATGAGTACCATACGGCGCCTGTTGCCGCCGTCGACCACGGCATCGATCACGTAACCGCTAATGACCATCGAAAGGCCCGCATACAGCGCGTTTTCGACCGAGAAGACCGGGGCCGACAGCGCGCACACGGCAACGTCGATCGCCATGACGGTGGAGCCCACCGGTAGTGACGTATTGCGCGAGATAATCTGACCGATGGTGTCAGAGCCGCCAGTGTTGGCACCGGCGCGTAGCACCATGCCGTAGCCAATGCCCGTGATAATGCCGCCCCACATAGCGGGCAGCATCAGGTCGGCATGTGCCAGCGGCGCCACAAACGGAGCGAACAGGTCGGTGAAGAAGCCCAGCAGCACAAAGCCCGTCGCCGTCTGGACCACGTAGAACATGCCCCCCTCGCGCATAACGACCAGCAGCAGCAAGGCATTCATCACGATGGTTTGAATACCGACAGGCAGCGAGATGCCATGCGAGGCGCCGACCGCCTGGATAATGGTGGCGAGGCCCGTGACGCCGCCGGCAGCAAGACCGTTGGGAATCAAAAACAGATCCGTCGCGATAGCTGCCAGGGCGCAGCCAAACATGATCTTGGGCAAGTCATGAAAGAAGTTCAGCGAAAGAATGCGCTTGATGTCCAGACGATATGCCATGCTGCCTCCCTCAAAAAAGCGCACCCAAACGAGTGCGCTTTGAACTTCTTACTGTATTCGATTCTACCGATTCACCGAGCAAATACCACCCCCTGCGAAATGTTTGCATCGACCCGGAGCCAACCATGTGCCTAGGCGTCCGAGCCTTCCGCACCGGCGTTGCCGGTAGCCCAACGGTGATAGCCAATTACAAACGGATCCAGATCGCCATCGTCAAGAACGGCCTCGACATTGCTGGTCTCCACACCCGAGCGCAGGTCCTTGACCATCTGATACGGGTAGAGCACGTAGCTGCGAATCTGGTTACCAAAACCAATCGTGGTTTTGGGTCCGCGAATCTCATCCAGGGCCTCGGCGCGCTTCTCGAGCTCAATCTCGTACAGGCGTGCCTTGAGGATCTGCATGCACGCGGCCTTGTTCTGGATCTGGCTGCGCTCGTTTTGGCAGGTGACCACAATGCCGCTGGGGAAATGCGTCACGCGCACGGCGGAGTCGGTGGTGTTCACGCCCTGACCGCCCGGGCCGCTCGCGTGGTACACGTCCACGCGGATGTCATCGGGGCTGATCTCGATATCGATATCATCGGGTAGCACGGGGATGACCTCGACGCCGGCGAACGTGGTCTGGCGGCGCTTCTTGTCGTCGGTGGGGCTAATGCGCACCAAGCGGTGGACGCCGGCCTCGGCGCGCAGCATGCCAAATGCGTCCTTGCCCTCGACGGTAAAGGTCGCGCGGTCGATGCCGATGACCTCAGCAGCGGGGCAGTCGTTAATCGTGACCTTCCAGCCGCGACGCTGGCAGTACTTCATGTACATCTTAAAGAGCATGAAGGTCCAGTCCTGGGCCTCCAGACCACCCTGTCCGGGCTTGATGGTCACAATGGCATCGCCGTGATCGAACTCACCGGTAAACCAGCTCGAAAGCTCAAGCTCATCGATGGCACGGGCCAGGCGCTCAGCCGTGGCTGTAGCCTCCTCGCGAAGGGCGGCGGCATCGGGGTCATCCCCCATCTCCTCGGCAAGCTCCAGCGCGGCGCGGGCATCGGAAAGCTCGCCGCGCGCGTTGTCCACGGCAGCGATATCTTCCTTGGTGCGCGCGATCTCCTCCATGGTGGCGCGAGCGGCGTCGGCGTCATCCCAAAAGCCGGGGGCCACGCTTTTGGCCTCGAGCTCGGACACGCGGGTACGCTTCTCGTCCAGGTGGAGATACGACTCGACCTCGCCGAGCCGGTCCGCAAACGCGTCCAGCTCGGCGGGCGTTACCTCTAAAGCCTCAGCCATTAACGATTCCTGCCGTGGCAGTACTTGAACTTCTTGCCGCTGCCGCAGGGGCAAAGGTCGTTGCGGCCCACGTTGACATAAGGGTCATCGCTCTCGGACTTGCGGTAGGTGGTCACCTTGCCGCCGTTGTTGACAGCAGCCGGGCCTCCCTGGACGGCCGTGCGGGCCTGCACCTGTGCCTGCTTGCGCAGCACCGAGTTGCCGTTGTCGCCATCGACATCGGCGGGGCCGGAGAAGCGCGCACCCTCGAGCGCGGGGTCCTCCTTGTGCTCCACGGCGTGCGGGGCGGCCTTGATCTCGATGCGCAGGACGGTGCGCAGGTAATCCTCGTACATGGTGTCGACGAGCATCTGGAACGCGCCATAAGCCTCGGTCTTGTACTCGACCAGCGGATCGCGCTGACCAAAGCCGCGCAGTCCGATACCGGTCTTGAGGTAGTCCATCTCCTGCAGGTAGTTCATCCAGCGGGTGTCGATGACGCGCAGCATGACCTGGGTGTTGAGCTCGCGCATGAGGTCCTCACCCAGGCGCTCGGCCTTCATGTTGTAGCACTTCTCAACGTAGGCCAGGACATCGGCAGCAAGGGCCTCGAAGTCCTCGTCGGGGAACTTCGGCGTATCGATATGGCCGGTGAGCTCAACGACCCACTTGCGCAGGCCCTCGAGATCGCGCTCGCCCTCGTGGCTGTCCTTGGTGCAGAACTCCTGTACGCAGCGGTACACGGTGTCGTGCATGACCTCGGTGATGTGGTCGGTCAGGTCCTTGCCGTCCAGAATCTTGTTACGCTCGGCGTAGATGACCTGGCGCTGCTTGTTCATGACGTCATCGTACTCGAGGACGCCCTTACGCATGGAGAAGTTGATGCTCTCGACCTTGTGCTGGGCGCTCTCGACGGCCTTTGAGATGATCTTGTGCTGGATGGGCATGTCGTCGCCCATGTCGGCGGTGACCATCATTTTGGAGACGCGGTCCATCTTGTCGCCGCCGAACAGGCGCATGAGGTCGTCCTCGAGCGACAGGTAGAACTGGGTCTCGCCCGGATCGCCCTGACGACCGGAGCGGCCGCGCAGCTGGTTGTCGATACGACGGGACTCATGGCGCTCGGTGCCGATGACGGTCAGGCCACCGGCGGCAAGCACGCGCTCGCGCTCGGCCTTGCAGGTCTCCTTGGCCTCGGCGTTAAACTGCTCGAGCTGCTCGGGCGTCACGTCCTCCATGGTCAGGCCCTCGTACTCAAGGCGCTCGCGCACCAGCTCGTCGGGGTTGCCGCCCAACAGGATGTCAGTACCACGACCGGCCATGTTAGTAGCGATGGTCACGGCGCCGTAGCGTCCGGCCTGGGCAACGATATGAGCCTCGCGCTCGTGATGCTTGGCGTTGAGGACCTCGTGCGCGATGCTGCGCTTGGTAAGGGCGGCCGACAGCTTCTCGGAGCTTTCGATGGAGACGGTGCCCACCAGGACCGGTTGGCCCTTGGCGTGACGTCGCTCGACGTCGTCGGCAACGGCGTTGTACTTGGCCTGGACGGTGCGGTACACCAGGTCCTCGTGGTCAACACGCTGCACGGGCTTGTTGGGGGGGATGACCTCGACGGGCAGTTTATAAATCTCACGGAACTCGGCGTCCTCGGTGAGTGCCGTACCGGTCATGCCGGAGAGCTTGTCATAGAGACGGAAGTAGTTCTGAAGGGTGATGGTGGCCAGCGTCTGGTTCTCCTCGCGCACGAGCACGCCCTCTTTGGCCTCGATGGCCTGGTGCAAGCCCTCGGAATAGCGGCGGCCTTCCATGATGCGACCAGTGAACTCGTCGACGATCTTGACCTCGCCATTAGTGACCACGTACTGCTTGTCGCGGTGGAACATGTACTGGGCCTTCAGCGCCTGCTGCAGGTGGTTGACCAGCTGGCCGGAGAGATCGGCATAGATGTCATCGATACCCAGGCGGCGCTCAATCTTCTTAAGGCCGCGCTCGGTGGCGGCGATGGTGTGCTTGGCCTCGTCCATGACGTAGTCGCCCGTGGGCTCGACGTCCTCGGTGGCGGTGAGCATGTCGTGCGACACGTCCTCGCCGCGCTCAAGGCCGCGCACGGCACGCGCGAAGTCCTTGTAGGTGCTGGCGGACTTGGTGCCGGCACCCGAGATGATGAGCGGGGTACGCGCCTCGTCGATCAGGATGGAGTCGACCTCGTCGACGATGGCGTAATGGTGGCCGCGCTGCACGCGCTGCTCAGGGCGAGTGACCATGTTGTCGCGCAGGTAATCGAAGCCGAACTCGGAGTTGGTGCCATAGGTGACATCGGCCTGGTAGGCCGGACGCTTGAGCTCGAGCGGCATGTTGTTCTGGAGCAGACCGACGGTCATTCCCAGGTACTTGTAGATGCGGCCCATCCACTCGGAGTCGCGCTTTGCCAGGTAATCGTTGACGGTAACGACATGCACGCCCTTGCCGGCGATAGCGTTGAGGTAGCCGGCCAAGGTGGAGACCAGGGTCTTGCCTTCGCCGGTCTTCATCTCAGCAATATGACCCTCATGAAGCGCCATAGCGCCGATGAGCTGTACGTCAAAGTGGCGCATGCCCGTGATGCGCTTGGAAGCCTCGCGCACGGTGGCAAAAGCCTCGGGGAGCATGTCGTCGAGCGACTCGCCGTTGGCGTAACGCTCGCGGAACTTATCGGTCTGGGCGCGGAGTTCCTCCTCGGTCATCTTCTCAAACTGGGGCTCAAGACCGTTGATCTGGTCGACGATCTTGTAGTAGCGCTTAAGGTCCTTATCGGATCCAAAGGACAGCAGCTTTGACATGAATCCCATGTGGTTTTCCTTTTTGGCCATCGCCCACGCCGTGCAGCTGCGGGCGAGTTAAACACAGATGATTGTACTTTAGCCAAACAAGGCGCGGCCTATACGGTCGACCTCGACCGCCACGTAATAACTACGACCAACCTGCCAAAAAGGGACTGGTTTAATTTGTCAGCTTTTATCTGGGAAAACGCTGTCTCTCTGCCATTTGGCGCAAACCAATCCGTCCCCTTCGTACAAATCTGGTGCCATGGAGACAGGTTCGTTTGCACCAATAAAGGAAAAGGGCCGCGCACCCAAACGGATGCACGGCCCTTATGCCATGAATGCGAGCGATTCCGCGGCGAGCTATTTACTCAGCAGCCTCGGTGGTCTCAGCCTCGGCAGCGGCCTCCTCGACGGGAGCCTCTGCGGGAGCCTCGGCGGCCTGCTTGGCAGCCTCCTCGGCGAACTTAGCGGCACGCTTAGCCTTCTCGGCAGCCTTAGCCTCAGCGGCGGCCTTGCGAGCGGCCTCGGCCTCAGCAGCCTTGGCGGCCTTGGCAGCCTTGGCCTCCTCAGCCTTCTTGAGCTGGGCGGCAGCGGCGCCACCGAACTTGTCGGCGAAGCGCTGGACGCGTCCACCGGTGTCGACGAACTTCTGCTGGCCGGTGTAGAACGGGTGGCACTCGTTGCAAAGCTCGACCTTCATCTCGGACACGGTAGCGTGCGTCTTGAAGGTGTTGCCGCAGGAGCACGTCACCGTGCACTCGACATACTGGGGATGGATACCCTGCTTCATGGTAGGACTCCTTATTAGTCAGGCGCTGGTTACCGATCAGCGCATAAGGCGTCTTGGTTTCCGACCAAGACAACAAACTCGGTTATGGTACCACGGCACCGCGCGTCCCACAAAAGGTTCACGGTCTTTTCGGAACGACACGAATCTGACCCATCGAAACACATCTCCACCGTTCCTTCAACTGGGAAAATGCCGTCCCCGGGGCCTGAGAAGGGCCCCGGGGACGTTCGACTGACTGCGGGAACGGCCTTTCCGCTCAATGTGTTCGGCTGAGATCGGAAATCAACCAAACTGAACTAAGTTCAGTTGACATGGTTAAAAACTGGGGCGACGCTTTTGCGTCGCCCCTCGTCCCAGCCGGTTGCTTTAGTTGTACACACGGTAGTTACACTTGAACTGGGTTATGTGTCCATAGCTGGAGCGGTACCAACCCGATGTATAGCTGATTACTTCTGGGCCTAGATATTCGTATCTCTTGTTGTAGCGAAGCTGACGGTAGGTCGTGTCGTACTCTGCTACGTAAAACGTGTCTCCAGAGAAGGCTTTGTACCGGTCCTTAACCGTCGAAGCCATGTACGCGGGTTCGACATCGCCTTTCTCCCCGTTGAGCGCATAGACGGGTGCCGCGATTCCGCATAAAGCCGTTGCCACGAGGATGGCGTAGACAGCCATGCGCGACGCATTGGACTTCAGCTGTTCAAATAGTTTCATGTCATTCACCTCCCTCGTATGTATCGAGGTATTCCTGCTTGAGCGTCTGCGAGGACGACTCGGTCTTTTCCACGAGCGTGCCGGCCTCGATGAAGTAGAACGAGTCGGTGAGGTCTGCCAGGTCGTCGAGCAGATGGCTTGAGATGAGCACGCTGCGTCCCCGCTCCACCTCGCTGCGCATCGCGTCGCAGGAGGTTTTCCGTTTTCCCGGATCGAGGCCGTTCAGCGGTTCATCGAGGATGAGGTACGGGCAATCGGTCGCTATCGCCATGGCAAGCTTTACCTGCTGCTTCATTCCTGTCGAGAGTTTACGGGTCGGCTTGTCGAGATATGGGGAGATTCCGAGGGAGTCGCAGAGCGAGTCGATGTCGGCGGCCGATTTCCACGCCTCCCTAACGAAAGCAAGGTGCTCGATGGCCGATAGCGTGGGATAGAGATCCGCGCTGCCCGAAGAGCTCAGGTAGACGAGTTCTGCAAATTCGGCTGATCGACGTTGGCAGATTCCGTCTGCCGCCAGGCTTCCCGAGCGGATGCGGGTGGGTAATTGGCCCGACAGCGCTTCAAGAAGGGTGGTTTTCCCCGAGCCGTTGGGAGCGACGAGCCCCGCCGCCGTTCCCGGGCCCAAGGAAAGCGATCCGATCGAAAGTATCGTCGTGCTCCCGTATCCCACGCTCACGTCCAGGAGCTCAAGCCCATGGTGCTTTTTAGCGGGTCCAGCCTGTTTGGGCGAACGCGTCACAACGGCGCCGACCGCGAAAAGGACCGCGACGTATGCCAGGGCCACGGCAAGCATCGATGCGCCGCCCGAACCGGAGCCAATGAATTCTGTCGGGAAGCATCCCACGTAACCCGTTGCCTCGATAGGCGAGAACACGGCCAGCGGCAGGAGCCCGAGCGCGGCATTATGCCCTAGTGCCGAATCGGACAATAACGGGAATGCCGGGGCCGCGACAAGCAGCGCGGAGGCAAGGGGGCCCGCGAAGACGCGCCTCGTTGCGGTCGATAGGACGACGGAACAAACGGATATCAAGGTTCCACCCGCGAGCAGCGCGAGAAGTATGGTCGTGAAGACGTTTCCCGCGGTCGTGGTAGTGAGCGCGCCGTCATGGAAGAAGGCGATCGGGTACCCGATCTGCCCGAAGCCGTTTAGGGCCAAGGCGTAAATACTCCCGGGCGCAAGGCCGGCGAGGAGCATCGCGGTCCCCGCGCCAATTATCGAAAACACGGTTTGGATAAGGCGCCGGAATTTGGGCACGGGCGCCTTTGCCGCCAGGGTCCCGGGCCTTGTGGCGCCGAGCACGAGTATCGACGAGAGAAGGAAGGGGATGAAGGGAAGGAAAGACGGCGCCGTGGCAATGGCGTAAGGCAGGAAGGAAAGGAATGGCAGGTCGTTTGCGGAGGCCGGGATATCCGTGATGCCGGAGCTGCTCAGGGCACGGCAATATGCGAGCGCTGCGTCATTGGTCTCTTGGTCTCCCACGATGGACCCGGATTGGAAGCCTTCGCCCATGAGCGCGTAGTAGCTCTCGGCAGAATCGAGAAAGGCGGCGTCGGTTTGAGCGGCGAGGGCGGCGTTCGCGTATCTTGCAAGCTCCGCGTCATTTTGCTGCTCTGGAGATAGGTCTGTGCCGCTGGCCTGGGGCGCGCGCGTATTGAATGCGTCGACAAAGCTCTGCATGCCCTGTTTCATAAAGAAGGGCCCGTAGATGGGTGAATTGAACGCAATGGGGACGGAAAAGGCTGCAGCGAGAACGAGCGTACAAATCCATACGGCCTTGTCTCTTAGGATTAGTTTGAGAAGAAGTCGACAGTACATTTAGAAGCACCTACGTTCCTCAAAGAATTGTTAGATTAAAAGTAACAGACCGGATGAAGATACGTGCGACGGGGGCGAGGCGAATGGCTGAGCGGTATCGATATGCGGGTTCAACGGTATCACATTGGCCACATAGATTTTTAACTTGCATTTCTACCCGCCCTTTTCGTAGAGTCGCCGATACGTGCTTAGCGCACCCTCGGCGCGTCCGGCAGGCTTTGCGAAATGGGATCCAGGAGACTTCGGCGCAGCATCATCTTGCGGAATGCTTCTAATGAGCCTCCCATCCTTCAAAAACAGAATCTCATCGCACAGCCTATCGACCGAATCCAAGATGTGGGATGACATGATGATGCACGTACCAGAATCGGCCAGCTTCCTGAGAATCTCGGAATGCAAGTCCACCCTGCTGGGGTCGAGCGCGTTCATGGGCTCATCTAATAGAAGGTACCGCGCGCCCGTCGCATACGCAATCGCCAGGGTAAGCTGCTGCTTCATGCCCTGGCTCAGAGTGCGGATCCTCATCTTCGCGAACTCGCCTATCCGCGTTTGTTCCACTATCTCTTCGATATCGCGAGCATGCGGCCACATATCGCAAACCATCTTGAGGTGATCTTCCGCACGCAATCCGGGATACAGCAGCGTCCCCTCACCAGGTGCATAGAAGATCATAGAACGGACCTCTCTCGCACCCGTACCCTGCACCTCATCCAGAACGATGCTCCCGTCCACGCGAGGACCCGGCAAACCTGCCATCGCACGCAGCAACGTCGTCTTTCCATGCCCGTTCGGAGCGACGAGACCGTAGACCGTACCCGGGGCAAACTCAGCGTTCACCGAATCTACGAGCACCTTCTTTCCATAAGAGATCGTCAGCGTTTGAAGGTCAATCATCGAGATCATCCCCTTTCGATCTTTGGAACACTCAGGCGCACCATCAACGGAGATACGGCGCCCAAGACCACCAGCAGAGCGCCCGATGCGCCGACGACCTCTCCAAAAGGCATCGCGTTCGTCCCTCGCCCAAGGAACCCAATCGTCCCCACCTGGGAAGCGGGATCAAACGAGGCGAATGGAGCCAGCAGCGCGACGCCCATGCCCACGCTTTCAACATGAGCGCTCAACGAACCCAACACCAAGAGAACCGCGCAAACCATTCCGGTGACAACGGGGTTGCGGCTAATCGCTGCTGTCAACGCAGCGACGACGGAAATCACGCCGTATGCCATGACCAGCAACGGAATACTGCACAACACCGCCTCCCCCACCGTGGACGTTGTCGAAGCTCCCGCCCGAATGAGAGCGACGGGATACTCCGATCCACCCGCACCATTCTTAATCACGGACACAACGACAGCGGGAACCATCGACACCAAAAGCAGCACCAAGCCAAGCAGGAGAGCCAGCGCAACAGCCGTCAGAAAACGCACATGCGCTGTTGCGGGGATCTGGAGAACCAGAAGGGAACGACACTGCAGGTGGGTGCACGCGAGCGATGTGACAACCACGGGCAACAGCAAAAATAAGGAGGGAAGCGCTGCCTGGAGATACGAAAGGAGGATTAATGGGGGCATCTTCGTACTTAACTCGTAAACCTTGGGGTCCGGCAAGCTCGCGATCGACTCAAGCAGAAGGGCGCGCGCCTCCGCACGAGAAGGAGTCTCCGGCTCGATTCCGATCGATTGCAGGAGAGTCGCATCTGCCGCGCCCAGCTCACCTCGAGCGCGCTCGTACGTCGCAAGGCTTCGAAACCCCTCCGCAGGCATAGGCGCGTACACGAAACCCGAAAGAGCATCCCGCATGTCTTCCAGGGCCGCTTTGCCCTCGACGTCCATATTCGCAGCGTTCTGCTCTAGATACCGATCTATTGAACGGAGCTCCCCATCCCTATACCGAACAGCGGAAACGTTATCAGCGTCAGGAAACATCTCGACCAGAGCCGGGGCCAGCATCGTCGTCGACATTGCAATCGCGCATACGGCGAGGGTAGGAGAACGCAGGAGCAGTTTCCCCATCGTTCTTACGTATGCAACGGCGGAGGCACAAGCGCTCGAACGAGTTGCCGTTCTCGATGCAGTGAAGGAACCTCTCTCAAGACAAATCGGGGATATCGGGCACGCGCAGCCGCTCTTTCCAGCAACGCAAAGCAGGCTAATTGCCAGCACCTCGATCCCGATTGCGCATACGAGGGCAATCGCGCCACGCTCGAAGCAAAGTCCAGGCAGATTCACTATCTGCGTTGTCGGGTACGGGCTATAGGCGCCGACGGTCAACTCAGTGTTCGCATACGTAAGGGGATTCAACAGGGCGAACTCACGTAAAGCGATGGATCTTCCGTAATACCCGGGAACCATCGTCACCCCCATCAGGGCACATACGAACACGATTCCAAGCGTAGGGTTATTGGCAATCTTCACGGCAAGGTGAACGACAAGCGAGATGAACGCTGCCACCAAGAATTGCAAGATGGCCGTCTGCGCGAACACCAGCCAAGCCGGTTTGATAACCGGAGTCGCATATTGAATGTAGCCTATCGGATAGAACGGCGAGCCCGGGCCATTCTTCACAAGCGCGGCGATTATCCCTGGAAGATTGATGGCGAGGACGGCAAGCATTGCAAAAACACTCGCCCATACGCTCGATGCAACAAGTCTACCCAACTCGCCCATCGGTGCCTGGATGATGAGCTTTTCACGTTTGTTAAGACGCGCGGCAAGGAACGAGACGGCAACGGCCGTTGCGACCCATAGCAAGTACTCCTTCGATCCGTCATAATAGGTGTACTCTCCATCCGATATCTGCAGAAACGGAAGTAGGGGAGAGAGCGGTGCCAAGATAAGACGTCCCGCGGCAAGAGGGTACAGAAGCGCGGGCATGCTTGATGAAGAGGTATAGACACCGTCCCCCCCCCCGCATTCACAAGCGCATCCGCATAGGATGCTGACAATTCCTGCTCAACACGGGTTATTCCCGACTCGAGGTATTCGACCCGTCCGTCGATGCCAGCCGCGCTCCTGAAGACGGGCAGAGCACAAAGAACCATCAACGCAACAACGACAACACAGAGCGACCTGGAGGAGAGAAGCGACCTAAAGATCGCCTTCGAGATTTTGAGCATATTCATCGCCAACCTTAACCTCATCCAGTCGGAACAGAGGGGCCGAACAAAATGCTCGGCCCTT
>DXZM01000015.1:116868-121154 GCA_019419665.1 Collinsella sp.
ATTACTTGCCGGCAAAGTCAATTTAACATAAACTGTTAAAAAGTAACCTGAGTTTTTTAAATTCTTCGGAGGTTATTATGAGTTCTGACAATCGCACTCCCCGGCTTCATTCCTTCCGCATCGCATGTGCGATAGCCTCTGCGACCCTTTGCGCCACCGCCATCGCACAAGTGGCGTTCTCCTTAAAGCCAGCAATCGAAGTGCTCGACAACCCTGTAATTGCAGACTCCCCCGTGTATCCAGCCCTTGCGATCTCGACATTGGTCCCTGCCGTCATCGGTATCGCTACGACCATCCTCAGCGCCGTTCTCGTGTGGACGATCAAGAGCGGAGACCCCTTCAAGAAAGGGTCTGCGACATGCTTGAAGGTGCTCGGCATTCTCTTCGTTGTTCAAGCTGCCACCAGCCTCTACGCCGGCTCACTCAAAACCTCCGTTTCGATGTTTGGCGACGAGGGGGCCGTCGGCGCCCAAGAGATCGCTTCATCATTCGATTGGACCTCTCTGGTTCTCGGCATCGTCCTGTTCATGCTTTCCCAGCTCTTCTTGTACGCCCGAGAGCTGTACCTCGACTCCGACGAGATTGCGTAAGGAAACGCCATGCCCGTAATTGTTCGCCTCGACAAGATCATGGCCGAGCGAAAGATTTCCTCGAACGAACTTGCCGAAAGGATTGGAACCACGCCCGTGAACCTGTCCCGTATTAAAAAAGGGCATATTCGCGGCATTCGCTTCAACACACTCGAGCAGCTATGCCTCGCCCTTCGTTGCCAACCCGGAGACCTTCTCGAAGTCATGAGCGAAGAGGATGCCCGAAAGGAGTTCGGACTCGATTGGTCCGCCGAGGATTAGAGGGCGGTCGTACTCGCCCTGCACACGGGGATGCGAATCGGCGAGGTCTGCGGCCTTCGGTGGTGCGATGTGGATTTCGAGACGGGCCTGATCTCGATCAGACACTCGGTGGCGTACGCGAAGGGAATGGGTTCGTTCATCAAGGACACCAAGACCCATGACGCCAGGGGTATCCCCATCGACCCGGTCGGCCTACTCCCCTTCCTGAAGGAGACCCACGAGATCGACTGCGGAAAGCTGCGCTTGCGCGGCCTTACCGGGGCGGTCGAGATCGGGGACTGCTACATCCTGTCGGAGCCGGGCGCGATCTTCGCGACGACAAGCTATATCCGCAGGGCGTTCAAGACGTTCTCGGAGACCAACGGCCTCATGGGCACCAACGACGAGCTGATCACGTTCCACGGCCTTCGCCACACGTTCGCAACGCAGTGGATCCGCCAAGGCGGCGATATCAAGGCGCTCCAATCGATCCTCGGCCACAAGGACGCCATGGCGACGCTCAACGTCTACGCCGACATCGAGCCCATCTCCAAAATCCATAACATACTGCGCGCCACGCCGTGCCTTTGGCGCGGGCACCTCGGGCCGAGGGTCGATCCGGGTCCCATGTTCCAACAGAGGATCCAGGAGTCCATCGAGACGCTCCAGGCGTTCGGCTACGGCATCACCGAGCCGGACGACCGAAATATCGCCATACGCGACGTGAAGACGAACAGTTGGCTCTAGCTCACCGAGTACGCGGCAGTGCTGGGCCCATCCCAACTGAGGTCACGGTGGTCCGATAGGGGCGCCGCCCGCGGCATGCGCCGCGGAGCGGTATCCCCTACCGAAGGGCGGGGATGCCCTCCGCTTCCAGTTCGGAATCAGCCGTCGGAGGCGTTCGGCTGACTGCGGGAACGGCCTGTCCGCTCAATGTGTTCGGCTGAGATCGGAAATCAACCCAACACGAGCCGGACACGCGCCAGACGGCTCTTCCCCGTACGGCCTTCCCCCTTACGCTCATGTTGCAGGCATGTAACGCCGCAGCGAGCGCGCCTTTTTTGCGCCAGACAGGTACAATGATGAACACTGTACCGTAGCGGAGCGCCCCGCGCGCGCCGCAATCACGCGAAAGGGTTTCCCATGGCCGAGATCTCGTCCTCCCGTATCGTCATCACCGTCCTTGGCAAGAACCGCCCCGGCATCGTCGCCGGCGTCACCCGTGTCCTAGGCGAGGCCAACGTCGACATCCGCGACATCACGCAGTCCATTATCGAGGACATCTTCACCATGACCATGCTGGCCGATACCGCCGAGTCCAAGCTCGACTTCGCCGAGCTGCAGAAGGCGCTGGCCGAGGCCGGCGAGCTTTCGGGCGTCAACGTGTCCATCCAGCGCGAGGACGTCTTCAACTTTATGTACCGCCTGTAGCGAGCAAGCCGCTGGGGATAGCCTGACGCGCGCATGCCCATGCAAGTCACCCCGATGCGGCCCGGAGAGGAGCGCGCATGGCCTACGACGCCAAGAAAATCTATTACCGCTTCGACGACCACCTGAGCCGCCTGGTCTTGGATTACGAAGCGAGCCGCCAGATTTCGCCCGAAAGCGAAAATCTCTACTATGGCCTGCCGACTGACCCTTATGACGAGGGCCTATTTGTTGAGCACAATGTCAAGCGCGGCCTGCGCAATGCCGACGGCTCGGGCGTGGTCGCGGGCCTCACTCGCATCTCGGATGTGCACGGCTACAACAAGGTCGACGGAAAGGTCGTGCCCGATCAGGGCAAGCTCACGCTTCGCGGCTACAGCATCGAGGATCTGGTCAACAATGCCCAGGCCGAGAATCGCTACGGCTACGAGGAAGTCGCCTATCTGCTTATCACGGGTTCGCTGCCCAACAAGGAAGAGCTCGATGGCTTTTGCGAGCGCCTGGGCGCCTTTAGACATCTGAGCGACGAATACGTCAAAGAGTTCCCTATGACCACGGTGTCGTCGAGCATCATGAACGTGCTCCAGCGCGCCGTGCTGCTGCTCTACGCCTTCGATGCCGAACCAGACGTGATCACGCCCGAGCACGAAATCGACGTCGCCATTTCCATGCTCGCACGTCTCCCCCGCATCGCCGCCTTCGCGCATATGGCCTCGGTCGCCAAGCGCCGCGGCTCCGAGGTTCACGTACCGCACCCCACACCCGGCCTTTCCACCGCTGAGACCATCCTGCAGGTGTTGCGCGGCGGCATGGCGTTCACCCGCGACGAAGCCATGCTGCTCGACGTGATGCTCATGCTGCATGCCGAGCACGGCGGCGGCAACAATTCCACGTTTGCCTGCCGCGTGCTGTCCTCCTCGGCCACCGACCCGTATTCCGCCTACGCCGCGGCTATCGGCTCGCTCAAGGGTCCGCGCCACGGCGGCGCCAACGCCAAGGTCGTGTCCATGCACGAGGATATCCGTGCGCATGTCTCCAATTGGGAGGACGAGGACGAGGTCGCAGCCTACCTGGGCAAGATCCTCGACAAGCAGGCCTTCGACGGCACGGGCCTCATCTACGGTATGGGCCACGCCGTCTACACGCTGAGCGACCCGCGCGCCGAGGTGTGCCGCCGTTACGCGCGCACGCTTGCCGCCAAGAAGGACTTGGGCGAGGAGTTCGCGCTCATCGAGCGCATCGAGCGCCTGGCCCCGCAGGTGATGCGCGATCACGGCATGACCAAGCCCATCTGCGCCAACATCGACCTGTACACGGGCTTTATCTACAAGATGCTCGGCGTGCCCGCGACGCTCTTTACGCCGCTGTTCGCCGTCGCCCGCATGGCCGGCTGGTCGGCGCACCGCATGGAAGAGCTCTTCTGCGCGCATCGCATCATCCGCCCGGCCTATCGTCCGGTGATCGAGCCGCTGGAATACAAGCCGCTCGCCGACCGCTAGGACGCGGACCGTTATAGAACCCGAGCGTGGCCAGGGCATCACCGCCCTCGGCCACGCTTTTTATGCCAGCAGAAAGGGCTGCATCAAATGATTGTGTTTTCCGATATGGATGGAACGCTGTTGACGAGCGATAAGCAGATGAGCGATGCCACCTGGGCGATGCTCGACGAGCTCGCTCGACGCGGGATTGAATTTGTGCCCTGCACGGGACGTCCGCTGTCGGGCATCTTTGAGCCCATCCTCGCCCATCCCGCCGTGCACTATGCCGTCTGCGCCAATGGCGCCAGCGTCTGGCAGCTCGACGACGATGTGTCCACCGACGCCTCGCGCGCCACGTGTATCTTGAGCCGTCCGCTCGACCGTGGCATTGCCCACCGCATCCATCGCATCGCCGCCGGCCACGATGTGACCTTCGATATCTTCGCGGATGGGCAGTGCTTCCTCCCCCGCTCGCTCTACACGCGCCTGGACGAATTCTGCGGCGGCGACCCCCACATCGCGGCTTCGCTCAAGCGCACACGAACACCGA
>DXZM01000016.1:0-7994 GCA_019419665.1 Collinsella sp.
CATGATTGGTTGTTGAGCGTTGGTCAAAATGGTTGTTTTTACAGTAGCGCTAACAGGTGGACGCCGGCTACGACGGCATGACGAACATGGAGCTCAGGCGCAAGGTCGGCTACAGGCCGAGGTCGCGCCGGGCCCCGAAGAGGGCGACGTCCCACTCGGCGCGCAGGTCGCACGCGTCGTTCCTCGCGCTCGGCGAGGACGCCTGCGCCGCGGCCTGGGAGATGGACACCGTCGAGGGCTCCAGGGGCGACTCCGCCAGGCTCCTCACGCTCCTGCACCGCCCGAGCCGCTTCCAGCTGGCCCTGCCGCTGCCGGACGGCACGTGCGCCTCGGTCCTGGCGGCGCTCTCCTCCCTGCGCGGGGTCCTCGGCGAGGACGGCGCGAGGCGCGCCTTCGGCGCCGTGCTCACCGACAACGGGAGCGAGTTCGCCGACGAGGGCGCCATCGCGGCGCTGCTCGGCGAGCGGGACGGCGAGACCAGGCTCTTCTACTGCGACCCCCGGCAGAGCCAGCAGAAGGGCGCGTGCGAGAAGAACCACGTGGAGATCAGGAAGCTGCTGCCCAAGGGCGCCGGGGCCAGGTTCGACCGGCTGACGGCGGCGGACTGCGCGCTGCTCATGTCGCAGGTGAACTCCGAACCGAGGGGGGCGCTCGGGTTCCTGACGCCGGCGCGCGTGCTGCGGATGGCCCTCGGGGAGGACGCCTCCGCCCTCATGGACGCGTTCGGGATAGAGGAGCTGGCGCCCGGCGAGCTCGACCTCACGCCCGGCTGCATCGAAAGGGCCAGGGCCGCGAGGGGCGAGGGGCCGCTGGCGGGATAGGCGGCGGGCCGGGACATGGGCCGGAGGGCCCGTTGCGCTGAGTCCGGAACGGCTGCGCGGCGGGCTGGCGGAGCATGCGGCGGCGGCATGGGGGCACCGGACTCCACAGCCCCTCCACCTGCGGAAACGAAGTGATGGCCAGGTGCCGGGAGCTATTTCCGCGTTGCGCTAGCTGCGGAAACGCGGGGTCCGTTCAGGCTGTTGCGTTGAGATTGAAAATCAACCAACGGCATAGACAACGGGGTCTGGCTTAAAACCAAACCCCGTTTCACGTAAAACATTGTAAGCAGAGCGCTTTACTTTTGACGATACTCGTCGGCCAGCTGCTTCCAGGCGGGCAGTGAGTTAACGATAGTCTCGTAGCTCACACAGTAGCCCAAGCGGAACCAGCCCGGCATGCCAAAACTGTCCGAGGGCACCGCAAGCAGCTCATACTTCTTCGCGCGCTCGCAGAAAGCGTTCGCATCGGGCTCCAGCGCCTTCACCCACAGGTAGAATGCACCATCCGGCTCAACATACGTGTAGCCGTACTCCGCTAGTGCATCGGTAAGCGCGGTGCGGTTGCGCGCATAGGCCTCAACGTCACTCGGCTCATCGATGCAGTCGATAATTACGCGCTGGAAGAGCGCCGGCGCGCACACGAAGCCCAGCGTACGGGCGGCACCCGCAACAGCCGGCATCAGACGCGCAGCCTGCGGATTGGTGTTGGGAACCAAAATCCAACCCACGCGCTCGCCCGGCAGCGACAGCGACTTAGAATACGAGTAGCAAACCACGGTGTTCTCGTAGATCGAGGGCACCCAAGGCACCTCGGCACCGTATACGATCTCGCGGTACGGCTCATCCGAGATGAGCCTAATCGGATTCTCGGGATCGCGACGAGCGTTGGCCTCGCGCAGAACATTGGCCAGTCGCGTCAGGGTATCGCGCGTATACACGGCACCGGTCGGGTTGTTGGGTGAGTCGATAATAACGGCAGCCGTCTTATCGGTAATCGCCTTGAGCACGTTATCCACGCTCAGCTGGAACGTATCTTCATCGGCGAGCGCCTCGACACACGTACAGCCGGCCTTCTCAATCCACACGCGATACTCCGGGAAGTACGGGGCAATAACAATGACCTCGTCACCCGGGTTCGTAACGGCATTGAGCGTGCAGGTGAGCGAAGCCGCCGCGCCCACGGTCATAAAGACATCCTTGCCCTCATAACTCGTACCAAAGCGGCGGTTGAGCGACTCAGCCACGGCGGTACGGCACTGCGGCAGGCCCGGTGCGGGCGTGTATCCGTGCAGCTGGTCACTCGGAAGCTCCAAGGCCTTCTTAATGGACTCCGCCACGGCAGCGGGCGCCGGAACGCTCGGGTTACCCAGCGAAAAATCGAATACGTTTTCCGCACCAATCTGCGCCTTGCGCTCAAGGCCATAGCTAAAAATCTCGCGGATGATGGAGCTCTCTGCACCGCGAGCATACATGGTTTCGTTGATCATCTGTACCCCTTTCGCATAGGCGCTATTGTACGCTTTAGCCGAGCAAAGCGCCGCAGCAATGTTGATTGGGGACAGACTTAAATGCGTGAAAACGCTCATTTAAGTCTGTCCCCAATCAACATAAAGAAAAAGCCTCCGCAGGTTTCCCCGCAGAGGCTTTCGCCACAAAGGCTATTTGTCGGCGTCGGTGTCGGCACCGGCATTGACGGCACAGTCATCGCCGGCATCATCGGATGCGGCTTCGGCATCCTCCTGCATGGCCGCCTGCGCAAATGCCGCGGCATCGGCCGCCAGCTCCTCCTCGCTCATACGAGGCGCACGCTTCTTGGTCGGCATGCCGGCCGCCTTGGCATTGCGCTCCTCCTTGGCCGCCAGGATATCGCCCTCGCGCTCAAGGTAGGCGTCCCACTCGTTGTCGAGCAGGGCATTCACGGCGTCGCCTTCGACGGTCTCGCGCTCAAGCAGCACCTTGGCCATCAAATCGAGCTGGTCGCGACGGGCATCCAAAATCTCGACCGCACGACGATGGGCCTCACGCATAATGCGCTGGACCTCGATGTCGATGCGGCGCGCCGTCTCCTCGGAGTAATCCTGGTGATCGGCGTAGTCGCGGCCCAGGAATACCTGGTGCTGCGCCTCACCAAACACCTGCGTTCCAAGCTCCTCGCTCATGCCCAGGCGCGTGACCATCTCGCGCGCCATCTTGGTCGCGCGCTCCAGATCGTTGCTCGCGCCCGACGTGATGTCGTCGCACATGAGTTCCTCGGCAACGCGACCGCCCAAGAACACGGCAAGCTCGTCGAGCATCTCGTTCTTGGTCTTGAGGAAGTGGTCCTCCTGCGGAAGCTGCAGCGTGTAGCCCAGCGCCTGGCCGCGGCTGACGATCGAGATCTTGTGAACCGGATCGGAGTGCTCCAGGATGTGACCCACCAGGGCATGGCCGCTCTCGTGGTAGGCGATTGTGGTGCGCTCGGCCTCGGTCATCAAGCGACCCTTGCGCTGCGGACCGGCAATCACGCGCTCCATCGATTCCTCGACCTCGTCCATCGAGATCACGGAACGATGGCGGCGGGCAGCCAGCAGCGCAGACTCGTTGAGCAGATTTGCCAGATCGGCGCCGGTGAAGCCAACGGTCATCTGGGCGAGCTTCTCAAACTTCACGTCCTCGTCCATCGGCTTGTTCTCGGCATGCACGCGCAAGATCTGCTCGCGGCCCTTCACATCCGGACGGTCAACCGTAACCTGACGGTCAAAACGACCGGGGCGCAGCAACGCCGGATCCAGGATGTCAGGACGGTTGGTTGCAGCGATCAGGATGACCGACTCGCTCTCCTCAAAACCGTCCATCTCGACCAGCAGCTGGTTGAGCGTCTGCTCGCGCTCGTCGTGACCGCCGCCCAAGCCAGCTCCGCGCTGACGTCCCACAGCATCGATCTCATCGATGAAGATGATCGACGGAGCCTGGGACTTGGCCTCCTTAAAGAGGTCACGCACGCGGCTGGCGCCGACACCCACGAACATCTCGACAAAGTCGGAACCCGAGATGCTAAAGAACGGCACGCCCGCCTCGCCGGCTACAGCCTTGGCCAGCAGCGTTTTACCGGTGCCCGGAGGGCCCACCAGCAACACGCCGCGCGGAATCTTGGCGCCCAGCTTGCGATAGCGGTCCGGATCGCTCAAAAAGTCACGGATCTCCTCGAGTTCCTCGACTGCCTCGTCCACGCCGGCAACGTCTTCAAACTTGACCTTGGGGCGCGTGGCCTCGTTGGTCTTGGCGTTGGTCTTGCCAAACTGCATGTTCCTGTTGTTGGCGCCCATCATCTGGCGCATAAAGTAGAACATGATGGCGATAAGGGCGATCGTCGGAAGCACACTCATCGCCAAGTCGCCCCAAAAATCGGGATCGTTGGTGTTGACGATGTACTTGGTATCGGGGTGCTCCGCCATGAGCTCGGCAAGCGAATCGGAGCCGACATAGGTCGAGGAGAAGCTCTTGAGCTCGCTCGTATCGCCCTTGTCCTTCTTCGTCTTCCAGTAATGACCCGTCACGCTCCCGTCTTGAACCGTATAGGTCAGATCTTCGACGCGATCCTGCTTGATGGCGCTCACCATCTCGCTCGTCGCGAGCTTAACGGTATTGCTGGAATTGGCAAAGCCGGAGCCCATGTTAAAGAAGGCGTAGCCCAGAAGCGCGCAAGCCAAAATAAAATACAGCCAGCCCGTACGCGTGGGCTTCTTGCCTCCGGGCATCCCCGGGATCTTAGGCTCCCGGGGAGTCTGGGAATTGTTATCGTTATGGTCGTCGGGCATCTTACGAATAAACCTCCGGTTTCAAAATGCCCAGATACGGAAGGTTGCGATAGCGCTCGGCATAGTCGAGGCCGTAGCCCACCACAAAGGCATCGGGGCAATGGGTTCCAACATACTTGGGCGTGATGGCCGAGACGCGGTCCTCAACGTCCTTCCACAGGAAGGCGGCGACCTCCAGAGAAGCGGGCTTGCGGCTCTCGAGGTTCTTCATCAGATACTTGAGCGTCAGGCCCGAGTCCAGAATGTCCTCGACGATCAGCACGTCGCGACCGCGGATGTCGATATCCAGGTCCTTAATGATACGCACGATACCCGAGGACTTCACACCGTCGCCATAGCTCGAAACAGCCATGAAATCGATGTTGGTCGGCAGCTCGATCTTACGCATCAGGTCGCCCATAAAGACCACGGCGCCGCGCAGGACCGCAATCAGCACCAGATCCTTACCCGCGTAGTCGCGAGTAATCTGCTCGCCTAGGCGAGAGACGATACCGTCGATATCCTCCTGCGTGAACAGAACCTTCTCGATATCCGGATGTTGAGAAGCCATGACAACCCTTTCTTGTGCTTATCGCCCACACACCGCCGTATGGACGCGAACTACACATTCTAGCAGCGCACGGGGTAAATTTACCAGCCCGTGCGCCATCAGCGCGGGAATACCGTCAACGTCGCACAGAATAGCAGGCGTGGGACGCTATTCCGCATCGACCACGCGGAGCAGATATGCCACACGCGTTGCGGCCGTGCACTTAAAACGCTCGTCCGCGCGAACTCCGGCGACCCACACCACGGCACCCCCCGGCGCCGTCCTCACCATGGGCACTCCGGCGCGCTCGGAAACGGGAATGCGAGCCTCACCTAGCAAGTCGGATACTTTCTTGCTTCGACCACTCATCCCTAACGGGCACATCACGTCTCCCGGTGCGGGACCGTCCACCCACAGGCGCGCCAATCGCGCCTCGGCAGGGATCTCGCCACGCGAGCCCGCCAGGATCCGCTCACTATCGCTGTCGGCAAAACCCAGGGCAGCCGCGTCTACCAAAGCTGTCACTTCCCCGGCAGCCGCAAGCTCACGGGCGCGGCGCACGATATCGCATCCCGGCTCAACGGCCATCGGTTCTGTGACCAGCATACGTCCCCCGCCCAACGGCAAACGACCGGGTACGGTAACCCAGTCCGCGACCAGGCCCTCGCGAGCCGCCGGCGCCTTAAACGCCAGCATGCCAAACTCAATGCGTGCGTCAATCCCCGCCGGAAGCGTGACCGAGCCGGCGCCCTCGGCAACGCAGGAAAGGACTCGCTCCACATGTCGCATCTCTGGACGAGCGTCCGGATCGATGCGCTTAATTGCCAGTCGCACGATACGCCGCGCGATTACCACCTCGGCCGCAGCAAGGCGCCTGGCATCGAGCACCAGCGCGCCCGCCGCCTCCTTACGCAGGCAGCTTCGAAACGCCTGTGCCGAAAGCTGAGACAAAAACGCGTCCTCATCGCCTAAGATCTCGCAGGCGGCGCCAATCGTCTTGCAGACGCTCGCGTTGCGCTGCGCCACCACCGGCATCACTCGATGGCGCACGTAGTTTCGCAGATACGAGATATCCTCATTGCTCTCGTCTTCACGCCACGGCTGACTATGTACCTGTAGATAGCCCACGAGCTCGCCATGAGTTAGGTCGAGCAAGGGACGCACCACAATATTCCTCCGGCGAGGAATGCTCGATAGGCCAGCGGGCCCTGAACCCTTAATCGCGTTCATCAAAAACGTTTCCGCGCGATCCGAAGACGTGTGCGCGGTGCAGATACGAGCCGCCGTTCGCGGTGCCCCCGTCTGGGCGCAGAGCTCGCGAACATACCTCCGCGCCGCGGCATAGCGCACCTCGCGGGCCGCGGCCTCAATATTGCCCGACTCCCCATCAAAATAAGCGTGCTCCACGCACAGCGGTAAACCATATTTCGCGCAGAGCTCACGCACAAAGGCCTCGTCGCCATCGGACGCCTTGCCGCGCAGATGATGGTTTACATGCAGCACATGCAGGCGCTCGCGAGCAATGGGGGCAACACCGCGTCCGTCTTGGATATCCAGCTTTGATGTGCACGCCATAAGAAGCAGTGCCGTCGAGTCCGCGCCGCCTGATACCATGAGCACGACAGGAGCAGCCTGCTGCCTCGTCCGGGTCTCATCGACTGCCCCAGGCACGGCATGGTGTCCATAATGCTGAGATACCGTAGGCATTTGCTTCCTCCTCTATTCGTCCGCACCCATTGTATCCTTTGGAATCTTATGTCTCGTCTGCACCTTCATATCCTCGGCAGTGGCTCTAAAGGCAACTGCGCACTCATCGAGGGCCCGCAGGGGCTCATTATGGTCGATGACGGACTGTCTCGCCGCGAGACATTAAAGCGCATGGCAGAACTGGGGCTCTCGACAGACAACGTCTCGGCTCTTCTCATTACTCATGAGCATAGCGATCATATCAAGGGCCTCGATGTCTGGTGCAAGCACTGGCACGGCCCCCTCTTTGCCAGCAGGGGCACTCTTTCGAACAAAGAAAATCTTTCGCATCTGCCTGTCGAGGAATTCGACCCCGGTGAAACCCTATCCATTGCCGGCATCCACGTGCAAACCTACTCAACATCACACGATGTCATAAATCCAATCGGCTTTCGATTCGACACCCTCGATGATTCCATCGGCTTTGCTACCGACACCGGAGAGCTATCGAGCCAAGCCATGAACACCCTCAAAGATTGTCGAGTCCTCGCGCTCGAAAGCAACCACGATGTGACCATGCTGCGCGAGGGAGAATATCCCCGCTTTCTTCAAGAGCGCATCCTGTCTGCAAGGGGACACCTCTCCAACGGCCAAGCCGCCGAAGCCGCGCGCGAACTTGTTACCGATCGCACCGAACAGCTCATTGCCATGCATATCAGCCAAGACAACAATCGTCCGAGCCTTACCGTCAAAAGCTATGCCAAAGCTCTAGCCGCAACCCTGGATGACGAGCTCGGCAGCTCCGCCACCCTTCTCCAAGGATCGCGAAAACTCTCGATACGCCCCGCAAGCCAGTATCGGCCAGCAGCCATTCAATAGACTGTCCTAAACAGCAAAAGGGGCCGGGAATCGCTTCCCAGCCCCTTTTGTTGTCTTTTAATAGCGAAGAACACCAACGAAGTTATTCGATGGAGATCTTCGTAACGTTCTTCTTCTCGACGATCTTGGGAACCGTAACGGTCAGGATGCCGTCAGCGTACTTAGCCGAGAGGCCCTCGCTCGAAGCGTCCTTAAGATACACGCCACGCGTCGCGCTGTACGAGCTGAACTCCTTCTGCAGGAAGTTCTTGCCCTCGTTCTCCTCGTCTTCCTCGACATTCA
>DXZM01000017.1:0-50532 GCA_019419665.1 Collinsella sp.
TTCAGCGCGACTACGCGGGCTACGAGGTTGTCCTGGCTTATGGCGCCGAGCCCATCGCTCCGGCCTTCATGCAGGGCTTTAAGCAGGTTATGACGGCCGACGACCTGCTGGGCGGCAAGGCTTTCCCGGGTAAGAAGATCGTCATTGTGGGCGGCGGTACCGTTGGCTGCGAGACGGCCGATTACCTGGCCCCGCTGGTAAACGACCTGTCGCCGGCCAATCGCGATGTCACCGTCATCGAGATGACCAAGACGCTCGCCGCCAACGAGGGCGGCGCCGGTCGTGCGGTGCTTATCACGCGCATGCTCTCCAAGGGTGTCCACGTGCTGACCGAGGCCAAGGTGACCGAGATTACCGAGGACACTATCAGCTACGAGAAGGACGGTGAGATTCACACCATCGCCGATGCCGATACGCTGGTGCTTGCCATGGGCTACCGCCCCAATACCAAGCTGGCCGATGACCTTGCCGCTGCCGGCGTTGCCATCCACGTGCTGGGCGATGCCCAGAAGTGCGGAAACATCCGCGACGCCATTGGCGACGGCTACAAGATTGCCTGCGAGCTCTAATCAATCCCTTGGCGCATGAGGAGGGGCGTCTCTGCGCCATCCGATAGCAAAACAGCGGTGGTGTCCCGGGTTTCGGGATGCCGCCGCTTGCTCTTGTGATCCTGGCGACGCGAGCGCACCCCATTTCACCTCAGCTGAAGGAATGGGGGATGCGATAGTATTACGGGTGATATTCGACAAACCGTGGGCTTCATCCGAGGGCTTTATGGAACAACACCAGCATTATCAGAGCCTGCAAGACCAGGCATACAACGCACTGCGCTCCAAGATCATCTATGCTGAGCTCAGGCCCGGCACGCGCCTTTCGGCGATTGGTCTGGAAAAGGAGACGGGGATCGGGCGCACGCCCATTCGCGAGTCCTTTGTGCGCCTGCGCGAGCAAGAGCTGGTGGAAACGCGTCCCAAGAGCGGCACCTACGTCTCTAAGATCAGCATGGAACACGCCGAGAATGCCTGTTTCTTGCGCGAGAAACTCGAGAGAAGCGTGCTTATTAAATGCTGCTCTGCCGCCACGCCCGAGCAAAAGCATCGGCTCGAGCAGATTCTTGCCGAGTCCGAGTCGCTCGACCATAGCGAGACGCGTCGCTTTTTCGATCTGGACAACCTGTTTCATGAGACGTGTTTTGAGATTGCCGGTCGTCACATGCTGTGGAATTGGATGAAGAGCGTCAACACGCATTTTGAGCGATACAACTGGTTGCGTATGGTGTCGCAGGACCTGGATTGGGAGCCGATTCGTCGGCAGCATCGCCGGATTCTCGAGGCCATTAAGAGGGGCGATACCGACACGGCGAGCTATCTGGCAGAGACGCACTTGCACCTGATGCCCGAGGAGCAGGGCCCGGTTATCGCCTTGCATCCCGACTACTTTGAGCTGTCCAAAGACTCGTCTATCTAGCCCATCACTGCATCTGCTCGAGACGCAAAAACGATGCTGCTCACCCACAGCGTTTTGCAACTGAGAATTTTAAAAAATGCCTAAAATGGCTCAGACTGCCGACAATTGGGAAACGGGGTGCGCTATGGCGCAGATGAGAATCAAGGACATTGCCGCCGAGGCGGGCGTGAGCCCGGCCACGGTCTCACGCTATCTCAACAACCGCCCCGGGCAGATGACCGAGGAAACCCATGCTCGCATCGCGGCAGTTATCGAGCGCACCGGCTATCGTCCACGTGCCGCCGCGCGCAATCTGCGCAGCTCGCGTACCAACCTCATCGGCGTGATCTTGGCCGACATTGCTAACCCGTTCTCCAGCGCCATGCTCGAAGGGCTTTCCGCCAGCGCCGCCGCGCGCGGCTGCTCGCTCATGACGGCCATTAGCGGCAACGACCCCGCCAAGGAGGCAGAGTCGCTCACCAGACTTATCGATGCCGGTGTGGACGGCCTGGTCGTCAATACCTGCGGAGGCAACGACAAGGCGATCGCCGAGGCTGCGGGACGCCTGCCCGTCGTGCTGCTCGACCGCGATGTTGCCGACGGCGGTGTCGATCTGGTGACCTCTAACAACCGTGAGCTGGTCGCCGGCCTGGTAGACGCCTTGGCCTCTGCGGGCAGCGAGCGCCTGTGCCTGCTCACCGAGGCAAGCGACGACAGCCCCGTGCGTCGCGAACGCGCCGAGGCGTTTGCCGACGAGCTCTCGCGCCGCGGCCTGGCCGGCGAGGTCGTCACCTTGGCGGACGGTGGTGTCGAGGGTGTCAGTCGCCTGGACGAGACCATCCGCGGCTATGCGGGTAAAAAGCTCGGCCTCATTGCCGTCAACGGCTTGGTTTTCCTGCGCCTGACCGAGGCGCTGGCCCAGCTGGGGCCCTCGTTGCCGGCGGGTCTCAAGATCGCAACGTTTGACGATTACCCCTGGAACCACGTGCTCTTTGGCGGTGTGACCACGGCCGCGCAGGACACCCTCACCATTGCCGAGCGCGTAGTCGAGCGCCTGTCCGAGCGCATCGACGTCGTTACCACTACGGTGGGCGATGCCGCAAAGCTCGCTCCCAAACGCATCGAGGTCCCCGGCCACATCGAGCACCGCGCTTCGACCTCGCGCTAATCTGTGTGATAATATATAGACAATGTCATACAGGAGGTACCCATGGCTGCGTCTGTGCTGAGTGTGCGAGTGGACTCGTCAATTAAAGATTCATTTGCCGAGCTGTGCGAAGAACTTGGCATGACTTCGTCTGTTGCGGTCAATATGTTTATGAGACAGATGCTGCGCGAGCGCTCGCTGCCGTTTGTTCCTTCACTCGGTAAAAGCTCTGCGAGCGAAAGCGCTGCGGCGGGCATTTTGGATACTGCTCAGATTGAGTCAGCCGTCCGTGAGGCGGCCAGCCCGATTCCCGCCATCAAAACCGTGATTCTATTTGGCTCGTATGCCCGTGGCGAAGCGCGTGCCGATAGCGATATCGACTTACGTCTCGAAGTCGATCGCGATCAGGGCTTTGGTCTTTTCGCGTTGTCGGCATTCGGCGAGGCGGTGCGCAAAGAAACTGGGAGGCAGGTTGACCTCGTCTCGAGCGACCATCTTGATGGCGATCTTGCCGCGGTAATCGAGCGCGAAGGAGTGATCCTTTATGATCGCGCGTAAGTCAGACTGTCTCCGCGCCCAAGAGGTCTTGGATGCCATCTCTGAAACGAACGAGCGCATCAAGGCCTTTGGTATCACCGAGGACCAGTTTCTGCATGCAAATGACGTGCGGACGAGGGCGTTGGCGGACTCCCTTTTGATGTGTGCGCTTAGGGTGACGGAAGAAGCGGGCAAGTTGTCGGAACGCTCGCAGCGGCTTCATCCCGAAATTGAGTGGCGTGGAATTATCGGCATGAGAAATTACCTCGCGCATGATTACGGCAATGTCGACCGTTCGGTTGTTTGGGATGCAGTGACGATGGAGTTCCCGGCGCTGGAACGAGCCTGTAGGCAAATTGCCTCCGAATCTGAACGCTAGCCGCTCATTCGCAACGGCCTCCGCGCCCACGTTTTTTGAGCGCTTGATACGCTTTAACCCTGCGGAAACATTTTTCTGCGATAGTATCTGCGATATAGACCAGTCGAAACCCGCCCGAAAGAAAGGGGAGCGACATGAACCAGCAGAACATCGATTACGTACTCCGCTCCGTAGAGCAGCGTGACATCCGCTTTGTGCGTCTGTGGTTTGTCGACATTCTCGGCCGCCTCAAAAACTTTGCCATTAGCCCCGAGGACCTCGAGGTCGCTTTTGAGGAGGGCATCGGTTTTGACGGCTCGGCCATCGAGGGCTTTGCCACGCCCGAGGAAGCCGACATGCTGGCGTTCCCTGATGCCTCGACCTTCCAGATTCTGCCGTGGCGCCCGAGCCATAACGGCGTCGCCCGTGTGTTCTGCGACGTGTGCACTCCCGATCGCGAGCCCTTCGCCGGCGATCCGCGCGCTGCGCTGCGTCGCATGTTCCATAAGGCCGAGAAGGCCGGCTACCTACTCAACGTTGGTGCCGAGCTGGAGTATTACTACTTCCCCGACGAGCATACCCCCGAGCCGCTCGACAACGTGGGCTACTTCGATCTTTCGGTGAGCGACGCCGCGCGCGACCTGCGCCGCAACACGGTCCTTACGCTCGAGAAGATGTCCGTGCCCGTGGAGTACACCTTCCACGCCGCCGGCCGCTCGCAGCACGGCATGAGCTTGCGCCACGCCGAGGCCCTGAGCATGTCCGACGCCATCACCACGGCAAAGCTCATCATTAAGCAGCAGGCTTACGAAAGCGGCTGCCATGCCTCCTTTATGCCCAAGCCGTTGGCGGGCGAGGACGGCAGCGCCATGTTTTTGCATCAGTCGCTGTTCGACCACGACGGCAACAACGTCTTTTGGGGCGAGGACGACGAGAAGTACCACCTCTCCGAAATCGCCAAGCACTACATGGCCGGCATCTTGGCGCACGCGCGCGAGATCAGCGCCATCACCAATCCCACGGTCAACTCGTACAAGCGCATCACCACGGGTGGCGACTCCGTGCCGCAGTACGCCACGTGGGGCCTGCGCAACCGCGCGAGTATGGTCCGCATCCCGGTCTACAAGCCCGGCAAGCCGCTGTCCACGCGCATCGAGCTGCGCAGTCCCGACCCCATGGCCAACCCGTACCTGGTCAACGCCGTCACGCTGGCGGCTGGTCTGGACGGCATCGAGCGCAAGCTGGAACTCCCGCCCGAGGCCACGGCCGAGACGCTCAAGCTTACCGACCGTCAGATGGTCGAGGCCGGCTACGCGCCGCTGCCGCGCTCGCTCAAAGAGGCGCTCGACGTGTTTGAGGACTCGCAGTTTATGAAGGATGCCCTCGGCGAGCACATCCACAGCTTCTTCCTCAAAAAGAAGCGCGACGAGTGGCATAAGTTTGAGTCTACGATCACCGAGTGGGAGATCAAGCACTACCTGGCGAACTCCTAATCGCGCTGGCTTGTTCCAGTACGATTGAGCTCATTTCTTTGGAGGCCGATATGTCCGATAAGAGTGCCCTGTTCATGGCGCGCACGACGCGCTTCCACGAGTTTGCCCGCAGCTTGACGACCACCCTGGGTGTCGAGGTGAGTCTGGCCACTCCCGATTCGCCGACTGCGGCGCACGACTTTGACCTGCTGATCCTCGATTCCGATGGCATCCGCAGCGACCGCATCGATCAGATTGCCAAGTGGCTTGACGATCGCGGCGGTGTCCCCATGTTGGTGATCGTCGACGATGAGGCGCTCGGCACCTTGCGCCTGCCCAATCACGCGCATGCCGACTTTGTGTGCCCTACGGCGACGCCCAACGAGCTCAAGGCTCGCGCGCAGCGCCTGATGGGCGAGGAGGAGACCGTCACCGCCGACGATGTGCTCAACATCGATAACCTCGAGATCAACCTGGCTACCTACCAGGTGACACTCGATAACGAGCCAATCGACCTGACGCTGATGGAGTACTCGCTGCTGAGCTTTTTGGCGACGCACCCCAACCGCGCCTACAGCCGCGAGGTGCTGCTGCACCGCGTGTGGGGCTTTGAGTACTGCGGCGGCACGCGCACCGTCGACGTACACATCCGACGCATCCGCTCCAAGGTGGGCCCGCAGATCGCGGCGCACATCACCACCGTCCGCGGCGTGGGCTATCTGTTTAAGGACTAGATTTCCACCACAAAGGGGACAGGCACCTTTGTGGTGGTTATGACGCAGGTGCGGGTTCCTCTCGAATCCGCAGCAGAACTTAAGCCTTCCTAAAAGATTGCGTTCTCGTACACGTACGCCCGCATATTGGGGTACAACTCAACGTGAACAATGATGGCCCGCCACATGTTTGGCGGGCCTTTGGTTATTTGACGAAAGGATCGCAGCTATGAGCGAGAACGATTCCCAGCGTCCCCAGGATGCGGGCAACGCCGGCGAGACTCAGCAGCAGCCGCGCGTGCAGGTGGAGTCGACGCCTGCCGATGGCAACAACATTCCCTACGTGCAGGCCTACGACACGCAGACCGGTAAGCCGCTGGGTGGCCAGCAGGTTGTAAACAAGCACACGGTGGTCAAGACCAAGACCAAAAAGCTGCCGATCTTTATTACGGCACTTGCCGGCTGTGCCTGCGGCGCCCTGCTGGTCATTGCGCTCATTATGAGTGGCACGCTCAATATTGGCGGTGGCAAGAATGCCGTGACGGCGGGTGCTTCGGGTTCATCGACGCAAAAGATTACGATTGATTCCGAGGACACCACGCTGGCCGAGGCCGTTTCTGCCAAGGCCCTGCCCTCCGTGGTTTCCATTACCGCCACTTCGAGCGGTGGCCAGAATGGTTCGCTTTCGCAGTCTGCCGACGAGTCGGACAACTCGGGCAGCGTCGGTTCGGGCGTCGTGCTCGATACCGAGGGCCACATCCTTACCAACAACCACGTGGTTGATGGCTATGACCAGTACGTGGTTACCATGGACGACGGCACTACCTACGAGGCCGAGTTCGTGGGCAACGATGCTTCGAGCGACCTGGCCGTCATCAAGCTTAAGGATGCAGACGCCTCCAAGCTCACACCGATTGAGATCGGTGATTCCTCCAAGCTCAACGTGGGCGAGTGGGTTATGGCCATCGGCTCGCCGTTCGGCAACGAGCAGTCTGTCTCCACGGGTATCGTGTCGGCGCTGTATCGCTCCACGGCCATGAGCTCTACCAACGGTAACACCATCTATGCCAACATGATTCAGACCGATGCCGCTATCAACCCGGGCAACTCCGGCGGCGCGCTCGTTAACGACAACGGCGAGCTCGTGGGCATTAACTCGCTCATCGAGAGCTACTCGGGCTCCAGTTCGGGCGTTGGTTTTGCCATTCCCGTTAACTATGCCAAGAACATTGCCGACCAGATCATCGACGGCAAGACGCCGGTGCATCCGTACATGGGCGCTACGCTTTCGAGTGTCAACGCGCTCAACGCCCGCACCAACAAGCTGAGCACCGATAGCGGCGCGTATGTAGCGAGCGTCGTCGAGGACGGCCCCGCCGCCAAGGCTGGCATCCAGGAAGGCGATGTCATCACCAAGCTGGGCGACGACGAGATCACGAGCGCCGATGGCCTGATCATCGCGCTGCGCAGCCACGAGGTGGGCGAGAAGGTCGAGATCACGCTCATGCGCGGCAAGGAAGAGAAGACGGTCACCGTCGAGCTGGGCTCTGATGAGGAGTTACAGAACCAGCAGCAGAACGACAGCGCGACCGACACCGGCAACGGCGGCATTACCGACGAACAGCTGCGCCAGTACTTAGAGGAACTGCTCGGCCAGCAGGGCCAGGGTCAGGGCAACGGTCAGGGTTTCTAACGAGCTGTATCGTACATACCGATGCCAGAGGGGGCTGTTCCGTCAATGCGGGACAGCCCCCCCCCTCTTTTCCTATTGATCCTTTGGGGACGGGGAAACGGATCATTTTGGTTAGTCTTCGTCGCTGGGAAGGCTTCCAAATGCCTCGACGTACTCTTCGTCCGACATCCAGTCGATGATGTCGCCGGGTTTGCAGTGAAGCGCCTCGCACATTGCGGTCAACGTCGAAAAGCGGATGCCCTTGAGCCTCCCCGTTTTAATGCGCGAAACGTTAACGGGCGAGATGCCGATAATGTCGGCAAGTTCTTGAGAGGACATTTTGCGATCCGCCATGACGCGATCGAGTCTCATGACGATTGGCATGCTGCCCTCCTTCTAAATAATGGCGTCAACGTCCGACTGCAAGAGTCGCCCGTACTCAAAGATAGCCGAAAGGGATAGCGCAAACAAAGCGAGAACCAGTGTCCAAGCGTTAAAACCAAAGATGCCAATTGCGGTAATACTGACGTCGTTGGGGAGCTGGATGGCACACAGGTTATCTAGGGTAATCGAGACAATTGAAGAAATGAGCAGCAGAAGTCCAACAACCAGAAGACGCCGGCATTGTTTTCGCGTGAATATCGACTGAGTGCTGACGACGTCAAGGCAGAAGTTCAAGTAGACAATCAGGCATGCGATTGAAAGCGCCAGGGCCAGAACGTCGCGGATGGCAAGCGCGGTAAGGACGGCGCTCGGAATGGACTCACCGTTAATGTAGAGGGGAGTGGGTGCAAAGAGCACCTCCCGCGCCTCGTTGGCAACGCTGAACGCTGAGAAGGCCGCCATGATTGCTGCGACAGACAAAGTGGCGAGCAACATCAAACTGCTAAAACGGCATCGTTTATCTGAGCTTTCCATAATTAACCCCAAAAAGGCTGCGGCAATGCCGCAGCCAAAAAATCCTAAGCATAGATGGTTCTTGCTTCAGAATGCCAACTGCCGTTGTAATAGTAAGTAACAGTTACGACGACGCTTCCGTTGCTGAGTCCGTATCTATAAGTCCAGCTGATGTTGCTTACTCGAGAATTGGAGGTCCAGTTCTTTATGGATTTGATGCCTGTTATCGTTCCATAGGTATCGTTAACGGTGTAAGTAACATGGAGCCTGACGCCGTTCGAATAGGCGAGGGTGGTTTCGGCGGTGTAGATTGAACGACTTTCGGCAACTGGCGAAATGATAGAGGAATGGGTTTCTGCTGCGAAGGCGGGCTGCGCGGTCATGCACGATAACCCAACAAGGCAGACGGCGAGTAAATAAGCAACCTTTTTCATCATTGGCTCCTAACTATCTGGTGATTATTTTTTAAACTCCTTTCTGACATCGAGCTATTCCTTTTGCGTAATCGTGATGGCTGTTGGCGTTATGAGGGCGGGCAGCTTTGTGGGATCGGGATCGCTGCTGGTGTTGACGGTGCAGGTTACGTCAACGTAGACGCCTTCTTTGATGGCTCCGACTTCTGCCTTCTTGCCATCCTGATCCTTAATGGGGATGGTTGAATTGATTTTGAAGTTGAGGTGCAGCGGTGCGGATTGGAATTGCTCACTTGCGATAACGAAGCGACCTTCGCTCGCCCCGCTGGCGGAAGGGTGATACACAGCAACGACTTCGCCCCGCAAGGAAAGGTCCTTCGAAAAGGGAATGTCCTTCCAGAAAAAGCCGAGCAAAGCGGCTGCTATAAGGACAAGGGGGACGAGGATGGTTAGGAAACGTTTGGACTGATTCTTCATTTCAATCACCTCACGCTGATAATACCAAAATATATTGCAAACACAATATAAAATATTAACTACTATGAACTGAGTCGCATAATTTAGCATGTCGAACCCGCTGTCGCTCCAGTTTGACGGTTGCCGATTCGGTGCGGTTTGAGACCGCTATTCGGCCCCATCGTGACCGGTGGTACTCTAGTATCCGTTTGAAATCGAGCGAAGGAGTGCCGCTATGGAGCAATCGAGCCTGTTTGGTGACGGTGTGGACATCGATACCGAAACGCCCGCGAGCGCGGATGCCGCCGCACCGACCGACGCCCGTGCCCAGGCGGCAGCGCGCGCGGCCGAGCTGCGCCACGAGCTCGATTACCACGCGTACCGCTACTACATGCTCGACGCACCCGAGATCACGGACGCCGCCTTCGACAAAATGCTCGTTGAGCTCCAGCAGATCGAGGCAACCTACCCCGATTTGGTAACGCCCGACAGCTACACCCAACGCGTGGGCGGCTACGTGAGCGAGCAGTTTACGCCGGTCACGCACATGGCACGCATGTATTCCATGGACGATGCCATGGATCTGGACGAGCTCGACGCATGGCTCCAGCGCACCGAGGATGCGCTCGGTGCCGGCAGCGTTACCTATACCTGCGAGCTAAAGATTGACGGCTTGGGCGTCGCGCTTACCTACCAAAACGGCACCTTTGTGCGCGCGGCCACGCGCGGCGATGGCACCACGGGCGAGGACGTGTCGCTCAACGTGCGTACCATCAAGGATGTGCCCATGCACCTGTCCGAGCCGGCGCTCGCCCACATGGGTGCCGACCGCGAGCGTACCATCGAAGTACGCGGCGAGGTCTATATGCCCAAAGGCAGCTTTGTTCGTCTGAATGAAGAGGCCGATGCCGAGGGCCGCGACCCCTTCGCCAACCCGCGCAACGCCGCCGCCGGATCGTTGCGCCAGAAGGATCCCAAGGTCACGGCGCGCCGCGACTTGGCCACCTTTATCTACGCCATTGCCGATACCGATCCGCTGCACGTCCACAGCCAGCGTGAGTTCCTCGACTGGCTGCGCAGCGCCGGTTTTAGCGTCAACCCCAACGTGGCCCGCTGCGCCACGCCGGCCGAGGTCCACGAGTTCTGCGCCCAGGCCCTCGAGCATCGCGGTGACCTGGACTACGACATCGATGGCGTGGTCGTAAAGGTCGACAGCTTCCAGCAGCAGCTTGACTTGGGCTTTACCGCCCGCGCGCCGCGCTGGGCCATTGCCTTTAAGTTCCCGCCCGAGGAAAAGCAGACCGTCCTGCGCGAAATTCGCATCCAGGTGGGCCGCACCGGTGTGCTCACGCCGGTCGCCGAGTTCGACCCGGTGACGGTCGCCGGCTCTACCATCGCGCGCGCCACGCTGCACAACATCGACGAGATCCGCCGCAAAAACGTGCGCGAGGGCGACACCATCATCGTGCACAAGGCGGGCGACGTGATCCCCGAGGTTGTGGGTCCCGTGCTCGACAAGCGCCCGGCCGACAGCGTTGACTGGCAGATGCCCGAGGTCTGCCCCGTGTGCGGCAGCCCCGTGGTTCACGAGGATGGCGAGGTTGCCTACCGCTGCGTGTCCATCGACTGCCCCGCACAGCTCAAGGAGCGTTTGCTCCACTGGGTGAGCCGCGGCTGCATGGACGTCGATGGCCTGGGCGACGAGATCGTCGACAAGATGATCGCCGCTGGTCTTATCCACGATGTCGCGGACTTCTACCAGCTCACGGTCGACGACATCGCAGGCCTGGACACGGGACGCACCTATGCCAGCTCCAACATCAAAAAGGGCGTCAAGAAGGGCGACCCCATCCCGGTGGGTCTCAAGACGGCCGAGAAAATCATCGCCGAGCTCAACAAGTCCAAGAGCCAGCCACTCGGGCGTGTGCTGTTTGCCCTGGGCATCCGCCATGTGGGCAAGAGCGTGGGCGAGGTCATTGCCGAGCGATTCCTGTCGATTGACAAGCTTATCTTGGCAAGCGAAGAGGATATTGCCGAGTGCGAGGGCATCGGTCCCAAGATTGCGGCGAGCGTCAAACAGTTCCTGGCCGTGCCCGAAAACCTTGCCGTGCTGGAGCGTTTGCGTCAGGCGGGCCTGTCGCTCGAGGTCGACTTGGGCGCCGCGCATGCACAAGCCGCAGCCGACGCGGGCGTGGCGGGCGAGCTCGCCGACGCGCAGCCGCTTGCGGGTCTGACCTTCGTGCTCACCGGCACGCTCGTCAACCGCACGCGCGACGAGGCGGGTGCGGCGCTCAAGGTGCTCGGCGCCAAGGTCTCGGGCAGCGTGTCCAAGAAGACGAGCTATCTGGTCGCCGGTCCCAAAGCGGGCTCCAAGCTCACCAAGGCCGAGCAGCTGGGCGTGCCTGTGCTGGACGAGGCGGCACTTGAACAGATTTTGGCGACGGGTAGGGTCCCGGAGGCATAATGATTTGTTGAGGAACTGCGCAGAGGCTCAGTTCCTCAACATCTCCTTATAGTGTTTGCCTGTTCAATTTCGATATCGTTTCCCTCGTATGACCCAGATGCGTCTACCGACTCAAAGCGTGAGTAGGAAACTCTTGTCCCAACTTTGATTTGGGAAAGCTTGTCTTTGATTCGGCCAGATGAGGGGAATGTAATCCGGGTTTGCTTTCCAGCGTCGGTGTAGCGGGGACTGTTGTCTGTTTGGATTACGAGTTCCGTTCCCTCAATAGAATGAACGCTGCCGGCTCCAAAGACAAGGTAATCATCTCCTCCGCTATAGCGGGCTCTATCTGTGCATGAAGAAACGGATGCAAACATAGCGAAAATCACCAATATCGTAACCAGGGCAAAGGCCGTGGTGCCATAGCATTTTGATGGTGCCATCCGGTCTACCAAAAGACTGTTCCGTTCAATTTGACCATATTGGGCGTTGCATAGTTAATCGCTCGGGGATAAGTATTCCATCCGTCGAATACTTCGAGCCACTGCAGTTCGATGCCAGAGCTTCCATTATGCCCAGTAAAATAGCCAGTTACCGTGACTGTATGACCTGATAGCTCAACGGATCCTTTACTGTTTCGGCTGTTGATCCACATATGATACAAGCCGATATTCCCTTGATCGATAGTTGCTCTGTACTGAGCGAATTGAGGCTGATAACCGAAAAATTGAGTATTAAGTGCTCTACCCTTTTGAGCGGCAAGACTTTTAAACGGAACAATTCCATCTGGGATGATCGTGCTTCCGTACTCGACGCCCTGATCATTGGTCTTATACGTTGTTGTGCCAGTGACGTTCCATATTTCTTTATAATAATCGGGATTAAATTGATTAGCGTTTGAACTGATGAGACCGTAATGCATTGATACAGCGTACAAGGCAGAAACGACGCATGCATACTTATTAGTGCGGGCTTCAACTAATGATTCCGAGACTCCTCGGAACGGTATTCCGTTTAAATCGTCTATTTGGAAATGCAACATCAAGTCATCTTCATTGATAATGACTGCATCCCATGAAGTTGGGTTATTGCTTTGAGGTGCTATACCCTTTTCGGTGACAATCGGGACAGACCGTATATTGTTATAGTTGGTTACACAGTCTCTAGTTCCTGGTACCAAAGTTCCATATTCAATATCGTTGTACGAAATTAGTACGGTTGGGTTTGTGGCCTGTCGGCCGGAATAAGTTGAAATGGCGTTTGATAGAGAAGCTGAAATCGGAAGAATGGTATCGCCGAGGGTTATCTCCTTCAGAAGCCCAGGATATGATGCGTCAAGTATTAAATAACCGTAAGGGCTTCCTTCCCTTGTGACACTGATTTCATAGCCACAGATAAGGCCGATTTGTTGGCATACGGGAACGATTTGCTCGATCTCTAAGTTCGCGGATCCGTCGACGATGGGCAACAGGGAAAGCGCGTAGTCTTGTGCTAGGTCTGATGTAAAAGCGACGGATGAGTTTGAGTCGGCAGCGAATACTCTTGTTGGGCGTGACGCGGATAAGCCGATGATCGAGGCTAGGCCGAGAAGAAACGAGCGACGTGATTGAACTCTGGGCATAATGTCTCCTGCCTATGGGGGGGCAATATGCTGTCATTTTATTTGCTACAAAATACAATCTAATTCGGATTAAGGTAAATGGATGGAATTGCTCGATAAATGGTAGTGATTAGCGGACCGGTATCGCGATCCTCGTCACATACGCTCCCGGATTGTCGCTGATGATATCGTCGATGAGGGCGATCTCGCGCGAGGGGCCGGCGGGCGTCAGGTTGTGTTCGTGCATGTAGCCGAGCAGCCGCTCGTAGCGCGGGGCTGCTTGTCCGTGCGTGCCACGGAAACTTATGGTCAGGCAGTGCGCGGCAGGCCGCGTCTCGATTTCACCCAGGTAGTCGTCGGTGTCATCGAGCAGCAGAAAGACCTCGTCGTAGCCATCAAAGTCACCGGCGGCCAGGCGTTCGGGCGCGATGCCCACACCTAGATTGCCAAGATAGGCAAAGGTTTCGTGCTGTCCCTGCTGAAGCTGGCGGATATGCCATCCCAGTGAATAGGCGTCGGTGGGATTGACGCGCTCGTGCAGCGCGGCGCAGCGAAGTTCGGGTTCCTCGATTTCGCTAATGGTGTCGAGATCAGCATTCAAAGCGCCATGAAGCAAGGCAAGCCGCTGGTCAATCTTGCGCGACATGCGCTCCAGCTCACGCCGCTTGCGCTCAATTAACTCCTGTTGCTTGGTCAGTTGCCGTTGCATCAAATCCATATCGCGCGTAGTGACAAACTCGCGAATCTGCGCCAGCGGCAAGTCGAGAACGCGCAGGTTGCCGATGGTGTTGAGCGTGGAGAGCTGTCGCGTTCCGTAGTAGCGGTAGCCACTCGCCTGATCGACATATGCCGGCTCCAACAGTCCCATCTGCTCATAATGACGCAGTGTGCCCACGCTTAAATTGAGCAGGCGCGCCACCTCGCCAATGCGGAGCAGGCCCTCGGTGTGTTCACTTGGCGTGTCGGTCACAGGACCGCTCCTTTCGGTAAAACAGGGGAGAGGCGCTAGGCCTGCGTCGCCTCGCTACGCCACCAGCTTGTCAAAAGTTCCGCGGCGGTTGAGCACCGTAAACGCCGCCACACAGATGGTCGCCGACAGAATCGACCCGCACGGCGAGGCGATGCCCATGGGAAACAGCGTGTCGGAATAGGCGTTCGACAGCAACCATGCACCGGGCACGCGAATGAGTACCACGGCCAGCACGTTGTGCGCAAAGCCGATGTAGCTCTTGCCATACGCAGCGAAAAAGCCGCTAAAGCAAATGTGGATGCCGGCAAAGATTGCATCGAAAATATAACTGTGCATATAGCCGGTACCGGCCGCGACCACCGCGGGGTCCTTGGCAAAAAAGCCAATAAACGCCGGCGCCACCAGCCACATCAGCACCGTGATCAGGCAGCCGTACACCACCGAGATCGTCATGGCGTCCTTGAGTACCTGACGCGCGCGGTCGCCCTTGCCCGCGCCGGCGTTTTGCGCCGTGAGTGCGCTGACGGTGGCACCCATGGAACTCGGCACAATGAACAAAAAGCTGATCATCTTCTCGACCAGGCCCACGGCGGCGGCGTCGACCAGACCGCGGTGGTTGGCGATGACGGTGATAAACATAAACGCCACCTGGATGCAGCCGTCCTGCACGGCCACGGGCACGCCGATTTTAAGAATGCTGCCGAGCACCTCGGGCTGGGGGCGCAGGTCGCTGCGCTTAACGTGGATGTTTGTGCGACGGCTCTTAAGCCACACGAGCGCGAGGGCAACGCTGGCCGTCTGCGCGGTCACCGTGCCGAGCGCTGCGCCTACGGGGCCGAGCCCCATGTGGCCGATAAACAGAAAATCGAGTGCGATGTTGATGATGCACGCCACGCCGATCACGTACATGGGCGAGCGCGAATCGCCCAGCCCGCGAAAGATGGCCGAGAGGATGTTGTACGCGGCGATAAAGGGAATGCCGATAAAGCAAATGCGCAGGTAGGCGGCGGTGCCTTCGACCGCCTCGGCCGGCGTGCCAATGAGCGCCACGATCTGCGGGCACAGTGCGAGCAAGGCAGCGGCCAGTACCACCGAGACACCCATAAACAGCGTGATGGTATTGCCGATGGCGGTCTCGGCGCGGTCGAAGCGGCGCGAGCCCACGGCGTGGCCGACGATAACCGTCGTTCCCATGGCCAGGCCCACGAGCGTCACGGTAATGATATAGAGCGTCTGCGCGCCGTTGCCCACGGCGGTGATGCCGGCGGCGCCGCTAAACTGTCCCATCATGTACAGGTCGGCCATGCCGTAGAGCATCTGCAAAAAGTACGAGAGCATATAGGGCAGGGCAAAGACCGCGATGGTCTTGAGGACATTGCCGCGTGTGAGGTCGTGTTCCATGGGCGGGGCACTTTCTAGCTTAGATCGTTTACGTACCAGTGTAGTGAAAACCCTACAACGATTGTAGAGTCAAGGTTTGTGTTGGCGGCAGGGCGAAAAAGTTGCGGCCGCGTTCATTTCCAATTGAATACGGAGGTGCGCCCTGCAAGCTTGGTGCCTGCGCCAACCTTACAGAAATCGATTTCGGAGCACTTGACACCGCTGCACGGCGCGCCATAATACGTGGGTTTGCGAACAACGTTTGATGGGGGATGAACCTGCGTGCGCAATCTCAAGATTTTGTTTTCCTATCTGGGGGCATACCGCCGCGATGCCATACTCGGCGTGCTCTTTGTGACGGCCGAGACGGCGCTCGAGCTGTTTATCCCGGTCATCATGGCAAATATCATCGATGTGGGCGTGCCTGCGGGCGACATCAACTACATGCTGTTGCAAGGCACGTATATGTTGGTATGCGCCGCATGTTCGCTGGTACTTGGCTTGGGTTATGCACGCACGTCCGCCCGCGTTGCCTCGGGGCTGGGCGCTAACCTGCGCGAGGCCGAGTATCGCAAGATCCAGACGCTCGCTTTTGGCAATCTGGACAACTACGACGCCAGCTCGCTTGTCACGCGCATGACCACCGATATCACCGTCATCCAAAACGCCGTAAGTAACGGCTTCCGCCCCATGGTGCGCGGGCCGGTAAATCTGGTCATGGGCCTCGTCTACGCTTTTGTGCTCTCGCGTGAGCTCGCGGCGGTCTTTGCCGTCATTCTGCCGATGCTCGCCATCGTACTCGGCATCATTACCGTGCGCGTGAGCCCGCTCTACCGCCAGCTGCAGACCTCGATGGACCATCTCAACGGTGTGGTGCAGGAGGACCTCACCGCCGTGCGCGCCGTCAAGGCGTACGTGCGCGCCGAGCACGAGGAGGCCAAGTTCGACGCCGTCAATACCGAGCTTGCGCATACGGCGACCAAGACCTTCGGCACCGCCGTGCTCAACCTGCCGGTGTTCCAACTCTCGATGTACGTGGCTGCGCTCTCTATCCTGTGGATTGGCGGCCGCATGATCATCGAAGGTCGCCTGGGCGTGGGCTCACTCACGGGCTTTATGAGCTACGTGCTGCTGATCATGAACTCGCTCATGATGATCTCCAACGTGTTTTTGCTGCTCACCCGCGCACTCGCCAGCGTGGAGCGCATCTCGCGGGTGCTCGACGAACGTTCGCTTATCCAAGCGCCCGACGCTGCCGCTGCCGTGCGCGAAGTGGCCGACGGCAGTATCGTGTTTCGCGACGTTTCCTTTAAATACCGCCCGGATGCTGCCGAGGACGTGCTCGTGCATATCGACCTTTGCATCGAGGGCGGCTCGACGGTGGGCGTGCTCGGCGGCACGGGCTCGGGCAAGAGTTCGCTTGTGCAGCTGATCGCGCGCCTGTACGACGCCACCGAAGGCGCCGTACTCGTGGGCGGGCGCGATGTGCGCGATTACGACCTGGTTGCCCTGCGCGACGCCGTGGGTATCGTGCTGCAAAAGAACGTGCTGTTTACGGGTACCGTGCGCGAGAACCTGCAGTGGGGCGCGCCCGATGCCACCGACGAGGAGCTGCTGCGCGCCTGTCGAGCGGCATGTGTGGACGAGTTCCTGGATCGCATCGGCGGTCTTGACGGCTATCTGGGCCAGGGCGGTGCCGGTGTCTCGGGCGGGCAGAAGCAGCGCCTGTGCATCGCGCGTACGTTGCTCAAGCATCCGCGTGTGCTCATCTTTGACGATTCGACCAGCGCGGTCGATATGGCGACCGACGCCAAGATCCGCGAGCATATCGCTCAGATTCCCAACACGACGGTGATTGTCATTGCACAGCGCATTGCGAGCGTCATGGATGCCGACCGCATTATTGTGTTGGACGACGGCCGTGTCCACGGTGTGGGCACGCACGAGGAGCTGCTGGCGGGCGACGCCATTTATCAGGAGATCTATGCCTCGCAGATGGAGTTTGCGGGGGATGCGGGCGTCGTGGATGGCGCAAATGCCCTGTCTTCCTCTGGCCCCAGTGGATCACCTCAAGCCACGGAAGGGGGTGAGCGCCATGCCTAAGACATCCGCTCAGGCCCGTCCCACCAATCTGACGCAGACGCTTCGCCGCTTGCTCTCCTACATGGGTCACGCCAAGTTCTCGTTGCTCGCGGTGGGCGTGCTCGCCTCCGTCGCCGCCATCGCGAGTCTTGCCGGCACCTACATGGTGCGCCCCATCGTTAACGGTTTGGCCACGGGCGGGGAGGAACTGCTCGCCAAGCAGGTTATCTTTACCGCTGCCATCTACGCCGCGGGCGTGCTCTCGGCCCTGGGCTACTCACAGATTATGGTGCGCGCGGCCCAACGCGTGGTGTCCGATATTCGCCGCGACCTGTTCGCGCACATCCAGACGCTGCCGCTCAGCTATTTTGACAGCACGCGCTCGGGCGACATCATGAGCTTTTTCACCAACGACGTCGACACCGTCTCCGAGGCGTTCAACAACAGCTTTGCCAACGTGATTCAGGCCGCCATTCAGGTTGTGGGCACCACGGCCATGCTCATCATCCTTAACTGGCAGCTCACGATTATCACGCTCGTGTGCGATGCAGCCATTGTGCTGTATGCGCGCTACTCGGGCGCGCGCTCTAAGCGCTTCTTTGCCGCCCAGCAGGCATCGCTTGGCGACCTGGACGGATATATTGAAGAGATGGTCTCGGGTCAAAAGGTCATCAAGGTCTTTAATCACGAGCAGGCCAACGTGGCTGGTTTTGACGTGCGTAACCAAGAGCTGCGCCGCACCGGTGGCGCCGCGCAGGCTTACGCCAACTCCATGGTTCCCATGACCGTGGTGATTGGCTATGCCAACTACGCCATCGTCGCCGTGGCGGGCGGCATGCTCTGCATCAAGGGGCTCGCCGATGTAGGTGCGCTCGCAAGCTACCTGGTCTTTGTGCGTCAGGCCGCCATGCCCATCAACCAGTTCACGCAGCTGGGCAACTTTTTGCTCAACGCGCTGGCCGGTGCCGAGCGCCTGTTTGCCGCCATGGATCTTGAGCCCGAGGTGGACGAGGGCTGCGTGGAGCTGGTGCAGACGGGCGACGCCGCGTGGGCATGGAAGATTCCCGAGGGCCAGGGCGTGGGCGCGTACGGGCACCTGCATGATGTGGCTGCCGTTGATGAGTCGGGCCGCGCGGTGGCTACCGACGGTACCGAGCTCACGTGCGGCTTGGTCCCGCTTGCTGGCGACGTGCGCTTCCATGCCGTGGACTTTTCCTACGTGTCGGGCACCCGTGTGCTCACGGACCTCAACCTGTTTGCCAAGCCGGGGCAAAAGATCGCGTTTGTGGGCTCCACAGGCGCCGGTAAGACGACCATCACCAACCTCATCAACCGCTTCTACGAGGTCGATGACGGCGAGATCACGTACGACGGCATCGACGTCAAGCACATTGCCAAGGCCAGCCTGCGCGGGTCGCTCGGCATTGTGCTGCAGGACACGCACCTGTTTAGCGGCACCATTGCGCAGAACATCCGCTTTGGCAAGCTCGACGCGACCGACGAGGAGGTGCGCGCCGCTGCCGAGGCAGCCTGCGCCGACTCGTTTATCCGCCGCCTGCCTAGAGGGTACGACACGCCGGTCACGGCCGACGGCGCCAACCTGTCGCAGGGCCAGCGCCAGCTGCTCGCCATCGCGCGCGTGGCCGTCGCCGACCCGCCGGTGCTCATCCTGGACGAGGCTACGAGCTCTATCGACACGCGTACCGAAAAGCTTATCGAGCGCGGTATGGACCGCATCATGCGCGGACGCACCACGTTTATGATCGCGCACCGCCTGTCCACCGTCCGCGACGCCGACGCCATCATGGTCCTCGAACACGGCCGCATCATCGAGCGCGGCACCCACGAAGAGCTGCTCGCCCAGCACGGCGAGTACTGGCAGCTGGCGCATGGCTTAAAAGAGTTGGATTAACCCGTTCGAGCACGATGCTTCGACCCCTTCGTGCCCCTCACCTCGCCTCAAACCATCACAACATTCGACGTTTTTTGCCAAAATCGGGAAAAGCATCGAATGTTGTGATGGTTTTTCTACCACTCGATCGGGTGGAATCGCTTTCTTGTGCACGAAGGTGTGCGGACCCGTGGGCAGGGGAATAAGGTTGGTTATCCGACTCCATTGGAGGGCTCATGGACCTGCCGATCGTCCTGTCTCATAAGACTGCCTGGCTGTACCACAACGTGGCGCGCCCGTCCGAGCCGCTCTCGCGAGCAAGCAGCCTATACGATGAGGACTCGCTTGCCAACGAGGCTGAGCCGACCGCGAGCCTGCCCAAATTGGGACTCGATGCCAAGGGGCTGAGGGCTTCAACGGCAGTTGGGATCGTTGCCGACTATCTGGTTTCGCTTGGTGTTCCACGAGAAGAGCTCGACCATATCGATACGCTCGTCAACTTCGATTTTGAGCGCTCGACGCCGGCTGGATTTAGGTGCCGCGTATTTGGAGCGCCGGTACCTCCAGGCCATCTTATCGAGGTGGCAGAGGGCCTTCTGGTGGTTGATGAGGCCATGTGCTTTGTCCAGGCGGGTTCGTGGATGAGCGAGCCCGAACAGCTGGAATATGGCTACGAAATCTGTGCCCGATACCATTTGAATCATCTGTCGACGGACGATTATGTCGAGATGGGACAGAGGTATACCGTTGCCGACATGATTGCCTATTGCAATGAGAATCGATCTCGTCAGGGGGCTATACGCGCGGCCGCCGTGCTCAAGCGCGTGCACGATGGCGCGCGGTCGCCCATGGAGACGGCCACCGCAATCATGGTCGTAGCAAAACGTTCCCAGGGAGGGCTGGGATACGCCAAGATCGAGCTCAACCATCGGGTCGATGTTCCCAGCGAGTTCAAGTATCTCGCTAAGGCCGGGTATTTCGAGATCGACGTATATGCGCCTGCGAGCGGTACGGGGATTGAATACAACGGTTCGGACCATCTTGATAAACAGCGCAGCGCGTCGGATGCGGAGCGTATGACCGTGCTGAGCGCGCTGGGCTTTAGGATGATCGTCCTCACCGGGACTCAGTTTGCCCACCAGCTGCAATTGCATCGGGCGATGAACGCCATCGCGCTCGCTATGGGCCTCAAGTGCGACCGAAGCGAAGCATTCCAAAAGCGGCAGAACGACCTGCGAGAATTCGTGATTCGGCACTGGGACGGCGTCCTTTAGGGACGTTTTGGTCCTTCTACGGGGCGCTGCGGGCAGGCAGACCATCACAACATTCGACGTTTTTTGCCAAAAACGGGAAAAGCATCGAATGTTGTGATGGTTTGCGTGCTGAGGATGGGCTTGGAAAGTCCGTTTTGCTCGAAACGACCTGTCCTGTCGTACGGGTGTCGGCATGATTCTCCCGTGCGGTATTATGTTTTCCGAAGAATAAAACGCCGCGTGAGGGGAGGCTGCGTGGACGGGCACGTGCAACATGACGGCTTTGGCCGCGATATCAACTACCTGCGCATTGCCGTTACCGACAAGTGCAATTTCCGCTGCATTTACTGCATGCCAGCCGATGGCGTGGCGCCCCGCGCGCACGACGAGCTGCTCAGCGCCGAGGAAATCGCCCGCTTTGTGCGCTTGGTGGCGGGGGAGGGCATTCGTCGCGTACGCCTGACGGGTGGCGAGCCGCTGGTCAGCCGGCGTATCATCCCGCTCATTCGCGATATCCGCGAGATCCCGCAGATCGAGGACATCTCGCTTACCACCAACGGCGCCCTGCTGCCCAAGCTGGCGCCGCAGCTCAAAGACGCCGGGCTTAACCGCGTCAACATTTCGCTCGACACGCTCGACTCCGTGCTGTTTGGAAAGATCACCCGCCTGGGCCGGCTCGAGCAAACCTTGGCCGGTATCGACGCGGCGCTGGCCTGGGGCTTTGAGCCCGTCAAGGTCAACTGCGTTGTGGTGCGCCGGCTCAACCAGGATGTGGCGGCCCTTGCACGACTGACCGTCGACCGCCCCATTCACCTGCGCTTTATCGAATACATGCCCATTGGCGATGAGCACACGAGCTCGCATTGCGCTGTGGACCCGCATGCGCCCGCACTCAATCCCGAGCTGTGGGACGTGAGCGATACCGTGCCGAGCGACGAGCTGCGGGCGCACATCAATGCCGGGGCCGCCGCGGCGGGACTGGGCGAGCTCGAGCCACTCGACATCAACGACGCTCCTGCCGGCGCGGGCCCTGCGCGCTATTGGCACTTTCCAGGCGCGGCGGGAACGGTCGGCTTTATTAGCGCCATGTCCAATCATTTTTGCGCGAATTGCAACCGTCTGCGTCTGACGGCCGATGGCAACGTGCGTCCGTGCCTGTTCAGCGATGCCGAGTATTCGGTGCGCGACGCCCTGCGCCGTGGTGATGATATGCAGGTACTTTCGATTTGGCGCGATGCCGTGGCCCACAAACCGCAGGAACACGCGATAATTGAGGGCACGCAACGATTTATGTCCCAAATCGGAGGATGATCATATGGCCAAGAGCAGGTACGCCGATGCCACCAAGGCCGCTCGCAGGGCCGCGATGTCTGCCCACAAAGTCACGGCTGCAGCGAATGCTGGCAACGTCGACGCGTCCGCGCAGCCGACTGCCAGCGCTGCCACCGAGCCCGCCCGCGACGCCCGTCGCGACGAGCTGACGCATGTGAATGCCAAGGGCGAGGTTCGTATGGTCGACGTGTCCGACAAGGCCGAGACCCATCGCATTGCCATCGCCGAGGGCACCATCCTCATGCACCCCGAGACGCAGGCCATGGTGCTGCAGGACCGCGCCAAAAAGGGCGACGTGCTCGCTTGCGCGCGGGTGGCAGGCATCATGGCCATCAAGCGCACGAGTGACATTATCCCCATGTGCCATCCGCTGCTCATTACCAAGAGTAGGTGCGATATCGAGCCTATTGCGCCTGCGGGGACGCCTGCCGAGGACGTGCCCGAGGGCTGGGCTCCGGCGCGCGCGGACGGGCAGGTTGGCTTTCATGTGCTGGTCACAGCTGGTGTGACGGGCAAGACCGGCATCGAGATGGAGGCCCTGACCGGCGCGAGCGCCGCGTGTCTAACGATCTATGACATGTGCAAGGCCGTCGATCGCGGCATGGAGATCGTCGACGTGCGCCTGCTGCACAAGGAGGGCGGCCGCTCGGGCGTATGGAATCGCGCAGAGCGCCAGGCCGCTGCTACTGAGGCCGTGGCCGCTGACGGTGCCGCGCCCGCGAGCGCACCCGTCGCCGTCGCGCCCGCAGCTCCGGCCCCGGCCGTCCCCGCGATCGCGTTTATCGGCTACCAGAACTCGGGCAAGACCACGCTCGTCGAGAAGGTTATCGCCGAGCTCACCCGCCGCGGCCTGCGCGTGGGTTCGCTTAAGCATCACGGGCACCATGGCTTCGATATCGATGTGCCCGCTAAGGATACGTGGCGCCATCACCAGGCCGGTTCTAAGCACGTCGGCCTGATTTGTGCCACACGCTGGGCCGAGTACGCCGACACGCTCGAGGAGGACGAGATGCCCGCGCGCGAGCTGCTGTCGCGCTACAACGATGTCGACGTGGTGATTATCGAGGGCTACAAGACCGAGGGCTTCGACAACATCGTCGTCGCGCGCTCCGGTGTCGACCGTCTGCGCGGCAAGAGCTCGCTCGACCTGGTCGACGGTCATACGCTGGCCCTTGCCTGCAACGAGGCCCTGGCGCGCCAGGCCTTCGACGCAGGCTTTGCAACCGGAGCCATCAACATCAACGATGCCCGAGCCATCTGCGATCTTATCCAAGATCATCTGGCCTAAAACCCGCCAAAAAGGGACAGGTTTATTTTGGCAGGTTTTATCTGGGCAAACGCCATTTCCACCACAAAGGGGCCAGGCACCTTTGTGGTGGTTTTTGCTTTGGTAGATGTGTGGGACATGCCTTACAATCTACCAAGTAGTTCATGACGGACGGAAAACGGAGAGAAGGGGCTTGATGCGTCCTTAATGTTTCACGCGGATAGATTGATTTGACAGACGGTGGCGAATGCCCGCCGTCCGCATTCGTATGAAACAAGGAGTCTCCATGCTCGCATCTCTTCTCTCAAAACCTCAACCTTCGCTGTCCGCGCAGGCTAAACGCCTGGTGGCAATGCGCTTCCTCATCTACACCGGGTTTCAGACCAGTTATTTTATCGGCGTCATCGGAGCGCTTACCTATGCGGACGATGCCTCGGTCGTCGCGACATCGCTGGCCGTCCTGTTCATGAACGTTTTCGTGATCCTGGGATCCTTTGCGGGTGGAGCGGCGCTCGATGCCTGGGGCCCGCGACGCCATTTCTTGCTGAGCATCATCGGCGCTCTCGCAACTGGCACGGCAATCATCGCCTTTGGTAGCGCGACTGGCGTCGTCCTGCTCGGCGCGGTGTTTCTGGGCTTTACGATGGGATTCGCCCAGCCCATCGCCACGTCCTATCCGGCCTACCTCACCAACGATCCCGTCGAGCTCAAAGACATCAACTCCGCCATCGCCATGTTCTCAAACGTGAGTATTATCTTCGGACCCACGTTGGGTGGCTTTGTCGCGGCGGCTGCGTCGTCGCGCGCGGTGTTCGTGCTCATGATGCTCTTTACCGTGCTGGCGCTCGTCGCCGGTTGGGGCTTTAGGCCGCAGACCAGCCATGTCGCCGGGCATGCGGATGCCGATTCGGCAGAGGAAGGGGAGCGTGCGGGACAAAGCTCCAACCCCAGCACGTCCGCTCGCGCCACCTTCGCAGCCAGCATCAAGACGGTCTTTACCAACAGCGTCCTCGCCCTGCTGTTCTGCATTATTTTCCTTTCGAACTTTGGCTACGGTGCCTTCGATCCGCTGGAGTCATTCTTCTACCGTGATGTTCTGCACGTCGGTGTCGAATGGATGGGCTGGCTCTCGTCGGCCAGCGGTGTGGGCGCGGTGCTGGGCGCCGTGGTCGCGCTCCGCTTGCCGCCGCACCTGGTCAACCTAAAAACGCTGCTTGTGGCGCTCATGTCCGTGGGTCTGGGAAGCCTGCTCTATGTGGGAACGCCGTACGTGGGTGTAGCCCTCGTCGGCCAGATTGCCCTGGGCGTGGCGTGGGGTGTCGTCAACCCGCTCCACAACACGATCGTGCAAACGACGGCGCCACTCGAGCAGCTCGGTCGTGTGAACTCGGTCATGGGCTTTGGCAATATGTTCGCCGGCGTGGCGCCGCTGGCGATTGCCCCGTGGCTGGCGGCGACATTTGGCGTACAGCAGACGCTCGTGGGGGCGGGCATGGTCGTGACGGCGGTTCCCGCGGCGTTGTTGCTATTTGGACGCCGGCATTTGGAACGTGCCGTAAACCGGTAAGAAATAGGTAAGAAACCATCACAACATTCGGTAAAAATCGCGATTTTGCCGAAAAACATCGAGTGTTGTGACGGTTTGGCCCGCAACCACCACAAAGGGGCCAGGCACCTCTGTGGTGGTTTTGCACCAAAGCGCCCCGTGCGCGCCTTGGTATACCATGTACACCATTTCCGACCACACCCCACACCGCCGCACAACCCAGAAAGGCCCCCATGGACACCACCTTCAGCCACATCAAAGCCGTGTTCTGTGATATCGACGGCACGCTGCTCACGAGCCAGCACACGGTGTCCCCGCGCACCGTGGCGGCGATCCGCGCCCTGCGCGAGCGTGGCGTGCTCTTTGGCCTGTGCACCGGGCGCGACGCCCACGCGACCGAGGCCATGTACGAGCTCTGGGGCATCGAAGGCCTGGTGGATGTGCTGGTGGGCTGCGGTGGCGCCGAGGTCATCGACCGCGCGCACGACATCAACGAGCTAAGCTTCCCGCTGCCGGGCGAGACCATCGCGCGCATCTGCAAGCACATGGCGGACCTTCCGGCAACGCCCGTCTGCCCCCGAGACGGCGTGTTCTACGTGCCCGAGAGCAACGCGTGCGTCGAGCACCTGTCGCGCGTCGACGGCGTGCCCTACCAGGTGATCGATTTTGCCGAGTTCTTGCGCGAGCCACAGCCCAAGGTGATGTTTACCATGGCGCCCGAGGTAATGCCGCGGGTGATTGAGCGAGCGTCGACGTTTGCCGATAACACCGTTAAGGCGGCGGCTCTGCAAACCACGCAGCGGCTCTACGAGTTCATGGATCCGCGCGTGTCCAAGACGCGCGGCCTTGTGCGTGTGGCGGAGCTCAACGGCATGGAGCTCCAGAACATCTGCGTGTTTGGCGATGCCGATAACGACACCTGCATGGTTGCCGACGCCGGCGTGGGCGTGGCCATGGCAAACGGCAGCGATGCCACCCGCTCCGCCGCCGATTTTGTAACCGCGAGCAACGACGAAGACGGCATCGCGATCTTTATCGAGGAACATCTGCTGTAGCGCCGGGGGAGAGCCACCACAATGGGGACAGGCACCTCTGCGGTGGCCTCAGGCGATTTGGGCGAATTGATACCTAAAATCTGTGCGAAAATTCAAATATTGTTGTCTGAACATCACGCTTCTAACCACCGATGGGTTTAAGATATTCTCATCAATTTGGTAGGATATTCATCCCGGTTAATGACCTACCACTCACGGTCGATTTTCGACCGTTCACAGGATGCTCGCTCTTGAGCAAAATGTTGTGCAAATAAAACTAATGCCATTAAAAAATAATACGCAACTAAATTACCAGCAGAAACAAAAAATAGATAGCGAATAAACGAAGGTAAATCTGAGCAAATGTCAAGAGAATTGAGAACTCGCTACAAAAATGTCGGTTTTGTTGCTCAGATGTTTAAACAATCGTTATAATTGCATTACTAAACGAGCGCAATTACAGATTGCGCAGATACGTTTGATAGTGAAAGAGCAAGATCGCGGTCTCTTGGGGAGGAGATATCGATGAAAGCGAATTCAGACAAATCTAAGCAGAGTAAAAAAGCCACGCGCCGTGTACTGGCAGGCGTTTTGTGCGGAGCATCCGTTTTAAGCCTGGTACTGTCGCTCGTCATGCCCCCGATCTCGCAGGCCATTGCCAACGATGACCAGGCGGGTGCAGCCGAGGAAACTGTGATGGGGGATTCCTCAAGTGAGCCCACTGATGTAGACAACACTGCCAACGGGGATACCGAAAACCAGAATAGTGACGACACCGAGGCCGATGAGACTGGCGACGATGCTCTCGGGACGCCCCCGTTGTCCGATGGCACTGAGGTCGAGAATACCGAGCAGTCTGCGGATGATGGCGTTGATGATGATAACTCGATTGCGCTCTCTGCTAATGGCGAATATGACGAATTGAACTCCAGCAATATAAACAAAGTGCTGCAGCAAGATAAAAGGGCGGGCGAGTATTGTCTGACTGAAGATATTACGTACGACGGTATGGTTACGCTCGGTCCTGGTGAAACCGTAATCAATCTCTTCGGTCATAAGATCCGGCATTCTGGTGTCGAGAACAACAACTCGAACTTGCCCATGTTTAATGTCCCGACTGGCTCGACGCTTACCATCTTGGATTCTAAGCAGGCAGATGACAATAAATCAGAGCAATCTGCCAAACAGGGCACGCTCGCTTCTGTGTCATACAGCGCTGACGGCGAAAAGCCCCTCAACCTCACCTACTATGTGACTGAATCCAGCGTGGATACTAAGGACATTACTCGTACAAACGAGACCACCTACAAGCACGAGGTTGCCATCAGTGGCGCCATCGTGGGCACCAAAGCTGACTCCAAGATGAGGCTCGTCAACGTCTATGCGGGCGGTACGTTTAACCTTCAGAGCGGCGTGCTGACCACGACCAAGAACGCGAAGGTCGGTAGCCTGATCTATGCCGAGGAGGGTTCTATCGTCAATATGAGCGGTGGCTACGTTTGCGGTGCAACCTCTATGGACCATGGCGCAGGCATCGAACTTGGCATCAATAACGGCAAAGGCGCGACTCTTAACCTCACCGGTGGCGTGATCGCGGGCAACTACGCTCCCGATGGCGGCGGTGTGTACGCTAACGGCTCTACAATCAACATGACTGTCGGTACGACTGGCGGCACGACTGGCGGCACGATTTCCGGTAACGGCACGTTCGAGAATCAACCGGGTTATGGTGCGGGCATCTGTGCGTTTGGCTCTTCTACTGTGAATATTTCGGGCGGCTACATCACCAACAACAATTGCCAGTTCAATTACATAACACAGAATAAGCTGGGCGAACACAAGGGCTTCGGTTGTCACGGTGGTGGGGGCATTGCTGCTTATAACGGGGGCAGCCTGCAGATTAGTGGCGGTTACATCACGAGCAACTACTCCGCCGAGGCTGGCGGCGGCGTTTACGCTGGCTTTTTCCACCTACCGCTCGATTCCTTTACCTTCTCGGGCGGTACGATCGCGAGCAATGTTGCACAAAACTCTGAGGGCGGTGGCGTGCGCATTGCAGCGCCGACCGTCGGCACATTTGATGTAAAAAGTGGTCAGAAAGCCTACATCACCAACAATGAGACCAAGACCACCAATGACTGGGGCGGCGGCGGCATTTTTGTGCAGGGCGGCGGCAATTGGAACGAAGGAAGCAGTTCTACTCCTGTCGATTCTGCAAAGCTCAAGATCTATAGCACTCTGATTAAGGAGAATCATGCCGAGGGCTTTGGTGGCGGCTTCGCTGCCTGCCCGACCGGAAAAACGGCTATTACCGACACCAAGGGCATTGCAATTTTCGGAAATACCGATGCAAACGGCAAGAATCGCTCGGGTGGTACTGGCGGCAAGAGCGAGGATCGGGATGAAGGTACCCCGGATACTGTCGGACAGATTACTGAAACCTTCAGGACAGGGGGTCACAAGGACCTTTTCCTAATCCGTAAGTCGGAAAATACAGACTACATCGCAGCCGTAACGGGTCAGATGCTTGGTGGCGGAGCTGCCAATTGGACGGGCACGATCGACAATACATCAACGTCTATCGGCAAGTACGAGGGCGCCCAGGCTAAGTACATGATTGGCCTCGAAGCAAATCCTCTCGAATATGATCAAGGGCTTGCCGTTAGTAAAGCCACGCTCTTCATCACGCACAACAGTTCCAACGTCCACGGTGGCGGAATCATGACCAACGGAGACGTAATCGCTGGCTCCACCACGCAGGTGAACGTGTACCCCAAGATGAAGCTCAACGGCACTAAGGCGCTGGAAGGCCGCGCGCTTACTGCGGATGATGCGGGAAAATTCAGGTTCCAACTCTTGGAGCCGGGCGAGAGTGATGAAGTCCCTAGCTTTAATAATAATGATGGCAAATTGCAGCTCAATGGCTGTTCAATAGTTGGCGATGGCGATGGGGTCACGAACGACGCTGCCGGTAACTTTGCCTTTGATTTGGGCAGGGTCAACTCCGTTGGAATGAACGTCTACTACCTCGTTGAGGACCCCGGCGATCACGTCGATGGCGTCGATGGCGTGTACTACGACAAGACCATCTACAAGATTGAGCTTACAACTGGGACCGAAACGCGGCAGGTGCTGGATATTAATTACATCAACTATTTAGTTACGAATGTAAGGGTTACTAATCTCAAAAATAATGAGGTGAAAACGTTTACTCCGCCCAACGGTAGCGATGTCTCCATTAAGATCACCGATGGCAAAACCGGCAGCACCTTTACTAATGCATACAAACCCAAGGGCTCTTGGACACCTCAGGTGACCAAGAAGGTCGACGGCGGCGAGATGAAGAAGTTCAAGTTTGAACTTGCGAACGACGAGAGCTTCACCAATCCGGAAACGGTAATAGTCGATCCGTCGAAAGCTAAAACCGACGAAAACGGCAACGAGACTGCGCCGGTCAAATTCGCGACGAAGGACTATGAGCTCAAGGACCTTGAAAATGGATCCAAGACCTTCTTTTACTACGTGCACGAGATGAACGAAAGCACGACCTATCCGCATTACAAGTTTGATCAGTCGGTCTATAGGTTCAAGGTTGTGGCAACGGATAACACCAAAGGAGGGATCGACTGTACGGTGACCTACAAAAAGGGAATCGTTAACTCCGACGGTAAGTGGGTAGACGACGATCCCGCGGACCACGACCTCACCGAAACCTCCACCCCCGCCTTCACCAACACCTACTCCACCTCTTTGCCCCTTTCTGGTATGTCGGGCGTCACTCTGACGTACCTTGCCGGCGCGGCGGTGCTTTGCGCTGCTGCGGCCTGGATGCACATTCGTCGCAAGGCGAATGCGAAGGGAGGCGAGCGTCGTGAATAAGAAAGTTTGCTCCTTCCCGATCTTGTTTGCGCTGCTTGCCCTCCTGATTGGCACCTGCGCGGTTGTGTTCCCCGCATCCGCGCAGGCCGCGCCGACCTCGACCGGTTCCATCACGGTGAGCGGCACCGTGGCGAGCAGCTACGACGCCTACCAGATCTTTAGCGCCAACGTCGTCGACGGCGACAGCGACGCCAAGATCGCCACCGACCTCGCTTGGGCAAGCGACACCGTGCGCGACGCCGCGCTGCCTGTGCTGCACAGCGCCGGCATGCCCAATTCCCAGTCCACCGCGCAGGAAGCTGCCGAGTGGCTCAACACCGATTCCCGCCTAACGAGCGCGCTGAGCGCACAGCTCGCTCGTTCCCTCCAGAGCTCTGACGCCGCGTCCGTGGCCCTTAACGCGGGCAGGGCGGACGAGCTGCCCTGCGGCTACTGGCTCGTCGTCGCCGACGACGACGCCATCGCCCAGGGCGAGGCCGGCACCGCGCCGATCATGACCCTGGTGGGCGGCAGCGCCGTCGCCGTCAAGCCCAAGGCGGCGACCCCCAAGGTGGCCAAGCACGTGCTGGAGGACAGCACCGCCGCATGGCAGAAGGCCGCCGACGCCACGGTCGCCGACGACCTGTACTGGCGCCTCTCTGCCACGGTCCCGGCGGGGCTCACGGCCTACGACACCTACGCGGTGCGGTTCGTCGACACCATGAGCGCGGGGCTCGACCCCTCCAAGGTGGCCGCGAGCATGCGCGTGTACGTGGCGGCGGGCGCGGACGGTGGCTTCGACGCCGTCCAGACCGGCAAGGACGGCCGAGCCGACACCGAGCCCGCGAAGGGCTGGACCGACATCACGGCCCAGTGCGCCACCAAGGTAGCGGTTGACGGAACCTTCACCGTGCGTACCGGCGACCTCATCGCCGCGCTCGGCGGGGCCGACGCCTTCACCGCGGGCGCCCGCGTGGTCGCCGTGTACAACGCGCCGCTCAACAGCGCGTGCAACCACGGCATCGCGAAGGGCAACCCCAACGAGGTCTACCTGCGTTACCCGCGCTCTCCCTTTGCCGACCAGTTCAGCGATGCCGGCTTCACTCGCACGCCGAGCGATGATGCGTGCGCCTACACCTGGGATCTCGCGCTCACCAAGCGCGGCAGCGACGGCGACAAGCCGCTTGCCGGGGCGGTCCTGAGCATCGCCGACGACCGCGGCCGCACGCTAGCGGCCGATGGCACGTGGGATGCGGAGGGAAAGGCCACCGTCACCACGGGCGAGGACGGCCGCGTGACCGTCTCGGGCGTGGACTCGGGCAAGCTGGAGGTCCGCGAGCTCAAGGCGCCCAAGGGCTACACCGCCTTTGAGGGCACGTGCTGCGTGACGGTCAAGGCCGAGGGCCTGGATGTCGACCAGGTGGCGGCCGCCAAGCCTAAGGTGACCGTATCGGCCGAAAGCCCTCTGCGAGTTGATGCCGCCGATGCCGGGAAGGGTTTAGTCGAGTTGTCGGTGCTTAACACCCCAAGTAACGAAGTGAGTCGAGGCTTTATGCCCTCGACGGGAGATAGAACGTTGGTGTTGGTAACGGCTTTGGCCGTCATCGGAGTAGTGGCTATTGTCGTCGCGCTCGTCATCAAGCGGGGAGGAGGTCGCCATGATAAATAATTGCCCCCCCCTTGCTCAGTGGCGTACTACCTCCGTAGCGATTAGAGCGCAGGGAAATGAGCCTGCTGACTTTTGGTGATGACGAGAATTAAAGCAACCTCCAAGAAAGAGGTCCCAACATGAAAACAACCAAGAACATCGCACGCCTGGCAGTAACCGCCGGCCTCACCGCAGCCCTGAGCTTCGGCGGCGTGATGGCGACAGTCACGATGGCGTTTGCTGCGGAGGGTGCTGCCCCCAGCTATTCGCTCACGATTAACAAGTCCGTGGACAATGACTCCACTTCGTTCAAGGCGTATCAGATTTTTAAGGCTGACGTTATTGACGGAAAGTCCGGTAAGGTTGCGTCCAACATTGAGTGGGCGAGTGATGACGCAGAGACTGCGGTCCTGAAGGTGCTTGTTGATAATAATGCCCCAGGGATTACCTTAGACTCGACCGCTTCTGACGTTGCCGACTACCTTTCCAAGATTACTGATACCACTGATACCACGAGTCTGCCGCAGAGCAGCATCCTTAACAAGATTGCCTTGGCTGTAGAGAAGAGTGTTACCGCTACGGGCGATTCCTTTGCCGCCGGTCGCGCTTTCACCACTACGAGCGCTGGCTACTACCTGTTCATGACCGATACCGACTCGCTCAGTGCGAATGAGAAGCAGACCGGTACCTCGCCGATCTTTGCAGTCGTGGGCGGCAACGCAGTGGTCGTTACCGAGAAGACGAGCATCCCGACCGTGACGAAGCAGGTCAAGGACGATGGTGCGGACAACGACTGGAAGTACAAGGCGGACTCCCAGATGGGTCAGACCGTTCAGTACAAGCTGACCGGCACGGTTGCAAGCAATGTCGACACGTTCAGCACCTACTATTATGAGTTCCACGATGAGCTGTCTGCCGGTTTGACTGTTGATAAGTCCACTGTCAAGGCCGTGATTGGTGAGACTCAGATCACGCCTACTTCTGTGACCGTGTCTGATCCCGATTCAAATGGCAGAACGGTCTTGAGCGTAAAGTTTGACGATCTTAAGGCTGCCGCCACGGCGGCCGGCGTCACTGTCGGCGAGCATACAAGGGTCGTTGTCACGTACAGCGCCAAGCTCGACCCGAATAAGTCCCAGCATGTCGTTGTCGGTGGCACGGGCAACTCCAACACCGTCAAGCTCATCTACTCCAACAACCCTGGCCACGATTCCCGGGGTGAGTCTGTGCCCGACACCGTGCGCGACTACACCTATGCGCTCAAGCTCGTCAAGAAGGACGCGACGGATGAGAATAAGATACTTAAGGGCGTAAAGTTCACCATCCGTGCCACTGATCCCGACGATATTGCATCCAAGGACATGTATGTCCAGGAGAATGGCTCCCTCGGTACTGAGGCTTATGAGTTCACGACCACCGACTCCGGCGAGATTAACGTCAAGGGCCTCGATGCCGGCACCTACACCGTCAAGGAGACCCATACGCTCGCCGGCTATAACACCATCCCCGAGTTCACCTTCACCATCAAAGCCATTGGATTCAACCAAGCAGAGGGAGAGGGAGAAAACAAGATTACGGTCAAGACGAGCACCAGGGGTTCCAATTTGGTCGAGGTTGACACGACTAACACGGACAACGGTACTGCTGCCTTGATCGTCAAAAACAAGCAGGGTTCCGGCCTCCCGCTCACCGGCCTTAACGGCGTGACGTTCACTTGGATCGCTGGTGGCGCGGTGCTGTGCATCGGCGTGGCTCATCTCATCCGCAGCCGTAAGCAGGCTGAGGAGTCCGAGCAGGAGTAACGCTCGCTCACCCATCCCTTTGGCAGGTGGGATGTGATGGCCATGAGACTTGCGGACACTTTTCTCGTCCATCCACGTTCTTGCTTTGTCATTTTCTTTTCGGGGCAGACTCCGCACTGGATTCTGCCCCGTTTTTTGGGATAACGCAGCCAGCCTCCACCGTCCGATGCGGGTACGTTCGTCATCGCGTTTCTTGACTCGTATGAGGTTCGGATTAAGGTCCGTAGGCGCACGCGCGGTGCGGACGGTAGAAGGCATTTGCGCCGCAAGCGCAAATAAGAATGCCCGGGGGTCGGATCCCGGGCATTTAACTAAAGCTGAAAACTAGGCTGCCCGCGCTCCTAAGTACTTACGCGGGGTGCGTCGTTTTCTGTTGACATTGTATCCCGAATCGCCCCGCCGATCCGGGACATTTTGAAAACGCAAATGCTGGCCTATGCTCGCGCCGCACAATGCTGTCTAGCTGTGTTGTCCGGCGCGGAAGCTCGCGATTCGGCTATTATTTGTTTAGACAACCTGAGCTGTAGAGGAGTGACCGGCGATGGTGCAGGGCGCCAAACATATGAAGAGCAATAACGCTGCGGACAACGGCGGCTCAAGCCCTCAGCCCAAACCTCAACCAAAGCCCAAGCGCCGTCGCAAGCGGCTGCCGCGCTGGGCCGACCGGCTCATCACCATCGTCATCATCCTTATCGGCGTGGGCCTTATGACTTGGCCGTGGATCTTGGACCGGCTCGAGGCCTCGGGCGTGTTCAACCAGATCAGCACCGTGTCCAGCACCGTGGACGCGCTGTCTGCCGAGGAGCGCGAGCGCATCCTGCTCCAGGCGCGCTCCTATAACGAGCAACTTGCCGGCGAGGCCACCGAGCTTCCCGCCGACCAGATCGAGCCCTACGCCCAGCAGCTCATCTTTGACCGCGACCCCATGATGAGCTGGGTCGAGATCCCCTCCATCGACGTGAGCATGCCCATCTACCATGGCACGAGCGAGGAGGTCCTCATGGCGGGTGTCGGCCACTTGGAGGGCACGAGCCTGCCGGTGGGCGGCACCTCGACGCATTGCGTGCTCACCGCGCACTCGGGTATGCGCAACCTGAGCATGTTCGACGACATCCACTCGCTGGAGCCCGGCGACCTGGTGCTGCTGCACACCATGAACAAGACGCTTGCCTACAAGATGGTGGACTCCGAGGTGGTACTGCCCGAGGAGATGGAGTCGCTGACTATCGAGCCCGGCGCCGACAAGGTGACGCTCGTCACCTGCACGCCCTACGGCGTGAACGACCACCGCCTGCTGGTGCATTGCGTGCGAACCAAGTACAACAAAAAGGACGTTGACAAGCAAAAGTCGCTGGCCGGCCGCCACTGGGGCAAGCGCGAGTTTGCCGTGCTCATCGTGGTTGTGGCCATTGCGCTGTTGCTGCTGGACATCGTGATCCACGCGGTCCGCAAGCGCCGCAAGGCCAAGGCCTCGGCATAGGACATCGTTCAGAACCACCACAACGGGGACAGGCACCTTTGTGGTGGTCGGGACTTCCAAACCATCACAACATTCGATGAAAATCGCGATTTTGGCGAAAAGCGTTGAATGTTGTGATGCTTTTCGCTGCGGGCGGGACGGTTTTCGTTGTGGGCGGGACGGTTTTCGCTATGGACGTTGCGGTTTCGTTGCGGAACCGCCAGCTCGCCGCCTGCCAGCCCGCCGTCCTCGTTACGTTTTCGCTGCATTTGGGTAAAGCATCTGCTCCAAGCGGCGTTGCCTTGTATACTAGAGCGGTTTATCTGTTATGCGGAAGGGAGCGCCTATGGCACTCAGCGAGAAAGATGTGCGCGGCATCGCCGAGTACGCAAAGATCGCACTGACCGATGACGAGCTCACCCAGATGACGTCCTACATGAACGACACCGTCCAGATGCTCGAGCCCGTCTTGCAATATGACTTGCCCGACGTGGAGCCCACGTTCCATCCCATCGGAAGCCTGTCCAACGTGATGGGCGACGACCTGCGCGAGCCCGAGCGCGACCTGCCGCTCGACGTCGCGCTCGAAAACGCCGGCAGCGCGCGCGACCGCTACTTCCGCGTGCCGTCCATTTTGGGAGAGGGGGAGAGCGAGTAATGGCGCAGAGCTTCGATTCCCTTACCGCCGCCCAGATCGCCGCGGGCGTTGCCGCCGGCGACTTTACCGCTACCGAGGTGGCCCAGGCCTCCCTTGCCGCCATCGAGGCGCGCGAGGGCGGGGTCCAGGCATTCCTGCAGGTGGCGCCCGAGCTCGCGCTCGAGGCCGCTGCGCGCGTGGATGCCGACCGTGCCGCAGGCAAGCCGCTGCCCCCACTCGCGGGCGTGCCGCTGGCCATCAAGGACAACATGAACCTCGTGGGCACGCGCACCACCTGCGCTTCCCGCATGCTCGGGGATTACCAGAGCGTCTACACCGCTACCTGCGTCCAGCGCATGCTCGATGCCGGCTGCCTGCCCATGGGCAAGGCCAACATGGACGAGTTTGCCTTTGGCAGCTCTACCGAAAGCTCGGCCTTCCACCGTACCAACAACCCCTGGGATATCGAGCGTGTGCCCGGCGGCTCCTCGGGCGGCTCCGCTGCCGCCGTCGCCGCGGGCGAGGTTGCGCTCTCGCTGGGTTCGGACACCGGCGGCTCCATTCGCCAGCCGGCGTCGCTGTGCGGCGTGGTGGGCTTTAAGCCCACGTATGGCGCCGTGAGCCGTTACGGCGTGGTTGCCTTTGGCTCGTCGCTCGACCAGGTGGGCCCCTTTGGCCGCACGGTCGAGGATGTCGCGCTGGCCATGAACGCGCTTACCGGCGCGGGCCACGATCCGTATGACTGCACCAGCCAGGATTGCGCCGTCGACTTTACCGAGCACCTCAACGACAGCATCGAGGGCAAGCGCGTGGGCATCATCCCCGCGTTTATGGAGGCCGAGGGCCTGACGCCCGAGGTCAAGGCCGCTGTTCAGCGCGCCGCCCAGGAGCTGCAGAACCAGGGCGCCGAGCTGGTCGAGGTCGACCTGCCGCACCTGGATGCCGCTATCGCCGCCTACTACGTCATCGGCCCTGCCGAGGCGTTCTCCAACCTGGCCCGCTTCGACGGCATTCGCTACGGCTATCAGGAGGAGGGCTGCGCCAACCTGTCCGATCAGAGCTCGCTGTCGCGCGCCCACGGCTTTGGCGCCGAGGCCAAGCGCCGTCAGATGCTCGGCGCCTACCTGCTGAGCTCGGGCGTGTACGACAAGTACTACTACGCCGCGCAAAAGGCCCGCACGCTCATCACGCAGGACTACGACGCCGCGTATGCCAAGGTGGACATCATCCTCATGCCCGCCTCGCCGCGCACGGCCTTTAAGTTTGGCGAGATCAGTGACCCCACGCAGATGTACCTCTCCGATCTGTATACCATCTCGCTCAACATCTGCGGCAACGGTGGTATCTCGGTGCCGCTGGGCCTGGGCGAGGACACCAAGCTGCCCGTTTCTGCCCAGCTGGTGGGGCCTGCCTTTAAGGACCGTCAGCTGCTCACGTTTGCCCGCGCCCTGGAGCGCGGCTTTGCCGATGCCGCCACGGGTGCGCCCGCACTTTCCGTCGCGCCCGATTTTGCCGGGAAGGGGGGCGAGCTGTAATGAAGGAGCTTTCCGAGGTCCTGCAGGATTGGGAGGCCGTGATCGGCCTGGAGATCCATACCGAGCTCACCGCACTCGATACCAAGATGTTCTGCAACTGCAAGCTTAGCCACGATGACGAGCCCAACGCCAACGTGTGCCCGGTGTGCCTGGGCCTGCCCGGCGCCCTGCCGGTGCCCAACAAGCGCGCCATCGAGAGCATCGTTAAGGCCGGTCTCGCCACCAACTGCGAGATCCAGCGCCACTCGATGTTCTACCGCAAGCACTACTTCTATCCCGATATGGCCAAGAACTTCCAGACCACGCAGGGTCCGGTCGCCTTTGCCATGTACGGTCACCTGGACCTGGACGTGACCGGTCGCGGTGCCTCCGAGCGCCCCGACTGCGCGTTTGGCGAGTCCGAGGCCCAGAGCCTGGCGAGCGCCTCGGCCAACGCCGAGGGCCTGTCCACGTCCATGACGTCGACCATGCGCGAAGGCAATCAGCGCGCCGGCCATCTGGCCAGCTACGACGCGTCCAACCTGCAGATGCTCGAGCGCCGCGAGGACGGTTCCTACACGGTGCCCATTCGCATCCTGCGCATCCACATGGAGGAGGACGCCGCCAAGATGGTTCACGTGGGTGGCGCCGAGGGCCGCATTACCGCCGCGGCCGAGTCGCTCGTCGACTACAACCGCTGCGGCACGCCTTTGATTGAACTCGTGACTGAGCCCGACTTGCGTACGCCCGAGGAAGCGCGCCTGTTTATGGAGAAGCTCCGTCGCATCTTTGTGACGCTGGGCATTTCTGACTGCTCCATGGAGAAGGGTTCCATGCGCTGCGACGGCAACGTGTCGCTGCGCCGCCGTGGCGAGACCAAGCTGGGCACCAAGACCGAGCTTAAGAACCTCAACTCGTTCAAGAGCCTGCACGATGGCCTTGCCTATGAGATCTGCCGTCAGGCAGAGGTGCTCGAGGAGGGCGGAATCATCTATCAGGAGACCCGCCACTGGGAGCCCAGTCGCAAGCGCACCGTGGTCATGCGTGTGAAGGAGACGGCCGACGACTATCGTCTGTTCCCCGATCCCGATCTGGCGCCGTTCGATTTGGACGACGAGTTCATCGACCGCTGCCGTGGCGAGATCCCCGAGCTGCCCGATGCCAAGCGCGTCCGTTTTGAGGCCGACTTTGGCATTAAGACGGCCGATGCCGAGCAGATTGCCGGCGACCCCGAGTTTGCCGACTTCTTTGAGGCCGCCGCTGCCGGTATGGCTGGCAAAGAGGCCCAGACGGTCGCAAACCTGCTGGTCAACGAGATGATCGCCTACCTTAAGGGCGCGGGCGTCTCGCTGGCCGAGTCCGGCATCGCGCCGGCTCAGGTGGCGGCGCTTGCCAAGCTGCTGGCGACCGATGCCATCAGCTCCAACCAGGCGCACGAGGTCTTTGAGGCCATGGCCCAAACTGGCGACGACCCCAACAAGATTGTCGACGAGCGTGGTATGCGTCAGGTGAGCGACGCCGCCGCGCTGCAGCCGATCGTGGACGAGGTACTGGCAAACTGTGCCGATCAGGCGCAACAGTATCGTGATGGCAACCAGAAGGTCATCGGCTTTTTGGTGGGCCAGTGCATGAAGGCGAGCCGCGGCAAGGGCAACCCGAAGCTCTTCAACGAGTTGCTGAGAACGTCGCTCTCGTAAACGGGAACCGAGGGGCCGGGCGCAGGGCCTTGCCTCTCAATTTCGAACAGTCCTGACTCACGACGGAGGCGCCACTGGCGCCTCCTGTTCGTGCGGAACTCATTGAGAGGCAAGGCCCTGCGCCCGGCCCCTCGGTTCCGTGACGACTCGGCCGTTCGGGTCAGGCGGGCTGATAGGAAAGATGGTGACGGAGGCGCAAAATGCGCCTCCGCCTTTTGAATGTGATGAAAGTGTGGCGAAATGAGCTTAAAACTTCCGTAAATGTGATAAATGTCACATTTTACCTAGGGTAAAATGTGGGAAATATCACGTTTACGGAAGTTTCTTTGCGGGAGGTTCGGTCATGCAGCGAGATATCATTGCCAAGCTTAACGCTTGGAAAGCGTCAGAATATCGTAAGCCGCTTATCCTTAAGGGGGCGCGCCAGGTTGGAAAGACGTGGGCGCTTAAGGAGTTCGGCCGAACCTCGTACCTCAATTTTGTGTATCTGACGCTCGAGGAGCCGTCACCTGGGGTACAGAGCGAGTACGCTCAGTTTTTCGAAGGTACGCGCGATCCTCGACGGATCATCTCAAATCTTTCCCTGGCACTTGGACAGCCTATCGAGCCCGGCGAAACGCTGCTTATTATTGATGAGATCCAGGATTGTCCTTCTGCAGTCGGCGCCCTTAAATACTTCTGTGACGAGGCCCCCGAGTATCACGTCGCATGCGCAGGGTCTTTGTTGGGCGTTCGCTTGTCCCGTGAGACCAGCGCTTTTCCGGTGGGAAAGGTCGAGTTCATGGAGATGCGCCCCATGAGCTTTTCCGAGTTTCTGAAAGCCGAGGGCGCTGCAAACTACGACGAATACCTTGGCGGCCTGGATCAGATCGAGACAGTGCCCGATTTCTTCCATGTCCGTCTCGTCGAGCATCTTCGTCGTTATTTTGCATGCGGCGGCATGCCAGAGGCTCTTGGCCGGTGGGTGGAGACGGGCGATATCGTTCAGGTCGATAAGGTGTTGTCTGATCTCTTGGATTCCTACGAGCGCGATTTTGCCAAGCATGGTGGCCGTGCGCAGTTCGCCAAGCTTTCACAAATATGGAACTCGATTCCAGCTCAGTTGGCGCGCGAGAACAAAAAGTTCGTTTGGGGTGCGGTGCGCGAGGGGGCTCGTGCTCGAGAATACGAGGATGCTCTGGAATGGCTTGCCGATGCTGGGCTCATCACGGCGGTTCGCCTTAATGCTGCTGGTGGTGTGCCGCTCTCTGCGTACGATGACCTCAAGGCATTTAAGGTCTACTGTCTTGATGTCGGCTTGCTGCGCCGCATGGCAAGGCTGGATGCGTCCGCTTTTGCCATCTCGGATGCGCTATTTTCGGAGTTCAAAGGTTCGTTCGCCGAGAACTATGTGCTTCAGGCATTACTTTCACAGTTAGATGCTGCTCCGCGTTATTGGACAAACGAGAAGCCGAAGCACGAAGTCGATTTTTTGATTCAAGTCGGAAACGAAATCGTTCCCGTCGAGGTCAAATCGGGAGAGGTCGTTCATTCCAAGAGCCTTAAGTACTATGCCGACAAGCATGCGGAGACGACTCCATTGAGGGTCCGCTACTCACTTAAGAACCTAAAGCTCGACGACGGGGTGCTCAACATTCCGTTGTATTTGGCTGATCGATCTGTCCCTCTTATCAAAAAGGCGCTTGATTGTGCATATCTTGACGTTTAGATCCTGGGTGAGCTGACGGGCGGCGGCTAATTAATCGCTCCGTTACGGCCAGGGAGCTTGGGCCTTAGCGATGCTTGCTTCGCCAAGCCGTGGGTGTCATGCCGGTGTGTTGTTTGAAGGCTTGGGCGAAGGCGGCCTGCTGAGGGTAGCCTAGACGCTCTGCGACCTGCGCTATCGTGAGCGAGCTATCAGCCAAAAGGTCCTGTGCTCGCTCCATACGGCGTCTGCGAATGTAGGCGCCCAGGGACTCGCCAGTTTGGGCCTTAAAGGTGGCGCATAGCTTGGAGCGGCTTGTGTAGAGCCCCTCGGCCACCTCGTTGATACCCACACGCCTGCCTTTGTCGAGCGCGCGCTCAATCATCGCCGTTGCTTCTTCGGCAATGGTTATGCTGACGCGTGTGTCTGCCGCCTGCCGCGCCTGCTTGTGGGCCGCGCGCGAACAGGCGAGCTCCGCGACCATAGCCTCTACAATGCCCCGCATATAGACATGCCCGCCTACGGCGCGAGCGCGGTCCTCGTTGATTCGGCGTAGTGTGTGGCAGATGGCAGACGCTGCCTCCTCGTGCCATGACTCGGCAAACGCCTCAAAGACCCCCGCGAACTCGGCAGGATAGCAATGCTCCAGCTCGTCAAAATACCCGGGCAAAAAGAGCACCGAGCGTGAGTGATAGAGTTGCCCTGCAAACAGCGGGCTTAGCTCCTCGCCGCAGCTATCTTGGATAAAGCTGCAGACTGCGCTGTTCGGCCACGGCCCGCGCAGCGGCTTGAGGTTCGCAGGCGTTATGCCGGCTTCGGGCATACACATGAGCGTGGGCGCGCTGACCTCGCTCACGCACGCGTACGGTTCGGGCGTGTATTCGGCTAGGTGCATGTTGTGCATCGGGGTAATGAAATGCTCCATGACGATGCAGGTGGGGGAGAGGGGCATGATCCATGCGCGTCCGTGCGCCCGATCGTTTGCCACCTCACCGGTAAAGACGGCGCCCTTGCCGGAGAACTCCAAGCCAAACTGCTCAAACTGCGGTGCGTAGAGCTCGGTTATATCGGTTGCCGCCCGCCGCATTTTCAAAAGCGTCCCCTTCATTTGCGAAAACGTCCACGCCTGGCCCAATTGTGTGCCTTGGCTAACACGCCCATGATAAGTTTCTTACGGTTAACTCTCAAGCCGTTAGAAAGGAATCTCATGGCAAAGGGATCAAAAAAGGAAGGTGGCGGCATCGGCGAGCTGCTTGCATATGCCGGTGAACGTAAATTCCTAACGTATTTGGGCATGGCCCTCTCGGCGCTCTCGCAGCTGCTGAGCTTTGGCCCGTACGTGTGCATCTGGCTTGTTGCGCGAGATCTTATCGCCGTGGCGCCCAACTGGAGCGAGGCCGCCGACATCGCGATGTATGGTTGGTGGGCTGTTGGTTTTGCCCTGGCAAGCATCGTGGTCTATTTCGTGGGACTCATGTGCACGCACCTGTCCGCGTTTCGCTGCGCGTCCAATATCCGCAAGGCTACGAGCGAGCATCTGCTTAAGCTGCCGCTCGGCTACTTTGACACGCACGCCACCGGTGAGCTGCGCCGTATCGTAGACGGCTGTGCCGCCTCCACCGAGACGCTGCTCGCGCACATGCTGCCCGATATCGCCGGTGCCACCGCCATGGTCGTGGGCCTGCTTGTGCTGCTATTTGCCCTCGATTGGCGTTTGGGCGCGGCATGCTTAATCTCGGTCGTCGTTTCGTTTTGCGCCATGGCCACCATGATGAGCGGCAAGGGCGCCGAGTTTATGAAGGCCTACATGGGCGCGCTGGTCAAGATGAACAAGACCGGCACCGAATACGTACGCGGCATCCCCGTGGTCAAGGTATTCCAGCAGACGGTCTACTCCTTTAAGGCGTTCCATGATGCGATCGCCGAATACGCCGACATGGCGCAAAACTATGCGGGTACGTTTTGCCGGGGTCCGCAGGTGCTCAACCTTACCGCGCTCAACGGCCTTGTGGCATTTCTTTTGCCTGTGGCGCTGCTGCTGGCGCCGGGCGAGACGGACTTCGCGCACTTTATGGTCAATTTTACGTTTTACGCGATCTTTTCGGCCGTGGTGCCGACGGCCATGACCAAGCTTATGTTTGTGGGCGAGGCGTCTCAGATGAGTGCCGATTCGCTGGCTCGTATCCGAAGCGTTATGGATTCCAAGCAGCTCTCCGTGCCCGCTCAACCCAAGCACCCCGCTGGCAGCGATGTGCGCTTTGAGGACGTGAGCTTTACGTATGAGGGTGCCGAAGCACCTGCCGTTAGCCATGTAAGTTTCAGCGTTCCCGCTGGTAGTGCCCTTGCGCTTGTGGGTCCTTCGGGCGGCGGCAAGTCAACCTGCGCAAGCCTGATTCCTCGTTTTTGGGATGTTTCCTCGGGTCGAGTGCTCGTAGGCGGTGTGGACGTTCGCGATATGGATCCCCACGAGCTTATGGACCAGGTCGCCTTCGTGTTCCAGACCAACCAGCTGTTCCGGCAAACACTTGCCGATAACGTGCGCGCCTCCAAGCCTACGGCCACTGACGACGAAGTACGTGCAGCCCTCTCCGCAGCTCAGTGCGACGACATTGTGGCCAAGCTCCCACAGGGCATCAACACCATGCTCGGCGCCGGCGGAGCATATCTTTCGGGCGGCGAGGTCCAGCGCGTGGCACTCGCCCGCGCAATTCTTAAGGACGCGCCCATCGTGGTGCTCGACGAGGCCACGGCGTTTGCCGACCCCGAGAACGAGGCGCTCATCCAGCGTGCCTTTAGCAAGCTGGCGGCGGGTCGCACAGTCATTATGATCGCGCACCGGCTTTCGACCGTGGTGGGGGCCGACAAGATCGTGGTGCTCAACCAAGGTAGCGTGCAGGAGGCTGGCACCCATGCCGAGCTGCTGTCCCAAAACGGTCTATACGCCAAGATGTGGGCCGAATACGAACAGGCCGCGAGCTGGAAGATCACTGCTGCCGCGGATGCCGCCGTCACGAAGGGAGGCGAGGCCTAAATGTTCGCCTCATTCCAAAAGAAGTACTTCCTATCCGATAAAGGCGTCGCCGGCGTAAAACGCGGCATTTTCTGGACCGCGCTCACCAATCTCATTACCATGGCCGGCATGGGCTTATTGTTTCTGGTCATGGCCAGTTTTGTCGAACATCTCGCCACCGGTGCCGACCTGCCGGATGTCCTGCCGATTGTGGGCGGCCTCCTGGTCTTTTTCGTGTTGCTCTTTGCCTCTAACTGGCAGCAGTATTACTACACCTACTGCATCTTTTACGAGGAGTGCGGCAAGCAGCGTATGGAGATTGCCGAGCGCTTGCGCAAACTGCCGCTGTCGTTTTTTGGTCGTCGTGATCTGGCCGATTTAACCGAGACCATCATGGGTGACGTCCAGGCCATGGAGCACGCCTACAGCCACGTGCTGGGAGAGCTTTGGGGTGCCATCATCGCAAGCGTCATTGTGTTCGTGGCGTCGCTGTTCTTTTGCTGGCAGCTGGCGATTGCGGCGTTTTGGAGCGTTCCCGTGGCCTTTGCCGTGCTGTATCTGACGCGCGGCCCCATGATCCCGGTGTTCGACCATGTGCGTGCCGAGAAGGTCAAGGTTACCGAGGCGATCCAGGAGACGCTCGACTGCGTGCGCGAGATCCGCGCCACCAACCAGGAGGCTCATTATCTTGAGGGGCTCAACGCCGTGATCGATGCCGAGGAGCGCGAGACCACCAAGGGCGAGCTCGCCAATGGGCTTTTGGTCAACTCCGCCTTTGCCATCCTGCGCCTGGGGATTGCCACCACGTTGGTCACGGGCGCTGCGATGGTCGCCTCCGGCCAGGTCGACTTTTTGATGATGTTTGCCTTCCTGCTCATGGTGAGCCGCATCTATGCGCCCTTCGATCAGGCACTGATGCTGATGTCCGAGCTGTTTGCCGCCGAGTCGTCGGCCAAGCGCATGCGTTCCATCATGGAAGAGCCCGTGGCGCGGGGCAGCGAGCAGTTTGAGCCCGTGGGCCACGATGTGGTGTTCGATCATGTGGCATTTGGCTATGGTGCGGGCGAGGGCGGCCGCGCCGGCGAGAAAGTTCTTACCGATGTGAGCTTTACCGCCAAGGAAGGCGAGGTCACGGCACTGGTCGGTCCTTCGGGCTCCGGTAAGTCCACGGTGAGCCGCCTGGCCGCGCGCTTTTGGGACGCCACCGAAGGCACGGTCACCGTGGGCGGCGTGGATGTTGCGAGCGTGGATCCCGAGGTGTTGCTGCGCGACTACGCCATTGTGTTCCAAGACGTGCTGCTCTTTGACGACACGGTGATGGGAAACATCCGTCTTGGTCGTCGCGATGCCACCGATGAGGAAGTGCTTGCTGCCGCGCGTGCCGCCAACTGCGACGAGTTTGTGAGCCGCATGCCGCAGGGCTATGACACCATGATCGGCGAGAACGGCTCCAAGCTGTCCGGCGGTGAGCGCCAGCGCATCTCTATCGCCCGCGCGCTGCTCAAAGACGCGCCGATCGTGTTGCTGGACGAGGCGACGGCGAGTTTAGATGTGGAGAACGAGACCGTGGTGCAGCAGGCGCTCTCCCGCCTGCTCGCAGGCAAGACGGTTATCGTTATTGCCCACCGTATGCGTACGGTGGAAAATGCCGACAAAATCGTTGTACTCAAGGATGGTGTGGTTGCCGAGCAGGGCACTCCGGCGCAGCTCAAGGCGGCAGGTGGAGAATTCGCCCGCATGGTGGCGCTGCAAAAGGAAGCAGCTACCTGGCAGTTGTAAGAAGGGGCAAAGGGACAGTCCCTTTCTCACATTGACAATCGGTTACTCCGCATCGTTAATTTTCAAAAGGTTAGCCATGGCTGACCTAGATAGTTAGATAAAATTGAGATATTTCAAAAGCGTGCTCGAGCAAACTTGTTTACTCGGGTGCTGAGGCACCATGCCGCGTCCAATGCGGCAAAAGGGAGAGACATCATGAAGAAGTCCACGTTCAACACCCTGCTTGTTGGTGGCGGTTTTCTGCTTGGTACGGCTGGCATCAAGCTGCTCACCAGCGCTCCGGTAAAGAACGCCTGCGTGCAGGGTATCGCGTGCGGCATGCGCATCAAGAACGGCTACCAGGACATGGTCGAGCAGGCCAAGGCTAATGTCGACGACATGGTTGCCGAGGCGGCCTACATCACCCAGAGCGAGGCCGCTGCTGACGAGGCAGCCGAGTAACGCTCCCAGGCACAAACTATGAGATTCTCGATTATCAGCGAGATCCCCGGCAGGACCCGTCTTCAATTGGCGGGTCCTGTGCCAGAGAGCGATCTCGATGCACTTCTTAAGCTCAGCGGCGATATCGACGGCGTGCACAAGGTGCGCGTCTATGGCCGTATTGGCCAGTTAGCGCTCGAATATGACGAGCCACGTCGCGCGAGCGTGCTCGACGCCTTGGGCGCACTCGATGCTCAAGCTATCGCCGATGCCAAGTCGGGCTATGTGATGCAGCTTGAGCCGCGCAAGCACAAACTCGTTATGGACCTGGCGACACTCGTCGGCGCCCACTACGCGCGCCGCTGGTTCTTGCCCACGCCCCTGCGTGCGGTGTTTGTCGTGGCCGGTTACATGGCATTTTTGCGCGCTGCCCTTCATGAGCTGGCGCAGCCGCGCCTGACCGTTCCCGTGCTCGACGCTTCGGCCATCGGCATTTCGTTCGTCAAGCGTGATGTCGACACCGCGGGCCAGACAATGTTCCTGCTCAACGTGGGCGAGCTGCTCGAGGACTACACCCGCGCCATGAGCGAAAACGAGCTCATCAACTCGCTGCTCGATGTACCCGACAAGGCGCAAAAGGTCGTCGGCGATACCGAGGTAAGCGTTGCCGCCACCGAGCTTGAGCCCGGCGACTTGGTGGCCGTGCGCACTGGCATGTCCATTTGCATCGACGGTGTCGTCGAGCAGGGGAGCGCTATGGTCAACCAGGCGACCCTGACCGGCGAGCCGCTTGCCGTCGAGCGCAGCGTGGGCGACGACGTGTTCGCCGGTACCGTCGTGGAAGACGGCAGCATCTTGGTGCGCGTGCGCGCCAACACGGCGCAGACCAAACTGCGCTCGATCGTCTCGCTCGTGCAGACGGCCGACTCGCTCAAATCCGAGGGCCAGTCGCATATGGAGGACCTCGCCAACAAGATCGTCCCGTGGAACTTCCTGCTCGCGGGCCTGGTTGCGCTCACCACGCGCAGCCTCATCAAGACCTCGGCGGCGCTGATGGTCGACTACTCGTGCGCACTCAAGCTCACGGGTTCCGTCGCCGTCATGACCGCCATGAGCGATGCCGCCAAGATGGGCGTCATGGTCAAGGGTGCGAAGTACTTTGAGTCGTTTGCCAAGGCCGACACCATCGTGTTTGATAAGACCGGCACGCTTACCGAGGCGCAGCCGCGCCTGGCTTGCGTGCTGACGACAGATGGCTGGAGCAAGGACGAGGTCCTGCGCCTTTCCGCTTGCTTGGAGGAGCATTTCCCGCATCCGGTGGCGCGTGCCGTGGTCAACGCCGCCCTCGAGCGCGGGCTCGAGCACCGCGAGCGCCATGCCGCGGTCGAGTACATCGTGGCGCACGGCATCGCTTCGTCCATCGAGGGGCGTCGCGCCATTATCGGTTCGGCGCACTTTGTATTTGAGGACGAGGGTGCGCAGCTCGAGTCCGACATCAAGGAGCAAATCGAGCTCCAGATGCAAGGCCTGTCGCCGCTGTATCTGGCGGTCGACGGCAAGGTCGTCGGCGTGCTCGGCATCGAGGATCCGCTCAAGCCCGGCGTCCGTGAGGCCATCGCCGACCTACATGCGCTGGGCGTCAAGCATGTCGTTATGCTCACGGGCGATTCGGAGCGCACGGCCGAGCGCATTGCGCGCGAGGCGGGTGTCGACGAGTTTAAGGCCGAGCTGCTGCCCGAGGACAAGTACGCCTATGTGGAGCGCATTAAGGGTGAGGGGCGCCACGTTGCCATGGTGGGCGACGGCGTCAACGATTCGCCGGCACTCGGTTTGGCCGACGTGGGGCTGGCAATGGGTGGCGGAAGCGACATCGCCAAGGAGGTCGCCGATATCATCCTGACCGACACGGATCTGGCCGCGATCGTGCGTTTGCGCCGCATGAGCCAGGGCCTCATTGATCGTCTGACGAGCTCCTACTCTAAGGTGATGCTCACCAACTCGGCGCTGTTGGCATTGGGTATTACCGGCGCGATTACCCCGCAGACGTCGTCACTGCTGCACAACGGCTCGACGATTGCCTACAGCCTGAGCAACGCGAAGGCTTACCTACGTTAGCAGACGTGTTCGCCCACGTTATCTGGCCTGCGCCCAGACGGCATCGGTGTCGTCCGGGCGCAGGCCTTTTGCATTTGACCATTTGCTAGCTTCTCTATATAGTGTTGCTAGCGGTGCTAGCAATTGAAGGGAGCGGGATCAACGTGGGTGCTGTTAGCGGCATGGCGCAGGTGAACGTTCGCGTGGATCGCCAGGTCAAGGACCATGCGGAGGAAGCGTTGCGGCTTTCGGGCGGGTCACTGCCCGAGCTCATCAAAAAGGTGGTGGCCAAGGTCGCGCAGGGTGGCGGGCAGTGCGAGGAAGTGCTTGCGGCCGTCGACGACCGGCGGCAGACCGTCGCGCCCGATACTCCGTTCGCCGCATCATGGGCGGCGGCTGATCAGCTTTACGCGGACCTGGGCATCGCTACGTCGCCCGTATCCGACAATCGCGATTGGGACACAATTTATTCCGAAGCCATGGACGAGCGCTATCGCCAAAAGGGGATGATCCTGTGAGCGGGGCTCCCCTCAAAATAATGGTGGATGCCAACGTATGGGTTGATTCGTTTTGCGTCGACCATGCCGAGTCGCTTGCCGCGCGTGCGTTTATTGGGCAGGCGACGGAGGCGGGGGCATTGCTGTTCTTTCCGGTGCATATCGCCAAGGACGTACTGTATGTTGTACAGCACGAACTGAAGCGCAGCGTTCTTGCCAGCGGGGGAGCGCTCGGCGAGGCTTCTGCCCGCGCGATTGGCGATGCGGCGCTGGCGTTTGTTCGGAACATGACCGAAAACGCCACGGCCGTGGGTGCAGATGCGTCGGACCTTTGGCTGGCCGACAAATACTTAGCGCTCCATCGCGATTACGAGGACAACTTGGTACTCGCCGCATGCAAACGCGCCCAGGTCGATTACTTGGTGACCAACGATCGAAAACTGCTCGAACATGCCGATCTTGCAGCAAAGACACCTCGTCAAATGATGCCGATTCTTACCTTGGCCGAATGCGGCGGCGCGGCAATCGGTTGACGCGAACTGTTTGCGGGCCTCTTGGACGACGATGCGCCAAGGGGCCCGCGTCTGCTATTTACAAAAGCTCGGCCTTGATGGCGGGACTTTCTGCGAGCTGCTCGGCTGCCTTTTCGTCGGAGCTGTCGAGTGCTGCCAGACTGCGGTAGACCCACTCGTTGACCTGGGTGTTCTTGACGCCTGCGGTCTGCATAAGGGCGCCTACCTCGCGGATTGCTGCGAACAGATCGGCCTTGGGACCCGCGAGCTCGACCTCGATACCGTGGTAGGCGGCCACGCCGCGGTTCTCACTCACGTGGTCGATAAAGCCCTCGACGGTCTCAAGCTGCTGGGCGAGAGCTGCATCATCGTCAACGTCCAGCGCGACGAGTGCGTTTGATACCGTGAGGGCGGGATGTCCGCAGGGGACAAAGCCCTCGATGACATCCATAGCTTCGGTAATGGTTGAGCCCAGGCCTGCGAGGGCATCGACGAGTTGCTGCTTGGTATCCATAACGGTCCTTTCGACGGGTCAATTTTGCTTGGCGAAAATATACGTGACGCGATCGGTAGCAAAAGTGCGAAGTGTGGCGCACATTGGGGTCTTCACAGCTCGTGCATAGAACAGCTGTCCGCTTTCAGAACGTGGTAAGATAACACTCCACAAGCGGGGCTCGCTCCGCATGTTCCTTGAAAAGTCGACGGTTATCGGGTGTTTGCAGGCCCGATACCATCCAGACTTTCCCAACATTCGGGGGCGACTGGTTTCGACACGATAGCTCTGAGAGAGGAAGCAAGCCGAGGTCTCCTCGCCTCGTTAAACAGGGGTACCGTCAAATTGAATTGACAACAACTCTTCTTTTGAGCCTATGGCTCTCGCTGCTTAATTTATAGCGGCGCGTCAACCCGGTGATTTCCCCGACACCGGCGCGACGTCATGTTAGGGGAATGCTCCTGCGCACGTAATCGGTATGGCGCAGACTAAGACCGAACCGGTTAGGACGCCGCGAGCGTGTCGTTGCGCGCAAAGCGTCCGAGACTAAACCAGCGACTGAGCTTGGAGATGCCAATCAGGGGGCTTTCGTGGACCGGAGTTCGATTCTCCGCGCCTCCACCAATAGTTACAAGCAGGTAGAGAAGTGTCTCTACCTGCTTTTTTATTACTTACAGATACCGCGGAGAATCGAACTCTATGCAGGGCGCGGGCGTTAGGAAAACGCGTAAGCGTTTTTAGCCCGCGGGCGAGGACGCCGACAGGCGGCCGAAGCCGGTGCGGATTTGCGAAGCAAATACGCGGATTCTCCGCGCAAAGCCTCAACCCAAAAACAGATGCGATGTTTATCGAATTTCAGCTGGCCTCGCCTCGCTCCAACGGAACCCCAAACCGCGGAGAATCGAACTCTGTGCAGGGCGCGGGCGTAAAGAAAACGCGTAAGCGTTTTTAGCCCGCGGGCGAGGGCGGCGGCAGCCGACCGAAGCCGGTGCGGATTCGCGAAGCGAACACGCGGATTCTCCGCGCAAAGCCGCGACCCAAAACGGATGCGATGTTTATCGAATTTCTGCCTGCCGTGCTCCGCATCAGCGGATCCCCCCCCTGTACCGCGGAGAATCGAACTCTGCGCAGGGCGCGGGCGTAAAGAAAACGCCGTAGCAACGCAGAGTGGGACGCGTTTTCCCAATGGCGGCCCAGGCGGAAAGTGCGTCCCGGAATCCGCGCTCAGACTGGGACGTAGTTTCCGGATGGTGCCTCAAGCGGAAACCGCATCCCGGAATCTAAGCTCGGAATGGGATACATTTTCCTGATGACGCCTCAAGCGGAAACTGCGACCCGGAATCGAGCCGTAGAGTGGGACATGCTTTCCCATGGCAACCCAGGCGGAAAGCGCATCCCAGAATCGCCCCTCAAAACGGGCCGCGCTTTCCGCCAACCGTCCCATTACAGTCTGAAGTGGGCCACCGATAAATTTCGATGGCGAGCATTCGGCGCATTGCCTACGATACGGGCAAGCCCC
>DXZM01000018.1:0-3320 GCA_019419665.1 Collinsella sp.
AAGACGGAAAGCACATTAAGTGCTTTCCTTTGCGTGCGGAACTCGCGATAAACTTAATTACGCGCCGCTCCCCGCCCACGCCGGGCAAACGTCGTTGGACTTATCACTGACGTGAAGTGGACGCTTGTATATCGTCTGCTAGCTTGGCACGGTACAATGCTTGCAGCTTTCAATTTGTACATTAGTGGGGTTAATTCATGGCAGAATCTCGTGCGGAGCGTAAGGCTCGTCGCGCTTTAATCGAGGCGGCTGAGGGGTCGGAGGAGAAATCTTCTACGAAATCCAAGTCTTCTAAAGCTGCAAAAAGCAAGTCGGCTAAGGGCAAGCGTCCCGGCTCTCGTCGGAGCGAGGACAAGGCATCTCAGACTCGCACCAAGCGCCCGCATAAAGATCCGGTTTCGTCTGCGCGTAAGGCTGTGGACCCCAAGTCTCCCTGTTCGATCATGAAATCTTGCGGTGGGTGCACGGCGCTCAATCGTCCTTATAAAAAGCAGTTGGCAGCTAAGCAGGCTGCCATGGGGGAGCTTTTTGCTTCGCTTTGTGAGCGCGAGGGTATCGCCGTTGACCCTATTCGCGGTATGGGCGTCACCCTGGGCGACCCGGGTAAATATCCTGCGCCGCGTGGCTTTCGTCATAAGGCTGCCACTCCCTTTGCTCCCGGCAAGGAGGGCGCTGTCCGCTGCGGTTTCTTTGAGCGCGGCACGCACAAGATCGTTGCCGTGCCCGAATGTCCTGTCGAGGCGCCGGGTGCCCGTCAGATTCTCAACGGCATCGCACGCGAAGCTGAGCGGCTGCATATTCCCGCCTTTAATGAGGACAAGCATCTTGGTTTGCTTCGCTATGCCGTCGTCCGCTGCGGTTGGCGTACAGACCAGGTCATGGTTACGCTCGTGACCGCCCAGCGTGACTTACCGCATGCGCAGGAGTTCTTTGAGGCCGTCGCGGCGCTCGATCCGCATATCGTCACCGTTGCCCAAAATATCAATGGCCGTCCCGGTAACGCCATCTTGGGTGAGGAGACTCGTATCGTTTATGGCGCCGAGTGCATGCGCGACCAGCTGCTCGGTTGCGAATTCGATATCTCCCCTACCGCGTTCTATCAGACCAATCCGCAGCAGACCGAGCTGCTCTATCAGCTCGCGATTGACGGCATGGACCTGCAGCAGGGTGACATTCTTATGGACGCGTACTGCGGCAGCGGCACCATCGGTCTGTGCGCCGCGAAGGATGCCCAGGACAGAGGTGTCGGCATTATGCTGCTCGGCGTGGAGCGCAACCCGGCGGGCATTGCCGACGCACGTCGCAATGCCGAGCTCAACGGCCTCACCCGCAGCGCTTGGTTTATGGCCGACGATGCCACCGACTACATCCTAGATGCCGCAGATAACAACGAGCGCGTCGACGTCCTTTCCATCGACCCGCCGCGCGCCGGCTCTACCCCCGAGTTCCTCGAGGCCGCCTGCGCACTTAAGCCGCGCCGCATCACCTATATCAGCTGCAACCCCGTGACCCAAGAGCGCGACCTGCACCAGCTCCTCGACGGTGGCTATCGCCTGCTCAAGATCACGCCGGTCGACATGTTCCCTCATACCGACCACACCGAGACCGTCGCGGTCCTCGAGCGCCGCTAATCCACCCCGGTAGATTTTTGGGACAGGAAAGGGGGCGGCCCGTCTGGACCGCCCCCCCCTTCGTTGGGCATATGAGCCTCGTTACGTCCCCTTGCGCAAATCGCACACGCCGGCTGCCGCCATCTCGCGCAGCAGCGTCTCGCGGTCGCGCGTCACGATCAGGTCCAGCGGGAAGTGAATCTCGTCGAGCAACTTGCGGGCGTGCTCGAGCTTGCCAATGGCCATACCAATGTGGGCATCGGTCGACACACCAATACCCACGCCCAGCTCGGCGCAGCGCTCGGCAATCTTGCGGCATACGGCCCAATGCTCAGTGTCGGCACCGTGCTCAAGACTATGGTTATTAATCTCAATGATCTTGTGCTTGGCCTTGGCCGCCAGCAGCACCTCATCGATATCGAACGGCACGCCCGAACGACCCGTATGCCCAAGCATGAACACCTTGGGGTGCTCCAGGGCATTGATGTACATCTGGGTCGTTTGGGTAAGCGTCGCGCCTTCGGCAAACTGCGGGTTATGCACGCTTGCCACCAAATAATCCAAATTACGCGTCACCAAATCGAACAGCGAATGCTGGTGACTGTACGAATCGCCGGCAATATCGAGCGACACGGGAATGTCCTCGCCAAACAAGCTTCCGTCCAGCGAAACGATATCGGCCTCGGCGCCGCGAAGCACCAGCACGCCGCTCCAAATGCGCGGCCAGATATCCTGGTTAATAAAGAACTGGAAACTGCGCAGGTCGTTGGGGCAAGCCGTAACCATAGAGCTCAGATGGTCGGCAGATCCGAGCACCTGCAGGCCACGTTCCGCCGCCCAGTACACATTCTCCTCAATGGTTGAGTACGCATGCGCGGAGAACAGCGTATGAGTATGAATATCACAAGAAAGAAGGTAGGGCATCGGGTCTCCTTATCCGGTATGGCCGTCGCGTATATTCATTGTACGCATAGCTTTCGGCAGTCGTAAAACTGCTTCATCCCAATCACACAACGGCATAGACACCTTGATTCTCATTTTCATTGCAACAGCCTCAGGACTCAGCGCAACGCGTTGCGCTGAGTCCTGAGGCGCGAATCCGGGTAGGCAACCCCAGAGGGGCCGGAATCCCCCGGCCCGCGATGGAGGGAGGCCGGCATGTCCAGACCCAAGCCGTCCGGAAGGTCGTACGGGAGGCTCACGAGGCACGAGAGGAACACGGTCGAGAGGATGCTCGACCGCAACCGCAGCGCCCGCGAGATCGCCGCGGAGCTCGGCAGGTCGCCCTCGACCGTGACCAGGGAGGTGGCGGCGCACCGCTACGTCACCGCACCGCGCTCGCGCTACGGCGAGCCCGCGCCCGCGGACCTGTCGGGGGCCTGCCCCAGGCTCTCCGCGTGGCCGAGGTGCTGCAACGGCTGCTCGCACAGGAGGGGCTACGGCTGCTCGAGGAGGCCCAGGGTGTTCTACAGCGCCAGGAGGGCACAGGAGGCGGCCGACGCCGAGCTCTCGGCGAGCAGGTCCGGGATCGACGAGACCGAGGAGGGTGCCGCCGCCAAGCTCGCGGCCATCAGGGACGGGCTCGCGCGCGGGCTCTCCCCGCAGCAGATAGCGGCGACGACCCCCGGGCTCAGCGCCTCCACCGTCTACAGGTGGGTGGTGTTAGCGTCAATATATTTTTCACCATTTTCACCAACGTATTTTCGCCAA
>DXZM01000019.1:0-5614 GCA_019419665.1 Collinsella sp.
GAGCACAACCTTGCCAAGGTTGGGGTCGCGGGTTCGAGCCCCGTTGTCCGCTCCATTGCATTTCCGGACCGTTTAGGCGGTCCTTTTTCGGCGAAGTGGCCAAGTGGTAAGGCAGAGGCCTGCAAAGCCTTTACCCCCGGTTCGAATCCGGGCTTCGCCTCCAGGCAACATCCGGGCGCTCCGGCGCCCGTTTTGTTTTACATATGCGGACATGGCTCAGTTGGTAGAGCACAACCTTGCCAAGGTTGGGGTCGCGGGTTCGAGCCCCGTTGTCCGCTCCAACTATCTTACGCGGTTCTAACGAACCGCGTTTTTTGTTGACGCTGCGCGAGCCCCGGGCACCCCATCTTGCCCCTCAATCGTCGGTCGCGTACATAAAGTACGCTTCCCTCCTCTTTCGCGGCAACCTGGGGCACCCGGAGCCCGCTCGCTGTCGTGGCCGGGAAAGTGGGTCTTCCGTTCTTTTCACTAATCGGTCGATTCGTCCCAGGAGGCTTGAACCCGAGAGGGGGCGATCGTTTTGGGGCGTGGCTGTGGCGTTGTTTGTCGCGAATGTCCGCTTTGGGCGTATCATCGTGGGCATCTCGCAAAACCTCGTTGCAAGGGAGACTTATCCCATGGCTACAGAAAAGTCTTCTTCGCGCTCATGGATGTCCGATGCCGCGATCTATCAGATCTACCCGCGCTCGTTTAAGGATTCGACTGGTTCGGGTCTGGGCGATATCGCGGGCATTACCCAGCAGATGGACTATCTTGAGCGGCTGGGTATCGAGGCCATCTGGCTGAGCCCGTTTTACCCTTCGCCTCTTGTCGATGGCGGCTATGATGTGGCGGACTACTGCGATGTCGACCCACGTCTCGGCTCGCTTGACGACTTCGATGACATGATCGCTGCGGCTCACGCGCGCGGCATCAAGGTCATCGTCGACATCGTGCCCAACCATTCATCCAACCAGCACCCCTGGTTCAAAGCCGCTCTTGCCGCCGGCCCCGGATCGCCCGAACGCGCCCGTTATATCTTCCGCGATGGTCGCGGCGAGCATGGCGAGCTACCTCCCACCAATTGGAATGCCAACTTTGGCGGCCCCGCATGGACGCGTGTTGCGGACGGTCAGTGGTATCTGCACATGTTTACGCCCGAGCAGCCGGACTTTGACTGGTCATGCCCTGAGGTTCACGCGCTCTTTTGCGACGTCCTGGCGTTTTGGAGCGATCGAGGCGTCGACGGCTTTCGCATTGATGTGGCGCAGGGTCTCGCCAAGGATCTCGACCGCGATGACCTCGACCGGTGGCATCTCGCCGAGGGCGATGACATGGTTGACGACGGCACCCATCCGCTGTGGGACCGCAATGAGGTCCACGAGATCTATCGCGAGTGGCGCCGCGTGTTCGACCGCTATAATCCGCCGCGCAGTGCCGTTGCCGAGGCGTGGGTGCTGCCCGAGCGCCAGTATCTCTACGCGCGTCCCAGCGAGCTTGGCCAGACATTCAACTTTGAGTTTGCCAAGGCCACTTGGACCTATGATGACATGCACACTGCAATCGAGAAGGGCTTGAAGGCAGCCGTCGAATCCGATTCCGCCTCGACCTGGGTACTCTCCAACCACGACGTGCCGCGCGTGGCGACACGCTATGCCCTGCCGCAAATCAAGGCGACGCGCTACCACCAGATTGCGCTCGACTGGCTCTTGCGCGACGGGTCGTCTTATGACGAGGACCGTGAACTCGGCGAGCGCCGCGCGCGGGCGGCCCTTTTGCTTGAGCTGGCGCTTCCGGGCTCGGCATACGTGTATCAGGGTGAGGAGCTCGGCCTTTTTGAGGTGGCTGATATCCCGTGGGCTGCACTCGAAGACCCTACTGCGACCAATACGCACGGACCGAAGCGTGAGAAGGGGCGCGACGGCTGTCGTGTGCCCCTGCCGTGGGTGGCGGCGGACGATCCCGCGCATGGCGGATCGTTTGGGTTTTCGCCGGCAGACGCCGATGCGGCGCCCCATCTGCCGCAGCCTGCATGGTTTTCCGATTATGCTGCCGATAGGGAAGAAGTGGACCCGACATCGATGCTTGCGCTCTATCGTGACGCCCTCTGGCTGCGGCGCAAGCTGCGCGGGTGCGCCAACGATCTTGCGTGGCTCGATCTTGACGGGCGCACCGGTCTTGCGGATGGTGCCGAGGGCGCTGAGGGCGGCGTCATCGCCTATCGCCGCGATAACGGCTGGGCGTGTGTGACGAACTTCGGTGCAGCACCCGTGGAGCTGCCGGCGGACAGGGTCCTGCTCACCTCATCACCGCTTGCAGACGGCAGGCTCGCGCAGGACAGCTCTGCCTGGATCATGCTCGGTGAGATGTAGGGGCATCTCGCTGCGAGCCTGCGTTTGTTCGCGCCTTTCGTGACGACTGATGCCCTCGCGAGAGCGTCGCAAAACTTTTCAAAAAAAGTTCTTGCATAGGATGCGGGCATCACGTAAGATTAATCCTCGTAAGCGGACATGGCTCAGTTGGTAGAGCACAACCTTGCCAAGGTTGGGGTCGCGGGTTCGAGCCCCGTTGTCCGCTCCATTTGGGCGTTTAGCTCAGGGGGAGAGCGCTTCCCTGACACGGAAGAGGTCAGAAGTTCAAATCTTCTAACGCCCACCAAATGTTCGCAGCTCAGAGGCTATGTCCTCTGAGCTGTTTTGTTTTGCTACCAAGCACGCCGTCAAATATGCCAGCAAATATTGATCCAAGGTCCCCGTAGAGGTGCCGGCAGGTTGCATACGTCCTGGCCGACCGTGACCGCAACATGTTGGTCAAGCATAATCTTTTGGATTCTTTTGGCGTGAGCGGCTTGGTTTTGGTAGGATTTGTCAGCGGCTTGACTAAGGGGGTTTTATAACTGCCATGCAGGTAGCCGTGTTGGTAACGTTTTACCGACTTGCCAAGAACCCCTCATAATTAATGCGTCTGCAAAATGACTAATTGCTTTGACCTGCTGAAACACTATATGTTGTGTTTGACCTAAAAAAAGAATACAGGATATAGATGCCTCTTTGTCGTATGATAGATGGCGGACAGAGAACGAGGACCTTATTCGCCCCATTTGGATGGATCTTCGAGCCCCTTGATTGGCTGCGAGGATTGTCCGCATGAGGGCCTATGGTTTTCGAAAACACAGATTGCGCGACGGCGCCGCAAGACAGGGGCAAGCCCTGCCGGGCATCGTTTGGCTCTGAAGCGCAATACGATTTCGACGCGAAAGAGGCAAGAGGATGAAGATCATCAAGCGCAGCGGCACCGAGGTTGTCTTTGACATCGATAAGATTGTCAATGCCATCCGCGCCGCAAACTTGGAGGTCGAGGAGAGCTCTCGTCTTACCGACCGCCAGGTGGTTTACGCGGCACAAAACGTCGCCGAGGCATGCGAGAACGCGGGCCACACCGTGTCGGTCGAGGAGATTCAGGATCTGGTCGAGGACGAGATTATGCGTCTCGACTGCTACGAGGTCGCTCGCCATTACATCATCTATCGCTATGTTCAGAGCCTGAAGCGCCAGAAGAACACGACCGACGACAAGATTCTGTCGCTGATTGAGTGCAACAACGAAGAGGTCAAGCAGGAGAACTCCAACAAGAACCCGACCGTCAATTCCGTTCAGCGTGACTACATGGCCGGCGAGATCTCCAAGGACCTGACCCAGCGTGTGCTGCTGCCCCAGGAGATTGTGGATGCTCACAATGAGGGTCTGATTCACTTCCATGATTCGGACTACTTTGCCCAGCACATGCATAACTGCGACCTGGTGAACCTGGAGGATATGCTCCAGAACGGTACTGTTATTTCGGGCACGCTGATCGAGAAGCCGCACAGCTTCTCGACTGCCTGCAACATCGCGACGCAGATCATCGCTCAGGTTGCTTCCTCCCAGTACGGTGGCCAGTCGATTTCGCTGACCCATCTTGCCCCGTTCGTCGAGGTGAGCCGTCAAAAGATTCGCGGCGAGGTCGCCCGCGAGCTCGAGGAGCTCGGCGTTTCCGCATCTCCCGAAAAGGTCCGCGAGGTTGTTGAGGACCGCCTGCGTGACGAGATCCGTCGCGGCGTTCAGACGATTCAGTATCAGGTCGTGACCCTTATGACCACGAATGGCCAGGCGCCGTTCGTGACGGTCTTTATGTATCTCAATGAGGCCCGTACGCCCCAGGAGAAGCATGACCTTGCCATGATTGTGGAGGAGACGCTTCGTCAGCGCTATGAGGGCGTTAAGAACGAAGCCGGCGTGTGGATCACCCCGGCGTTCCCCAAGCTCATCTACGTGCTCGAGGACGATAACGTTCACGAGGATTCCCCGTACTTCTACCTGACTCAGCTGGCTGCGAAGTGCACCGCCAAGCGCATGGTGCCCGACTACATCTCCGAGAAGAAGATGCGCGAGCTCAAGCTGTCGAAGGGCGAGACCGCGGGCAACGGCGACTGCTATACCTGCATGGGTTGCCGCAGCTTCCTGACGCCCGACCGCTCCGGTAACGGATTTAACAACGTGGCCAACGCGCTGAACTATGACCCGAACAAGCCCAAGTACTACGGTCGCTTTAACCAGGGCGTTGTGACCATCAACCTGCCCGATGTCGCGCTGAGCTCGCATCAGGACATGGATAAGTTCTGGAAGATCTTCGACGAGCGCCTTGAGCTGTGCCACCGTGCCCTGCTGTGCCGTCATGAGCGCCTGATGGGTACGCTTTCTGACGCCGCACCGATTCTGTGGCAGTACGGCGCCCTCGCTCGTCTGAAGAAGGGTGAGACGATCGACAAGCTGCTCGTGGGCGGATACTCCACCATTAGTTTGGGTTATGCCGGCCTGTATGAGTGCGTCAAGTACATGACGGGCCACAGCCACACCGAGAAGGAGGGCACGCCCTTTGCCATGGCCGTCATGCAGCGCATGAACGACAAGTGCGCCGAGTGGAAGGCCGAAAGCGATATTGACTTCTCGCTGTACGGTACCCCGCTTGAGTCGACGACCTACAAGTTCGCCAAGTGCCTGCAGCGTCGTTTTGGCATCATCCCGGGCGTGACGGACAAGGGCTACATCACCAATAGCTACCACGTCCACGTGTCCGAGGAGATCGACGCATTCGACAAGCTCAAGTTCGAGGGTATGTTCCAGCAGCTTTCGCCGGGCGGTGCCATCTCCTACGTCGAGGTTCCCAACATGCAGGACAACCTCAAGGCTGTCATTCGCGTGATGCAGTACATCTACGACAACATCATGTACGCCGAGCTCAACACCAAGAGCGACTACTGCCAGGTGTGCGGCTACGACGGTGAGATCAAGATTGTCGAGGATGACGGCAAGCTGGTGTGGGAGTGCCCCAACTGCGGCAACCGCGATCAGGAGAAGATGAACGTCGCCCGTCGTACGTGCGGCTACATCGGTACCCAATTCTGGAATCAGGGCCGAACCGAGGAGATCCGCGACCGCGTGCTGCATCTCTAATACCGCTCCGGGGCTGAGCCGGGAGGGCCGCTTGGGCATTTGCTCGCTATTTCGGACAGTCCTGCGCAAGACGAAGGCCACATTAAGTGGCCTTCTTTGCGTGCGGAACTCATATCGAGCAAAAGCCCAAGCGGCCCTCTCGG
>DXZM01000002.1:0-15444 GCA_019419665.1 Collinsella sp.
GACAGCTGGAATTGGCAGAGCCATAACCCCAACGGCTTCGCCGACGCCGAGTAGCAAAAACCTACATACCGCTCTTGCCCCGATCTCACGTTGTGAGGTCGGGGCTTTTTCATGGCATGTAACCATTCGCCGAAAATCGACCAACTTTTTTATCTTGCCTGTACATGTTTAAACAACATGTTTTACAATAGGCATATCGAATCAGAACATCGGAGGCGGACTGCACACCCATCGGCAGGCCGACCCCACAACAAGAAGGTTGGTGAGCGCATTCATGGAGCGTGCAAGCGGCGTCCTCATGCCCGTCTCATCTCTGCCCGGACCATACGGAATCGGCGGCTTTGGCTGGAATGCCTACGACTTCGTCGATTTTCTCGCCTCGTGCAAACAACATTACTGGCAGATTCTGCCCCTTACGACGACCAGCTATGGCGATTCGCCCTATCAGTCGTTCTCGGCCCGCGCAGGCAACCCCAACTTTATCGACTTTGCCGAGCTTGTCGAGGCAGGGTATCTGGAGCAGCGCGATATCGATGGCGTGTACCTGGGATCCGACCCCAGCAATGTCGACTACGGTGCCATCTTTGGTGGCCGCCGTCAGATTCTCGACCGAGCCGCCGAGCGCTTTGCTGCCGACAAGCCGGCCGATTTCGATGACTTTATCCAGGCCAACGAGGACTGGCTCATCCCCTACTGTGAGTTCATGACCGTCAAAGAGGAGTGCGGTCTCAAGGCGTTTTGGGAGTGGCCCGCGGAGCTCCGCACCCGCGGCGAGGCTTCCGCCAAGGTCTGCGCCGACCATCCGGCGCGTATGCTCTACCACCAGATGACGCAGTACTTCTTCGATCGCCAGTGGAGCCGCCTCAAGGCCTATGCCAACGAGAGCGACATTCTCATCATCGGCGACCTGCCCATCTATGTCTCGCGTGACTCCGTCGAGATGTGGGCGACGCCTGAGCTCTTTAAGATCGACGCCGCCGGCAATCCCGTCAGCGTCGCGGGAACGCCGCCCGACCAGTTCTCGGCCACCGGCCAGTACTGGGGCAACCCCATCTATGACTGGGATGCCATGGAAGCAGACGGTTTCTCCTGGTGGGAAGGCCGCATCCGAGCCGCCCTCGACATGTACAACATCATCCGTCTGGACCACTTCCGCGGTTTCGAGGCATTTTGGGAGGTGCCGTTCTCCTCTCCCGATTCGTCATATGGTTCGTGGACGCAGGGACCCGGCCTCAAGCTCTTCAAGGTGCTCGAGGAAAAGCTCGGCACGCTTCCCATCATTGCCGAAGACCTGGGCTTTCTTACCCCTGGTGTCATCGACATGCGCGACACCACGGGCTTCCCTGGCATGAAGATCCTGCAGTTTGCCTTTGAGGGCACCAACTCGTACTACCTGCCGCACAACTACATTGCCAACACCGTCGCCTACGTCGGAACGCATGACAACGAAACGGCACGCGGCTGGTATGAGGGAACGGCCACCCCGCGTCAGCGCGAGCAGGCGGCCCTGTATACCCACCAGCAGGCAGGCGAGTCCATGGCCGATGCGCTCAACCGCACCATCGCCGCCAGCGTGAGCGATACCTGCATCTACACCATGCAGGACCTGCTCAATCTGGGCAACGAGGCGCGCATTAACACCCCCGCCACCCTGGGCGGTAACTGGACTTGGCGCATGCTTGATGGCGCCATCACCCGCGAACTCGAGCACAAGCTCACCGGCTGGACCGAGACCTACTTCCGCATCCCATCGGAAGCCGAAATCGAGCTTCCTCAATAGGAGCCACCGCGCCCGACCCCGCCCCACCGTGCGGACGCGACCGCTTTTCCCGCGCGAGGCCACCCCAATCCCCTCGCGCGGGCTTCTTATGAATTGCAGACATGAAACAACCCATCACAGGAGAAAACATGCCCCAAATTAACCTCATGGAACTCGCCGAGCAGTCTTTTGGCACCTCGCTCGAGCAGCTCGACGACCGTCGCATTTACAAGCTACTGGTCAAACTCGTGCAGGAGCGCTCCGCCGCCCGCCCGCTCAACAACGGCAAGAAAAAGCTCTATTACATTTCCGCCGAATTTTTGATCGGCAAGCTGCTCATCAACAACATGATCGACCTCGGCATCTACGACGAGGTTAAGGACCAGCTCACCGCCGCAGGCCACGACCTCAACAAAATCGAGGAATTCGAGGTCGAGCCGTCACTCGGCAACGGCGGCCTGGGCCGCTTGGCCGCATGCTTCCTGGATTCCATCGCCACGCTGGGCTTGACCGGCGATGGCGTGGGCCTCAACTATCACTACGGTCTGTTCCGTCAGCGCTTTGTCGACAACCAGCAGAAGGCCGTCCCCGACGAGTGGCTCGGTGAGCAGGACATCCTAGTCGACGATGACCACTCCTGCACCGTCGAGTTCGGCGATTTTGCCGTTACCTCCAAGCTCGTCAACATCGATGTGCCCGGTTACGGCCAGTCCACCAAGAACCGCCTGCGCCTGTTCGACCTGGCGAGCGTCGACGACGGCCTGGTCCCCGGCAGTTCCATCGACTTCGACAAGACCGAGATCGCCAAGAACCTCACCTTGTTCCTCTACCCCGACGATTCCGACGAGCAGGGCCGCCTACTTCGCATCTATCAGGAGTACTTCATGGTGAGCAACGCCGCCCAGCTCCTGATCGACGAGGCCGTCGAGCGCGGCAGCAACCTGCACGATCTGGCCGATTACGCCGTTGTCCAGATCAACGACACGCACCCCACCATGGTCATTCCCGAGCTCATTCGCTTGCTCACCACCGAGCATGGCATCGAGTTTGACGAGGCCGTGACCATCGTACGCTCCATGGTCGCCTACACTAACCACACGATTCTTGCCGAGGCGCTCGAGAAGTGGCCGCTCGCCAGCCTACAGAAGGTCTCCCCTGCCATCGCCGACATTATCGTCAAGCTCGATGAGATCGCGAAGGCCGAGCACGATGACCCGCGCGTCGCCATCATCGACAAACACGATACCGTCCACATGGCCCACATGGACATCCACTTTGGCTTCTCCATCAACGGCGTAGCCGCCCTCCACACCAAGATCCTGGAGGACACCGAGCTTCATCCGTTCTACGAAATCTATCCCGAGAAGTTCTCCAACAAGACCAACGGCATCACCTTCCGCCGCTGGATCCATGGGGCCAACCCCGCGCTCGCCAGCCTGCTCGACGATGTGATCGGCACCGACTGGCGCAGCACCGGCGATCTGAGCAAACTCGCCAAGTTCGCCGACGACAAGGACGTTCTTGAGCGCCTGGCCGCCACCAAGGTCGAGGCCAAGGCCATCATGCGCCAGTTCATGGCGCTCGAGCAGGGCGTGACCATTCCCTCCAACGCCATCATCGACGTCCAGGTCAAGCGCATCCACGAGTACAAGCGCCAGCAGATGCTCGCGCTCTACATCATCTGGAAGTACCTCGATATCAAGAACGGCAACAGACCTAAGCACCCCGTCACCATCATCTTTGGCGGCAAGGCGGCGCCTGCCTACACTATCGCGCAGGACATCATCCATCTGATCTTGACGCTGTCGCAGTGGATTGCAAACGACCCCGACGTGGCTCCCTACCTGCAGGTTGTCATGATCGAGAACTACAACGTCACCGCCGCCGAGCGCGTGATCCCCGCCGCTGACATCTCCGAGCAGATCAGCCTGGCCTCCAAGGAGGCGAGCGGCACCTCCAACATGAAGTTCATGCTCAACGGCGCCCTAACCCTGTGCACGCTCGACGGTGCCAACGTGGAGATTGCCGAGCTCGTGGGCGACGAGAACATCTATACCTTTGGCGCCTCTTCCAAACAGGTCGAGCAGCTCTATGCCAACGGCACCTATGACGCCGGTGTGCTCTACCGCAAGCCCGGCATTAAACTGCTGGTGGACTTCATCACCAACCCGGCCTTTATGGCGACCGGCAATGCCGAGCGCCTGCAGCGCCTGCACGACGACATTAAGGGCAAGGACTGGTTTATGGCCCTGCTCGACATCGAGGAGTACATCCAGACCAAGGAGCGCGTGTTGGCCGACTACGAGGACCAGGACGCCTGGATGCGCAAGACGCTCATCAATATCGCCAACGCCGGCACCTTCTCGTCTGACCGCACGATCTCCCAGTACAACGACGAGATTTGGCACCTGAGCTAATTTCGCTTCCCTTACCCATCCTCTTGAGAAACGGAGTCGTGGCAACACGGCTCCGTTTTTTGTGCCCGCACGTTACCCTGCGACCCAACTCGGCCAAACAATCTCGATCTGTAACAACTACTCGGTAAAAACGGTCCCAGCTGTTACAGATCGAGACATACCGGCCCCTCCCCTTGGGTTTATCTCGATCTGTAACATCTAGCAGCTGAAATTCACCTTTGGTGTTACAGATTTAGATGAAATGGTTAGCTCAGCGGAACCGTCTCGATCTGTAACATCTAACGTCCGAAATCAGCCTCACCCGTTACAGATCGAGACAAACGACCGGTCAGACAGCCCCAACACAAAGAAAGGCTCCCCTCTCGCCCAGTGGACGGGAGGGGAGCCTTATATGTGACCGCGGCAAAAGGATGGCAATACCGCAGTCGCCCAAAGGGAGGGCCTGGATGCACCGGGCCTAGATAAGGTTCTTGCCAGAGACCTTATCGAAGAGGTGGGTCGCGTTCTTCTCGAACTTGAACCAGATGGTGTCGCCAGCCTTGAGCGCGCCCTTGGCCTCGAGGTCGACGACGGGGATAATCAGGACAAACTGGCCGTCGGGAGCGGTCACGTGGACATGCTCGGTCGAGCCCATGAGCTCGGTCACCTCGACGGTACCCTGGAGCGCGCCCTCCTCGCCCTTGTCGGCAAGCAGGATCTGCTCGGGACGCACGCCGGCCGTAATCTCCTTCACGTCGCCGCCGTCCCAGTTGAGGGCAAGCTGAGCGCAAGTCTCGGGGGCGAGCGCCACGTTCATATCCTCGGTCTTGACGGTAAAGCCGTTGCCCGAGCGCACCAGCTGGGCATCGAAGAAGTTCATCTGCGGCACGCCGATGAAGCCGGCGACGAAGATGTTCGCGGGATGGTTGAAGACCTCCTGCGGCGTGGCGATCTGCTGGACAACGCCGTCCTTCATGACCACGATACGGTCACCGAGGGTCATAGCCTCGGTCTGGTCGTGAGTAACATAAATGAACGTGCCCTTGATCTCGTGGCGCAGCTTAATGAGCTCGGCACGCATCTGGTTACGAAGCTTGGCGTCCAGGTTGGACAGCGGCTCGTCCATCAGGAAGACCTTGGGGTCACGCACGATGGCGCGGCCGATAGCGACACGCTGGCGCTGGCCGCCCGAAAGCGCCTTGGGCTTACGGTCGAGGTATTCGGTAATGCCCAGGATCTCGGCAGCAGAGCGAACCTTACGGTCGATCTCGTCCTTGGGGACCTTCTTGAGCTCAAGCGTAAACGCCATGTTCTCGTACACCGTCATATTGGGGTACAGAGCATAGCTCTGGAACACCATGGCAATGTCGCGGTCCTTGGGCGCCACGTCGTTGACGCGCTTGCCGTCGATGAGCACGTCGCCCGAAGTGATGTCCTCCAGGCCAGCGACCATGCGCATCGTCGTGGACTTGCCGCAGCCAGACGGGCCAACGAGAACGACAAACTCCTGGTCATGCACGGTGAGATTAAAGTCCTCCACCGCGAGCACGCCGTCCTCGGTAACCTTGAGGTTGTGCTTCTTCTCCTCGGTCTTCTTCTTTTTGCCAAAGAAGCCCTTCTTTTTGGACTCGTTGTTGGGATACACCTTCTGAACATGTTTGAGAACGATCTCGGCCATGTCTTTACCTTTCGATATGCGGCGCCGCGCTAAGGGGCGCCGCAGAAACTTGCAAAACAGTTACGGCATCAGCCCTTGACGGCACCCGCCACCACGCCGTCGATGATGTACTTCTGGCAGAGGATGTACATGATGACGATGGGGATAACGACCATCATGATGCAGGCCATCATGGGACCGAGCTCGACGTGGCCGTAGCCGCCGCGGAAGTACTGGATCAAGATAGGAATGGTCTTGTACTTGGTGGAGTCGAGCGTAAGGTAGGGCAGCAGATAGTCGTTCCAGACCCACATGGTCTCGAGGATGCCGACCGAAAGATAGGTGGGCTTCATGATGGGAAGGACGATCTTAAAGAACACCTGGACCGGGTTGCAGCCATCAATCATGGCCGCCTCCTCGATCTCGAGCGGGATGTTCTTTACAAAACCGGCGAACATAAAGACCGCCAGGCCCGCGCCAAAGCCCAGGTAGATAAAGCAGATGTTGAACGGCGTGTTGAAGCCGATGCGGTCCGCCAAATTGGACAGCGTGAACATGAGCATCTGGAACGGCACGACCATCGAGAACACGAACAGGTAATAGAAGAAGTTCGAGATCTTGTTGTTGACACGAACCACGTACCAAGCGCACATGGAGCAGCACACCAAGATCAGCACGACCGACGTGACCGTGATGATGAGCGAGTACATAAATGCCGAGGCAAAGCCCTGCTCGTTAAGGGCGTGCATGTAGTTTGCGAGGCCGTTGAACGTCTCGGGCGTGAGCAGATCGAATGCCGTGGTGGTGCTGATTGCGGTCGCTTTCTTAAAAGAATTAAGCGCAATCATGAACACGGGGTAGATCCACGCGAGCGACAGGATCGTAAAGAAAATCGAGAGCGCGCGGTTGATAACCTTATCGCGTTTCATTACTGCTGCACCTCCTTGGACCTCGTGGCCTTAAGCTGGATCATGGAGATGGCCACGACCAGGATGCAGAAGATAACCGCCTTGGCCTGACCAATGCCCTGCCATGCGATACCGGCACGCGAATAGAACGTGTTGTAGATGTTCAGGGCGAGCATCTCGGTGGAGTGCGCGGGGGCGCCGCCGGTAAGGGCGAGGTTCTGGTCGAACAGCTTAAAGCCGTTGGTGATGGACAGGAACAGGCAGATGGTGATGGTCGGCATCAGGTTAGGGATCTTAACCTTCCAAAACGTCTGCCATGCCGTAGCGCCGTCGACCTTGGCGGCCTCGATGTAGTCGGACGGAATGGACTGCAGACCAGCGATGTAGATGATCATCATGTAGCCGACCTGCTGCCACAGGGTCAGGATGATAAGGCCCCAGAAGCCAGCAGCAGAGTTAAGAGCGATGAGCTGGGCGCCCACGTTGGAGAGCAGGCAGTTGATCAGAATCTGCCAAATGTAACCCAGCACGATGCCGCCGATCAGGTTAGGCATAAAGAAGATCGTACGGAAGATGTTGGTGCCTTTGAGCGCCTTGCGGGTGAGCGCCTGCGCAATGGCCAGGGCGATCACGTTGATGAGCACCGTCGACAGGAAGGCAAACGCCACGGTAAAGAAGAACGACGTGGAGAACTGCGGATCGGACAGCGCGCGCACGTAGTTCTCGATACCGACAAAGTGCGCGTTACTAATGATAATAAACTGGCAGAACGAGAGATAGAAGCCCTGGATAAAAGGGATCACGAACCCGATCATAAACGCCAGGCACGTGGGCAGCATAAAGAGCGGCCACCAGCGCTTGAGTGCTTTGCCCATAAAAGGGTCCTTTCAATATGCAGGGGGCGGGCAAACCAACGTCTGCCCGCCCCCTGTCGCTAATCAGATAGCTTGGGCAGCAACTGCTTACTCGGAAGCGGCCTTCTCGGTCTTCCAGCCATCGACGAAGGCGTTCTTGACGCCGTCCCACTTGCTGTTATCGGCAGCGTAGGCAATCAGAGCCTGCTTGAGGTTCTTCTTCCACTCCTCGGAGGGAATGTAGACGAAGTCCCAAGCGACGGTCTTCTTGCCGTCCTTGGCCATGGCAACGGCCTGCTGCGAGAAGACGTTGGTGGTCTCCTTGGCGCTCTTGAACGGAGCGGTCAGACCCATCTTGTCGGCGATGATGCTGGTCGGGGTGTCAGCGGTGACGCACCAATACATGAAGTCCTCGGTGGCCTTCTGGGCATCCTCGGAAGCCTGGGAACTGACGCACCAGTAGTTCTCGCCGCCGGAGCACAGGCCCTGGTTCTCCTCGCCGTCAACACCGATGTAGATCGGCATCATGCCAATCTGATCGTCGGTCATGCCGGCCTTGACGAGGTCAGAGTAGGCCCAAGAGCCGTTCTGGTAGAAGACGGCCTTGCCGGTTGCGAACTCGTTGGTGGCGTCGTCGCCGGTCTTGGAAGCAAGCTGCGAAGGATCGCAGGTGGAGTCGGTGATGTACAGGTCGAAGATCTGCTTGTAGTTGTCGAGGAACTCACCCTTGATCTCGTCGTCCTCCTGGTTGTGCTCCTTCTCAAACTCGTAGTAGAGCGGCATGTTGGCAAGGTGGGTGGTGTAGCGCCAGCTGGAGGAGTCGTCCATGCCGGCGGAAGTGAAGGCACCCTCGACACCAAGCTCGTCCTTGCGGGCCTGGATGTCATCGGCACAAGCCTTCAGCTTGTCGAAGGAGTTGATGTCCTCGGCCTTGTAGCCAGCCTTCTCGAGCAGCTGCTTGTTGTAAATAATGCCGAAGCTCTCCTGAACCCAGTCGATGCACACATCCTTGCCGTCGGACTGCAGAGCCAGGGAGTCATCAATGAGCTCACCGCGGAGCTTGGTATCAGACAGGTCGGCGCAGTAATCCTTCCAGTTCTTAAGACCGGTGGGGCCGTTGACCTGGAACAGGGTCGGAGCGGAGCTCTTGGACATCTCGGACTTAAGCTTCTCCTCGTAGGTGTTGGAAGCGGCGGTCACGATCTTGACCTCGACGCCCTTCTCCTTCTTATAGGCCTTGGCGATCTCCTTCCACTCCTTGTCGACCTCGGGCTTGAATTGGAGGAAGTAGACCTCGGCAGCGTCACCAGAAGCAGAGGAGCCGGAGCCGGCAGAACCACCGCAACCCACGAGGCCCAGACCAAGAACTGCAGCCGCGGAACCAGCAAAGCCCAGGAACTGCCTTCTGCTCATTTCGTTCTTCATTACAATCCACCCTTTCACACCGTGGCGGCACCCTTTGCCGCCGCCTTCGGAGATTGGCTCGGGGACTTTGCCCCTTTTGCTGATTTGAACGATACGCTATTTGGCTAGTTGTTTGAACAAGTATTACTAGAGCGGTAGAAAAACTTCGGTGAACGGTAATTTCAACTTGATACTTGACAAGTTTTGTATAAACAATTATTAGTTATCGAATGCAGAGAAAACGCCCGGTCAAGCCGATGTACCGTCGGTTTGACCGGGCGTTTTCTCTTTGAGGCCATGAGTCTCGTCAGGCTGCGAGCTAGCCGGCTATCGCTTGGAATTGACGCGGTAATGGAAGATCTCGGGGTGTGTGCGAGTGTGCGTCACCTCAAACAAGATGCCATCCGAGGTGTACGACTGACTCTCCATGACGGCAACGCAGTTGTATTTGCCAAGGTCCAAGTAGCTGCAGTCCTCATCGTTGGCGAGCTCGACACTCACCGTACGACGGCTCGCCATCACTTTGACACCGCGCTTGTGCTCCAGATAGCCGTAAATAGAATCTGCCGCGATCTCGGGAGTCAGGCCCTTGGCGATCGACGCCAAAAAATAGCCATGGTCCACTTGGCGCGCGTTGCCGTTGAGGCTTCGGACACGCACTACGCGAATCAACTCCTCGCCCACCTTAAAGCCCAGGTGACGAGAGAGTTGCTCGGTGCAAACCAGATGTTCGAAAGACTTAACGTCCGTCGATGCAACGGCATTGTTGCGCTTTGCAAACTCGCCAAACGACTCAACCTCTTCGAGTGCGCCCAACATGTCGGTTTCGCCCTTAAGCCAAATAACGCGCACGCCCTTGCCGTGTATGGGCTGCACAAACATCCCGTCGGCCAGCATACCCAAGGCGCGACGGACGGTATTGCGAGTGCATCCGAACTCCGCGGTCAGCTCGGCTTCGGTTGGCAGCATCTCCTGAAACGCATAGGTCCCATTAATGATGCGCGAGCGTATTTCTCGGTAGATTCCTTCGTATATCGCTTTTGGCATTGTTTCACCTCTACATTATTCATTTCCGGCTAGGCACGATAGCATTTCTTAAAGTTGTTTAAACCGAATATCGGTAAAGCGACAGGATTTAACCGTTGACGGTTTCTGTCATGCCCAAATCGGTTTCGCTCAAAACTGCCGGTACGACAATCGTCTGGTCCTCTACAATGAATCCATTGTTTAAACGTTTCCCCACGCGCAACGCGCCTCGATATTCGGAAGGCAGAACATGCTGCAAAAAATCCAACGCTTTGGCGGGGCAATGTTCGCGCCCGCCATGCTGTTTTCTATATCAGGCCTCATGGTCGGCGTCTCCGCTCTCGCAACGACTGCGGACATCGTCGGCGATCTCGCCGTATACGGAACCCCTTGGTACGTTTTCTGGGCTATCATCCAGCGCGGCTCGTGGACGGTCTTTAAACGCCTCCCGCTCCTTTTTGCCGTAGCGCTGCCCATCGGTCTTGCCCAAAAACAACCGGCTCGTTGCTGCCTCGAGGCTCTCGTCGCCTATTTTGCCTACTGCTTCTTTTTGAGCGAGATCATTAAGCTGAGCGGAGACAACCTTGGACTTGAGTACCCGTCATCTTTGACCTCCGCCAGCGGTATCACCGTCATCGACGGCATCAAGACGCTCGACACCGGCATTATCGGCCCGCTGGCGGTATCGGCAACCGTCGTCGCCATCCATGACCGCTTCTACGATGCCAAAATTCCCGATTGGCTCGGCACCTTCTCGGGCTCCTCGCTGGTCTACCTCATCAGCTTTTTTGCCGTGTTTGCCCTTGCCGCTATCTCGGCCGCCATCATGCCCTACGTATACGATGTAACTGATACGCTGCGTCACGCGCTTGCAGGCGTCGGTCCCTTTGGCGTGGGCATCTTTGTCTTTTTAGAACGAGCACTCGAGCCCTTTGGCCTGCACCACCTGCTCTACATGCCGATCTACTACGACAACCTGGTCATTAACGACGGCATCTACGCCACGTGGAGCAGTTTGCTCCCCATCCTCTCCCATAGCACGCGCCCCCTTAATGAACTTGCGCCGTGGGCCGGTTTTACCGCCACCGGCTGGGTCAAGCTCTTTGGCCTTCCCGCCATCGCAGCCGCGTTCTACTCCACCGCAAAACCCGAGCGCCGCGCCGGCCTCAGGGTCATCCTTGCTCCCGCCATCATCGCCTCGGTGGTTTGCGGCGTTACCGAGCCACTCGAGTTTCTCTTTATGTTCACCCACCCCGGGCTCTTTTTGCTCTACGCCGTCTTATCGTCTTGCCTTGCCACAACCATGAATCTCTTTGGCATCGTCGGCATCTTCTCGGGCGGCCTGATGGAGATGGCAGCCTTCAACTTTATTCCGCTCATGCGCACGCATGCCGGTGCCTATCTTTTGGCGCTCGGTATCGGCCTTGCCTTTAGCCTCATCTTTTTTGTTAGTTTTCGAGCACTCATCTTGGTCTATGACCTTAAGACTCCGGGCCGCGAGGATCATGTCGTCAATCGCGCGGCAATCGATTGTTTAACGGGAAGCGACTTTGCCAAAGAGCAATCTCCCAATGACGAGGTCAATAGTCGATCCGATCAAGATCACGTCCTCGCTGAGCGGGTAATTCAGCTTTTAGGTGGCGTTGGCAATATCGTGGGCGCAACCAACTGCGCCACGCGCCTGCGCGTCGAGGTCGCAGACCCTTCCATCGTTGCAGATAACGCGTCGTTTGTCGCGGTGGGCGCCAAGGGCCTCATCATTACGGGCAAGACCGCCCAGGTGATTATCGGCATCTCCGTTCCCCGCGTTAAAGAGCATTTTGACCAGATCATGGGCCTCGAGCCGGAATTTGTGCCCACCACCTCGGCCTCCCCTGCCGCCAGCGCAGCCCATAAGCGCGGCGATATTTGCTTCTTCGATATCGACGGAACGCTCGCCTGGCAAGACCCCAGGCTCGCCCAAGACCTTCCCGAAGACGAGCGGGACCTCTCCCCCTATCCCAACGAGGCGGTTTCGCAGGCAATCCGCGAGTTTGTCGCCAACGGCAACATGGCCTTTATCTGCACGGGACGCACCCTGAGCTGCATCCACCCCAAACTTCTTGAGCTGCCTTGGACCGGCATCGTCTGTCTTGCGGGCGGTTACGCCGAGATCAACGGACACGCAATTCGCGATCTGTCGATGACGCCCAGTATGCTGCAGCGTCTTGCCCCCTACCTTGAGCAATCGGGCGAGGTCATCCGCTTTGAGGGCCTCAACGGCGTCGTGCGCATGAGTGCCGATGCGCCCGATGCTCCCGGATACGCGCGCACCCTGGGCGACGCAGTCACGCAGCTGCAACATTACAGTGTCTACAAGATCTTGATGTCTACATCGCTCGCCAACCACATCGCTCAAGATAAGGCACTTGAGCCGCTGCTGTGCTTTAATGAGCTCGAACTCGAGGTAACCGAAATCTCGCCCCGCGAATGCACGAAGCGCAGGGGCATCCAGTCTGTACTCGACGCCCTCGATCCCCACCACGGAACCGTATACGGCATCGGCGACGCCAGCAATGACGTCTCGCTGATGAACGCCGTCGATGTCGGTATCGCCATGGGCAATGCACCGGACTATCTCAAGGATAAGGCCGATTACGTGACCGACACCGTCGATCACGACGGTGTCGTTGCGGCGCTCGAGCATTTTAGGCTGATTTAGGCGCGCTCCATCAAACGCACGCCCGTTGTCCCAAATCGCCAAAACTGCCGCGCCAAACGCCCTAATGTGGCAATATGTTGTCTGCATATTGCATCAACGCAACCTCAGAAAGAATGCGAGAACCCGTGTCCAGTCCGTTTACCAGCTTTTTAGCCCAGCACTTTGACCAGATTAACGACTATCTGGCCACGTTCTTTGACGGACAGGCGACCTCTGCCGATATCGAGCGCTACCTGTATGCGCCGCTCTCGGCTTTTACGGCCAACGCCGGCAAGCGCCACCGCCCGCTTATCTGCATGCTCGCCGCAACCGCAGTGGGCGGCAGCTTTGAGAGCGCCCGCAGCGCCGCGGCAGCTATCGAGCATTTCCAGTCGGGCGCGCTGATCCACGACGACATCGCCGACAACGGACAGCTTCGTCGAGGCAAGCCCTGTATGCACCTTACCGAGGGCACGGGCCTTGCCATCAATTGTGGCGACCTGGCGCTCACCATGGTCACCAAGACGGTTCTCGACGACCCTACGCTGGAGTCCGACGTGAAGCTGCGCGTGCTCCACGAGCTTACCGAGATGATCGTCCGCACCATCGAGGGTCAAGCACTCGACCTGGGTTGGGTCCGTGACGGGCGCTTTGATATCTCGGTTGATGACTACCTGGACATGGCGACGCACAAGACCGCGTTTTACAGCGGAGCGACGCCGCTTGCCGCCGGAGCCATTATCGGCGGCGGCAGCGATGAGCAAATCGAGGCGCTGCGCGCCTTTGGCCTGCACACGGGCCTTGCCTTTCAGATTCAGGACGACCTGCTCAACCTTGTCGGCACTAAGGAAGCCGCCAACAAGGACTTCCGCACCGACATCACCGAGGGCAAGCGCACGCTTGTCGCCGTACACGCCCTCTCTGATGAGCGCCACCACGACGAGGTCGAGGCGATTCTTTCCTCGGGCACCGATGATCCCGCGCAGCTCGCACGCGCCGTGGAGATCTTCCAGGAAACCGGCTCCATCGATTACGCCCACACTTACGCGCTCGACCTGACCGCTAAGGCCAAAGCGGCCATCGAGAACGTTGAGCTTGATCCGCACGCACGCGAGCTGTTCCTCTCCATGGCAGAATTCTTTGTGGAGCGCCTTAACTAACGGGGGTTATAAAACCTGTCAGCAGCGTATTTAGGCACAACTTGCTACACTGTTGAGTGCATGTTTATGCATCCCTTTGCGTTGTCTATCCGACAGACGCTCAAATAGTACGAATGGTACGCCGAAAGGGGTTCGTTCATGGAACCTATTACAACGGGCATGCAAGGAGCAGCCGTCGAGGACGTGCAGTCTCGTCTCCTGCAGCTCGGCTACACGATTGATGCCGCCGAAGTCACCGACAAGTACTTTGGAGCCACCACTGAGCAGGCCGTCAGCACCTTCAGGCTCGACAGCGGCCTTGCTGCCGGTCATGCCGTCGATATCCCCTGCTGGAGCGCCCTTGTAGACGCTTCGTATAAGCTGGGCGACCGCACTCTCTATCTGCGCATGCCCAATTTCCATGGCGCCGATGTGCAGGCCCTGCAGCGCGCTCTCAACGTTTTGGGCTTTGCCTGTGGCGAAGACGACGGCTACTTTGGTCCGCATACCGAGGCCGCCCTGCAGCAGTTCCAGGAAAATGTCGGCCTGTTTGCCGACGGCATGGCCTTCCAGGACACCTACGCCTACATCAACCGCCTGCACCATGTGTGGGAGGGCAAGCCCTCGGTCACCGAAGCCGAGTCCCGCATCGGTTTTGCTCGCGCCGCCAACGTGCTCGAGCGCTTCCAGATTGCCGTTATCGGCGAGGACCCCATCGCACGCAGTGTTGCGTCGCGCATGTGGAATATCGCCACGGCAACGACCGACAACAGCGGCATGATGCTCTGCGACTCCGAGGTCCCAACCGACGTTGACCTGGTGCTCGAGATTGCAAGCGACGAGCTGCCCGCCGACGCCGCACCGCGCGCCACGATTGCCCTCGCCGAGTGTCACAACCTGGCCCAGCGCATCCGTACTGCCAATGTTGCCGCGCAGCAGAAGCCGGCACGCATTCGCATTGAGCTCACGGGCATGACGCGCTACAACGGCACCTTCACGGCCAGCGACGCGCAGACACTCGCCGTACGCCTGCTCGATGGCGTTTGCGATGCCCTCGCAGATTAGGTAAACTAAACGAGTTGCTTTTGGGCAACACCACACATTGGGACGTAGTTCAACGGTAGAACTCCGGTTTTTGGTGCCGGCTGTTGGGGGTTCGAATCCCTCCGTCCCAGCCCTTAAGAACACAGCGCTCCAGGCCCTTATAAACCTGGAGCGCTTTCTTGTGGGCAAGCGGAGGGATTCGAACCCGCCAGGGTGCGGAGCTGAGGAAACGCGAAGCGTTTTCCAGCGCAGCACGCAAGGAGCGAAGCGACGCAGCGGGGCGCGGCCGCCGAAAAGGCGGACGCGGAATCCCTCCGTCCCACAGCCGGCACTTGGGGACGTTCCTAAAGTGCCGGCACTAAAGGAACGTCTCCAAGTGCCGGCCTCCCAAAAATCTACCTTTAAAAGACAGGCGCCCCAGGCCCATAAGGACCAAGAGCGCCTTTCATCTAGAAAATATCAGCCCAGTTCCGAAAAGCGAGCCGCATGCGACAACCAAGTAGCCGCAGGCCCCGGGAGAGTGGGGACACCGGCTTAGGTTTATCGCGAGTTCCGCACGAACAGGAGGCCACTTAAT
>DXZM01000020.1:0-8527 GCA_019419665.1 Collinsella sp.
CTCTGTGCGCTGCCACTATGAGGGCGACCGTTCGTGTGTTCGTGCCCATGCGGTCACGGAGGCATTGGGTCGCATTGCCCTTGTGCTCAACTCTATGGAATAGACGTGTTTTAAGGGGCCTTCGAGCCCCTTAATTGTGGAGATAGGGACCTTAGGCTCATTTGGCGTTTGTGCTGGTTGTAGATGTATTTTTGCCTGCCTTGTTCATATTTGGTCCTTTGTGGTCAAGCATTTGGTCAGTGTTTGGTCGGCGTTTGGTTGGGTTTTGGAAAGACCGCCTGCATATGATTGGCCTGAACGGTTGACCACGAACAGCCGTTCGTTTATTATCGATGCAGGTTGTTAAGAGGAGGGCTATTCATGGCCAAGAATTCAGGTCCCGTACGTACCGTTCATGCTCGCACGACGGGTAAAGAGCGCGATGAGATGATCGCCACCACCAAGGCCGAGATCGAGAAGAAATTCGGCCAGGGTTCCATCATGAGGTACGGCGACGGTGGTCCCGAGCTCGAGGTCGAGGCCATTCCCACGGGCGCCCTGGCCCTCGATGCCGCGCTGGGTATCGGCGGCGTGCCGCGCGGCCGTATCGTCGAGATTTACGGTCCTGAGTCCTCCGGTAAGACGACGCTTTCGCTCGAGATTTTGGCAGAGGCCCAGGCAATGGGTGGCGTTGTGGCATTTATCGATGCCGAGCATGCGCTCGATCCCACGTATGCCGCGCGCATTGGCGTGGATATCGACGAGGTACTGATTTCCCAGCCCGATACGGGTGAGCAGGCGCTCGAGATCGTTGACATGCTCGTGCGTTCCGGCGCCATCGATGCCATCGTCGTCGACTCTGTCGCCGCGCTGACCCCGCGTGCCGAGATCGAGGGAGAAATCGGCGACACTACGGTCGGTCTTCAGGCTCGCCTGATGAGCCAGGCGCTCCGTAAGCTCGCCGGCTCGCTTTCTAAGTCCAACACGACGTGCATCTTCATTAATCAGCTGCGTGAGAAGATCGGCGTCATGTTCGGCAACCCCGAGACTACGACGGGCGGCCGCGCCCTTAAGTTTTTCTCTTCGGTGCGTATCGACATTCGCCGTATCGACAGCATTAAGCTTAAGGACGAGGTTATCGGTAACCGCGTGCGCGCCAAGGTCGTTAAGAACAAGGTGGCAGCTCCGTTCCGTTCTGCTGAGTTCGACATCATGTACGGTACGGGCATCTCTAAGGAGGGCTCGATTCTGGACATGGCTGTCGAGTGCGGCATCTGCAAGAAGATGGGCTCCTGGTTTGCCTATGGCGAGGACAAGCTCGGCAACGGTCGCGAGGCCGCCAAGGCGTTCCTGCGCGAACACCCCGATTGCGCTGACGAGATTGAGCATAAGGTCCGCCTTGCCTGCGGACTTGAGTTTGATGACGATGCTCCGTCCGAGGTCGAGCTGACCGATCAGCCTGCGCCTGAGGAGTTTGACGAGCTTTACGCCATCGATGGTTCCGCCATGCTCGATGATGACGACGAGTAGCGGTTACGCTCATGTCGTATACGGTGACCGAGGCCACGGTCGTCTTTCCCGATAAGAAGGCGGCCTCCTCGTTCTCGAGCGGGTATGCGTCCAAAAAGCCTTGCGCACATATCGATTGTGAGCTTGAGGGCGGTTTTGAGCGGTCCATTTGGATTCCCGTGCGGGTCGCGCGGCTGTATGTCAAAAACCGCCCCGATCTTCCCTGTGATTGGGACAACTTCCGTGAGGCGGTGCAGCTCATTGAGCGTAAATGTGCACTTACCATGGTGACCGAGATGTTATCGCGCCGCGACCATGCGACGGGTGAGGTCCGTGACAAGCTGGCTCGCTACGGCTTTCACCAGCCTGCGATCGATTTCGCCGTCGAGCGCGCCACCGAGTATCGCTTTTTAGACGAGAGCCGCTTTTGCTCGTACTTTATCGAGGAGCGCAAGCGGCGCGGTTGGGGACAGCGCAAAATCGAGACCGAGCTCAAGCGCCGTCATGTCGTGCTCGATGACATTCCCGGTTATCCCGAGGATTATTTTGCCGTCGAAGACGATTTGACGCGTGCGTCAGCCCTGCTCGCCAAGCGTCGTGTTCCAGAGACGCGCGGATTCGAAAAACTGGTTCGGTTTTTGATGGGCAAGGGCTTCTCGTATCACATCGCCGCCGATGCCGTTAAGGCACGTCTCGATGCCGAACGCGAGGAATGTGCAGTTTAGGCGTATGCGCTTTGTTGCCCTGCCGTTCACCGCGTTTTAGCCGCCGTGCTGGGGCCATTTATTTGACAGTTGTTGTGGTTCAACGTACGATAAACACTGTCATTTGCTTTGTGATATGTGCTTATCTGTGATGAGTTTGTTTATATGTTTATCTGTATCCGACCCGCATAAGCTGCGCCCATATTACTCAAATGTCGCGAGCCGTTCGTAAGGACGGTTCGCTTTGTTGTGTAACGAATCCATAAAAAGGAGTGAGCATGCCTATCATCGCAGCGCTCGTTGGCATCGTTTTGGGTGCCATCGCCGCCATTGCCTACATGCGCACCGCCAAGCAGGGTAGTCTTCACGAGGCCGACGAAAAGATCCAGTCGGCACACGCACAGGCTGAGTCCCTGATCGGTGATGCTAAGCGTCAGGCCGAGACCCTCAAAAAAGAGGCTCTGCTCGAGGCTAAAGAGGAGATCATCAAGAACAAGCAGGCCGCCGAGGCCGAGGACAAGCAGCGTAAGAGCGAGATTCGTACGCTTGAGAACCGCGTGATGCAGCGCGAGGAGTCCCTTGATCGCCGAAACGACGCTCTCGACAAGCGTGAGCACCAGCTGTCCAGCCAGGCCGGTCAGGTCGAGAAGCGCTCCCGCGAGCTTGAGGAGCTCTGCACTAAGCAGACCTCCGAGCTCGAGCGTATTGCCGACCTTACCCGCGAGGACGCCCACAAGGAGCTCCTCGATAAGGTTCGCGGCGAGGTCACCCACGAGGCCGCCACGATCATTCGCGAGTCCGAGCAGCAGGTTCGCGCCGAGTGCCACAAGACCGCCCAGGAGATTTTGTCCCTGGCGATTCAGCGCTGCGCTGCCGACCACACAGCCGAGGTCACCGTTACCTCCGTGCACATTCCCTCTGATGACCTCAAGGGCCGTATCATCGGTCGCGAGGGTCGCAACATCCGGACCTTCGAGCAGGTTTCCGGTGTCAACCTCGTGATCGACGATACGCCCGAGACCGTCGTTCTTTCGAGCTTCGACCCGGTCCGTCGTGAGACCGCTCGTGTTGCCCTCGAGAACCTCATCGCCGACGGCCGCATTCACCCCGCTCGCATCGAGGAGATGTATCACAAGGCTGCCGACCTGGTTCAGCAGCGCGTGCGCGAGGCTGGCGAGCAGGCTGCCTTCGATACCGGCATTCACGACCTGCATCCCGAGATCGTCAAGACCCTTGGTGCCCTGCGCTACCGTACTTCGTTTGGTCAGAACGTGCTTCAGCACTCCCTCGAAGTCTCTGACCTGTGCGGCGTGATGGCTTCCGAGCTTGGCCTGGACGTTGTGACCGCCAAGCGCGCCGGCCTGCTGCACGACCTTGGCAAGGCAATCGACCACGACGTCGAGGGCCCGCATGCCGTCATCGGCGCCGAGCTTGCCCGCCGTTATGGTGAGAAGCCCGTTATCGTCCACGCTATCGAGGCTCACCATGCCGATGTCGACCCCAACACGGTGCTCGATGTCCTGGTACAGGCCGCCGATGCCGTCTCCGCCTCTCGCCCCGGTGCCCGTCGCGAGTCTGCCGAGAACTACATCAAGCGTCTTGAGAAGCTCGAGGAGATTGCCAACTCCCATGAAGGCGTCGAGCGTACCTATGCCATGCAGGCTGGTCGCGAGGTCCACGTCATGGTTCAGCCGGACAAGATCTCCGATGCCCAGTCCACGGTCCTGGCTCACGATATCGCCCATCAGATCGAGGAAGAGATGGAGTATCCCGGTCAGGTGCGCGTCGTCGTGATTCGCGAGAGCCGCGCTGTCGATATCGCTAAATAACATGAGCGACGCGAACGAGCTCATCTCATTTATCGCGTCGATGTCGGGGGAGGGCAACCTTCGCGTCGAGGAGAACCTTGGCGAGGGGTATGTCCGCCTCCGCGTTTCGGAGGCCGAGCGGCGCCAGGCAAAACACGACATTCAGCATGTCGAGGATATCGTCATCGAAATGCTCCGTAATGCTCGCGATGCCGGCGCCGACAAGGTCTATCTCGCCACGACCAAGGAAGATGGCGTCCGCACGCTTGTCTTTCTGGATAACGGTTCGGGCGTTCCGCAGGATATGCAAGAGCGAATCTTCGATGCCCGCGTTACCTCCAAGCTCGAGAGCATGAAGATGGACCGTTGGGGCGTTCACGGTCGTGGCATGGCATTGTTTTCGATCAAGCAGAACACCGACGAGGCCCGTGTGGTCACGTCCGGCGTCGATCTTGGTTCAGCCTTTAAGGTGAGCGTTGCAGCCGACCGCCTCAGTGAGCGTGCCGATCAGTCCAGCTGGCCCCAGGCCGTCAAGGATGAGGACGGACGTTATGTCTGTGCTCGCGGCCCGCATAATATTATTCGCGCTGCCTGTGAGTTTGCGCTCGAGGAGCTGCGTGGTTGCGATGTCTATCTTGGTTCTCCGTCTGAGATTGCCGCGACCCTTTATGCTCAGGCGTCAAGTCGGCTCGATACGTCTCGTCTCCTGTTTATTGATGACGAGAGCGAGCTTCCGGTTGTCGACCGTTTAGGCCTTGCCTCTGATGCCGAGGACTTTATCCGTATCTGTTCGGGTTTGGGTCTTGAGATGTCCGAGCGCACGGCCCATCGCATTTTGGCAGGGCAGATTAAGCCCGTTCGCGGTGTGACCGCGCGTCTGCTGCGCGAGCGTGATTCGTCCTCGCATGCGCCGGCTCCTGTCGATCTCGCGAAGGATCGTCGCGGGCTACGTATTGCCAAGGATGACATGGCACAGTTTTCGCGTGCTGTGGAGCGCGACTTTAATGACCTTGCCGCCCGGTACTATCTCAACCTTTGCGGCGACCCAAAGATTCGTGTTTTGCGTGATCGAATCACTGTGACCTTCGATCTTGCCAAAGAGGAATAGTGCCTTTACCGAGTCCACTCGGTACGATACAGTTATTGCAGTTAAAACGTACTTTTAAACGCAGGAGTTTCTTCATGGATTGCCTGAAGGTATCAAGCAAATCATCGCCCGCGTCCGTTGCCGGCGCCATCGCCGGCATGGTCAAGGATGGTGTACCCGTCAACATCCAGTGTGTCGGTGCCGGTGCTGTCAACCAGGCCATTAAGGCTGTTGCTATCGCGCGCGGTTTTTTGATTCCAACCGGTTTTGATATTTCCTGCGCGCCTGTGTTCTCCGACATCCTCATTAACGGGGAGTCGCGCACGGCCATCCGCCTTTCTATCTACGTTCACCAGATCAATCGAGCTGCTATGGATAACGTCGTCATGGATGACGTTAAGCCTGTGGCATAGCTTCTGCTTGCCTCGTTTCGCTCCCCATCGTTAGGACTTATGCACATGGACCAGCGTTCCGTACGCGATATTCTTGCCGGTAAAACCTATTTTATCCGCACATTTGGCTGCCAGATGAATCAGCACGACTCCGAGCGTGTGAGTGGCCTGCTTGATTCGTATGGCTGCCTCATGGCGCTCGATCCCGAGCATGCCGATATCGTTGTGTTCATGACGTGCTGTGTGCGCGAGGCTGCCGATACGCGCCTGTACGGTCAGTGCAATTCCTGCAAAAGCCTGCCGCCTTCGCCTTCGGGCAAGCGCGTGGTTGCCGTTGGTGGTTGCATCGCACAGCGCGATGGCGAGGGTCTGCTCACCAACGTCGATAACGTCAATGTCATCTTTGGCACGCATTCCATCGCACATGTGGCCGAGCTCATTGCCGAGGCGTTCCTTGATGGCAAGCGTCATATCCGCACCAATGAGCATGAGGATACGGATGCTATGAGCATGCCGTGGCATCGCGAGACCCAGTATCACGCCTGGGTGCCCATCATGACGGGCTGCAATAATTTCTGCACCTATTGCATTGTGCCGTACGTGCGCGGTCGCGAAAAGAGCCGCCCCTTCGAGGAAATTGTCGACGAAGTGACCGGTTTGGTGCGCCAGGGCGTGCGTGAGATTACACTGCTGGGCCAAAACGTTAACTCATATGGTCGCGATCTGTTTGGCAAGCCGCGTTTTGCCGATCTGCTACGTGCCGTGGGCGATACGGGTGTGGAGCGCATCTTCTTCACGTCTTCGCATCCCAAGGATCTGTTGCCCGAGACCATCGACGCCATGGCCGAGACGCCTGCCGTTATGCCGCAGCTGCACTTGGCCGTCCAGTCAGGTTCGACACGGATCCTCAAAGAGATGAATCGCCGTTATACACGCGAGGACTATCTGGGCCTGGTCGATCGCATTCGCAACCACATGCCCGATATCGCGCTCTCGACCGACATTATCGTTGGCTTCCCGGGCGAGACTGAAGAAGACTTTGAGCAGACGCTCTCACTTGCCGAGACGGTCCGTTATGCTCAGGCCTATACCTTCATCTATTCCAAGCGCGCCGGTACCCCTGCCGCCGAGATTGACGATCCTACGCCGCATGAGGTTATTCTCGAGCGTTTCAACCGCCTGGTTAAGGTTATCGAGACTACGGCACACGAGTATAACCAGGGTGAGCTTCATACTGTGGTGCCGGCGCTCATTGAGGGAACGAGTAAAAAGAACGACGCGGTCCTGCTGGGCAAGAGTCCCAAGAATCAGACCGTGCATGCGCCTATCCCCGAGGGTTACAGCATCGATCAGCTTGTTGGCAAGATCGTTGATGTTGACGTTGACGTTGCCAAGACCTGGTATTTGTCCGGCTCCGTTGTGGGCGAGCCGCGCTAATGGTTTCTCCCAGGGCAGGACTTTCCGCCGTTGCGATCGTCGGTCCGACGGCGGTTGGTAAGAGTGATGTTGCCGACCGTTTGGCAGCTCGTCTTTCGTCCGAAGTGCTGTCGTGCGATGCGATGCAAATCTATCGCGGCATGGACATCGGTACCGCAAAGATGGCGCCCGATGAGTGTACGGCGCCGCTGCGTCTCGTCGACATTGTAGAGCCGGGTGCGGCGTACTCTGCGGCGCTTTATCAGGCTGACGCTCGCGCGCATGTTGAACGTCTCCTTGGTTCGGGTTGCCTGCCTGTTTTTTGCGGAGGTACGGGGCTGTATCTCAAGGCCGCCCTGGATGAGATGGATTTTCCCTCGGGCGAGCTTGAGGACGATCGTCGCGCGGGGTATCAGGAACTTGCCGAGCGTATTGGCGAGGAAGAACTGCATGCTCTGCTTGCCGAGCGCGATCCAGAATCGGCTGCTGTTATTCATCCCCATAACGTGCGCCGTGTGATTCGTGCGCTCGAGATGCATGATGATGGTATCTCCTATGCAAAGCAAAAAAGTCAGTTTAGTGTTCCGCGCGAGCATTATCATGCCCTATGGTTTGGTCTGACGCGTAATCGTGAGGTGCTCTACGAGCGCATTAACCTGCGTGTCGATCTGATGTTTGAACAGGGTCTTGTTGATGAGGTTCGCGGTCTTATGGACCAGGGGCTGGGAGATGCCCTGACTTCGATGCAGGCAATTGGCTATAAAGAGATCATCGATGCTTTCAATGGCGTGACGAGCATGGATGAGGCTCGCGAACTCATTAAGATGCGTTCGCGTCGCTATGCCAAACGTCAGCTTTCGTGGTTTAAGCGCGATGACCGTATCGCGTGGTTTGATATGGATGAATGTACGATCGATGAGGTCGTTGCTGATATCCTGCATCGTATTGAGGCTGCCTAATGGCTCGTTTCCCCCTTGTTCCCACGGCACCCGAGCCCGAGCGTGCCATTTTGGTTGGTGTTGAGTGGCGCGACAATGCATGGCCACTCGATCGATCGCTCGATGAGCTGGAGCGCCTTGCCCACACGGCTGGTGCCCAGTGCGTGGCTCGCTTGTCTCAGCGTTTGGTAAAGCCGTATCCCAAATCATTTATCGGTTCCGGTAAGGTAGAGGAGCTGTGCGGTCTGGTACATCGCATGGATGCCGATGTCGTTATTTTTGACGACGACCTGACGCCCTCGCAGCAATCCTATTTGGAGAAAGCCGTGGGCGAGCCGGTAAAGATTATCGATCGTACGGCACTGATCTTGGATATCTTTGGCCTGCATGCTCAGACGCGTGAGGGACGCCTACAGGTACAGCTGGCGCAGCTTCAATATCTGTTGCCTCGTCTGCGCGGCATGTGGAGCCATCTCGCCAAGGAACAGACGCGCGGCGGCATCGGCTCACGCTTTGGTCAGGGCGAAAGTCAGCTCGAGGTCGACCGTCGCCTCATTCGTAATAAGATCGCTGCGCTTCGTCGTGAGATCAAGCAGGTTGAACAGCGTCGTGATGTTCAATCCAAGAGTCGTATTGAGTCACCGGCGTTTCGCGTCGCGTTAGCCGGTTATACCAATGCCGGTAAATCGACGTT
>DXZM01000020.1:8627-46521 GCA_019419665.1 Collinsella sp.
CAGCTGGAGGCTGTCGACCGCGTGCTTGATGAGATCGGCGCCGGAGAGCGCCTAACGCTGACCGTATTCAATAAAATCGATCTTCTCGATAGCGTTGATCGATTAAGTTTCCGTCGTCGTTTTCCGGAAGCCGTTCTGTTCTCGGCCCAAACGGGCGAGGGGCTCGACGATCTCGTCGATCGCATTGCTCGCGAGGCAGCTGCCACCGATGTACTGCTTTCAGCCGACATTCCATATTGTGAAGGTGCGCTCATTACACTCGTGCATGAGCAGGGGACCCTTTTGCATGAGGAATATCTTGAGGATGGCGTTCGTATTGTGGCGAAACTGCCGGCTCGTGTCGCACCGCGGCTCGAGCGTTATCGCACCGAGTAGGCGAGCTCCAAAATACCCAGTATAATGGGCTGATGCAGCAGATAAAAGGGTAGTGCATAACGTCCAAGGCTGGCGAGCGCCGGCAGGGAGTTGGCGTAGGCCCAGCTAGGGACGGTCTTATCGATTCCCTGCGCTATATGTGCGGCGAAGTATCCTGCAAGATACATAAAGATAAACGGGATGATGGGGTAGTAATCACCTGAGACAAACCCAGGGCTCGGAAATCCCAGCCACGCCAGGTAGGGGACAGGGTAGATTGTTTTGGGGATGCTCCAGGTGAGGGCGAACATCACAAGGCATAGGGACATGCCCCATCTCGCTGATATCTTTTTAAGGACGGGATTGGTCAACGCTACGATGCCGGTACATGCGGCCATGCAGTAGATGATGCCAAAATTAACCGAATCATCGACTGAGACAAGTGTTGTTGCCAGCCAGACGACGAGTGCTGCTAAGGCGTATTTGGCGGCACGTTTGATATTGTTGCGCGAAAGAGTGCACATCCAACCCGCGATAAACAAGAATACCCAGCTGATGCTGGCGCGCCAGATGTCTTGAAAGACAGTCTGGGTAAACCAGGGCATATCCCAACCGTACAGGTAGGCGAGATCGTAGCAAGCGTGAAAACCTGCCATTGAAATCATCGTAAACCCGCGGACGGTATCAAAGATGGTGATGCGTTTTTGCATTACGAGAACCGGCGCATCAAGCCGACGACTTTGCCCAAAATAACGGGATTTGTTGCATAGATAGGCTCCATGGTGTCATTCTCAGGCTGTAGGCGTACGCATCCCTGCTCCTTGTAGAACGTCTTGACGGTCGCTGAACCATCAATCATGGCCACGACGATTTCGCCGTTCATGGCACTCTTTTGTTCACGGACGATGATGTAATCGCCATTGAAGATGCCGACATTGATCATTGAGCTCCCATGCACCTCAAGGATAAAGGAACCCTGATCAGTGGCGATTTCGGTCGGGATAGTAAAAGTGTCTTCGATATTCTGCTCGGCCAGAATGGGAATCCCAGCCGCGACGCGACCAACGAGCGGTAGCGAGACCGTTCCGCGAGGTGCGGTGGGCTCGTCAGATTTAGAAATTGAGACAGAGGAGCCGTCCTCGTTAAAGAGTTCCAGGGCGCGCGGTTTGGTGGCATCGCGCTTGAGCAGCCCGCGCGCCTCCAAGGCAGATAAGTGGGCGTGCACGGTGCTGGGGGAGGAAAGGCCCACGGCAGATGCCATCTCGCGCACACTGGGCGGATAACCCTTCTCCTGCTGATATTCCTTGATGAAGTCGTAAATTTGCTGCTGACGCTTGGTAATTTTGCGAGCCATCAGGGCATCCTCTCTACCCATGTCAAACAAATGTTCGAATTTTGCTTGACAGGAACAACTGTTCGAAGATAATAATAACCGAACATTCGTTCTCGCGCTAGACATTTTTGTCCGCGCGGCTTGATAAAACTGTTCTCAGCAAAACACGCGAGAGGAGAACATGATGAACGCAACGAATATGGTCCAGGGAAACCTTGCCCTTAAACTCGAGACGCCTGCAGAACCCACTTTTACGGTTGTTCAGGGTGGCCGCTCCGGCTTTCAGCCTTTGACCGTAAAGCCTGCTCGCAATCAGCAGGCTGTAGTTGCGCCGGCCCGCGTTGCCCTGAAGGTTCCGACGATTGTCGCCGTTGCCGTTGCGCTTACGCTCTTCGTTGTCCTCGCTACGTCGGTCTTTAGCGCTCGTCACGCCGCGTATGCCGAGTCCGTTTCCAACGTTACCTACGAGACTATTCGCGTTCAGCCTGGTGATTCTCTTTGGTCGCTTGCCGAGGAATATCCTATCGAAGGCCTTTCCACGCAAGAGACTTCCGACATGATCCGTAACGTCAATCATCTGGAGCATGGTTCGCTCGCCGCCGGTGCGCATCTTAAGGTTCCTGCTCGTTCGTAATCATTATCGCGCTGCGCATGGTACCCTTGTTATCGTTTAAGAGGAGGTACCATGCGCTGTCCCAAATGTGGCAAGGCACATACCCGCGTCGTTGATTCCCGTATGCAGGAGTCAAATAACACCATTAAGCGCCGTCGCGAATGTTGTTCGTGTAACTATCGCTTTACAACGTTTGAGCGATGCGAAGACCCAATCGAGGTCATTAAGTCAGACGGAACCAAGCAGCGGTTCGATCGCAATAAGCTGCTCGTCGGCTTGATGCGCGCCACCATCAAGCGTGATATCGATACTAAGAAGCTCAATGAGATTATCGACGACATCGAGGTCGAGCTGCGCTCTCGCACGCTGACGGCCGTCACGTCCCATGAGTTGGGTGACATGGTGCTCAAGCGCTTGGCCAAGATCGACAAGGTGGCCTACATCCGCTTTGCCTCGGTCTACCGCGATTTCAAAGACGTCGATGAGTTTCTGCAAGAGCTCGACAAGCTAAGGTGATTCCATGCCCAACATTACCGTCAACATAAAGCGTCTCGACCCCACCGTCGAGCTTCCCAAATACGCCCATCCCACCGATGCCGGCTTGGATTTGCGCTCCAACGAGGACTGCGTTCTGAAGCCCTTCGAACGCCGTCTGGTCTCTACTGGGCTGGCCATCGCCCTGCCCGATGGCTACGCCGGCTTCGTCCAGCCCCGCAGCGGTCTCGCCATCAAGCAGGGCCTGTCTATAGTCAATACGCCTGGCCTCATCGACGCCCACTACCGAGGAGAACTCAAGGTTATCCTCATCAACCTGGATCCCTCCAACAACATCCAAATCAACAAAGGCGACCGCATCGCCCAGCTCGTCATCCAAGAAGTCCCCACGGTCAACCTCGTAGAAGTAGAAGAACTAGACAAAACCGACCGAGGCAAAGGAGGCTTCGGCTCCAGCGGCATCGCCTAGGGCGCCCGTATCCCTCCCGCCCGGGGCTTACCTATATCATTCCATGCTCAAACATTCTCGCGTCGCTTCGCTCGCTGCGAAACTGCGCGTGGAACGATATAGGTAAGCCCCGGGCGGGCGGCTACTCGCTTGAAACAATATTTACTTTTCTAGTAAGTCGATGCTATGAAGGGACGCCTCCTTTGTCGCATCGACTTACTGTATTTATATTTTTCGGTTTCGCCTTTGCAGATTTTAATGGTGGGGATCCGGTATGGCTGCTAGTACGTAAACGTAGCTGCTCGGCGGGAGCCGCCCATATATCGTTCCACGCGCAGTTTCGCAGCGCAGCGAGAATGTTTGAGCATGGAATGATATATGGGCGGCTCCCGCCGAGCAGCGGACTATCGCCTAGCGGATATGCGCGGGTTTTCCGCCCCAGTAGAAGCGGCAGAAGGCTCTTTTGCGCTTTTGGGGTTTGCCTACGAGCTCCATGGTTGCGATGGCTATGTCTTCGGCTGCGTGGGGGCGGCGTAGTACTTCGCCGTTGATGAGTAGGGCTTTGAGTGATTCGGGATGGTCGTGCAGGTGACGAAGCGTCACGATGAGTTCTCGTGCGGTGGTGACATGCATGCTGGCGCCCATGCCGGTGAGCATCGTGGTGTTTGCCTTTTCCTGGCCATAGGACTTGCCCAGCAGGATCATCGGTAGATGCGCGCACAGGCACTCGGTGACGGTGAGTCCGCCCGATTTGAGGATTGCCAGGTCGCAGCCGTGCATGAGGGCCGCCATGTCGTCCACGTAGTCCAGAACCGTGACGTTGTCGAGCTTCATGGCGTCGAAGAGCGTCTTGAGGCGGGTGGCGTATTCCTCATCCTTGCCCGGCAAAAAGACAAAGTGCATGTCCTCGAAGCTGCGCAGGAAGGGGAGTGTGCGGTCCATCTCCGCGCGAAAGCGAACGTACGGTTGAGGCAAACTGGCACCGGCCATCACCAACACAACGGTCTTGTCAGCGGGGAGTTTGAACTTCTCGAGTTCTTCCTCGCGATTGTAGTCCGTATCAAACCCGGCGCGAATGGGGATGCCTGTAATGCGGATTTTGGTCTCGGGAACTTTACGTGGGCGTAGTGTTTCGGCCATAAATTCGTTGGCCACGCAGAACAGGTCGGTGTCCTTGTGGGGCCAAAAGCCTTCGACTTCATAGTCTGTTGGTACGCAGATGACCGGATAATCGATACCCGTAATTACGCGGGCGCCCACGGCAACATTGGCTGCTGTGATGTGCGTTGCGACCACGGCTATAGGCCTGCGGCGACGAATATATTCGTTGAAGGCGGGGAACATAATTCGCGACCATGCCGTGCCGCCGCCCCAGAGAAGATGTCCCGTAAGCGTATATCGCCAGGTCAGGTCGTAAATGGGACGCGTGGCGCCGGTAAACGACGCTGCTGTTTTATTACCATCGAACCTAATGCGTCCAAAATCGAGGATATCCAGGACTTCGATCTCAATATCCTCAGGGATTCCCTTGGTGCCGCGGATAAGGTCAAATGCTTGTGCTATCGCGTTGGCGGCGGCTTTGTGGCCCGATCCAACCGATGCGTGCACAATGGTTACTAGGGGTTTTTGTGCAGGTGAAACGGTCATTTGCTCCGGTTGGGGAGTAGCTTGCATGGGCAGGGGAGCGCTATTGCTCGTCTGCGTTTGATCCATCGATAACTCCCCTTCAGCTTTGTTACGCGATTTAACATTGTAGTGCATGAGTGTCATGTTCACGTAAATTTGGGTATGAGCGCAAAGAACGTCAATGTATCGACGAGAGGATATTCCATGACTACCGATCAGCCGATTGATGTTGCGATTATCGGTGGAGGCCCCGCGGGCTATGCTGCCGCCATTTACGCTGCGCGTGCCAACCTGACGACGACTGTGATTGAGCAGGGCATGTCGGGCGGACAGATCGCCACGACCAATGAAGTCGAGAACTATCCGGGCATTCCGCTCTTGAGTGGCGCCGAACTCGGCGAGCGTTTTCAGCAGCATGCAGAGGGCCTGGGAGCACAGGTCGCATGGAGCATGGTTACGGGTATCGATTACGATGCCGATGCAGCGCTGTTTACGGTGCATGACGATATGGGCGATACGCTTGCCTCGAGCGTTATCGCTTGCATGGGTGCCACGCCGCGTCCGGCAGGTTTCGCTGGCGAGGATACCTATCGCGGTCGTGGCGTTTCATATTGCGCAACATGTGACGGCATGTTCTTCCGCGGCAAACAGGTCTTTGTAATCGGTGGTGGCAATTCGGCATGCGAAGAGGCACTGTTCCTGTCAGACATTGCCAGCAGTGTGACCATCGTGCTGCGCCGCGACCAGTTCCGTGCGCCTGATGGTGTTGTTCAGAAAGTACTCGAAAAGGACAATATTACAGTTAGGTACCAAACTAGTATTGTGGAGCTCTCGGGCGAAGCCATGCCAACGACGATCGCCTTTAAGGACAATTCATCCGGGGAAATTCATACCGAGTCATTTGAGCCCGGCTCTTTCGGCATCTTTGTCTATACCGGGACGCAACCCCATACCGAACTTGTCGAGCATCTAGTCGATCTGGCGCCTGATGGCGGCATTCTGACTGATGAATCCATGGCGACCCGCACGCCAGGTCTATTTGCCGCTGGCGATATCCGTTCCAAGCGTTTGCGCCAGGTTGTGACCGCGGTTTCTGACGGAGCCATAGCGGCAACCAGCGCATACGCATTTCTCCGTAGATAAGTACGATAATATATCTTATGTAAAGTTGCTATCTTTAAACAAAGTGGTTGGACGATGCATCAATGTGTTGTCCAACCACTTTTACTTGCCGGCTATGTGGTATGCAAAACTAGATAACCTAGAATACAATATAGAAAATGAACGGAGGACTTTTATGAACCACGCTAAACACGTTATTCCGATGTCCGATTCGTCGGTCAGTATTAAGCCTGAGGATATTCAGCCCACTGTGCTGCCCGATGCATTTATTCAGTCCGAAATCGTGTGCAAACTCAATACGTTGAGTCTGTCGCGCTATGACCAGTTGCCCAATGTGACGCTCTATCGCGACCAGGTTATTGAGTATGTTGCGCTGTGGATGGAGCCGCTGTCCATTTGCGTTGAGCAGCCCGTCATTACGCCATCGATGATCAACAACTACGTGAAGGTCGGCCTGGTGCCTGCTCCGGTTAAAAAGCAATATGGCCGCGAGCAGATTGCCCGTCTGATCGCTATCTGCATCTTTAAGCAGGTGCTACCTATTGCTGCGGTGCAGGCACTCTTTAACATTCAGCGATTGAGCTACGATGCCCCGACGGCCTTCAACTATGTGGTTGATCAGCTCGAGGCATCGATTCGTTCGGCGTTTTCCGTCGAGCCGACGCCGGTTCCCGATACGGCGCATCAGGTAACGCGTGAGTCGCTGCTTGTGCGCAGCGCGGTTTCATCCTTTGTTTCGAAGGCTTACTTGATGAGCTATCTCAAGTTCAACGGGTTTAATAGCTAGCCGACGTATAAAACGGGCGGGACAAAGAGCCATCTGTCGCTTTGTCCCGCCCGTATTTTTGCTTGGTTGGACTTTATTTGCCCGAAGCTACGCCCATGCCGTAGCCGATAATGAGCCCGTGCATCTCGGCATAGTATGAATCCAGGCCGTTGCAGGGCATGATAATCGTCTTGGAGCCGGGCCAGTGCTCGACAATGCGGTCGGCAAGCGCCTGGGCGCCCGCCTCATTCTCGACATGGTCGATAACGACCTCGCCGCCAGTAAAGCCCTCGGCCTCCATGGTATCGACAATCTTGGTGAGCATCTTCTTTTCGCCACGGGTGTGCCCAACGAGTTCAATTTTGCCCGCTTCGCTCGCCGTGCCCAAAATGCGGATATTGAGCTTGTTGGCAATGACGCCGGCCGCCTTAGGGATACGTCCGGCCTTCGCAAGGTTTTCGTAATTGCATAAACTAAAGAGGATCTTGCTCTGCTGCTCTAGGTTATCGAAATAGGCGCAGGCCTCTTCAAACGTAACATCTGGATTGCTTGCCAGATAGCGGTCGAACAGCAGGAAGATCAGGTCCATTTTGCCGCCGGCTCCGCGTGAATTAACCAGATGGATCTGTCGGTCCGAATCCTCGGCAAGCACCATGTCACGTGCGGTGGCAGCGGCATTGTAGCTCCCCGAGACGCCCTCGGAGATGGGCATGCAGATCGTCTTGTCGGCAAGCTTAAAGAGTTCGGCCCACTCCCCTACGCTTGGGCAGGCGCTCGATGATGCGCCGGCTTCCGATTGAATGGCAACATTAAGCTCGTGAACATCGAGCGAGAGGTCGTCAACGAATTCACGCTCCCCCACTCGGATCTTAAGGGGTGCAAATGCAAAGGTTGTATGAGGTGCGGTTGGTTGCCAATCGCGAAGATTACAGCTCGAATCGGAGATAAGTGCCCAGCTCATTGAGGGTCCTTTCTAATTGTTCCTCAACAATTATAGCCGTCTTTCTCATAAATTGAACGGCTATCTAGTTTTGAATACTAGATAGCCGTTCTGTTCATAAGGCAAACGGTAGGGAAAAAAGAATGGGCCTCGTGACTCAAGATCGCGAGGCCCATGTTCGTTCGCTGTAGTAATAAATTAGTAGCGTACGAAGATGTAGTTGTTGTTCATACCGGCTGCGACGGAGCTGATGATGACGCCCGTTTTGTAGTCGGAAGCATGGATCATCTGACCATTACCGATATAGATGCCGGTATGGTAGGAGTTAACCACAACATCGCCGGGTTGCGGATCGGACACACGGGTCCAACCCATGAAGGTGCCGGTGTTGCCCAGGCGGCAGTAGCGGCCCGTGAGGCAATAGCTTACAAAACCGGAGCAGTCAAAGCTGTTCGGTCCAATGCCGCCCCAAGAATAAGCACAACCGAGCTTGCTGTAAGCGCGCGAAACAACGGAACCGCCGTCAACGGACTGGCTCGGTGCGGAAGGCGTCGGAGCCGGAGCGGGCGTGGGGGCAGGCTGCGGTGCGGGAGCCGGCGTGTTGCCGCCCTGGTTGTTGTTGGTCTGGCCGCCATTGTTGGTCGTGCCGCCACCATTGTTGGTGTTCTCGGTCGTACCGGCGGTGTCGTTGCTCACCGTGGCCTTTTCGGCGGTGCTAGCATTAATGCCAGCCTGCAGCGCGGCGTTGGCCTCGGCCTCGGCAGCAAGCTCGGCCTGCAACTGTGAATCCAGGGAGTTCACGACACTCTGGGCCTCAGCCTGCTGGGCATTGAGCTCGTCGACCTTCTTCTGCGTCGCGGCGACGTTCTTCTCCTGCTCGGTCTGCTTATCGGTGAGCTGCTGCTTAAGGTCCTTGACCTCCTGAATGGTCTGGGCCTGCTTGTCGGACACCTTGCCGTAGTAGAAGAGACGGTTGAGCATGTCGCCCAGATCGTCGACGCCCGTCAGAACCTGAAGGAGACTCAGACCGCCGGTCTTGTACTCACCGGCAACGTAGTTAGAGAGCTTGGCCTGGCCTTCGGCGATCTCTTGCTGCTTTTGCGTGATCTCGCCTGCAGTCTGATCAAGCTCCTGTGTCTGTGCGGAGAGTTCTTCATGAATTTGCTGGGTTTGCGTGCCAATCTGCTCGAGCTTGGTACGGGCAGCGGCAAGGTCGGATGCGGTATCGGCATAGGCAGGAGCCGAGAGGGCCAGGCCCAAAACACAAGCGAGGGTTGCCGTAGCAGCGCAGCGTGCCATGTTTCTGTGCGTGTTTGCTGTGCGCATGGAGCTTCCTTTCCGGTATCTAAGGGTAGCGGCTAGTCCACCGTTACCAGGCTAAAGAGCTCAACGTCGTCGTTAGAAGGCGTGAGCTTCTTGCGCGGGTTGAGAAACGCAAGCTCAAGGATACAACCGTAACCTACAAGCTTTGCGCCCATATCTCGCACCAGTTTACCTGTTGCCTCGACAGTTCCGCCCGTCGCGACCAAGTCGTCCAGAATCAACACGGTATCTTTAGAGCTGATGGCATCGGCGTGGATCTCGATAGAATCCGTTCCATACTCGAGCTCGTAGCTCTCGCTGACCGTCTTGCGCGGCAATTTGCCCGGCTTACGTGCGGGAATAAAGCCGGCACCCAGGGCGACGGCCACGGGCACACCGACCATAAAGCCACGGGCCTCGGGTCCTACGACCTTGGTAATGCCCATGTCGGCAAAATGCTCGGCCAGGGCATCCACCATGGCCTTCAGGGCCTCGGGATTTCCAAAGAGCGGCGTGATGTCCTTAAAGACGACTCCGGGCTCGGGATAGTCGGGGATATCGACGATATGAGATTCGAAGTCGTACATGGGTGACCTTTCATGGATTGCCGGGTGAACGGCGGTTATTTGCCCGTGTTAGCAGACGAGCTCTGCGAGGGGACGACGACTTTGGACGGCTGCACGAGCGACTCGTCGTGCGCGGCAACCGCGGGGACGCTTGTCGCATCGCTTTTAGCCTTGGTCGATTCGGAACGCGCAATCTCTTCATCGAGGGCATCGATGTCAGCGTCCTCGACCACGGCGTTGAGCGACTCAAAGACACGGTTCTTAAGTAGCGCGGTATGCACACCCTCGGTGAGGTCGTGCAGTTTCTTAAAAGCGCGCTCGAGCTTGGCGTCGCGCTCGTCATCGGAGGTATCCATGCCGAGCATGCTCACGAGAACCTGCTCAAACATCGAAGATTCGCGGTTTGCCGACGATACGTACTGACGCAGGTTGCGCGGCTCAATGTGGAAGCGCGACAGCTCCGAGCAGTAACGGATAATCGGGAAATCTCGGCCATCGACGAGCTCACGGTTCTGCGGGCTCTTGATGATGCGGATAAGATCGTTCTCGGCAAGGGAGCGGATAAACGAAATCTCAACACCGAGCATGTCGGGGATCGTCTCGATGGGATGCAGCTTTTGCTTGGTCTCCTTGGGCTCCGTCTTAAGCGGAACATCGGACAGAAGACCCACCTCGTAAGCCAAAGTGGACAGGTCCGTGGCGTTTTCCAAGCGCTGCTTAATCACGTTGAGCGGCATGTAGCGGGTCTTCTGCAAGTGCAGGATGACCTCCAGGCGATCAACGTCCTCCTTAGAGTACTGACGGTATCCCTTAGGCGTACGATGAGGGGTAATGAGCCCCTCATCTTCTAGAAATCTAATTTTTGAGTTCGAAAGATCGGGGTATGCGCCTCGAAGTAGGTTGACGACTTGGCCGATACTCAGATAGTTGCGTTCGGCCATGCCCTACTCACCGGTTTCGATGCGCTCCGGCGTGCTCTCGTGGTAGATGAGCGTAAACGTACCGATCTGGACGGAAGAACCGTCGTGCAGCGGGGCTGCATTGACGATGGCACCGTCGACCCAGGTGCCATTGAGCGAGCCCAAGTCCTCGATGCGAGCGCCGAGGCCCTCGCGGATAATGCGCGCGTGGCTGCGCGATACGGTCATGTCATTGAGGAAGATGCCGTTCGCAGGATCGCGGCCGATGGTGGTCACGTCGTCCTTGAGCTCAAAGGCGGCACCAGTCTGCGGACCCTTGACGATGGACAGAACGGGGGCGGTGATGCGCACGTTGGCCATGAGGTCGGGAACGGTGACGTCGCTTGAAGGCACGCGGAATACGCAGGTAGCGTCAGCAGTCTTATCATTCTGAGCCATATTGTTTACCATGTTGTCCATGACAACCCCTAACTTATCGCGGACGTGCCGCAAATAATGAACCGTACGTAATCATACCCCAACGAATCAGTCTTCGATTTCAGGGTTCAGAAAGTCGATGTCCTCGTCCTCGGGATGCGCGAGAGCCTGTTTAATGGCCACTCCGCCCTTAATGGAATAGATGACAGCCGTGAGCATGGAGAAGATCACGCCGCCGTACACAAAGAAGATGCCGAGGGGCACCGAGCTTCCGTTGAGGCCCGGGAAGGCCGTAAGGGTTGAAGGTAAAAGATGCAGGCCGTCAATAACGGGGAACCCGAGCAGCATGAGCGAGAAGCCGGTCATGAGCAGTGCAGTGGCAATCTTTCCGGGAAAGACGACATCGATGGGGCGACGGTGATAATGACGCACGATAAGCGTGCCGATGCCCAGATAGATGTCGCGGCCAATAATGAGCACGCAGACCCAGATTGGCAGCTCTCCGCGAACCACCAGCCCAAGTACGCCGGTGAACAGCAGCGCACGGTCGCAGATGGGATCCATGACCTTGCCGAGCCACGAGACCGTCTTGGTCATGCGGGCGATCTGACCGTCCATCCAGTCGGTAGAGGCGGCAACGGCGTAGATAACGATGGCGATGACGCGGTTGTTATCCGTCACAAACAGGTACAGAAATACCAGGGTGAGGATCAGGCGCGTAAAGGTGATGAAATTGGAGATCGTAAAGATCTTATTCGACGGGTAATCGGAAGTGCCGATAAGCTCCTTTTTGATCTTCTTTTTGATGCCCACAGGACTCCCCCGCTGGTTAACGACAAAACTTTCGATACTATACCCGTTCCGGCGATGTCTATCCAGCGTAAGCATAGAGAGTCCAGACATATGGAGGATGCTACTGGGTTGTGCGGCATTCTGCATTTGTGTACATCAGCCTCCAAATATGACATTTTTCGGCATCTTTGATGGCTGATGTACACGTTTTGATTCGGTGATTACATCGATCGGGAAAGTTGTTGCCTTAAGCAAATTAATCATGATGTGCGGGTCGAGAAGGGCTGGCGCCAAAAGAGCCCAACGGCCGTTACGGCTTCGTTAGAAACGCGCCCCACCATGGATGATGAACCCGAAAGGTAAGGCGCGCGGGCACGGCGACTCGGCCCGCGCGCCCGGAAGAGAAGGGACGAACCCATGGGTTACATGCTCGAGACGCGCGGGCTCACCAAGCGCTTCGGCCGCGACGACCAGGCGCAGGACGCCGTGGCCGACGTGAGCCTTCATATCCGCGAGGGCGAGGTGTACGGGCTGCTCGGTCCCAACGGCGCCGGCAAGTCGACAACGCTCAAGATGATCTGCGGGATGCTGCGGCCGACGGCCGGGGAGATCCTCTTTGCCGGGCACGCCTGGCGCCGCGAGGACCTCTACGCAATCGGCAGCCTCATCGAGGAGGCGCCGCTCTACCCCAACCTCACCGCGCGCGAGAACCTGCGCGTGCGCACCACGCTGCTGGGCCTTCCCGAGAGCCGCGTAGATGAGGTGCTCGCCGCCGTGGACCTCGCGGACACCGGGAAGAAGCGCGCCGGGCGCTTCTCGATGGGCATGCGGCAGCGCCTGGGGCTCGCGCTGGCGCTGATCGCCCGGCCACGCCTGCTCGTGCTCGACGAGCCCACCAACGGCCTCGACCCCATCGGCATCGAGGAGCTGCGCGACCAGATCCGCGGCTTCGCGGCGGCGGGCACGACGGTAATCGTCTCGAGCCACATCCTCTCCGAGGTGCAGCAGATGGCGGACACCATCGGCATCATCTACGGGGGGCGCCTCGCCTACGAGGATGCGCTTCGACCCGGGCAGGACCTCGAGGAACTCTTCATGAGCGTCTGCCGGGAGGGGCGACGAGCGCGCGGGGAGGTGGCGGCATGACGGGCGAGAAAGGCGGCCTGCTCGCGGGCCTGCGCGCTGAGGCCCTGAAGTCGCGCCACGCGGCACCGGTTCGCCTGGCCGTGCTCATGGCGCTGCCGATGCCGCTGCTCGGCGCGATGCCCTACCGGGGCGTGCAGATTTTCAGCGCGTGGAACTACTGGTACGCGCTCTTCCTGCCCGTGGCTCTCTCGCTCGTGGTGGCGTGCGTCGCGCGGGCGGACACGCGCACGCGGATGCGGGGGCTTCTGGGCCTGGGCTTCCCGCTCGGGCGCGCCTGGTGGGCCAAGGCGCTCTGGTGCCTCGCGCTCTGCACGCTCTCGAACCTCGTGGTCTTCGGCATCTACCTCGCGGGCTCGGCGTTCTCCTCGCAGGGCCTCACGGCCGCGGGCACGCTCACGATGCTCCTCTGCGCGCTCGCCAACACGGTGACCGCGGCGTGGATGATCCCCGCAGGGCTCTTCCTCACGGCGCGGCTCGGCATGCTCGCGGGCATCTTCTGCCCGCTCGCCGCGCAACTCGTAGGTGGGTTCGCCTGGTCGTTGGTGCCGCTGCCGCAGCTCTTTCCGCCGTCGGCGAACATGGTCATCCCCACGAGCTTCATCCCCGTGCTGCCGAGCGGCGAGCCACTCGCGGCGGACATGGCGCTCGGCGGGGCGCTCGCGGCGGACGGCATGCTCACGCTGGCGGGCCTTGCGGTCTGCGCGCTCGCGTTCGCCGCGCTCACGGCGGCGGGCGCGGCCTGGTTCGCGCGCTCCGAGGAGAGGTGATGGCCGTGACACGACTCTCCGACCCGACGCCGCGCATGACTCTCCCGCGGGCCCTGCTCTCCGAGACCCTGCGCCTGGCGCGCTCCCCGCTCACGGCGGTGCACCTCGTCTGCGGCCTGGCAGCCGGTCTTGCCTGCGGCGAGTACTTCTCCGTAACCCGATGGGACCCGGCGCTGGGCGCGGACGCCTACGCCCAGTTCCTCGGCGCCCTCATGCCGCTCATGTCCGCCATCGTCTGCGGGCTCGCCGTGGACGAGGAGCGCGCTGCCGGGCGCCTCGCCAACCTCACGGCGGTCCCCTCGCGCGGGCGCGCCGTCGCGGCGAAGCTGCTCGCCCTTGCAGCGCTCGGCGCGGGCGCGCTGGCCGTGGCGCTCGGCGTGTTCGGGGCCGTGCTCGCCGTCGCCGGGCGCCTGCCGCTCGGGCCCGCTCCGCTTGCGGCCGCCTGGGCGGGCATCGTGCTGGGCAGCCTGCCCCTCTACGCGCTGGAGCTCGGCGTGGCCCTACGCCTCGGCCGCAACGCCGCCATCGGCGCCGGCGCGGCGGGGATGCTCCTCGCGTTCTTCTCAGTGGGCGGGCTTGCGCACGGCCTTATGACCGGCGAGCTCACCGGTGCCCTGGCAACGCCCCTGAGCTGGGTGCCGCTCGCCTGGCCCGCGCGCCTGGGGTCGCTCGGGGTAGAGGCCTTCATCGACGCCGCACGCGCGGCGGGCCCTCTCCTCACGACTGCGCTCGCCAGCCTCGTGCTCACCCTGGCAACCGCCGCCGTCCTTATCGCCTGGTTCTGCCGCTTCGAGGACGGGAGGGCAGATGCGTAGGAAGCCGCTCGCCGCCGTGCTCGCCCTCCTCTCCGCAGCGCTCGTCCTGGGCGGGAATGCCCTGCTCGACGCCGGCTGGGGGTCGGCGCTGCGCTCGATCGCCGACCGCGTGCTGCCCAACCCTGAGATCGCCATGTGGGCGCCCGCGCCCGAGCCCGGCAGCCACGCGAGCTCCTACGCCGACGCCACCGGGGCGGGGGCGAACTACGTCTACCTGGTGGACGCGGCGGACGACAGGGGCAATATCCGAGAGCTCCAGCTCATCTTCTTCGGGCGGGAGTCGGACGGCGAGGGCTGGCTCGAGATCGAGGCGCGCGGCGGCTCGGGCGTGCGCTACCGCGCGTGCGACGCGGCCGAGGCACCCGCGGCTGCGCGCGGGGCTCTGGACCGCTGAGCGCGGCGCAAGTACAATTCCGACGGGAGTTTCAGGAGGTCGAACATGGCGAGGATACTGGCAGTAGATGATGAGCGGGCGATCCTCGACGCACTCGCGCGCGTCCTCGGCCGCGACGGCCATGAGGTCGTCAAGGCAGCGGACCCGACGGCGGTCCCGGGGATGGACCTCTCGCGCTTCGACCTCGTGCTCTGCGACGTCATGATGCCGGGGCTCGACGGCTTCGAGCTCGTACGGCAGATCCGCCCGGACTTCGACGGGCCCATCATCTTCCTGACCGCGCGCGTGGCCGAGGAGGACGCCGTGGCCGGCTACGGCCTGGGCGCCGACGACTACGTCCGCAAGCCCTTCGGGGCCGCGGAGCTGCGCGCCAAGGTCGCGGCCCATCTACGCCGTGAGCGCCGGCCGCGCTCGCACGCCCTCTCCTTCGGGGAGGTGCGGATCGACCTCGGGGCGCGCGACCTCGCCGTGGGCGGCGAGGCCGTGCCGCTCACGCCCACCGAGTACGCCATCTGCGAGTACCTCGCCCGCCACCCCGGGCAGGTCATGAGCCGCGCGCAGATCCGCGAGGCAGTGCTCGGCTGGGAGAGCGACGCCGACGACGCGGCCATATCCATGCAGGTCAGCCGCGCCCGGAGGAAACTCTCCGAGGCCGGCGCCGACCCAATCGCGACCGTCTGGGGGATGGGGTACAAGTGGCAGCTCTGAGGACCGGGGCGCGAGGTCGCGGGGGCATGCCGCTCTCCTTCGTCATCGCGCGCTACTTCGCCTACGCGTTCGCGGCGGTCGCCACGGCGTGGCTCGCCTCGTTCATGGCGCTCTCCGCGGCGATCAACGCGGGCTTCGTCTACGAGGCGAGCTGGGGGCCAGCCAATGCGCGCGAGGTCGCGGAGGGCCTGGCACGCGACGGCGTCTGCGGGCAGCAGGACGTGCCGACGGCGTACCGCTACCTCATCCTGAACAAGGACGGATACGTGCTGATGACAGACCTCGAGGGTACGCGGCTCGAGGGCGCGGCGGAAATGGCCCGTGCGGCACTCGCCGCGGATCCGGGCACAGTGGAGATCGAGGGCGGGGGCTCGGGCCTCACCTACGCCGCGTTCCCGCTCGAGGGCGGCGGGGCCTGCGCACTCGTCAGCGAGTACCTGCCGCAGTGGGTCTCGCGCGACCTCGCCAGCCTGCTTCCCAACCCGCAGAACCTCATGCTCGCTGGCGCCGCGGCGGGAAGCGCACTCGCGCTCGCGCTCGTGGCGCGGCGCGCGAGCCGCGTGATCTCGCGCAAGATGGCGCCGCTCGCGGAGGCGGCGGGGCGCGTCGGCGCGGGGGAGCTCGACTTCGCGGTCGGCAGCACCAACGTGCGCGAAGTGAACGACGTCCTCGCCGCGATGGACGCCATGCGGGCCTCCCTCGCCGAGTCGCTCGAGGCCCGTTGGGCCGCGGAGCGGGGGCAGCGCGAGCAGGTGGCGTCGCTCGCCCACGACCTCAAGACGCCGCTCACCGTGCTGCGCGCCAACGCCGACTTCGTGGCGGAGGAGCTGGAAGACGAGAAAGACGCCGACCTCGCGGCCGCCGCGCGCGACATAGCCGGCAGTGTCGAAAGGCTCGACGGCTACGTGCGCCTGCTCATCGAGGCCTCGCGCGGGTCCGGCGGGGCGGAGAGGGCCCCCATGCGGCCGGCCGAGCTCTGCGAACAGGTCCTCGCCGAGGCCGCCCAGATCGCCCGGGCGCGAGGCGTGACGCTCGACGCGGCCACAGGCCCCGCCGTCGCGGGCGCGCCCGAGGCCCCGCTCGACCGAACCGCCCTGGCGCGAGCCGCCGCGAACCTCGTGGCCAACGCCGCCGAGCACGCGCGCTCGCGCGTGGCGGTCTCCTGCGACGTCGCGGACGGACACCTCGTCATCGAGGTGTCCGACGACGGACCGGGCTTCTCTCCCGCCGCCCTCGAACGCGGCTGCGAGCGCCTCTTCACAGACGACTCATCCCGCTCCTCACGCGACGGAGGCCGCCACTACGGGCTCGGCCTCCACGCCGCCTCCGAGGCCGCGAGCGCCCACGGGGGCTCCGTCTCGCTCGCCAACAGCCCCTCGGGCGGCGCGGTGGCCACCATCGCGGTCCCCCTCTGCGGGGCCTGACGACTTCCTCGTTGTCTACCTCGACTGCGATATGTCGCTCGCCGAGGCCGCGACGAGATGGTGTTGCGTCTGCTCCGCTTGGTGCTTCTAGCTCAAATTTGATCTGATGTAAGGCCCGTGCAATCCTGCATGGGCCGTTCTTTTGGCAATTGCTCGACCGATTCGTGGCTTGAAACACAAATTATCGAGTTAAGGAGACATGGGGTCACACAGCGGCTCTCAGAGCGCCCGCCGCACTCCCCCGCCATTACCCTGCGGCGTCCTCGTATAGAGCCCATCCTGCTTGGCGTTTCGTTGCAACTGCCAACTTGTCCACCGATCAAGTGAACTACTGGAATAAATACAGCGACACGCTTGTCCGTTATAGTCGCTATATCTGTGTTAATCGCCGCGATAAATACAGCCTGTACTCGGCTGCATACCAGCTACGCGTATGTAGATTCATATCGCGTTAATAAATCGGCTCAAGCGCGTGCAAAACGCGCAAGTAGCCGCAAAAGGCGATTATCGCGTAGGTAGATTTTTGGCACCCTGTTGCTTACTGAAAATTAAGCAATTGCTTAAAACAAAAAAGGTCAGGCACTAAGTGCCTGACCTGCAAACTTCTGGTCGGGACGACTGGATTCGAACCAGCGACCCCTTGACCCCCAGTCAAGTGCGCTACCAAGCTGCGCCACGTCCCGAAGCTTTTGTTTGTTGCTCTGCTTTCGCTCGCAACAGGGAGTATATTAACCCGAAACTTTGTCCTTGTGCAAGAACTTTTTTACAAATTTTGAAGCAAGTCCAAAATTGTATCTGCGAGCTGGGGTTTTGTTAGTACGGGTAGTTCTTGCGTACCCGCTATGCTCACGATCCAAGCCTTGTTGGTGTCGGTTCCAAAGCCCGAATCGGCGCGTGAGACATCGTTGGCGATAATGGCATCGCAGCCTTTGCGGGTCAATTTGCGCTCGGCGTACTCGACGACGTTATCAGTCTCGGCTGCAAAGCCGATTACGAGGCGATCGCCCTTTTGGCGTGAAAGTTCGGCCAAGATGTCAACGGTCTCGACGAGCTCGATTCGATCCAGGCGCTCGTTGGCCTTTTTGAGCTTATGGTCCGCTGGGGCCGCCGGCGTGTAGTCGGCGACGGCGGCGGCGCAAATGGCCGCGTCGGCCGTCTGGAAGGCGCTCAGCGCTGCCTTGAGCATTTCTGAGGCGGTCTGTACGTGCACGCACTCCACACCGCGGGGAACGTCGAGCGATGTCGGTCCCAGCACGAGCGTGACGGCTGCACCGCGACGTGCGGCCTCCCCCGCCAGGGCGATACCCATCTTGCCCGAAGAACGGTTGCCAATGAATCGCACCGGGTCGATCGGCTCGTGCGTGGGGCCGGCGGTGATGACGATGCGCTTGCCCGTCAGGTCTTGCGGCACGGGGTTGAGCACCTCACAGACAGCCTCGACGATGTCCTCGGGCTCGCTCATGCGCCCCGTGTCCACGTCGCCGCAGGCAAGGTAGCCGCTGCCGGGTCCCACCACATGGACACCGTGCTCGCGCAGCGTGGCCATGTTGGCCTGCGTTGCCGGCGCCTTCCACATGCCGTTGTTCATAGCGGGTGCGATCACGATGGGTCGCGGCGTTGCCAGCAGCGTGGTGGAGATGAGGTCATCGGCGATGCCGTTGGCCATCTTGGCGATAATATTGGCCGTCGCGGGCGCCACGACCACCAGATCGGGCTCCTGCGCCAGCGAAATGTGGTGGATGGGGTCGGAGGGATCGTCGAACAAGCCCACGGCGACCGGCTCATTGGTGAGCGCGCGGAAGGTGAGCGGGCCCACGAACTCGGTGGCATGCTCGCTCATAACGACCTTCACGCGGGCGCCGCGCTTTTGCAGCAGGCGCACGATATTGCACGACTTATAGGCGGCGATCCCGCCGGTAATGCCCAGCAGGATCGTTTTTCCCTCAAGTTGCATTGAATTGTTGGGTGCCGCCGTCATCGTTAGGCTTCCTTGCTGGGGAGCACGAGCAGGCGGTGGCAGTACGGGCAGTGCGTAATCTCACTGCCGTCGTGGTTGAGGTCGCTCATGGACGACGCCTGCAGCGCGGTGTGGCAGACCGTGGGGATATTGCCCTTGATGGTCTCGACGGCCAGGCCGCGGAACTGCTTGAGCAGACGCTCGTAATCGGTGAGCACGTCGGTCGGCAGCATGGCGGCAAGCGCGATGCGCTCCTTGGTGGCGGCATCGATCTGAGCCTGCAGATCGGCAGCCTTGGCGCGGGCGGCCTTGGTATCGGCCTTCACGCCCTCCTCGAACTTGGCGATGATGGTCTGCGCGCGGGTCTCGCGGTCGAGCGCCTCCTTATGGGCGACAACGACATCCTTGCGGGTGTGCTCAATCTTGTCCAGGCGCTTGGCCAGGGTGGCGAGCTCGTTTTCCAGGTCCTGTACCTCGCGGTAGTCGGAGCCGTCAACGTGGCGCTTCTTAGCGGCCTCGATGGCGTTATTGGTCTGGATCTCGGTGGTGTTGAGATCGTCGAGCTCAATGTCCAGATCCTTGCGCTGGGCGTAGAGCTTGGTCATCTCGGACTTGAGCTTCACATAGGTCTTGCGCTTGGAAGCGAGCTCCTTGAGCTCCGGCATATTGGCAAGTTCGCTCTTGTTGCGGGCGAGCTCCAAATCGATCTGTTGCAGCTTGAGTAGCGTAGCGCCGGCGCTCATAAGTTCTCTCCTTTTGTCACAGTCCACCATTGGCAAGGGTTCAGTATTTTAATCGCATGACGGGGGTCGACCCCGGCGTCAACCGCAGAGTTCATCAATATATCAACGAACGGCTCCTCAGAACGGTCATGGCCGAGCAGGATCACCGCCAGCCCGCGCAAGGCAAGGTCTTGCGCCACGTGGTAGCCCGCCTCGCCCGTCACGACAACGTCCGCGCCCGCGGCGATGGCGAGCTCTCCAAAGTCGCCCAAGGAGCCGCCCAAAATGGCGACGGTGCGGCACGGGCGATCGGCTTCGCCCCACACACGCGGGTCGCTGCCGAAGGCCGTGGCAGCACGGGTGGCAAGATCGCGCAGCGTGCACGGGTCGTTGAGCGTTGCAAGCGCGCCCAGGCCGGTGGCCTCGGGGTCGTCCAAGTGCTCCAGTGAGCTCACGGGTGTGGCACCCAGCAGCTTGCTCAGGCGGACACGGGCTTCGTGCGAGCGGTCCAGGTTGGTGTGGAGCGATATGATGCTCACGCCGCAACGCGCTGCCTCGTAGAGCGCCGCGCTGCATTGGGGGCGTGTGGCATCCGCCGGACAAAAGGCCTCGGGCGCCTTGATGTATATGGGATGATGCGTCAGCAGCACGTTGGCACCGGCTTCTTGGGCGCGGCGAACATTGGTCTCGGTCGCATCGAGCGCGCAGGCAACACCGGTAATCTCCGCGGCAGGGTCGCCCACGGATAAGCCTACGTGGTCCCAGGGCTCGGTGTCCGTCTTTGGATAGCGTGCCAGCAGAGCGCGCTCGAACTCGGCGACGATCATGCGGCGCCTACGATCGAGAGCAGCGTCTGGGCAAACTCGTCCAGATCGCCCGGATTCACGCGGTCATCGAAGGAGATGCGCAGTGCACCCAGGGCCTGTTCGCGGCCAATACCCATGGCGCTGAGAACGTGGCTCGGGTCCATGCTGCCGCTCGAGCAGGCGGAACCGGCCGATACCTCAAAGCCGGCGGCGTCGAGCTTGACGATGAGCTCCTCGGAGTCCATGCCATCAATGTAGATCGATACCATGCCGGGCAGACGGTCGGCATGCGCATAGTCGCCCATGGTGGCGTGAATGCGAGGGTGGGCCGTAAGCGTGGCGTAGAGCTTGTCGGAAAGGGCTTGAAGCTTCTCGCGTTCCTCGGCCACATGGGGCGTCAGCGTGCGGGCGGCAGCGGCAAAGGCGAGCTGCGTGCGCAGGTCCTGCGTGCCGGCACGTCGTCCGGCTTCCTGTCCACCGCCAAAGATTCGGGGGCGCAGCGGCGTGCGGTTCTTAAGGTAGAGCGCGCCGGATGCCACAGGGCCGCCGATCTTATGCGCGGCAACGGACATGGCATCGACGCCCAGCTCGGTGACATCGAGCGGAATATGCAGATAGCCCTGGATGGCATCGGTGTGGAAAAGGGCGCCCACGGTATGCGCGGCCGCGGCAAGCTCGCGGATGGGCTGCACCACGCCGGTCTCGTTGTTGGCAACCATGATGCTCACGAGCGCCACGTCGTCGCCTAGTAGCTCGACAAGCGCGGCAGGCTCAATGTAGCCCGCGCGGCAAGGCGTCGCCAGGTCGACGGTAAAGCCGGCGGCACGCAGCAACGGCAGGTTGTCCAGAATCGAATCGTGCTCGATGGCCGAAACGATTACACGATCGCGCTTGCGATCGCGCTGACGAGCGCCCTCGGCAAGACCGAGCAGCGCCAGCTGGTTGGCTTCGGTGCCGCCGTTGGTCAGTACAATCTCGGACGGGCGGACGCGCGCGCCAAAGCTGCGGGCGATCTCGCGACGTGCAACCTCCAGACGCGCGGCGGCCTTGCGGCCGAGCGAGTGCAGGGAGTTGGGGTTGACGCCCGCAAGTTCACTCTCGTCGTACTCACGCTGCGCAATAAGCGCCTCGGCGCGCATGGGCGTCGAGGCGGCATAGTCAAGATTCACGGGTATGCGGTTTTGACCTGCGGTCATAAGGGTTTATGCCTCCTGTGCGGCCTCGTTGCCCAGCTTCTGCAGCAGCGCAACCTCGGCGGCGGGATCTTCGGACTTAAATACGGCGGAGCCTGCCACTAAGACATCGGCGCCGGCCTTGACGACCTCGGCGATATTCTTAGAAGAGATGCCGCCGTCGACCTCGATCAGGGGCGACACGCCGTGGCGCTCGCACATGGCCTTGAGCTCGTGCAGTTTGGCGATGGTGCCCGGGATAAAGCTCTGGCCGCCAAAACCGGGGTTCACGCTCATGAGCAGCACGATATCGACGACCTCGATGATGCTCTCGAGCACGCAAACGGGCGTTGCGGGGTTGAGCACCACGCCGGCCTTGACGCCGCGCTGCTGCAGGTGCGTGAGCGTGCGGTGCAGGTGCGTAGAGGCCTCGTAGTGCACGGTAATCATATCGGCGCCGGCGTCGGCATACCAATCGACGGTCTCGTCGGGGTTCGAAACCATGAGGTGTGCGTCGACCGGCACGTCGGTGGAGCGCTTGACGGCCTTGAGGATGTCGACGCCAAAGGTGAGATTGCCGGTAAAGTGACCGTCCATGACGTCGAAGTGCACATAGTCGGCACCGGCGATCTTGTCGAGGTCGCCCTTGAGGTTGGCCATGTCGGCCGAAAGGACGGACGGAGCGATTTTAATGGTACCCATGGTAGTAGCCTTTCTGCGCTAGTCGTTGAGCCCGTAGAACTCTTGCGATGGGACGCGGTCAGTGAGAATCTCGAGCGCCCTATCCAAAGTAACACCGTTGTAGAGCGTTTGCTCCACGGCAAAGGTGAGCGGAATGTCTACGCCCAGTGAACGGGCGAGCTCGCTCACGCTGCGGGCCGCGACGGCGCCCTCGACCACCATATGTGTGCGCTCTTGGTACTCGTCGAGCGACACGCCGTGGGCAAACTCGTAACCAAAGGTACGGTTGCGCGAATGCTCCGAGGTACAGGTGGCGATGAGGTCGCCCATGCCGGCAAGTCCCATGCAGGTTATGGCCTGCCCGCCGCGAGCGTGCACCAGTCGGCTGATCTCGGCCAGGCCGCGCGTCATGATAAGGGCGAGCGTGTTGTCGCCCGCGCCGGTACCGGCGGAGATACCGCACACGATGGCGATGACGTTTTTCATGGCACCGCAGACCTCGACACCGGTCATGTCCTGCGACAGGTAGATGCGGAAGGCGGTTGACAGGAGCAGGTCCTTAAAGGTCTCCCCTATCTGAGGGTCTTCGCTGGCGATGACGGCGGCAGAAAGTCCGCCGCGGCAGATTTCCTCGGCATGGTTGGGGCCCGAGAGCGCCGCCACGCGCGCCTCGTTGCCGATCTCGCTGGCAATGACCTCGCTCATGAGCAGGCCGGACTCGGGCTCAATGCCCTTGGTAAGGCAGAGCACCGGGGTGTCGGCGGCGATGAAGGGCGCTGTCTGATGACATACGCTTCGCAGGTGCGTGGAGGGCACGGCAAAGATAATGGCGTCGGCGCCGTCGAGCGCCTGGGCCAGGCCCGTCGTGGCGACAACGTTTTCCGGAAGCAGGTAGTCCACCAGATAGCGGGGGTTACGGTGCTCGCCGTTAATGCCGGCGGCCGTCTGCTCGCTGTGGGCCCACATGGTCACGCGCTCGGCGCGCGCGGCGGCAAGGCCGGCGACGGCGGTTCCCCAGGAGCCTGAGCCAATCAGCGCAACATTCATGACTCTCTCCTACTTATCGTCGGGCTCGGTGACGCGCTTGGTAAACGAGAGCTTGGACTCCTTACCAGCCATGAGCTTTTGGATATTCGAGCGATGGGCCCACACCACGGTGATGCCGATCATCGCCATGCAAAACTTGAGACCCAGGCTGCTGTACGGAAAGACCGCGCAGGCAGCGATAGGAAGACCGATGGCGGCGGCAAGCGAGCCCACCGACACGTACTTGGTGATGGCGACGGCCACGATAAACATGCCCAGCAGCGACAGGCCAATAGGCCAGTACCAGGCGAGGATGACGCCCAGGCCAACCGCGATACCCTTGCCGCCGTGGAAGTTAAGGTAGGGCGAGAAGATATGGCCCCACACCGCTGCTAGGCAAATGACGCCGAGCATCCAATCGCCGGGGGCTCCGGGCGCCATGATGCTTACGGGGAAGCCATAGCCCAAGTCGGCAATGAGCGGACGCGCGATAAGGACGCAGATGGCGCCCTTAAGGCAGTCGAGCAACAACGTGAGCGCGGCCACCTTAGGGCCGGCCACGCGCAGCGCATTGGTTGTGCCGATGTTGCCGGAGCCCGCCTTGCGAATGTCCGTGTGGTTGAACATGCGGCCCAGGATCAGGCCAAACGGAATCGCTCCGATAAAGAACGAGACCACGGCGCAGATGGCGGTCAGCAGAATCGGATTATGCATCCTTTTGTTCCTTCTTCCTAAAGAAGAGTCGAATGGGCGTGCCGGCAAAATCGAAAGTCGAGCGCATGCGGTTCTCCACGTAGCGCTGGTAGGTGTCGTTGACCAGGTCGCTATGGTTGACGAAGAACGTGAACGTCGGCGGGTTGACGCCCGTCTGGGTCACGTAGTGCATGCGCAGGCGGCGCTTGCCGTCCACCACGGTATGACCGAACTCGCGCAGGTCGGTGAGGAACGTGTTGAGGCGCGAGGTGCTGATCTTCTGCGAGCGCGTCTTTTCGGCGGCGTCGACCATCGCCCAGATCTTCTCGACGCTGCGGCCAGTGAGGGCAGAGATGCGCAGGTACTGGGCCCAGGGAGCCATGACGCCCAGACGGCGGTCGACGGTCTCCATGCAGGCCTCGCGCTTGCGGTCGTCGTCGAGCAGGTCCCACTTGTTGAGCAGCACGACGATGGCGCAGCCGCGCTCGATGGCCAAGCCCATGACCTTCTGGTCCTGCTCGGTAACGCCCACGGAGGCGTCGACGACGAGCAGCGCCACGTCGGCGCGATCGATGGCGCGCAGGCCGCGGACCATGGAGTAGTACTCGATATTCTCGTACACGGTGCTCTTCTTGCGAATACCAGCGGTGTCAACCATGCGGTAGTGCTTGCCGTTGCGCTCCACGACGGTATCGATGGCGTCGCGCGTCGTGCCGGCAATGTTGGACACGATAGAACGGTCGGCGCCCAGAATGCGGTTGAACAGCGACGACTTACCGGCATTGGGGCGGCCGATGATGGCGACGTTCAGGGCGTCGGGGAACTCATCGGCGACCTCGTCCTCTTCCTCCGGAAGCAGGGCCACGATATCGTCGAGCAGGTCGCCCGTGCCGTGGCCATGCAGGGCCGAGAGGGGCGTGGGCTCACCGACGCCGAGCGAATAGAACTCCCAGATGCTGTCGTTTTCGCGATCGGGGTTGTCGAGCTTGTTCACCAGTAGAAAGACCGGCTTGTCGCAGCGCTTGAGCATGCGGGCGACCGACTCGTCCTCCTCGGTGACGCCGGTGCGGCCGTCGACCACAAACAGGATGACGGCGGCTTCCTCGGCGGCGGCGAGGGCCTGGTCGCGGATGGACGTGGCAAAGACGTCATCGCTCTTGAGTGGCTCGATGCCGCCCGTGTCGACAATGGTGAACTCGCGGCCGTTCCAATCGGCCGTGTGGTATGAGCGATCGCGCGTGACGCCGCGGGACTCATGGACGATGGCGTCCGAGGTTTGGGCCAGGCGGTTAACGAGCGTGGACTTGCCCACGTTGGGGCGTCCGACGACGGCGACGATAGGTTTCATCTGCTCTCCTTTAATGGATAGGGTCAGCGGAATTAGTAGAGTCTGCGGGCACAATGCCAAGGATATGCTCCAGGGTATCGAGCAGCTCATGCGGCATGGTCGACACCACATGAACCTCGGCGCCGCGACTGGTAAGGCTTGCGAGTAAATCGTCACGATGATACTCGTCAAGCGTCATGCCGTCAGCGTTGAACATGAGCTTAGGCACAAAGAGCATAACCCCCGACAGGTCTTGGGGCAGCTGCTCCAGAATGTCACACGCGACGATGAGGCCGGTCACGTCCACGTTGCCGCCGAAGTAGCGGTTCTTGATGGCCGTAACAGTGCCGCCGAGACCATGCGGCGACTCCACAAAGCGCGCCACGGTGTCGCGCGCGCTGGCGCCGGAGAGGCACAGCAGGTGCTGGCTGCGGGCGGCGATGGCCTCGCGGACGCGGGCCAGTCGCTCGGCATCGGTAGCCAGCACGTCGTCGGTCTCGTCCAGATACGAGCGGATCATGCCGATGCCGTCGTAGTACTGCGGGTAACCGTCGTAAAAGTCTGCCTCGGGAGGATCGATGCCGGCGTCCAGATAGAACTCGTCGCTCATCTGGAAGGTGTGGCGGCCAAAGCGCTCATAGGCGCGGTCCTGGTAGGGACGGATCATGGCAATGGTCTCGCGCGCTAGCTCGGGCTTGTCGCTGTAGGACCAGCTAAAACGGTTCTGATGCTTGGTAAAACCGAGCGGCACAATGCCCAGGCTTGTGATTTGCTCGTGCTCCTCGCAAAAGCGCAGGGTCTTTTCCAGCTCCTCGCCGTCGTTCATGCCGGGGCACAGCACAATCTGCGCGTGAATCTCGATGCCGGCGGCCATGATGGCCTCGAGCACGTCCATGCCGCGCTGGGCGTTGCGGCCCATCATGCGGCGGCGAACATCGGGACTCACGGCATGGACCGACACGTTCATGGGGCTCATATTGCGTTCGATGACGTTTTGAACATCTTCGTCGGAAAGGTTCGTGAGCGTGACAAAGTTGCCCTGTAAAAAGCTCAGGCGATAGTCGTCGTCGCGAATGTAGAGCGTGGAGCGGCCGCCCTTGGGCAGCATCGTCATAAAGCAGAATACGCAGGCGTTGACGCAGGTACGCATGCCGTCGAAGATGGGGCCATCGAACTCCAAGCCCCAGTCCTCGCCGGGAAAGCGGTCGAGCTCGACGGGGGTGACGGTGCCGTCGCGCGGGTCGAATACCTCCAGCTCGACGGTATCATCGTCGGCCTCCCAGAGCCACACAATCATGTCGGTAAGCTGCTCACCGTTGACCGTGAGCACGCGCATGCCCGGCTCGATACCCACATCCCACGCGGGCGATTCGGGACGCACGTTCTTGACGAGCGCGCCCTCACCCGGCTCGGGGTCGCGGCTGCGCCCGTAATCGGCCACCTCGGCGGCGTATGCGGGTACGGTCTGGTCCATGGTTAGCGGCAAAGCTCCTTGATGCGCTCGACGGCGCGTTCGATGTGTTCTTGCGGGGTGGAGGCTCCGGCGGTGATGCCGATGTGGTGAGCGCCGGTTAACCACTCGGCCTGGAGCTCGGAAGCTTCCTCGATGTGATACGTGCGCTCGCAGGCGTCGGCGCAAATCTGTGCCAGGCGGCGGGTGTTGCCCGAGTTCTTGCCGCCCACCACGACCATGCAGTCGCAGCGGTTGGCAAGTGTGGCTGCTGCCTGTTGACGCTCACTCGTGGCGGCGCAGATGGTGTTGATCACACGTAGCTCCTGCACGCGCGGGGTGATAGCGGCCACGACCTCGGCGAGGTTCTGCGCGGTCTGGGTGGTCTGCACAACGAGGCCCACCTTGCCCTTGAGCGACAGGGCATCGGCGTCGGCAGCACAGCTCACGACCTGCGCGTCATTGCCGGCGTGGCCCAGAATACCCTCGACCTCGGGGTGACCCGGCTCGCCTACGACCACCACGCGGTAGCCCTCGCGCACCAGGCGCTCGGCGGCCACATGGACCTTCTTGACGTAGGGGCAGGTGGCATCGACTACGTCGAGGCCACGCTCGCGAGCGGAATCGATGACCTGCGGCACCACGCCATGCGCGCGAATGATCACGGTGCCCGATGCGGCGTCGTCCAGGGTCTCGGCCAGACCGACGCCTGCCTCGGAAAGCTCGCGTACCACGATGGGGTTATGGATGAGCGGACCCAGGGTGTGGACCTGAGTGCTCTCCCCTGTCTGGGGCGCGGCGGCCAGCGCCATGTCGAGCGCGCGCTGTACGCCGTAGCAGGTGCCGGCGTGGGCGGCGATCTCGATGGTAGGCGCGGTTGCCTGGTCGGACGCAGTCGCGGCGGTGTTCGTCACGTTCTCGCTCATGGCTAGAACCTGCCCGGATGCTCGGCGCACAGCTCGTCACGCATGGCGTATACGCGGCTCATGGCCTCGGACTCAAACCAAGCCAGGCGCTCCTTGCGCTTGAGCTCGGCCGGTGCATCGGAAAGCGAGACGGCCTTGCCGGCACGAATCCAGCACTTCTTGGGACGCATGAGCTTTTTGCCCGCAGGCGTGATGTCGGACCAGCCGCAGATGGCGAGCGGGTTGACGGGCGCCTTGCCCATCTGAGCGATGAGCGCAAAACCGCCGTGGACCTCTGGCTTGATCTCGCGCGAGCGGATGCGCGTGCCCTCGGGGAAGATCAGGACGTCCTCGCCGCGCTGCAGCGCATGCTGGGCGGCGCGCAGGCACTTCATGTCGGCGGTGCCACGCTCGACAGGAATGCCGCCCACGCGGCTAAAGGCCCAGCGTACGATCTTGCTCTTGGCGAACTCGGACTTAAAGATGGGACGGATACGGCGGCCCCCAAAGAACAGCGCCGTCTCCACGGCCAAGAGCTCGGCCATCGAGGTGTGGTTGCAGATGACCACGCTGCCGCGGCCTTCCTGGCGCTCAAACAGCAGGTCAGCGTCCTCGACCTTCCAACGCCACATGAGCTTGGAGAAGGCCCACAGGATGGCCATGACCACGACGACGGTGCCGCGGATGAGCGCCGGGAACTCGGCATAGGGGGCGTTGTAATAATCCTCGGGCATCTGCTTAAACAGGCGCATGGGCTACCTCCTTTGGTTGATGAGGTCCTCGATAATGCGGACGACCTCGTCGATGGTATGGGCGGTGGAGTCAACGTGCACGGCGTCCTCGGCGGGCACGAGCGGCGCGACCTCGCGGCTGCTGTCAAGCTTGTCGCGCTGCTTAAGGGCGTCGAGAGTCTCGTCGGCCTCGGCCTCGAGCTGCTCGGCAGTAAGCGGCTGGGCGTCGTTTTGGTGACGCTGCAGCACGCGGCGGCGGGCGCGCTCGCGCGGGTCAGCGGTCAGGAAGACCTTTACTTGCGCGTTGGGGAATACGACGGTACCGATGTCGCGACCCTCGGCCACGATATCGCGGTCCTCGGCGGCGCGGCGCTGGTGAATGAGCATGGCGGCGCGCACGCCCGGGTAGGCCGAGACCTTGGATACGTTGGCGTCGATCTGCGGGGTACGGATGGCGGCCGAAGCGTCCTGGCCGTCAATGGTCAGGCGCGTGTCCTCGCCGGTGCCGTTGGTAAAGCGAATCTCGATCTGCTCGGCGAGGGCGTCGATGGCCGCCTCGTCGTCCAGGTCGATGCCGCGGTCGAGCGCGGCGAACGTGACGGCGCGATACATGGCGCCCGTGTCGAGCTTGTTAAAGCCCAGCTGGCGGGCGATCTCCTTGGCGATGGTGGACTTGCCTGAACCGGCGGGGCCGTCGATGGCGACGATCATGCAATGCTTCCTTTCGATGGTTGACGTGCTGGTATGGTTCGCGGGCGTTGGGGCGCGGCGGGTTGCCTAGCCCGTGTAGCGCTCGCGGTAGGTGTTGCGCTTGGGTGCGGAGCCGTGGCTGCCGTGGTGACGCGTGCGGCTGGCGGGCGTGTCTTGGGGCCTGCCGCCGTTGCGCTTGGCGCTCGCCTGCTTGGGCGGGATGCCGCCGGCCTTGAGGATCTGCACCTCGCGGTCGGTGAGCTCGCGCCACGAGCCCTTGGCCACGTCCTTGAGCTCCAGGCCCGCAAAGTTGCAGCGATGCAGACGGATCACCGGATGGTGAATCTTGCTCAACATGCGCTTAACCTGGTTTTTGCGACCCTCGCGGATGATGACCTCCACGGCGGTGGTACCGGACTTGACGCCTTGCGGAGCCACGGCCTCGGCCTCGCGTGCGGTGATGACGCGGCAGATCGCCGGCTGGCATAGGCCGTCGTCGAGCTCGATGCCACGACGCAGCGGCTCAAGATCGCGGTCGGTCAGCTGCCCGTCCACGAGTGCCTGATAGGTCTTGTAGACGTGCTTGCTGGGATGCAGCAGGTCCTGAGACAGGTCGCCGTCGGTGGTAAAGAGCAAAAGGCCCGTGGTGTCGCGGTCCAGGCGACCCACCGGGAACAGTCCCGGAAAGCGGCCGCGTGGGACCAGGTCGGCCACGCAAGGGCGCTCCTGCGGATCACTCATGGTGGTGAGGTAGCCGGTCGGCTTGTAGAGCATCAAGTATACGGCGCCTTGGTTGAGGTTGACGGGCATGCCGTCAACCTCGATAAGGTCGCGGTCGACGTCGACCTTGGTACCCAGCTCGGTTGCGACCTGACCGTTGACGGTCACGCGGCCGGCGGTCATCAGGTCCTCTGAGCCGCGGCGGCTCGCCACGCCTGCGCGTGCCAAAAAGCGCTGTAGACGCATGGTGTGCGGGTAGACGGGCTGGGCGTCGGTTGCGGGTACCGCGTTGCCCACGGCGTGCGCCTCCCCTACTCCGTTAGTCCTCGTCATGCAAATCCTCCGAGGTCTCGTCGACGACCAGGGTCTCCAAGTCCTCGACTGCCTCAACATCTTCAACATCGGTATCGAGCAGTTCGCGCTCTTCGTCCAGGTCCTCGGCCTGCTCCTCGAGTGTGGACTGAATACTGCGGCCGCTCAGACGCTCGCGGATAAACTGGCGCGACTGCTCGTCGGGGGCAAACTGCTCCAGGTCGGGTAGGTCGTGGGTGGAGCGCAGGCCGAACTTTTCCAAGAAGGCGTTGGTCGTGCCGTAGATGATGGCCTGACCGCGCTGGGGATCGCGGCCGAGCTCACGCACCAGGCCCTTGTCCACGAGCGACGCAATGACGCCGTCGGAATTGACGCCGCGGATGCCCTTGACCACCTCGCGCGTCACGGGCTGGTGGTATGCGATGACGGCCAGTGTTTCGAGCGCCGCCTGCGACAGCTTTTGCGTGTCCCAACTCAGCACGTAGGCCTCGACCACGTCGTGGTAGGCGGGATGCGTAAACAGGCGCCAGCCGCCGGCAACCTCGCGCAGCTGAAAGCCGCGGTTGGCCTCCTCGTACTCAACTTTGAGCTCGGCGAGCAGCGATGCGCACTCGCCCGGGGCGATATCCAGCGCACCTGCCAGCGCGGGTGCGCTCACGGGATCGCTCGACACCAGCAGCAGCGCCTCAAGGGCGCCTTTGAGGCTGTTTGCCTCCAGCGTGGAAAGGGTTGACATGGTTGCGGCTCCTATTCGGTGAGCTCGGGGCCCTCGCCGGGCACGTATGCCTCGGCGCCCTCGACTCGGTTGATGCAGATGGTTCCGAAGATCTCGTCCTGGCTCAACGTGAGCGAGCCGCGCTTGGCGAGCTCCAACATGGCCAAGAAGGTGACGACGAGTTGCTCGGTCGTGGCGTCGCCGTCCAACAGCTCGCGGAAGGTGCAGGTTTGGTGCGCCATGGTAAAGCGGTCGACTGAGGCCACGGTCAGGTCGAGCGGCACGCGATGCGGCGCCACATGCTCGGCCTCCAGCAAGAAGGTCTGGCGCTTGCCGTCCAGGTCGGCGCAGATGACGGCGAGGCCGCGCAGGGTGATGCCGGCCAGGTAGTCGGGCATGAGCCCTAGGAACTCGGGGTCGGGGCCGGCCACACGCGGATGCATACGGCTTTCGGCCTGCATGCGGGCACCGAGGGCCGCAGCCGCGCCTTTAAACTGCTTGTAGGCAATCAGGCGCTGGATCAGGACCTCGCGCAAGGCGTCGCCGTCGAGCGCGCTGAGTTCCTCGAGGTCTTCGTCGAACTCGTCATCATCGTCATCGACTTTGCGCGGGGCCTCCTGCGGCACCAGAGAGGCGGCCTTGATGTCCAAAAGGGTTGCCGCGACCAGCAAAAAGTCGCTCGCCACGTCCAGGTCTAGCGCCTCGATGCGCTCGGCCTCGGCAAGGTACTGCTCGGCCACCTCGCTAATGGAGATGGCGCCGATATCTACTTTTAGGCGGGTTACCAGCTGCAGCAGCAGGTCGAACGGTCCGCTGTAGACCTGCGTCGACACGCGATACGACATCTTCGACCTCCTTTGACGGCGCCTTCGCGGCGCGGTTTGGGTGCATGTTACGACCGTTTTGCACGGTCGACCTGTAAGTTTACCTTAGATGCCGGCGATTGCGAAGTTGAGCAGCCACTCGGCCAGCGGATACACGGTAACGTCGAAATAGCGGCCGATTACATCGATGCCGGTCCACATGGGCAGCAGATACAGAACTATGATGAGGATGGGCATGGCGTATTGCTGCAGGTGGTAGTAGTTGTTGAGCGCCTTGCCTTTGAGGAAGGGCACGATGATCGACGAACCGTCGAGTGGCGGGATCGGGATGAGGTTGAAGAACGCGAGTGACAGGTTGACCACGATAAAGGTGGCGCCGAAGTTCATGATCTGTGATGCTACGGCAAAGGACATGCTGGTGTAGAGGTTGCCGTACGTTGCGTGCATGAGGGCGGCCGCGAGGCACGCGAGTGCGATGTTCGATGCGGGGCCGGCCGCACTCACCAGGACCTCGTCAAGCTTGGGGTGCTTGAGGTTGTTGAGGTAGACCGGCACGGGCTTGGCGAAGGCGAACACGGGACCGCCGGCCGCGAGCATGAGCAGCGGCAGGATGATGGTGCCAAACGGGTCGATATGGTTAAGCGGGTTGAGCGACACGCGGCCGCGCGAACGGGCCGTCTTGTCGCCGAGCGCCCAGGCCGCGGCGGCGTGTGCGCTCTCGTGGATCACGATGCCCACGATGACGGCGACGGCGCTGGCGAGCAGGTTCATGATGTAGCTGCTGGACATGGCGCTCCTCTAGCGGACGCGACGCGAGGCGCGCGTGAGCAGGTAGTCGATCACAAACAGGATCACGGCGACGATGGCGTAATCCAAGCGGAACACACCGCCAAAGGGCGACGTGATGACGCCGTAGCCGGCGATGGCGCTCGGCAGGGCGCGCGAAAGCTCGACGACAAAGCCCACGATCTGCAGCTTGGCGGTGAGGCCGCTAAAACACAGCAGCACGGTCATCGCGCTCATAAAAATGCCGCAGATGCGACAGGCGATGGCGATGATGCTCATCGCCACGGCAGCGGCCTTACGAGAGTTCACGCGCGGTCTCCTCTTCGATCTGGGTGGAAAGCTCCAGCCATTCGTCCTCGAGCTTGGGTAGCTCTTGCTTAAGGCCGTTATATTCCCCCAGCGCGGCGTTGAACTTGTCTTGATCGGCATAAAGCTCTTCGCTTGCCATCAATTCCATAAGCTCGTCATAGCGGGCACGCTTTTTGTCGAGCTCCGTCTCGATCTTCTTGAGCTGGTTGCGCACGCCCTTGAGCTTTTTATTGAGCGCGGCGCGGGCTTGGGCCTCGGCGCGCTTTTGCTCCTTGGTCTTTTTGCCCTCGGCAGGCTTAGGCGCCGCGGCGGGGGTGTCGGCCTGGGCGGCGCTTGCCTTGGCGGACTTGGTCGTGGCCGGCGCGCTCTCCGTGGACGCCTCGGCGGCGGCGCGGGCTGCGAGGTCCTCGCGCTTGTAGAGGTAGTAGTCGTAGTCGCCGTCGTAGACCGTGACTTGTCCGTCGCGGATGTCGATGACGCGGTTGGCCACGGCGCGTACCAGGTGCTCGTCGTGGCTGATTAGCACGATGGTACCGGGGAAGTTTTGCAGGGCGTTCTCGAGCATGTCCACCGAGTCGATGTCCAGGTGGTTGGTGGGCTCGTCCAGGCACAGGAGCGCCTCGGGGGCCACGAGCATCTTTGCCAGGGCCAGACGCGCCTTTTCACCGCCGGAGAGGACGCGTACCTGCTTTTCGATTGCGTCGTTGTCGCTAAACAGGAAGGCACCCAGCAGGCTGCGCTGCTGCGGCACGGTCCACTTGGGCGTGACGGTGTCGATCTCTTGCAGGACGGTGTTGGACTCGGTCATGCCCTCGAGCGCGTGCTGGGCATAGTAGGCGACGCCGACGTTGGTGCCCAGATCGCGGGTGCCGGTGGTGGGCGGCTCCAGGCCGGCGAGGATCTTCATGAGCGTGGACTTGCCGGCGCCGTTGGGGCCGACGAGCGCCACGTGCTCGCCGCGGTAGAGCTTGAGGTCGATATCGCTGTAGATGTGCTTGTCGCCGTAGGACTTGGACACGCCCTCGAGGCCCACGACCATGTCGCCGGAGCGCGGCGGGTCGGGGAACTTAAAGTCGATGTGCTTGTGGCCCTCGGGCAGGATGACGAGCTCCTTTTTGATCTGCTCGATCTTGCGGATGCGCTCCTGCGCCTGGGCGGCCTTGGTGGGCTTATAGCGGAACTTGTCTACGAAGACCTGCATGTGGGCGATGTCGCGCTCCTGGGCGGCACGCTTTGCGCGCATCTGCTCCAGGTTGTCCTCGCGCTGCTTGAGGTAGCTGCTGTAGTTGCCGGTGTAGGTGGTTACGCGGCGGTTCTCGAGCGCGGCGACGTGGTCGACGCAGGCGTCCATAAACGCGCGGTCGTGGCTGACGATGAGCACAGCGCCGTCATAGTTGGCGATAAAGCCGCGCAGCCACTGGACGCTCTCGAGGTCCAGGTGGTTGGTGGGCTCGTCCAGAAGCAGCAAGTCGGGGTGACGCAGGAAGAGCTTGGCAAGCGCGATGCGCATCTGCCAGCCGCCCGAGAACTCGGAGCACGGGCGCTCAAAGTCGGTGACCTTAAAGCCCAGGCCGGACAGGATCTTGCGGGCGTTGCTCTCGAGTTCGTAGCCGCCCAGGTGCTCAAAGCGGTCCTGGACCTGGCCGTACTCGTTAAGGAGCGCGTCGACGTCCTTGCCCTGCTCGGAGAGCTCGGTGATTTGGGCCTGCAGTTCGTTGGCGCGCTCGCCCATGCGGCGGATTTCCTTGGCGGCGGCCATGACCTCGGCAAGGATGGTGGTGTCCTTGTGCTCTAGGTTGGTTTCCTGCTCTAGGTAGCCCATCTGGCAGTCTTTGGCATACTGGACCTGGCCGGCGTCGGGGCTGTCGATGCCCATGATGATTTTGAGCATGGTGGTTTTGCCGGCGCCGTTGGGCCCAACGAGCGCAAAGCGCTCGCCGGGGTTGATCTGGAAGGACGCGCCGCTAAAGAGGACGCGCGCGCCGAAGCTTTTTTCGATCTTGTCGACCAGGAGGATCATGGTGCCGCCTTTGACCTTGTGTGCCTATATGAAAAAAGGCCCCAACTTGCGTTGGAGCCTCATTCAATGCTCGGGTGGAGACGAGGGGGATCGAACCCCTGACCTCTTGACTGCCAGTCAAGCGCTCTCCCAGCTGAGCTACGCCCCCGTGCGAAGAAGTACTATACGGGAACTTCGACGGCGATGCAAGGACATTTTTGGAAAAATTTTCGCGAGTGTCGGCGCGCACGGGACCGCGCCAGCCCGCGGGGCGCCTGGCCCCCGCACAGCCCGTACGCCGGCCGACTTGGCGCGTGGAACACGACGCGCCCCGTTCAACAGGGTTTTCCGTGCGCCGCCAGTCCCATTATCGGGTCCGATTGCGAAGCGCCCCTCCCCAGCGCCTCAGAACCATGCCGGTTTACTACGATAAATCAGGAATGTCCAACCACGCACGCCTTTTCGTGCAACCGGCGGGCTACCTACCTGCGGTTTTGCAAACGGAGAACACACGGTGCTCGGGGGTCGCCGATTCGTCGTAGTAAACCGGCATGGTTTTGAAATGGCATCAGGTTGATTTCACGCAAAAGTGTGTTGGAGCCCTGAATTAAAGGCCTTAAATTTTTTAGATCGCGTCTTTTCTGCGACGCGCCTAGAATTGCTGTTGATTAGCATCGGGCTTGATCTTGCGTTGTGCGACTTGCTCGTGCATGGTAGTATTTCACGTCGTGAAGCGAAGAAATTAGGTCTGAGTTGCCTTTGTTAGAATTGCATTCACTGTTCATAAGGGCTCTTGGCGCAACGGTTAGCGCAGGGGACTCATAATCCCTGGGTTCTGGGTTCGAATCCCGGAGGGCCCACCAGAGAGTTTTAAGGCCGGGCGTTACGCCTGGCCTCTTTGTTATTGGTGCTGCGGACTAGCTTTGCCATCCACAGACGTAAAGTTATTAACATTCATATTCATGATTAACAATGGATATGTAGCCAAGATGCTGCCCAGCCAACAGATGTGTAAATCGATTAATATGAAAATAGGCCCCAACTTGCGTTGGAGCCTCATTCAATGCTCGGGTGGAGACGAGGGGGATCGAACCCCTGACCTCTTGACTGCCAGTCAAGCGCTCTCCCAGCTGAGCTACGCCCCCGTGCGAAGAAGTACTATACGGGAACTTCGACGGCGATGCAAGGACAATTTTGAACAATTTTGCGGCGCGTGGAACGGGTGTGGGGCCGAAAGGACCCACGATGCCCGATCCATCCTGTCGTTTCAAAAACAGACCGGTTTACTACGCTAATTCCCGGATTTCCGACCTCTCGCTTACTTTCGCATAACGGGCAGGTGATCTACCTGCGGTTTTACGAGCGGCGAATTCGGTGTGCTCAGCCACCCTCAATCCAACGTAGTAAACCGGCATGGTTTTAAAGTGGCACTTAATTACTAACAGAATATAAAGTATTAAAATTGCTCACATTGAAATTATTACTTACCAATACCAAGCCAATTGCACAGAACGTTGGCCCGCAATCTGGTCTCAGCGCATCTCATCGCCTCGGTTTTTGGTTTGTAGCACAGCTCCAATCGCTCACACACACACTGTGAATGATGGCATCAAGCTGATCGTGATCATTGAGCATGTCATGGGTTACAAGAAATACGTCGTATCCCATGCTTTGCAATGCTGTCATTCGGGTGGCATCGTGGTCAAGCACAGCGCCCGATCCATGAATAACCTCACCTTGAAGTTCGATAATCACGGCCTTCATTGTTATCGGGTTTACGATGACGATATCGCCGTAACAGATTTTCTGACCTGCGATTTTCCGAGCTGAATTCGACAGCGGTGTTAGGTCGTTGACGAATATGTTTTTAAACTCCGCTCCGCCGGCACGCCTCGGATGACTTAGCAACATGATTCCAGCAACTTCTAGCGGGGATGCAGCAATACCCATTACCTGCTGTGCGGCTTCGCAGAATTGCTTTCCCCACATCTCGCCCTTAACCTTCGCCGCAAATCTATGTAATTCTTCTATTTCAATAAGAGGCTTTCTCATCCAAAGCGATGTGCCCTTTCCGTTAGTTTTATTTCCGGATCCGTCATCCCGCTGCCCACTTTGATCATGCTCGCTGTCCTTCTGGTGCACCCGAGCATAGACTCGCTTCCATGGGGCCTCGTCTTGGGTTTCGTCTAATTCAAACAGACTTTTTGTGGTGTAATGCTCTTCTTCTGATTTTGCCCGCTCAAGTGCCATGTCAACCGCGGGCGATGGTTTAAAAACCGAGAACCATCCGCAAAATTCGTACATAGCCAGAACCAGATCGCATGAAGAAACGCTTCGAGTCATGGTGAATAGCGTATTAAGAGGGTCTGTGACGCTAAAGCCCATGCCCGTGTCGATGGAAACCTTCTCCGTATAGGCGTTGTTCCATCGGATGGTCCGTCTTGTCTTGGAATGCAGGTTGCTTCGTGTTGATGCTGCTGTGATGACTGGCGTCTTGAGAACTTCGGTTACAAAAGGGGCTTGGGATAGAGCTCGCCAGCCATCTTCGGAGCTAGGTAAGCGCGGGTAGAGGTCGCGCACCTGCGGTGGGCAGCGCCAATAGCGGAATGCAGTATTTGCGCAGACGATTTCGTCCATTTGCGCCTCCCCTGGTTTACGGCCTCGGGCCGTGCGGATTGCGGGTAAGGTCGATTATCTACTGGCACATCATGCGGGTAAGTACGGGAAGCTGACCAAACACTGACCAAAAGCTTGACGCAATCCGTTGAAAAGCCGCCATAGGCATGAACGCGCTGGTACAAGCTGTGAGCCAGTGGTCTCTGTCTCCACAATTGCACATAGATTACGCAGGGAATTCAATGAATGAACACAGACGCATTTTGCAAAACGCGCAATGACGACACCTAAGGTGAATTGCGTAACATATAACGCCTTAAGTGACTTCGCTTCGATTTTGGTGTCAAAAAGAAAAAGGCCAGAGGCTTAACACCTCTGACCTGCGCTTTTGATGGTGGGCGATACAAGATTCGAACTTGTGACCCCATCCGTGTGAAGGATATGCTCTACCCCTGAGCCAATCGCCCGTCGCCTTTCGGCAAAAGAGATACTATCATAGCCGCGC
>DXZM01000021.1:0-12614 GCA_019419665.1 Collinsella sp.
GGGTACAGGCGCGTGCCGGACCCGCCGGCGAGGATGATGCCTTTCATATTAAAATCCAATCCATTTTGATGTAGCTATCGCTGCTTCTTAAGTTTGGTCAAACATGAAGCAACGCTTTTCAGCGCAGAATGATTGAGCAAGAGATAGCCAACGTAGACTAATGCATACAGAATCGCCGCAGTTCCACCAGATAAAAGCTCAGCGAACAAGACGAAAGCGACTGTAAGCAGGATCTCCTGAAACGGCCTAGTTGAACCCGGGGCGCAAAGCTGTTCGTTCAGATAGAGCTCGGACCACAACGACCTGCCAATAATGCAGATAACGGCGCCACACAGGACGGCGTCGAGCGAGTTAAGGACAAGAACACCGAATATCGAAAAAACAGCGCTACAAATAACAGTGACGATATTCAACTTCAGGAGCAGCTGTTCTTTACGAAGTACCTTGAAATAGGTAGTACAGCAAAGGCTCATCTTTGTATTGAAGACGCATATCGGAAGTAAGAGCGCAAAGTATTTGAGGCTTTCGGCATATTGAGGAAGCCATATCCCCAAAAACCAAACCATAGGGAAATAGAGTAAATAGATCGCAGGGAAAATAAGCTCGATAGAATTCCTTATGCCAATGTAAAAACGAACCCTCTCATCTTCAGAGCCTGTCCTAAGGGCAGGAAATAAAACCATACTCGCCTGTGAGACGAAGGTGATGAAGAAATTCACCAGAGAGAGGGAGAACGAAATTTTTGCAAAGGCGACGATACCCCAAAAATGATCGATAAGAAACCTAGATACCCCGAGGATTAGTGTGTCGGCGATGTTCGCAATCATCAGCTTCACGCCGACGATGATACTGCGGATGCCGTCCTTAAGCGAATTGCCAAAAGACACTGATTTAGCGCGTAGGATATCCCTGCCCATCCAAGAGCAATATATGAGCGCAATAATTTTCGAAACGAGATACGCGTAGACATAGGGATGGTAGTCCGAAACCTTAAATCCAATTAAAACAAGGAGCGGAGCCAGAAACACCAGCCTGTCTAGCATTGTAGAAAACGAAAAAAGCTTAGTTTCGTTCATGGCCTGAAAGACAAAGCCCAAATAACTTGTCAGGTTATATACGACGGTGTAAAGCGCGAAAGACGCGATAACAAATAACCGATTTGCATCATCGACGAGAGGCAGCGAAGCCAAAGTGATGCCGAGGCAAATCACTGCCTGGAAACAAGCACCGAAGATATACTGGGATTTGATTGAGCTCTTATCGATTTCATCACGAGAGAGACCCCCGTTAATCAGGTAGACACCATCATTCAGGCCAAGGTGAAAAAAGCCGGAATAGGTCGTATAAAACATGAACAGTTGCCAGTATCCATAATCAGCAACGCCAACGATTTTCGGCACGAGCAGCGACATGACGACACTGACCGATAGAGAAATAAACTGTGCAGCAAACGCAATCATAGTGTTGCGTGCGATAGACGAATAATTCATTCAACCTCGTTTGTTTAAACTAGCAACCTTGATTTATTCAGAAATCAAAATAGGGCCTGACTAGCACAAATCTGAATACCGAGCACTCGTTCTACCCAGAACGAGTCCACAGGAAACAAACAAGATGACCGTTGGCACCCACCAACCAAGCTCGCAATAAAACATGAGCTCCGCGCAGCATATGCAGGAAACGGAAAATAGTACTTGATCGAGTTCGCAACCCGACCTGAACGAACCGATACCAGCGGAAATTAGCAAGAATACAAAACTACAAATTCCAAGAAAACCATATTCATACAGCATTGCAAGGAAACCATTATCCACCGTTGAAAAACCGCTAATTTCAACCGTCGTGCCCAGCATAGTCATGCGACTACTGCCATAACCATTTCCAGTAAGCCAAAACAGCGGCCTGCTTAAAAAGCTATGAATAATATAGGCAATGGCTCCGGAACGCTGGCTATATGAAACATCAGTTTCAAGCTCACCAAATCGAGAAGCCACAAAGTTAAACAGTCCAAACTTGTAGAGAATGAAAACGAGTAGCAATACAGCTGGAACTAAAAGCGCAATTAAATTCCATTTAGAATACTCGGGGTTCTTTAGGCGAAAGATCAGGTACACCGATGCTAAAGCAATGAGAATAATCCACGCGCTACGACTCTTTGTCAGAAGCAGAGCGACCAAAAGAACTACAGAGTATAAGAGACGTTTCATCCTGCCCGTCTCCAATTTATAGTTGATTACAACAGCAATAACTATCATTTGGCCAAATACGATTGCATGACCGAAAAAACTACGCAGTCGATACAAGGATGGATTATCAATCGTTACAGTTTGCAGAAAAGAAAAGGAACCATTTGTAACTAGTCGTTGACCTAAAACAATTTCAAGGACAAAGCTAAATAGGCAGGCGAACACCATAACGTTGCGAAGCATAAGCAATGCAGACTCAACCCAGTCATCGTTCTTTACTTTGCCGTAAATATAACCAAGAAGGATGCAAAAGAAATACGAGCAGACCGTAAGGAGGGATTCATTAATGCTTCGGGACGTAAACGCAATGGCAGAAAAGAAAACCATCGCGCCCATAACGACAATGGGAATAGCGTTATTTAAAAACACTTTGTAGAGGCGCCCAGAAAGAACTTCTTTGAAAACGAGCAATCCTAGAACAGAAAAAAATAGTCCTTTAACGGGAGAAATGACACTTAAGATTGCGGCAAAAATCAAAATAGTGAATTCATTAGTAAATAGCTCAAGCATTCTAAACACCTACTTACTGTCACAGGAACTGATTAAGACCTTAAAATCACCAAGCAGGGAACGATTTGACAGTTCATACTTACGGTATTTTAGAATGGTGCCTAAATCACTTATTTTTAGGCCACCTACGAGCAAGTGCAAACGGGCATTTAAAACAGAACCGTAATGCTCTATATGTGAAGAAGTTATACGATAATCGCCAGGATTACTACTGCAGTATTCTTCTAAAACCTTAGAAAATCTCAAGCACATCCCTATCTCAGCAACACGAGATTTCTTGTCAATATGTCGCATCTCAGTTGCATTAGAGTCATGCCTGCGGAACCGAATCAAGGGCTGATTTAGAAGTCTGAGAGTCCCCTTCAGTAATGAGAAGCGCCATAACATACCGTCATGCGCAAAATCATCCTGCCAATATGGCATGATTTCCCTTATAAAACTAGATTTAACGGCATACGAACATCCAGGGCGCCGTACCGACATAAACTTGCTATCGAAAACCGGGGTCTCCAAATCGTCCAGAGGTTTGGAATCATCGACAGCACCATAGACTGTTACCTTTTTACCGCCGCTCTCATAAAACGGCTCGACGGCGCAGCTGAGAACCTCAATCGAGGGGTCCTTCTCGAGGATTGAGGACATCACAGCGATTTTATCGAGTTCCCAAATATCATCCTGGTCGCACGGGAAGACGATTCCATCGTCTATAGATGCAAGGTCAAGAAGCCGTTTAAAGCTCTTGCGCCAGCCGAAATTCGAGCTGTTCTTGTTGACGGTCCAATTAGCGAGTGCGTGTTCCTCGATGTATTCGCAGATGAGATCGAACGATCCATCTGTCGAGCAATCATCCGCGATCACCACCCGATCCGGAGACACGGTCTGAAGTCGCAAGCTGTCTAGCTGTTCAGTAAGATATCGTGTGCCGTTATAGACTGACATCACAACCGTAACCATTAAAAACCTTCGTCCAATTAAAGTTCAGCCATTAGCTGATCGTAAATATTGATAAGACGTTCAACATACGCGATCTTTTTGAGATGGCTAAAGTCCGCCTTCTCAACTGCCTCCCTGTAACGCGAGTAAACATCAGAATCGAGCATATTGACCATTGCGTCAGATAGCGACTCCACACTACCTGCGTTGAAGATCTCGCCGAGACCTTTTGACATCACAAAGGAGGCCGCATCGCCGACATCCGAAACAATACATGGCAGGCCGGCGGCAATCATTGCTTCATAAGCGACGAGCCCGAACGTCTCTCGGCAAACAGAAGGCATGACGATAGCGCGAGATTGTTTCATGACGGAAAGAACTTCATCATGAGGCAAGGAGCCCATGAATCTGATATCTGGATAGCTATCCGACAACCTCTTCAATTCGGTACCGTCGCCAATGACGATCGCATTCACGCCCGCCCGACAGGCCGCTTCGCAAAACAAGTCACAGCCTTTCTCTGGACTTAAGCGGCCGACGAATAGGTATGCCGAAGAATCTCCTTCGGAATCATCTTGAAACTTAGCCGCATCAACATAGTTTAAGCAGTCATACCGTTCAGAATTCCACGCTAGATGAGGTTCGATCAATCGACGGCTGGAGTCGGAGACAAAGGCGACCGCCGGGCGAAGCGAGCCTAAGACATGGTTCTGCACGGAGAAACGAACGGACCGGTACAATTTTTGGGCATACGAGCGCTTGTCACAGTTGTGCAGCAGGCACTTCGGAGAACCGGGAGCGATTCCGCAGTTACAATGATTCACATAGTCGTAGAGCCCACCGTTAGAGCAAACAAGGAAGTACTCATGGGCAGTAATGAGACATTTGAAGCCCCGTCGCTCTATTGCCCTGAATATAGAGGGAGAAAGGGAGTGCGTCCAAGAATGCACATGAACGACCGCCGTTTCTGGGTCAAGCTGATTGAGCAAATCATCCAGCGCCGTTTCCGAGCGTCGGTTCCAGATGCCCTGAACAGCACCAGAGACGCCACCGTTCAAGACGTCGCCCTGCCCGCAATTAACGCAAATAACCCCCGATTCGACCAAAGCCGGATCGGGATCTCCCAGCGCTGAGAAGAAATAGCTGTTAAGCCCCATCTTTGCCAATGCCGAAGCTGTCTCGATTGCGATTTTTGAAGCTCCACCCCCGATATGGGGACGGTCGCAAATCGTAATCGCTGTGGTAAGGCTACTCATGCGCGTTCCCAGGTATAATGGATCGGACCAAACGTTTTACGCCCAACCGCATCGACGGCGGAAGCATTTTTTTCACACGGTCGAAAAGGCTCACTTTGGGAACCAAGACAGATTCAAAGATCCCCGACCCCAGTGCCTCATACTGAGCGATGACCGCATCGCGCCTCTCTTCAAGTCCTGAACGCTTATTAGGGTCTTCATGCAGGAGCACGTCATCCGCTGCGACGTCGTTGTTAGAATAGGCAACGCAATCGACTATCTCATCAATCAGCTTGGCGCCGCGCTCGGTCTTCACGATAACGGCTGAAATGCCCTTCTCAGGATACACGCAGTCTCGGGCTGACTCAGAACGCCAGGAGTCGCCGAGGATAATGTCAGCGGGACTGTCGCACCCTCTGAAGGGACAACTATAGCAAGACGATCTGCTGATCATGCCTTTGATATAGGACCCATAAAACGGGTCGAATGCGGCGGGCCTCTTTATAATCCTGCCGTCGGACAACTCAATCTTTATGTTATGGCCCCAACCGAATTTCGATTTATCTCTAAAAGTCAGTGCGGTGACATCGGACTTCTCCCGAAGCTCAAGCCAGTCAACATAGGAACGAAACATGGAAGAGCTTGGTACACCGTGGCAAACAACGCTGACGGTTGTCAGCCCATCCATCGGCTTACCCAAATAGAGAAGCAGCGCGGAAACCTGGCAGGGAGTACCGCTAAACAGTACATGCTTGCCGGATTTCAGATCGTTGAGCACATCGGGGTACGATTCACTCGCATCGCTCTGGACATATTTGGACTTTTGAAGGAGCGCAATATCGGCAAGATCGGATATACCGATATGCCTAACGCAATCAACACCGTCCCAAGCGGCGCCGTAAACACGCCCACCTTTCTCAAGAACCCGCTTCGCGAGAAGAGAGAAGACGCCGCCGGACGAACTCTGCGCGAGCTCGTCAGAATCACCACTCTGCAAAACAGCGGCGCGAATGACCTCCGAGTCCGCATCAACTCGGTTTTCCGCCGGACAGGAGCGCAGGCATAGGCCACAGGAAGTGCATTTGGCTGCATCCACCACGGGATAATCAAAACCATCGGGCGAAGGATGCATTTCAATAGCCGAAAAAGGGCATTTGGCCGCACATGCTCCGCATCCAAAACAGGCTTGATGAGAAATTATGGCGATGTTTTTGTTCAAGCTGACTCCCCCTATTGTTCGAGAGCATCCAAGAGCCAATTTTTCGAGAACGAGATGAGTGACTCCACATCCGACAGACGTCTTTCATACCCCTCGATTTCAGTAGCATGCATGTGGCTTTCATAGCCATCGAGTAGGCGATCTTCAGTGTTCGAGAGCCTCGCGAGGCTCTCGACTCGGGAATTCTGAGAGCGTTTGTCGGTCTCCTCAAATCGCTTGAAGCAGTAATAGTCCTTGCGAAAGATTTGGGAGAATAGCGTACCGTGCAACGAATCGGTCAGCACGAACCGCGCACTCGCCAAATACGCGAGCCATTCATCGGGACCAAGCCCGTAGCGTGGATTAAGCTCCTCGTCGACTGCATTTTTACCTGAACCAACAAGCGTCACAACTTCGCAGCCGAGCTCCTTCGAAATCGATTCGACCGCTTTCCTGTAAAACGGCCTATCCCCAAGAAAGTAGCAGACAATTTTACCGGGCTCAGGACATTTTCCGTCAATGAGAGGGGCCCAGTCCTCCTTCGACAGAAGCAGGACAGGGTCCACGACCTGTGAGGGACGCTCAAGACCGAGTGATTCGACAAAATCCGCACCGGCATCTTCGCGAACAGATACGGAACTGAAAGATTTAAGAAGATTAGCAATGATCCTCTTCTTCCTCTCTGTGGTGTTCGTAACACCGAAGCTGGGCGCATACGCGATTCGCTTATCACTGTCGCTCAGAAAGGAGAAATAGAAATTCCTGTTCAAAAGATATGGCGACCAAATCTGATCCGATCCACAGACGTACGCATCGTATTTCCCCCGCAAGCCGACCAGTCCGTCTGTATCGGTAATCCGTTCAGTAGTAACGATATTCTGGCTTAAAAAGCGATTGTAAACATCATCGGTCGAGGAACCGAAGTCGTCATGCTCCTTCTTACGATTGAGCAGCTCATGTGCTTTACCGGCAAACAAATCGAAGGAATTTCGGTTGATCGCCCAGTTCAGTAGCTTTTCTTTGACGCAGGGGAGATAGTCGGCGTCAACAACATCATGACCCTCGGACTTCAAGAACTGCTGCAGAGCATAAGCCTGGAGCAACGTGCCGAAATTTTGGTTATGGAGCCACGTTAAAATACAGATTTTCATTAATTCACCGTTTCAAATAGCTTCAGGTAGTACTCTTCAAGCTTGGGCGCCGCCTTAAAGATGTCATAAGATTCAAACCCCGGAGATGAATGAGGATCGGAGCGATCAAAGACATCCCTGCGGGCGGCAAGGATCGCGTTGGACCACCCCTCGACGCCCATACTCAACGGAAGGAAGCTGCACCGACTGGATAACGCAACATCGTTGGGGACCCTTTCAGAGCAGATGCACGGGAGACCGGAAGCCTGGGCCTCAATCGCGACCATTCCGAGGCCCTCGTACAGGCTGGGGAGCACGAATAAATCGAGCGACTGATAGACGTCCTGCACATCAGAAATCTGGCCGAGAAAACGCACCGCCGAGGCAATGCCAAGTGAGCATGCCTTTTCCTCCGCTTGAGGTCTCAGTTTTCCATCGCCGCAGACGACAAGGATGGAATCAGGATTCTGAGCATGCACTGCCTTGAAAACATCAAGCAAAAACAACTGGTTCTTCTGAGAGATGAACCTACCGATATTCCCCAATACCAGCGTATCGTCCTTCGCTCCGAGCTGAGCACGTCGCTCGTCCCTAATCGATCGATTGAAAGAAAAGTTGTTCAAATCGATAGCATTATTAAAAACAGTAAAACGGGATGAACCGAACAGCCATTTTCCAGCATGCTCGGTGCAGGCTGCCAAATCAGTCGGATACCTTGTTGAGAACAGCTTCAAAGAGCCTTTGATGACATTTTTAGCAAACTCCCCCTTTCCGCTTGTAGAGTGGCTGTGGGCTATACGCACAGGTATGCCCGCCTTCTTAGCAGCGCGAAGCGGAAAGACAGAAAGCGCATTGATATGGCTGTGCACAATCTTCCAGTTCTCTTCCTTAAAGAGGCGCTGAAGCTCTCGCTGGTATTCGACAACATGCTGGTAGGGAGGAATCTCAAAAACCCTGCCACCTAAAGATTCAATCTCCTCGCGGGGAACAAGCGTCGAATCGGAATCGACAAGAAAATCGAACTGCACTTTGCTGCGATCAATATGGCGGTAGTAATTCATGACGACGGCCTCGACGCCGCCGCCAACCATCTTGCCAACAACCTGAGCTACTCTAATCGGTTCAGCCATTTAGCAAGCACCGCCACCGGTAAAGACCTCAACGACCGTGAGGAGAACAATCTTCAGGTCCGTGATGGGACCGCGTTTGGCGATGTACTCGAGATCACGTCGAACCATGCCGTCGAAGTCGGTATCGTTGCGGTCCGTGACCTGCCACCAGCCGGTGATCCCGGGCTTAACCGCCAGACGCTGCAGGTCGAATTCTGTATACTCGGCCACCTCGTTGGGCAGCGGCGGGCGCGGGCCCACGACGGACATCTGGCCCAGGAACACGTTCACGAACTGCGGGAACTCGTCGATGGAGTGCTTACGGATGAACTTGCCGATCTTGGTGACGCGCGGGTCTTCCTTCATCTTGAACATGGCGCCGGCGATCTCGTTTCGCTCCTTGAGCTCGGCGAGACGCTCGTCGGCGTCCCTGTACATGGAGCGGAACTTCCACATGCGGAAGGTGGACAGGCTGCCGTCGCGGCGGGTCTGGCCCACGCGGATCTGGCTGTAGAACGGGTTGCCCTCGCTCTCCAGGCGGATGGCCGCGGCGAGCACCAGACTCGGAATGGCGATGACGGCCAGAACGCAGCCGCTGAACACAATGTCGAACACGCGCTTTACGGCGCGGTAGCCCAGGCGCGTGCGGTCCCAGTCCTTCACGGCCTGCATGCCCTTGTAGCGCATGCTCGCGTCGTCGCCGCTCATGGCCTGGGCGACCAGCACGGCCCCCACCGGCGCGTTTTGCCCTGTCACTTCTTTAGTAGTCAAGTTCAAATCCACGTCCCTGTTCCCAGGGACACCCCCCCCCATCGATGAATTCAAATAACGAATGAATTACCAGCGCAACGTCTCCCTTACGTTTTGCTGGGCACGTCGAGCGCAAGCAGCTCCCTAAAAGCGAAGTCGCCTTCGCCCACGTCCACCAGGCACCAGCGTTTATGACGGTCGATCTTCTTTACACGGGCCTCTTGCCCCACCAAGGGCCCCTGCTCTATGTGCAGCACACCGTCTTCTATGCGCGCCACGCTGTTGCGCACCACGCCGTTATCGTCGAGCACGCTGCGGTACCAGTCCTGCGCATCGTCCGGCATGGGCGCATAGGCCCGCTCCTTACTGCCGGCAATGCGACAGCCAAAGCTCAGCTGAGCCAAAGCCTTGTCGAGCAGGGCAGCATCGCGCGTGGCGACGAAGAAGTATTCCTTGTACATGGGTTTGGTTTGGAGCGACCAGGCTCCGTCCCGCTTAAACCAGAACTCCTTTTGCATCACAAAAGCGTCTTGCATCAGCTCGTGCGGGATAATGCGACGGACCTTTTCGCAGGTCTCGCGTTCTTTACCATGGGGGGTGTGGACCAGATACCAGCGGACGCGGCCGCGCTGGCTTTTGGTGATAGCGCCGTTAAAAGCACCGGGCAGCTGCTCTTGGCGCCGCATCGTCTGTTCCATGTCTCGCCCCCTTCTCCAGCTCCGCGACGCACGCGGATGCAGGGGCGTTAAGAACAGGCTTCTCGCTCGCAGCTAGGCGCAGTCGCAAAAGTACAGGTTTTTGTATCTTTCGACGGAGTTCATTATACGAGCAAACTGCTCGCGTTTTCCCAGATTGCACAAAATGCGCCGCGAATGGGTGCATCTCCATACGCCTCTACAAAAACCTGTACCTTTTTGCACAACAAAAAAAGCCGCTCTAACCAGCGGCTTTTCTTCTATAGACAACAAAAAGGCGACCGCCCGCGAGGACGATCGCCTTTGTTAATTCTTGTATTGTTTGTGCTAGGCGCGGGTCTTGATCTCCTCGAGCACCTTGGCCACAAACTCGTCAACGCTCATCTGGACGGTCTCGTTGGAGCGATCGCGGACGGAGATGTTGCCGGCCTCGACCTCCTTCTCGCCCAAGATGAGCATGTAGGGCACGCGGTCGATGCTGCGAGCCTCACGGATCTTGTAGCCGATCTTCTCGTCGCGGTCGTCGCAGACCACGCGAATGCCGGCTTCCTCCAGCTTGGCGCACACCTCGTGAGCGTAGTCGCGGCTCTTCTCAGAGACGGGAAGCGCCTTGACCTGCACGGGAGCCAACCAAGTGGGGAACTTGCCCGCAAAGTGCTCAATCAGAATGCCAATGAAGCGCTCGATGGAGCCAAAGCACACGCGGTGCAGCATGATGGGGCGCTTCTTGGTGCCGTCGGCGTCCACGTACTCCAGGTCAAAGTTGAGCGGCATCTGGAAGTCGAGCTGCACGGTACCGCACTGCCAGGTACGGCCGAGCGAGTCCTCCAGGTGGAAGTCGATCTTGGGGCCGTAGAAGGCGCCGTCGCCCTCGTTGACCTCGTAGTCCATACCCAGCTTCTCCAGAGCGGTGCGCAGGCCTTCCTCGGCGCGCGCCCAGTCCTCGTCCGAACCCATGGAGTCCTCCGGGCGGGTGGAAAGCTCGACGTGATACTTAAAGCCAAACTTCTGGTACACGGAGTCGATGAGGTTGACAACGCCCACGATCTCGTCGGTCAGCTGGTCGGGACGAACAAACAGGTGGGCGTCGTCCTGGTTGAAGCAGCGCACGCGGAACAGGCCGTGCAGGGCGCCGCGCAGCTCGTGGCGGTGCACCAGGCCAATCTCGCCGGCGCGGATGGGCAGCTCGCGGTAGGAGTGCGGCTTGGAGGCGTACACCAGCACGCCGCCCGGGCAGTTCATGGGCTTAATGCAGTACTCTTCGTCGTCGATGACGGTGGAGTACATGTTGTCCTTGTAGTGGTCCCAGTGGCCCGAGGTCTTCCACAGCTGCTTGTTCATGATGAGCGGCGTGGAAATCTCCACGTAGCCGGCCTTGTGGTGGATCTCGCGCCAGTAGTCCAGCAGCGTGTTCTTAAGGATCATGCCGTTGGGCAGGAAGAACGGGAAGCCGGGGGCCTCGTCGCGCATCATAAAGAGGTCCATCTCGCGGCCGATTTTGCGGTGGTCGCGCTTCTTGGCCTCCTCCAGCATGTGCATGTGCTCGTCGAGCTCTTCCTTGGTGGCAAAGGCGACGCCGTTGATGCGGGTGAGCATCTTGTTGTCCTTGTCGCCCTTCCAGTAAGCGCCCGAGACGCCGGTGAGCTTAAAGGCCTTCAGCGCCTTGGTGTAGCAGATGTGGGGGCCGACGCACATGTCGATGTAGTCGCCCTGCTGGTAGAAGGTGATACGGGCGTCGTCGTCCAGGTCGCCGATATGCTCGACCTTGTACTTCTCGCCGCGCTCCTCCATAAGGGCGATGGCCTCGGCGCGGGGCTTCTCGTACACGGAAAACTTGAGGTTCTCCTTGACGATCTTTTTCATCTCGGCCTCGATCGCGGGGAAGTCGTCCTCGCTGATCTTGACGCCCTCGGGCAGATCGACGTCGTAGTAGAAGCCATTGTCGGTCGCGGGGCCGTAGGCAAAGTCGGCCTCGGGGTACAGGCGCTTGATGGCCTGCGCCATGATGTGCGCGGCGGAGTGGCGGATGACGTGCGTGACCTCGTCCTGCGGGAGCTCGGCCACCGAACCGTCATTGTAGAGTGCCTTCATGGGTATGTTTTCTCCTCTCGGATGCCTGGTGCAAGTGCGTGCGATGCGCTCGGCGTTTTAACTTGCATCATTATAGGCAGGTTGCCTTGGTATACAAGCGCCCGCCGCACCTTAATGGCACGGCGGGCGATTTTTTACGCATGCTTCATCGTGTGGGGCGGGGTTTGGGGCGCGCGTGGCTTGCGCGGGACGCGCGGTGCCCGTGGCTTGCGGCCGGCCCAGCGATGGATGCGTTACTGGATGCGAGTTCGGCAGTAGGGGCAGACCTTCCAGTGCGCATCGAGCGGGCGATGACAGCTGGGGCATACGTTGCGAACCTGGGTATCACACACCGGGCAGACGACGAAGTCCTTCTCGATGGGGGCGCCGCACTGCGGGCAGGTGCCGTACTGGGCAAGCTGGCGCTCGCGCAGGGCCATGTCCAGCTCCTGCTCCTCGCGGTCGGACGCGTAAGAGTGCGGACGCAGGACCAGGTAGGCAATGAGGCCTACAAACGGGATGAGGGCGATGATGCCCCATGCCACGTAGGCGCTGGCGCCGCGACGGCGAGCGTCGATGAACACATAGACGACCGACAGCACATACAGGGCGATGATAAAGCCAACGAAGGCATAGACGACGCCCATAAGCTGCGGCGACATGAGCTCGGAGATGTACTTGGACATTACGGGAACCTTTCGGGATATTAACAGTCCGGTCAAGTTTACCACGGGGTTT
>DXZM01000021.1:12714-16121 GCA_019419665.1 Collinsella sp.
CAGAAACGTTTGATATCGCGATTGTCGGCGCGGGCATCACCGGATGCGCCATCGCGCGGCAGCTCGCGCGCTATGACCTGTCCATTTGCGTGGTCGAGGCGGCTAACGATATTGCGCTGGGCGCATCGAAGGCCAACGGCGGCCTGGTGCACGCTGGCTACGATCCGACACCGGGCACCGTAAAGGCGCAGGTCAACGCCCGTGGCTGCGAGTTGTACGGTACGTGGGCGCAGGAGCTGGGCTTTCTGTTCTGCCGCACCGGGTCGATGGTGTTGGGCTTTAACGACGAGGACCGCGCGCATCTGGAAAAGCTGCGCCAGAATGGCCTGGCCAACGGGGTGCCCGAGCTGTCAATCGTCGAACCCGACCGCATCCACGAATTAGAGCCGCGCGCCAGTGCCGATGCAACGTGCGCGTTGTGGTGCCCCTCGACTGGGTTTGTCGACCCGTTTGAGGTTGCCATCGCCGCGCTGGAGAACGCCGTGGCCAACGGGGTGACGTTTATGCGCTCCGCACCCGTGAAGGTGATTGAAGTCGCGGGGTCGGGCGGAGACGCGCCCTTTACGTTGGCGACCCCCGCTGGCAACGTGCGCTGCCGTTACCTGATCAACGCCGCGGGCAACGGCGCCGCAGACATCTCGCATATGGCAGGCGCCGAGGAGTTCCAGATGGTATGGCGCCAGGGCAACATCGTGGTGCTGGACAAGGAACCGCGCGCACTCATGCCGCTCTACCCCGTACCCACGCCGGTGTCCAAGGGCGTTATCGTGACGGGCACCGTGCATGGCAACACCGTGATCACCGCCACGGCTGCCGTGCGCGAGCCGGGCGATACACAAACCTACGCGACCGATGTCAACGCGCTGCTGACCGGCGCGCGCAAGCTGGTGCCCGATCTGGATACGCGCCGCGTGGTGCGCGCATTTGCCGGCGGGCGTCCGGTCATTCAGGGTACGAACGACTTCTTTATTGGGCAGTCAGCCGTGGTGCCGGGGCTATTCCAGGCGGCAGGCATTCAGTCGCCAGGCGTGGCGAGCGCGCCGGCCATTGCCGAGCGCATGGAACTTGTGATGCGTGAGGCGGGCGTGGAGCTGCACGAACGGGACGACTGGGATCCGATTCGCCACGTGCCGGACGACTTTGACCGCGCGCCGCTTGCACGCAAGGAAGAACTCATTGAGTCCGACCCCGCGTGGGGGCAGATTGTCTGCCGCTGCGAGACGGTGCCCGAAGCCGAGATTGTGGCCGCGATTCGGCGCCAGCCGGGCGCGGTTTCGGTCGAGGGCGTCAAGCGCCGCTGCCGTGCCGGCATGGGTCGGTGCCAAAGCGGCTTTTGCCAGAGCCGTGTGGTGGCGATTCTTGCCCGAGAGCTGGACTGCGACCCCAGCGAGGTATTACTGGAGGATGCCGGATCTTGGCTGGTCGAGGGACCGCTGAAGGGGGTGCGCTAGGATGGCGGAATTCGGATCGAGCGCGATTGATTGCGACGTCGTAGAAGCCGTGCAAACGCAAGTCTTTGACGTGGTCGTTATCGGCGGCGGACCTGCCGGCATGGCGGCCGCGCTGGCCGCGCATAAGGCAGGCGCACGCGTGGCCATCGTGGAGCGCGAGCAGCACCTGGGCGGCATCCTCCGCCAGTGCATCCACCCCGGCTTTGGCCTGTCGCACTTTAAACAGGAGCTCACCGGTCCCGAGTACGCGCAGCGCTTTATCGACCAGGTGCATGCAACCGATATTGCGCTGTTCCTGAACAGCATGGTGATTGGGATTGATTCAGGCGAGCCTGCGGAAGACACCGCGGTCCACACCGTCACACTCATGAGCCCCACCGGCATGCTGCAGCTCACCGGACGGGCGGTCGTCCTTGCCATGGGTTGCCGCGAGCGTACCCGCAGCGAGATCAAGATCCCCGGCAGCCGTCCCGCTGGCGTGTTTACGGCCGGCCTGGCGCAGCGATACATCAATATCGAAAACCTCAAGCCCGGCTCGCGTGCCGTCATTTTGGGCTCGGGCGATATCGGGCTGATCATGGCGCGCCGCTGCACGCTCGAGGGGATTTCGGTCGAGGGCGTGTACGAGCTCATGCCGTACGCCAACGGCCTGCGCCGCAATGTGAAGAACTGCCTGGACGACTTTGACATTCCGCTGCACCTGTCCACCACGGTCACGCGCGTGATCGGGCACGACCGCGTGGAGGCCGTCGAGGTAAGCCAGGTCGACGAGCGCCTGGCGTCCATTGCCGGGACCGAGCGCATCGTTCCGTGCGACACGCTGCTGCTTTCGGTGGGATTGATTCCCGAGAACGAGCTTTCGGTTGCCGCGGGCGTGGAGCTTGACCCACGCACGCGCGGCGCCGTGGTGGACCAGAGCCTCCAGACAGGCGTGCCGGGTATCTTTGCCTGTGGCAACGTGCTGCACGTGCACGACCTGGCCGACAACGTGACGACCGAATCCGAGAGGGCTGGCGCAGCTGCAGCGGCGTACGCGCTGGGGGCTGGCGCGGGCGTCGTTCCGGACAGCGAGCTCACCGTCTCCCCTGCCGGCATTGCGGGATACGCGCTGCCGGGACGCATTACGGCTGTGACGCTCACCAAGCTTAACTTCCGCGTGCGGCGGCCAGTTGATACCGCCCGCGTGAGAATCTTGGCCGACGGCGAGGAACTGTTCGCCGGCAAGGTTCGCGCGTTTAAGCCGAGCGTTATGGAAAGTTTCCCACTGCCGGCAAAGGCGATTCAGCGCGCGCTCGACCTGGGTGCCAGCGGGATTGTCCTGTCCGTCGATCCCGTTGAGGAGGCATAGCTCATGAGCAAGAATGCGACCGAGACCTTGCAGTTCAACTGCACCACCTGCCCATCCGAGTGCCTCCTGACCGTAGAGGTGGAGCGCGACGCAAATGGCGCCGTGGTGGAAGTTCGCTCCGTGACCGGCAACAACTGCCCGCGCGGCGATAAGTTCGCACATCAGGAGCTCACCTGCCCCATGCGCGTGCTCACGACGACCGTGGCCGTCTCCGGCGGCGACGAAGCCCTGCTCCCCGTGCGCACGGCCGAAGCCATCCCGCTGGCACTCCACGCCCAAGCCATGGACCTCATCCGCGGCGTGGTCGTCGAGGCCCCCATCCGCATGGGCGACGTCGTGCTGGAAGATCTTCTCGGCACCAACATTGACCTAGTCGCCAGCATGAACATCGACCGAGCCCAAGTAGCTAATTAGGGACGGAGCTCTTTTAGCTACTCCACCATCCGCCCGGTCCTCCTCCGCAGTTGCGGTGAAATACGGACTGTTTTATGGCTTCAGGCCGCTAAACAGTCCGTATTTCACCGCAACTTATGAGGGCCGCATGGGATATGCAAAGGAGTGTCCCGGGGTGCCGGCAGAGACGATATGAGCAGGACATAAAAACATTG
>DXZM01000022.1:0-1936 GCA_019419665.1 Collinsella sp.
CGGGCCGTGTTCCGCTATGCGGTTGTCAATTTGCGAAAGAAATTATGCGTCACCCTCCAAGCAGCTGCTGCCGGTCTACGACAAGCCCATGATCTACTACCCGCTGTCCACCCTCATGCTGGCGGGCATCCGGGACATCCTGGTCATCTCCACGCCGACCGACCTGCCCAACTTCGAGCGCCTGCTCGGGGACGGCTCGCGCTACGGCGTGAACCTGTCCTACGCCGAGCAGCCGAGCCCGGACGGCCTGGCGCAGGCCTTCACCATCGGCGAGGACTTCATTAACGGCGAGCCGTGCGCGCTGGTGCTCGGCGACAACATCTTCTACGGAAACGGCCTGTCGCGCCACCTGACGCGCGCCGTCCAGAACGCCGAGTCGGGCCGCGCCACGGTCTTCGGCTACCACGTGGACGACCCCGAGCGCTTCGGCGTCGTGGAATTCGATGCGCAGGGCCGTGCCGTCTCCATCGAGGAGAAGCCAGCCGAGCCCAAGAGCTCCTACGCCGTCACCGGCCTGTACTTCTACCCGGGCGACGTGGCAGCCAAGGCCCACGAGGTGAAGCCCTCCGCGCGCGGCGAGCTGGAGATCACCACGCTCAACCAGATGTACCTGGAGGAGGGGACGCTGTCCGTCGTGACCCTGGGCCGCGGGTACGCGTGGCTGGACACCGGCACCATGGAGAGCCTGCACGAGGCCGCGGAGTTCGTCCGCGCCGTCGAGCACTCCCAGGACCTTCCCGTGTCCGTTCCCGAGGAGATCGCCTGGGAGAACGGCTGGATCACGACCGAGGGGCTCAAGCAGGCTGCCGAGGCCTACGGCAAGTCGGTCTACGGCCAGCACCTCAAGAAGGTCGCCGCCGGAGGGCTAGTGCCAATCCAAGATGACGGATTTTTCAATGAGATTAATTAGATCCGTCTCACTTCCCCTTGAACTGAAATCGGGCTTCGCTTCGTCGCGCATCAACGCCAACTCAATGGCGGGTCAGTCTCCTTATTTCGTGAGACTTTACGAGGACCTTGTAAGAATGACCGCGTCTATATCTTCCTATAACCCCGATTACATGGTTTTGTTTAGGGGTCAAAATAACGATTATTTAGATGATGCAACCGGGCGCTCATTGATAATGCCTTCAATTTATAGGGCCAATAACGGTCGTGAGCTGAGTCTTGAAGAACTCGATTCGCGGTTTGATGTGCTTGGGACAGCATGTTCGCTACTTGAAAGCGAGCTCACCGGGGAGTATAAGGGATTGTTTGGCAAGGAGAAAACAAGATTTGCCTCCCGAAGGGTTGAACAGTGGGCTTTACTGCAGCACTACGGGATTTGCCCGACACCGCTTATTGATCTCACGAGATCCCTTAGAACTGCGTGTTGGTTTGCTCTTCATAATGCGGACCCGTCTGATAGCCCGGTAGTCTATGCTCTCGGAATGCCGTACATGAATGGACCACTTTCGCTAAACTCCAATGATGGACTTTTCCAAATGGAACTATCTGGTCTGATGCCGCCTCAGGCGGAGCGTCCTTATTTCCAGAAAGCAGTTCTTGTTGGTTCCGAACGCCCCGATCGGAGAAAGGAATCTATCCATGAGTCTAACTTGGGCGTAAGGGTCCTCGCCAAGTTCTCAATTCCGGCTGGGGAAGACTGGGAAGACGATCTCGGTATCGATGGAAAATATATATACCCGAAGGATGATCCGTTTTTCAAAGTCGCTAATAGAATTCATCTTGGGCTAGTCACAAAAGGACTTGTTGATCCAAATGAGACTGAGGTCGAAGCCGCAACAGTTGCAATTGAAACTATGGCGCAGGTGTTAAATAAAGCTTTAGCAGGTATGGCCCTCAGCAAGAAAGGTGCTAAAGGATGACCAATTCTTTTCGGAACATCATCGTCACGGGCGGCTGCGGCTTCATCGGCAGCAACTTCGTGCACTAC
>DXZM01000023.1:0-58477 GCA_019419665.1 Collinsella sp.
GCGCCGAATGCTCGCCATCGAAATTTATCGATGGCCTATTTCAGACTGTAATGGGGAAGCGGCCGAACAGCGAGTCCAGGTCGTCCTCCCTGTTCGCGACGGGGGTGCTCAACAGCACCTCGCCATCTCGAGTCGCGACGCATGCCCAGTGGGACGATTTCCCGACATCGAGCCCGATGACGGCTTCCGGCATTCTAATTGGTGCCACGGTGGTATCCTCCAATCGGTAGGCCGATCGGAACCCCTCCCCGCGACACCCACATTACCTGGCCGTGGCGCTTGCGCCCGGCAGTTTCCTATCAGTCGTCCGGAGCGGCGAGCGCCCCCGGTGGCAACACCCCCCGGGCCCTCTACGGGGCAGGGGCAGACGGCCATCCGGAGGCGCCCGATCGGCGGCCCCTCGGGGCTTGCCCGTATCGTAGGCAATGCGCCGAATGCTCGCCATCGAAATTTATCGATGGCCTATTTCAGACTGTAATGGGTTATCTTGTGCGTGTTAACGTTCACGCCTCGTTGCCGCCGCACCTTTCCCCATGCGGCGACGCGACCCGTCCTGGGTAGGCTCCCATGGATGCCTACGAGTCCCTGCTCGCCCGCCGCAGCCGCCGGCCCGTCCGCTTCGTGGTGGTGCTGGTGGATACGTCGGCACCGACGTCGCAGGACGACGGCACGCTCGCGATGGGCAACCTCCATAGTTTTGCAGTTTAAATAGTTCGATTCAGCCCTCGGCCGTATTTCCGCCTAAGCCTTTCATGGTTTAGATGGCGACGTGGTTCGCCTCAATTGCCGCCGCCTCCTGCCTGATATAGCCGCTCATCGACGCCAGAACACGGTTTCTCAAGGAAGACACGTCGTGCTCATCGGCCCCCGCATTTCGCAACATCGTGCAGTACTCGCGGAGGCCGAACTGAGTCGTAAAGATGGTTGGCAACATCGAGGTGTAGCGTTTATCGACCACCTCCCTGACGACAGCGCACTCTTCCTTGCCCTGCCTCACGCAGGTGCCCAAATCATCGAGCACAAGCAGGCCGCAGTTCGTCAGAGGCCGGATAGAACGCCACTTGTTTTCTTCGCCGTAGTAGCTCGATCCCATCCACGTATCGCGAACCAAGTCAGCTACAGGCACAAAAGTAACATCCAACACTGCGCCGTCCTTCAATGAGCGTTCTACTAGTGACCTCGCCAGCCAACACGCCAATGTCGTTTTCCCTGAACCACTACCGCCGCTCACCCAAAGAGAGGGAGTCTTCTTCCCTTGATAGGAAGACAGCCAGTCGAGCGCTTTCTCGGGGATACGACTCGGATCAAAACTCTCATCCGACAAGACGCTCAAGACAAGCTCCGAGAAGCCGTTGTCCCTCAACAGCGCTCCGGAGTCTGGAGGACGGCGCTTCATCTTGGGCAACCCCATTAGTCCGGCACCACGCAAGTAATCCAGCGTCTGCTTTGACATGACATTAGGACTGCCGAAACGCTCTGCGTCTTTCTCGAGCAGGGATTGAAGAAGACTCGCCTCTTCGGTCTCAGGGGTTTTCTGGGTCCCTTCTGTCGAGAATGGCTGCAAGGTCTTCGATGTCTGCTCGCTCACCAATGTGGAGAGTGTATTCAATGTTTCCCCTTTCTGTTGGATGACACGGATGACATGCTTGAGATGACAATGTTGGCGCGCCAAAACCTTCGCTGGGTGACAGGCTTGTCGTCACGCTCGCGGCAGGTCTGTCACCTGACAAGGTTGTCAGGCGACAGATGCTGAATTCGCTTCCCCCTCGTATGAGTGCGTGCTTGATGAGACCTTCACTCTCAAGGTCGTCCACCGCCCGCTGAACAGTGCGAACAGACAAACCCAAACGTTCAGACAGCCAACGCTGGCTTACTCCGACCTTGTTTCCACAAGCAAAAGCACGTGAATGAAGCCAAAAATAGATCGCTACAGAACTTCCCCTGAGCTTGGCGAGCTTTGGAGCAACCGCATCGGCATCGCCCTCGAAATTAGGCGTGAACAGATCTTTCATGGTCTTCTCCCCGCTAGTCTACGTCGGAGTCCTTGGGGCTCGCGGAGCGAATGTACTCCTCGACCCACTCACGGCGAATGCGATAACTTCGCCCACAGCGGATAGCGCGAATCTTGCCTTCACGAACGTACAAATAGACCGTCTTCTCGTGAAGGCCCAGAAATTTTGCAACATCGACTACGTGCAACACGTCAGGGAGACAAAACTCTCGATGATCAAAGCAGTCCATTAGCATCTCCTAGAATGGATTGGTGTTCCTTTTCCATCCATTTTGTGATACCATGAATGAGAAATGAAAGTCAATAGTTGGATTGGATTAGATTTTGAGTCCATTAGTTAACTATGAACGCCTGCCCCTGTCGCTTCGCCAGCCCATCAAGCTCGAAGTCAATGCTGCAAGACCGTGGTTGCGCTACAACTTTGACCGGCTGTGGGGAACCAGCACCGATGGCGAGCGTTTCGCATACTATGTCGAGCATGGCAAACCCACTGTTATGCAATTCGAGCATCTGGAAAACGAGTTCTTCGCAAGCAGCCTTCAGAAGGTCAACGTCGAGCGCACGGAGAGCATCGTTCGTTTCTGTGAGCGTTACGGCTTCCCCGTTTCCAGCGGCTACGACGGCGCTCAGCGTCTTTCTCTTTTCCGCAACCGTTTCAAACTCCTCAAGACAGACTTTCAGCCGTTCAGGAGCGAATGGGGCATTCTGGCAAGCGAGAGCGCATCCGCCGCAGGCATCCCCTTGTTCAGTAGCGCCTACTCAGGAGACGACGAAACGCTACTGGGACGCAGGCCGTACTTTCTCTCCGAGGAAGCTCGCCGTATCCATCTAGATGACCGCTCGGTCGTGGGAGCTATTTCCGAAGCGGAGGTAATTCAGACGATACGGGCCCTCCAGGTATCGACCGCCTTGATTACCGCCGTTGCATATGGCTTGGAAAACACCGACACCTGGGGTGCCGACGATGTCGCCGATTACCTTTGTGACCGCTCGCACATGGCACAGAGCGGCATTAGCTTTTTCCTTCTCTCCAACAGCGACGCTCTATTGGATAACACTCGCCTTAAGTCATACGATTCGCTCATTCTCGAGAGTCCAGAGTTCAAGTCGATGGTGCAGCAAGGTGAAGATGCGGGCTTCAACACACGAGAAAGCTATACATCAACTCTTGCGGATGGACTGGTGATCGCATCAAACACTGCAATCTCCTTCCTAGCGAACTCTCTCCTCTCTTATCGCTTTGATGGGACAGGCGAAACTCCCGATGAAGCTGAAGGCGACAGCGGTGGACCCCTCGCCGCTTGGTCCCACGCGCTTAAAAAAACTCACCGAAGTCCGACGGGCATACATTCCTACGGTTCCCTCTCCGAGGCGATCATCTCCCAGTTCGGCCTCCTCTACGACGACCCCGCCGAATGGCGCACCTGCGATAACTGCGGACGAATCTTCAAGAAATACCGCGAGGAGAAGCCGGGCAGGGTGATTCAGAAGACTCGCTTCTGCAAGCGCAGCTGCGCCAACGCCTACAGCAAGAAGAAATCCCAGGGGCTCATTACCGAGCAATCGGTTTGAGATAGCACCGTCAGCCACCAACGCACCGAAAGGAGGTGAAAACCATGAGAACAGTCAGCAAAGGCTACGACCCCGTGAAGCGCGGCAAGGACTCCTGGCTGCTCAGGGTCAGCGTGAGCGAGGACGGCAAGTCCTCTAAGCGCTTGAACAAGACCGTCCACTGCCGCACCAAGACCGAGGCAAAGCGCCTGCTAGAGGAGTGGCGCGTCGAGCTCATGACGGCCCGCACGCGCATGGACCGCTCCAACAAAACCCTTGAGGAGTTCCTGCGCGAGCACGTCACCTACCTGCACGACGTGAAGCACCTGAGCGCCAACACGATTCGCGGTTACCGCGACATCGTCGAGACGCGCTGGGTACCGAGACTCGGCACGACCCTGCTAAAAGACTTGAAGCCCTACATGATCGAGGATCAGCTGGCATGGATGCGCCAAAGCGGCGGCCTCAACGGCAAGCCCCTCTCTGGCAACACCTGTCAGAAAGCCCTTTCGTTCCTGAAGACCGCGCTCAAACGCGCCCGCCGCCTCGAATACATCGAGTCCAACCCCTGCGAGCTTGTGGACGTCCCGTCCAAGGAGAAGAAGGAGGTTCGAGTCATCGATGAAAACGAGGTATCCCGCATGAAAATTGCCCTGCTCGGATGCCCGGACTACCGCTTCGCAGCCGCCACAAACCTCGCGCTCGACACGGGTATGAGACGCGGCGAGCTGTGCGCCCTCAGGTGGCGCGACGTCGACCTCGATGGAGGCGTCATCCGCGTCCGCCGAGCGCTCGCCGAGGCGCGCGCGACGGACACCTACTGCGGCGAGACCCTGGAGGAGAAGCTGCCCAAGAGCAACCGCTCGAACAGGGACGTCACCATCCCCGAGGGGACGGTCGAATTCCTGCGCCATCACAAGCAGATGCAGCTCTATCGCCTGATGTACAACGACATCGAGCAGGGCGAGGACACCCCCGTGTTCTGCAGTGACCTCGGCGAGCTCTACCGCCCGTCGAAATTCACGAGCGACTTTAGCCGCTTCGCCCGGCACAAGTCATTCGCGGTCACGTTGCACGGCCTGCGCCACACGCACGCCAGCCTTCTCCTGAAAAAGGGCGTCTCGATACAGTACGTCTCCGCCCGTTTGGGCCACGAGAGCATCGAGATCACCTACAAGACCTACTCGCACTTCCTGCCGGGAGACGACGGCGGGTCTTCGGAGAAGTGGGGCGAGTTAGCCGCGCTGCCGAAGGACATCTTCGGCCTGCTTCCCGCTGCCTGATTCTCATTGTTTGCCATGGTTTACTGCCACAATTCTGCCACAAGCCCTAAAAAGGGCTGCCACAACAAGAAAAAAGGCCAGCCGACTAAGCGGCTGACCTCTAACTTCTTGGTCGCGGGGGCAGGATTTGAACCTACGACCTCCGGGTTATGAGCCCGGCGAGCTACCAGACTGCTCCACCCCGCAATGTCTGGGCGCCTCATGTGCGCAAGAAAGAATATTACGTGGGAGTTCGGTAAACGGCAAGGAAAATCTCGTAGAGCATAATTCCTTCATATTTAAACCCCTCAGCCCCTATCACCGTAAACGAATCGCAGCCGAGCGCCGTCGACGGCACGTATACAATGGTGCGCGTCCTTTTATGCCAACACCGGGAGTAGACATGCTGCTCGCTATCGATATGGGAAATACGCAGACGGCCATGGGCCTGTTTGACGGAGACGAGCTGGTGCAGTCGTGGCGTATGCCCACCGACCGCTCCTATACCGCCGACGAGATCCACGTGCGCCTGATGGGTTTCTTTAAGATGTACGGCCTCTCGCTCGATGCGGTTGACGCGATCGCCTTTGCGGGCGTGGTGCCGCAGCTCTCGCGCGAGTGGCACGCCGTGGCCAACCGCATCGCGGCAGACGCCATCGCCATCGGGCCGCAGACGGCCGCCGTGACCAAGCTGCGGGCGGCACGCCCCCAGGCCGTAGGCGCCGATCGCGTCGCCAACGCCGTTGCAGCCGAGACCTTCTACGGCGCCCCGGCGATCGTGGTGGACTTTGGCACCGCAACCAATATCGACGTTATCGACGAGGACGGCTATTACATTGGCGGAGCGATCGCGCCGGGCATCCGCATCTCCATGGACGCGCTTGCCGCCCGTGCCGCCAAGCTCGCCAGCGTGCCGCTCGAGGCGCCCGAACACGCCATCGGTCGCGATACCGAGGAGTGCATTAAGGTCGGCGCCGTGGTGGGCGCTGCCTCCATGGCCGAGGGCCTGGTCGCGCGCATGAAGCGCGAGCTGGGGCGCGAGGACGCCACCGTTATCGCCACGGGCGGCCTCGCCAGCATCGTCGCCGATTCGACCGACGCCTTCGACATAGTCGACGGGCAGCTCACCATCAAGGGCATCTGCGAAATCTACCGCCGCATGCAGAAGCTGGGGGTAAAACAGGGACATAAGTCGAGCACGCCCGATGTCACAGCCCCGCAAACGTTCGCCAAGCCTATTCCTCAAAACTGAAATATTTTCAATTTTGAGGAATAGGGCGCTGGCAACCCATTCCCCAGATAGGCGAAACCCTCCCCGGCACAGGCCGAGGAGGGTCTTGTTGTCATTGTTGTCTTTGGACGCGAACGCCCCGCGCTACAGACCGCGAATGCGCACGGCCTCGGGCGGAAACTCCTGCTCGCCGGCGTCGGTCTTGATGGTCGCGCGGCCCCAGATGTCCAGGCCCGCAAACACGCCGACTGCGAGCGGCAAGCCGTTGGGCGACACCGCCGCAACCTGGCGACCCAGCAGTGGCACCATGTCAAAGTACTCGCCCAGCACCGGAGCCAGCGGGCCGGCAGCGCCCTGCGGCGTGTTGGCGGCAACCGCCCAGGCGTCAACGCGGGTCAGCACAGCGGCGGCCAATGCCTCGATCAGCGCCTCATCTGCCATATCCACACCAAGCTCACCCAGCGCCGCACGCTCAATATCAACCGTCACCGCGGCAAACATGCCCGCAGCACCGGCACCGCCGTTCACGGCAACACGCGCGAGCGACGCCTCAAACGCAGGCGCACCGCACACGATATCGCTCGGCCACTGGATACCCACTTTACCGGCAAGGCCCAACCCCGGCGTCGAAGCCGTGCCCACGAGCGCGTCCATCATGCCCATCGCGGCCACAAACGGCAGGCCGTGGAAGGCGTGCATGTTCACATCGGGGCGCACAACCAGCGAAAACGTCAGCGAAGCATCGCCCACGCTCCACGCGCACCAGCCCGCGGACACGCCCTCGCGGCCCGCGTCACGCGCCGCGTCGAGCTCGGTACCGGCGACAACAGCATTCATCTCGATCATCTACATACGCCCCAATTCGCCCACGATATGACCCTCGCGATCCTCGGGCTCCTTGACCTCGACGCCGTTGTAGCGGAAGAACCGCGCCGGATCGTGCATCAGATCCTCGAGCGGCACCAGCACAAAGTCGCGCTCGCCGATCAGCGGATGCGGCAGGCGCAGCTTTTTGCCGCCGTGGGTCTCGCCGTCCATCCACAGCAGGTCCAAGTCGATGGTGCGCGGGCCGTTGGCCTTGGCCTTTTTGGAACGGTCGCGGCCCAGCTCGGCCTCGATCTTCATGAGCTCGTCGAGCAGCACCAATGGCGCCAGCTCGGTCTTGATCTCGATGACGGCGTTGGCAAACGCGTCCTGGCGCGTCTCGTAGGCCGGCTCGCTCTCGTAGATCTTGGAGGAGTTGGACACGCAGGTGAGTGGAATCTCGGCGATCATGTCGCGTGCGGCGCGGATGTTGTCGCAGCGATGCCCCAGGTTAGAGCCCACGGCCACAAACGCGCGGCGCGGCTGCGGCTTGGCAACCGCCCAGTAGCCGTTCAGGAACTGCGCAAAACCCGCGGCGTCGTGCACGCGCACGATGTTGGCACCGGCCTGGATGGCGCCCAGGGACACGCCAAACGTAGCGGCATCGCGCTCGGCGGCCTCGGTCACGCCCGAGACGGCGCCCACAAAGCGCTTGCGCGATACGGCGCACATGAGCGGATAGCCCAGTGACGCCATCTTGGCAGTCTCGCGCTGGATGACAATGTCCTCGTTGGCCGTCTTGCCAAAGCCCGGACCGGGATCGATGCAGATGCGGTCGCGCGACACGCCGGCGTGGATGAGCGCGCGGGCCTGGTCGGACAGAAAGCCCATGACGCGGCGCATGATGGGCGCCGAATCGGGCAGGGTGAAGCGGCGGAGCTGCGAGGTGGGCACGTAGGCTTCCTCGCGGCGGGCGCTGCGGCGCATCATGGCGGCCAGGTGGTCATTGGGCTCCGGCGCGGTTTCGGTAGCCGCGGGCGTGGCCTCGGGCGCAGCGGTATCGGCGGCAGGCGCGGCCTGCTCGGCGCCCGGCGTCTCCTGCTCGCTTGCAGGCTCGGTCGCGGGCTCAGGTTCGCCAAACGGCAACGAGGGCTGCACCACGCCACCCGGAAGCTTGGCCTCCGGCTTAGGCTCACCCAGCAACTTGCCGCGACGGCGGCGAGCCGGCTTCTCGGCCTCACGCGCGGCCTCGGCAGCCGCCTCGCGCGCCTTCTCGGCAACAAACGCCGCCGCCGAGGTATCGAGCTGCACCGTTGCGTGCGTGCGGGTAGGCGCGGCGACCTCGCCGGCATGCATCACGATGACACCGCAGGTGCTCGTCTTAACAAACTCGACCATCTTGGGGTCAGTGAAGCCGGTCACGTCGTTGACGATCGAGGCGCCGCAGCGCACGGCCGCCTTGGCAACCGCCACGTGACGCGTGTCGATCGAGACGATGGCGCCCTCTTTGGCCAGCGCGCGCACCACGGGCAGCACGCGGCGAGCCTCCTCATCGGGATTGACCGGGGTAAAGCCGGGACGCGTGGACTCACCGCCCACGTCGATGATGTCGGCGCCGGCGTCGAGCATCGCCAGGCCATACTCGATCGCGGCATCCGGGTCGAAATGCTCCCCGCCATCGCTAAACGAATCGGGCGTCACGTTGAGGACGCCCATGATGCGCGGACGGTCAAAGCTGAGCTCGTACTTTCCGCACCGCCATGTCTTGCTGTCGTTCGCCATGAACATCCTCCTAAAATGCCCACGCCGCCGCGCTCGGGCGCTGGCGGCGGGGTCGCTTTGCACTCAGTCTTTCTATTGTATCCGCGCACGCGGGCTAGAACGCAAACGCGGCCGCGATGTCGCAAGAAATCAGCAGGTCGGCATTTGCATCCTGATCGGTGGGAGCAAGGTTGCATATGGCCAGCGTATCGCCGGTAAAGTATCGCGTAAGGCCTGCCGCCGGATACACTACGAGTGAGGTCCCGCCCACAATGAGGGCATCGGCCGCGGCGATGGCGGCAACGGCACCGGTCAACACATGCTCGTCGAGCGGCTCTTCGTATAGCACCACATCGGGCTTGATGCGACCACCGCACGCGGGGCACACGGGCACGCCCGCGGCGTCCTCGTGCTCGCGCGAGCAAATCCACTCGGCGCTATAGACCGCGCCGCACGACTGGCAAATGTTGCGATGGACCGATCCGTGCAGCTCGAACACGCGCTGTGAGCCGGCCATCTGATGCAGGCCGTCGATATTTTGCGTCACCACGGCATTTAGCTTGCCGGCACGCTCCAGCTCCGCCAGCTTGGTGTGGCAGCGGTTGGGCTTGGCGCCAAGCGCAATCATCTTGGTGCGGTAGAAGTCGAAGAACTCGGCCGGATGCGCCTCATAAAAGCTATGCGAGAGCATAGTCTCGGGCGGATAGGCAAACTGCTGATGATACAGGCCGTCCACGCTGCGAAAATCGGGAATGCCGCTCGCCGTGGAAACGCCCGCGCCGCCAAAGAAGACCACGCGCTTGTGGGTGCCGAACAGCTCCGCCAGCGCGGCGGAGGCCTGTTTGGAGTCCGTTATCGCCTGCGTCATATGAGTCCTCCGTCCTTGTTGGTCGGGCAGCGTCGGGCGATGTCCCAGCATGCGACCTTTAAGTCAGCATGCGCGGAGCCCACCCCGCCCCTGTTGCGCTAATCTTAAGCCTGCCAACCCCGTCGAAAGGACACCATGCCTCAGACTTACACTTTCGCCTCGTGGAACGTCAACGGCCTGCGCGCCGTGCTCAAAAAGGACCCGAGCTTTATCCAGATCGCGCAAGAACTCGACGTCGATATCCTGGCGCTGCAAGAGACCAAGTTGCAAGAAGGCCAGGTCGATATTGACCTGCCCGGCTATCACCAAACCTGGAGCTACGCCGAGCGTAAAGGCTATTCGGGCACTGCGGTCTTTAGCCGCCAGGAACCGCTGCGCGTGCTGCACGCCGACGCACTGCTACCCTACGCCGGCGAGAACGAGGCGGCCGTACTCGTCGCCCAAGCCGCAACCGAGGGCCGCGTCTGCGCGCTGGAGTTCGACAAGTTCTGGTTTGTGGATGTCTACACTCCCAACGCGCAAAACGAACTCGCCCGCATCGACGTGCGCATGGCCTGGGACGATGCTTACCGCGGCTTTTTGAGCGCGCTCGAGCGCGAGACCGGCAAACCCGTCGTGACCTGCGGCGACTTTAACGTGGCGCACGAGGAGATCGACCTTAAGAACCCCAAGTCCAACCGCGGCAACGCCGGCTTTTCGGACGAGGAGCGCGGCAAGTTTACCGAGCTGCTCAACGCCGGCTTTACCGATACCTGGCGCGCGGCAAACCCCGACGTCGAGGGCGTCTACAGCTGGTGGAGCTATCGCTTTAATGCCCGCAAGAACAACGCCGGCTGGCGCATCGACTACTTCCTGGTAAGCGACGCAATCGCCGACAACGTACGCGACACCGGCATCCGCGGCGACATCTTCGGCAGCGACCACTGCCCCGTCACCCTCACGCTAGAGCTCTAGCCCCAGCTGATCCCCTGGGGACGGAGGAAAACGAATCATTTTGGGCCTCGTGGTGGTATCCACGTGACCCATCCGCCACGAAACACGCCCATCTACTACGTTTAAGCCACCACCCTCAACCACAGCGAACAACGCAAAAAGAAAACCGCAGGTAGAAAGCCTGCGGTTTTTCATAAAACGCGGTTGTGTTTGGGGGTGTCGGGTCAAACGTAGTAGATAGGCTGATTTCGTGGCGGGCGAGTTCAGCTGATTCCCCGGGGACGTCTGGAGACGGAAGAAAACGGATCAATTTGGCTCTTGAGGGTCACGACGCCCGTCATATCAGCCGGCCATTCCAAAACTATGCCAGTTTACGGGGCTAAATCGCGAACCCCCAACCATACGCAATTCCGAAATAATAAAACCGCAGGTAAACGGCTTGCTCTATTTCAAAAATAGCCGGCATGGTCTGCTTGTGCCAATCTGGCCCCGTAAACCGGCATAGTTTTAAAATGACACTTCGGCAGTATTGATTCCCGCCCCGGCGCAACCAGCCCTACAGTCCGTACTTCACGACGACTCGGTTGATGCGGCGACACCAAGGCTTGTACAGGGCGACCAAAAACACGCAGGTCGCAAGGCCGTGCGTGATATCGAACGGTACGGCGGTGGCAAGACGCGCCATGGCACCCGCCCACGTGAGCGGTTGAACAAAACCGATAATGTCGTAGGCGTTGATCACAACGCCGTACAGCAAACCCGAAGCAAAGCCGTAGGTCAGCAGCGCCGGCATACGCACGGTGCCGTCGGCGCGGTCGAACGCACCCGCATGCGCCAGCGCACCGCCAACGTATCCCACGAGCCCCCAGGCATACATCTGCCACGGCGTCCACATGCCCTGTCCAAAAAAGAAATTGCTGGTCAGCGCCGCCAGCGCGCCAACCATAAAACCATTGCGGCGACCAAGCGTCGCCCCCGCGATAATGGCGATGGCACTCACGGGTTTAAAGTCGGGAATGGGGCCAAACAAGATGCGCCCCGCCGCGGCCAACGCCGCCAGAACCAGCGTTGGCATAATCTGGCGCAGGCCCGGTCGCGACGCCTCATAGCCTGCAAAGAACAGCGCAAGCACCAGCGCCACCACGACAAGCATGGCGAGCGCCGCCTGCTCAACGCCCGCCAGCAACGCCGAAGCCATCACGGCTGGCACCGCCAGCAGCAGCGGTATCTCCAGTTTTGCGAGTAGGCGCACGATGCGATAATCCGCCATCCCATCACGCCCTATAAAACACGTTGTCGGCAAAGAAGTCGGCCGGCGGCTCCATGCAGGCAATCTCGCCATCGAACATCATGGCGATGTCGTCGGCGACCTGCTCGGCAAAGTCCAAATCGTGCGTAGCCATGATGACGGTGCCGCCAGCCTTCGCATGGTCACGCAGGGCGCGAGCGATGATGCGGCGGCTCTCCAGGTCCAAGCCCTTCGTGGGCTCGTCAAGCAGCAGCAGCTCGGGGCCAATCAGCAGCAGCTTTGCCAGCGCGAGCAGCTGGCGCTGTCCGCCCGAGAGGTCGTAGGGGTGACGCGTCTCCAGGCCGTCCAATCCCAGTTGCGCCGCACGCTCCCGCGCCAAGTTCTCGTCATATCCGCAGGTCGAGGCCCATTCCATCAGCTCATCGTGAACCGTCTCGGCAACCAGCAATGCTTTGGGGTTCTGAGGCAGCAGCGCCGCCGAGGCCGCTCCGCGCACCATGCGGCCGCGCTGCAGCTTGGCGGTCTTCGCCAGCACCGAGAGCATCGTCGACTTACCGCATCCGTTGCCGCCCACGATCGCATGCACCGCACCGGCCGAAAACGCCACGTCGAGCCCGCGCAGCACCCAGCCGCCCGCGCGATCGTAGCGAAACCAGCTCCCTGCCAGGGTGGTAGCCGACCCGCCGTGCATTTTTTGGAGTATTCTGCTCCCATCCGTGCGCGGGAAGGCTTCCGAGCCGTTCTCGAGCGGCGTTTGCTCCACAAATTCGGACGATTTGTCCAATTCCGAACTTTTTTTCGCGCTCGATACGTCCCCGGGCGGCTCCAGAGAGCCCAAATTGTCCTCACGCCTGCTGAATACTCCGTTTTTTGCACATCGGACGGCACCCCACCCCAACATGTCGTCGGAAAACAACGATTCTCGGCGTCCCAAAGAAGCCATATCGGCCACCTCGTGCACGCGGCCGCCCTCAATCCGATACGCGCACGTCGCGTATTCAAGCATCGGGCGCGGCTGGTGCGTTGCCACAACAACCGTGCATCCCAGCTCGCGGTTCACGCGAAACAGCGCGTGCAGAAAATTTTTCTCGGCAACAGGATCGAGCTGGGACGTGGGCTCGTCGAGCAGCAGCACGCGCGGGCGCAAGGCCAGCACGGCCGCCAACGACAGCAGCTGCTTGCGTCCGCCCGAAAGCGTATCGGTATCGCGGTGGAGCCAATCCTCCAGCCCAAAGAAATAGCTGGTCTCAGCTACGCGACGGCGCATCTCATCACGTGCTAGCCCCAAGTTTTCCAGGCCAAACGCCATCTCGTGCCACACGGTTTCGCACACGATCTGATTCTCGGGATCCTGGAACACATAGCCCACGCGCTCCGCCGATGCCCGCACGTCCATGTCGGCAACGTTCTCGCCCAGCACGCGCGCATCACCAGTGCGCTCGCCCGCCGGAGCGATCTCGGGCTTGAGCAGCGACAGCAGCGTCGACTTACCCGATCCGGTACCGCCAACAAGCAGCGCAAATGCACCTTGGGGAACACGCCAATCAAGCCCCTCGAGCACCGGTGCCTCGGCCCCGGGATAGGCAAAACTAAGGCCCTGCACCTCAATCGCCGGAATATCCGGGCCGCACGCCGCGCCCGACACCGGGCCCCTATCCAACCGAGCCATCAGCCAAACCTCTTCTCATCAATCGCGTGCAACGCGCAAGGCAGCATCATCCAGGCAGCGTACACGACATAGCCCAGCCACGGCGCCGGAACCGAGAGCTGCGGATAAAACGAATACTGCGTCGTCGCGGTCCACGCCACCGCCACCGCGACAGCACCAAACAGTGCGAGCCCGGCCAGCGCGGCAACGTCGCTGCGCCCCAGTCGATACCGCGCATACGTCGTACGACGCGTCGCAGCACCCCACCCGCGCGAGCGCATCGCGTCCGCGCGCTCCAGCGAATCTTCCATGCCCCAGCCCATCAACACGCTCGACGCCCGCAGGCGCGAGCGTACGGGGTCGGCCGGCGCGCGGCCCGGCACATCAATCGCATCCTGCACCGCCAGCACCGTACGACCGCGGCGCAAAAACTGCGGGATAAGCCTCATGCACATCGAGATCATGAGCGCAATCACCGGTGCGGCATTACCCAGCAGCGCGAGCACCTTGTCGTATTCGAGCATCGACGCCGCGGCCCCAAACCACAGCACGCTCGCCACAAACAGCCCGCCCATGCACAGGCCGTATACCATGCTCTCCAGATACACCGCGCGCATGCCAATACGGAACAGCTCCGTCGAGCCCGAGGCGCTAAACAGAGGATTGACCAGCGCGATAATCAAAATCACTGGCAGCTGCCAGCGAAGCGCCCCCAACGTGCGGGCAGCCCCACGCGTCGCAAATCCATACGCCAGCCCGCCCGCAAGTGACAGCGCAATCAGTACCGGCTGCATCGAGAACATAGTGAGCCCCAGCGTCAGCGCTATATAGAGTGCCGGCACAGCCGGATGCGACATCGAGAATGCCGCGACGGGCTCGTTGCCCGATTCCTCTCGCATGATATCCACGGGCACCCCATCCCCTCGCTCAAACGTCAACGCCGCAGCGCCGCCACCATACACAACCAGCGCAAACACCGCGTCAACGGCACCGACATCGGCGGCAATGCGTCAATCGTTACGCGCTCGTCATATGCCTGCGGTATCATATTGCGCCGTGTATCGTTTCCAAACACACGTCTCTATAACGTAACAGGAGATCACATGGACGCAACCGCAATTATCCTCGCTGCCGGCGAGGGCACCCGCATGAAGTCGAACCACTGCAAGGTTTCGCACAAGATCCTGGGCAAGCCCATGGTTCAGTGGATCGTCGACGCCACCATCAAGGCCGGCTGCAGCCGCGTCGTGGTTGTCATCGGCAGCCATGCCGACGAGATGCGCGCCCTCATCGACGGCGCCTACGCCAACAGCGCCACCAAGGTCGAGTGCGTCGAGCAGACCGAGCGTCTGGGCACCGGTCACGCCGTGAAGGTCGCACTCGAGGCCTGTGGCATCACGCAAGGCCCCGTCGTGGTGCTCAACGGCGACCTGCCGCTCATCACCGCCGACACCGTCGCCAAGTTCGCGCAAACCGTCGCCACCGGCGAGCTCGCCTGCACCGTCATGACCATGACCCCGCCCGATCCTTTCGGCTACGGCCGCATCAAGCTGGGCGCCGATGGTCAGATCGAGCGCATCATCGAGCAGAAGGACTGCACGCCCGAGCAGGCCGCCACGCTGCTGGAGTGCAACGCCGGCTGCTACGCTTTTGATGGCGCGCAGCTCGCCGCCCACATTAACGAGATCGGCAACGACAACGCGCAGGCCGAGTACTACCTGCCCGACATGCTCGAAATCCTCAAGGGTCATGGCCAGGCAGTCTCCATCTTCCACTGCGACGACTACCGCGACGGCCTGGGCGTCAACAGCCGCATCCAGCTCGCACAGCTCACCGCCATCGCGCGCGACCGCATCAACGAGCACTGGATGGCCGAGGGCGTTACCTTCATCGACCCCACGCAGGCCTGGATCGGCCCCGATGCCGTTATCGGCCGCGATACCGTCGTGTGGCCGCAGACGCACCTGATCGGCCACGTCGCCGTGGGCGAGGAGTGCCAGCTCGGCCCCAACAGCCGTCTCACCGACACCACCGTCGGCAGCGGCTGCACCATCGATGAGACCATCGCCATCGAGGCCGTCATCGAGAACGGCGTCGACTGCGGCCCGCGCGCCTACCTGCGCCCGGGTACCCACATGCTCGACGGCTCCAAGGCCGGCACGCACGTGGAGATCAAGAAGTCCACGATCGGCGAGGGCTCCAAGGTGCCGCACCTGTCCTACATCGGCGACACCACCATGGGCTCCGGCGTCAACGTGGGCGCGGGCTCCATCACCTGCAACTACGATGGCGTGCACAAGCACAAGACCGTCATCGGCAAGGATGCCTTCATTGGCTCCGACACCATGATGGTCGCGCCCGCCCAGATCGGCGACGGCGCGCTCGTGGCCGCTGGCTCCGTCATCACCGAGCCGGTCCCGGCCGACGCACTTGGTCTGGGCCGCGCCCGTCAGGTAAATATTGAGGGCTGGGCCGCCGATTACCGCCGACGCCTGCGCGAGGACGACGAGGTATAACGTTTTACCAAGCATCTAAGGAGCTGTTCCCATGGGGACGGCTCCTTTTTCTATGCTGACCTGCGCGACCGGATGAGTGGTCGGTTCGTGTCCGTTGACGGTAAAGACGTTATCAAGACTCGATAAACCCCGTCGCGCGGTTACAATGCAACAAGGCATCTATATGGCATTCGATATAAAGGAGAAGGGTAATGCCGATTAATGATCCCGAGAAGTCGGAGAATATGCGCAAGTCCATCCGCGTGTATTCCGGTTCCTCCAACCGTCCCCTCGCTCAGAAGATCGCTGAGTACCTTGGGGTCGAGCTTTCGGGCCTTACGCTAAAGCAGTTCGCCAATGGTGAGATTTACGCCCGCTACGACGAGACCGTCCGCGGCGCCGACGTCTTCCTGATTCAGTCCGTGGCCGGCGGCAACGTCAACGACATGCTCATGGAGCTGCTCATCGCCACCGACGCTGCCAAGCGCGCATCCGCCCGCTCCATCACCGCCGTTATCACCCACTACGGCTATGCCCGCCAGGACCGCAAGGCCGGCCCGCGCGAGCCCATCACCGCCCGCCTCGTCGCCAACCTGCTCGAGCGTGCCGGCGTCAACCGCATCATCACCCTCGACCTGCACCAGGGCCAGATCCAGGGCTTCTTCGATATCCCGGTTAACCACCTGTCCGCACTGCCGCTATTTGGCCAGTACTACAACGACATGCACTTCGACACCGACAACCTGGTTGTCGTCTCCCCCGACGTGGGTCGCGCCAAGGCCGCCAAGAAGCTGTCCGACATGCTCGGCTGCGACCTGGCCATCGCCCACAAGGGCCGTCCGCGCCACAACGCCGCCGAGGTCATGGGCATCATCGGTGACATCAAGGGCAAGACCTGCATCATCAACGACGACATGATCGACACCGCTGGCACCCTGTGCGCCAACGTCAAGGAGCTCAAGGCTATGGGCGCCGGCGACATCTACGTCTGCGCCACCCACGGCATCTTCTCCGGTCCGGCCATCGAGCGCCTGAACGATGCCCCCATCGTCGAGTGCGTCGTCACCGACGCCATCCCCGTCGAGGTCGGCGGCAAGATCAAGACCATCTCGGTCGCCGAGGAGTTCGCTCAGGCCATCTCCGCCGTTTACCACGAGGAGCCCGTCTCCACGCTCGTCGGCGGCGACTTCGCGCTGTAGTCCAACGCGTATCGCATCATCTTTGATGTTTTTAAAGGGTCGGAAGCTCGCTTCCGACCCTTTTTCTATTCCTCGCCAATCCGCCCTGGACAGTTAGTTCAGATACGTATTTTTTAAAGCTCCAAAGGTCCGTTCGGAGCCTTCTGAGCTCCCCGGCGGATGCCATGCCGCCCGAAGCTCATCGTTTTCGAGTACAACCGCCGCATATATTATCTTCAAATCGCCCTCGAAGGCCCTTAGAAACACCTCGAACGCCCGCCGCCTTATACGTATCTGAACTAACTGTCCAGTAGCCATCGTCAACCTTCTCGGCAGAGCTCAATTTCCTGCAATCCCCTCAACCGATTCCACCGATTTCCTAACACCCGGCCGTTCATGGCGCCCAGCACCCCGCTGAGCGAAAAGAACGGTATGGCGGTCGCATTCTGCCGCCAACTTAGTACGTTATAGCTATGACGACCGTGATTTCACATTTCTCCGCCCTCCGCGCAATTCGTCGCGCACGACGGGCGTACTCTGCCCTACCCTGGAGCTCCATTGATAGTGAACAGCAAGCACAGGCCTTGGCTAGCTGCATTCCCAATAATGACGCGATAGACTTTGGCGCACTTTCGATACTCGACGCCTGGAATGAAGATGATTCCGAGCTGCTCGATCTTCTCGTTTCAAACGAAGGCAACCGACGCCCCGACAAGCGACTTCTTCAGCATATTCTCTCCGCTCCGCTTCCTGAAGGTGCAATTATGCACGTCGAGGCCGACATCTACGCAACGTCTCCTGCCATGACAGCCATGCTTTGTTCTAAAAATGAATCAGTCGCCAAAACCTTGATGCTTCTCATGGAACTGGTCGGAACTTACTCCCTTCCTCCCGGGGCAACATACCCCATTGCCCATGACGACATCTGGCCCAAGGGCGATGGCTACGAAGCGACGGGCGATCTTGATTGCCTGGGCAACCAGTCAGCGGCCGAACAACAGAACGAAACCCGCTATGAACAGGCGCACTACAAATGCGAGCCCGCCACGACCATCGAAGAGCTCGAGGCGGTCGCACGGTTCGCCAAAAGTAGCTCATACGCCTCGTTTCGCACGGCAGTCAAACTCGCCCGGGCTGGATCCGCATCCCCAGCCGAATCCCTAATGTTTGCCGTTCTCGGAGCGCCCATGCGCTTTGGCGGATTCGGATGTTGCAGCCTGCCCATGGGAGGCCTGCTACTCAACCATCGAATCGACTTCGATACTCTTGCGGCCAACATGTCCTCGGGCATCCCCTATGCCATCTGCGACCTATATTGCCCGGCAGCCGGAGTCGACAACGAATACAACGGAATTGGGCATGAGCTTCAAAACGCTCGCATCCACGATGGCAATCGAAATAATGGCCTCAAGGCCATGGGCATCCACGTCCTGGTTATCAATCGCGACCAAATGAAAGACCTTGTTGCACTCGAAGCCTTCGCCCAAACGATGCATCGACTCGCAGGAGTCCGATTCCGGTACCGTATCAAGGGCTATCGCAAGCGTCAGGCCGCTTGGCTCAACGCTCTGCGGGCCGGAACCGGCCTCGCGCCGGTCTAAACGGCGAATCACCCGTGCGCCGTCGAGCAGGGCTGGGCAGTTAGTTCAAATACGTATAAATGGACGCATTGAATTAGACTGTTTTGCAGCTATCTCTATACCATTCGCCCTATTTGAAGGCAGGGTAGACTTCAAAACAGCGCCATATGGACTAACTAAAGCTCCAAAACAACGTATCGGCATTGAATTGAGTAATTCGAGTCCTCAGAACTTATACGTATCTGAACTAACTGTCCACCTCGGATTTCGACGTCCGTCCAAACGCCCCCAAACGCCCTCAATTACCCTCCATTTGACAGCGGCAACAGGGTCGCTCACCATAGCAGGCGACAAATCAACGAAAGGATGAACATGGCAGCTGCACAGCCGCTTAAGATTCGCATGGTTGCCGGACTCGGCAACCCGGGTGAGGAATATGCCGAGACCCGCCACAACGCCGGCTTTAAGGCGATCGATGAGCTGGCCCGTCAGGCCGGCGTCACGTACTGGAAAAACCAGGCCGGCGCCGAGGTCGCGCTCATCAATATCAACGATGCCGAGGAAGAGGGCGGCAAGCGCCAGATTGTGCTGGTCAAGCCGCAGTCATACATGAACACCTCGGGCGGCCCCATCTCCAAGCTCTGCCGCGAGTACAAAATCAAGGCCGAGGAGCTGCTCGTAATCCACGACGAGCTCGATATTCCCGCCGGCGATGTGCGTGTTAAGGTGGGCGGCGGCCACGCCGGCCACAACGGCCTGCGCTCCATCATCGACAAGATGGGCAGCCGCGACTTCAGCCGCATCCGCACCGGTATCGGCAACCCTCCCGGCAAGATGGCTGTCGCCGACTACGTGCTCAAGCAGCTGCGCGCCCGCGAGGCCGAGGACTTCCAGGACACCTGCGCCCGCGCCGCAGACGCCGCCGGCCTGGCAATCGTGCACGGCGTGATCTATGCCCGCGACCACGTCAACGGCTCCGCCTCCGCCAACGGCAAGCACTAAAACCTACCATTTAGGGACAGGTTTATTTCGGCAGGTTTTATCTGCGTAAACGCCGCAGTCGGCACATCGCAATAAACACGCTGCCACCATACATGCATAACGCCCCAAAGGGGGCCGGCCTCACCGATGCGCGAGGCCGGCCCCCTTTGCCGTTTTGCCTGATAAAACCTGCCAAAATAAACCTCTCCCCCTTTGGTAGGCCGAAGTGGATAAACCCTTTTCCCGACCGCCGAAGACACACGTAAGCGACATGTCCATGAGGGTATAATTTGCACCGTATGTCTGCACAACGCCTGTGCGCGTACGGTTTTATTCGGGCTACCGTCCATTTCCGTGGAGGCACGGTTCGGCGGCCCTAACAAGAGAGGGGTTCTATGTATAAGATCCTGGAGAAGACGCAGTTCTCGGAGAAGGTGTTCAAGTTCCGCATCGAGGCGCCTGCAATCGCCAAGCATGCGCACGCTGGACAGTTCCTCATGGTTCGCGCCAACGAGACGGGCGAACGTGTCCCGTTTACCCTGGCCGGCTGGAACGGTGACGAGGGCTGGGTCGAGTTCATCTTCATGGTGATCGGCAAGACCACCGAGATGCTTTCCACCTACGAGGCCGGCGAGTCGCTGCGCGACGTCGTGGGCCCGCTGGGCGTTCCCACCGAGATGGCTGAGGGCCCCTGCGCCGTCATTGGCGGCGGCGTCGGCCTGGCAATTGCCTTCCCGGTCGCCAAGCACCTGGTCGAGACCGGCCACGAGGTGCACGCCATCATGGGCGCCCGCACCAAGGACCTCCTGCTCATGGAGGACCAGTTCCGCGAGCTCCTCGACGAGGACCACATCCACATCACCACTGACGACGGCTCCTATGGCGAGCAGGGCGTTGTCACCGCTCCGCTGGAGCGCCTGCTGCAGGACAAGGCCGTGAGCCAGGTCTTCTGCGTCGGCCCCGTTCCGATGATGAAGTTCTCGACCCTCACCGCCCAGAAGTACGACACCCCCATCACCGCGTCGCTCAACCCCATCATGGTTGACGGCACCGGTATGTGCGGCTGCTGCCGCGTCGAGGTGGGCGGCGTGACCAAGTTCGCTTGCGTCGACGGCCCCGACTTCGATGCCACCCTGGTCGACTGGGATGACCTTCGTGCCCGCCAGGCCGCTTACCGTTCCGAAGAGGGCGCGTCCCTCAAGGCCTATGAGGAAAAGAGCTGCGCATGCCACTAGTTAACGGTCGTTTCGTTGCCGATATGAAGTCGCCCCGCACCCCCGATAACGAGGAGCCGGCTGCCGAGCGCGCCTGCGACTTCCGCCCCGTCGACAAGGGCTTCACCGAGGAGATGGCGCTGGCCGAGGCCGAGCGCTGTCTCAACTGCAAGAAGCCGTTCTGTGTTGAGGGCTGCCCCGTCAACATCAACATTCCCCGCTTTATCGAGCAGATCCGCGCGAAGGACTTCGGCGGCGCTCTCGATACCATCCGCGAGGACTCCATGCTTCCCGCCATCTGCGGTCGCGTCTGCCCGCAGGAGAACCAGTGCGAGGGCAAGTGCATCCGTGGTAAGAAGTCCGAGCCCGTGGCCATCGGCCAGCTCGAGCGCTTCCTGGGTGACCGCCCCGAGCTCGCCTCCACGCCCAAGATGGCCCCCAAGAACGGCAAGAAGGTCGCCGTCGTGGGCTCTGGCCCGTCCGGCATCACCTGCGCCGGCGAGCTCGCCCGTAACGGCTTTGACGTCACCGTCTTTGAGGCCTTCTTTACCGGCGGCGGCGTGCTGGTCTACGGCATCCCCGAGTTCCGTCTGCCCAAGGCGGTCGTCAAGCGCGAGATTGACGGCCTGGAGGACATGGGCGTCAAGTTTGAGTACAACTCCGTCGTGGGCAACATGGCCACGGCCGAGGAGCTGTTCGAGCAGGGCTTCGACGCCATCTACGTGGCGACCGGCGCTGGCCTGCCCAAGTTCCTCAACGTCCCCGGCGAGAACCTGCCCAACGTCTTCTTCGCCAACGAGTACCTCACCCGCGTGAACCTGATGAAGGCCAACAAGTTCCCCGAGTACGACACCCCCACCAAGCACGGCAAGAACGTCGTCGTCTTTGGTGGCGGCAACGTGGCTATGGACGCCGTCCGTACCGCCAAGCGCCTGGGCGCCGAGCACGCCATCATCGCCTACCGTCGTACCGAGGACGAGATGCCCTGCCGTCGCGCCGAGCTGCACCATGCTAAGGCCGAGGGCGTCGAGGTTCTGCCGCTCGTCTCCCCGCTCGAGTTTGTCGCTGGCGAGGACGGCTCCGTGTGCGCCGTCAAGGTCCAGAAGATGGAGCTCGGCGAGCCCGACGAGTCCGGCCGCCGTCGCCCGGTGCCCATCGAGGGCGCCATCGAGGAGATTCCCTGCGACGTCGCGATCTCGGCTATCGGCACCAACGCCAACCCCTTCGCAAAGAAGATCGGCGGCAAGATGGAGCTCAACAAGTGGGGCTACATCGTTGCCGACGAGGAGACCGGCCAGACCACCGATCCCCGCATCTGGGCCGGCGGCGACATCGTCACCGGTGCCGCTACGGTCATTCTGGCGATGGGCGCCGGCAAGAAGGCCGCCGCTTCCATCACCAAGAGCCTGCTGGGCGAGTAATCACCTGCAGTGCTAGCCATCAAACGGCAAAGTCCCCGTCGAGCACACGCCCGGCGGGGACTTTTTTATGCCGGCCGCCCAAACCACCACGATGGGGCAGGCACCTTTGTGGTGGTTTGGGACTTGCCCGGTCGTTTTGTCTCAATCTGTAACAGCTGGAGTCCGTTGAGCCCTGCAGTTGTTACAGATTGAGATATTGTGCCGGCCGGCCACGCTGCATCTCAATCTGTAACAGTTAGAGACCAAATATGCCGCCTGGTGTTACAGATCAAGACGTTGGGCTGACGGCCGAACGGTTCATCTCAATCTGTAACAGTTAGAGCCATTTTCGCTGGCTTGGTGTTACAGATCGAGACTATGCAAAAGCCGAGGATAGGCACTGCCGCCAAGGCCTTCCCCTCAGCCTAAAACAAAAACCACCACAAAGGTGCCTGTCCCCTTTGTGGTGGTTTTGGTCGGCTAGCCTTCGAGCTGCGCCACTTTATAGCGGTAGGCTGCGGCGATGACGTCTTTACAGCCCTCGCGGCCCAACTTGGCGCGGTTGACGACGATGTCCTTGCCGCTCGTCATCTTCCACTTTCCGGCGCTGTAGCGCTTGTAGAACGCCTCGCGCGCCTTCTGCTGCTGCTTGACCAGCTTGGCGCCCTTCTTTTTGTTAAGGCCGCGCTTCTTGCGCACGATCTCGACGCGGTCCTCAAAGGGTGCGGTCACCAACACGGCAATGTGGTTGGGGTTGTTGTGAAGCAGATAATCGGACAGGCGGCCTTCGATAATGCAACTCTCGGTCTCGCCCAGGTCCAAAATCACCTGGCTCATCTTTTGGAACAACTTGTCCGAGTACGAGCGCGCGTCGTAGCGGTCGGGCAGAAACGCCATGTTCTCCACAGCCAGACGCTCGTCGTAGGCGGCCATCTTATCGAGCGACTCGCCCGCACGCAGCGACGCGCGCACCAGCAGCTCGTTGTCGTACAGAGGAATCCCCAACTCGTTGGCGAGGATGCGTCCGATCTCGTGGCCCTCGGCACCAAAGTCGCGCGCGATGGTAATGACCACAGGACTCTTCTTGTTCTCCAGATCGCTCATCGCGATTCCTTTCTAACAAATGAGAAAAGGCAATTCCTGATTCCCATTTTGTCACTTACGACCGTCCTGGTTTCCCAAGTGCGGCAGATTGCCCCGAAAGAGGAGCGCCGCGTACTAAATGTACGCAAGCGACGATTGAGGGGCAAGGTGCCGTGCTTGGGGAAGCAGGACTATGCGGCCACGATGCGGCGTTGATATGCCCTCACCAACAACGAGATACCAAAGTTGAGCATAAAGTACATCGCAAACACCAGGCCGTAGAGCATAAGAACCTGCGACAGGTCGATCGCGTGGGCCATCACGACATTTGCCGTGTACATGAGCTCGGCCACGTTAATGCCCGAAAGATACGAGCTGTCCTTGATGACAGTCGTGCACTGGCTAAACAGCGCCGGAATGATCGTCTTAAACGTCTGCGGCAGAATGATGTAGCGCATGGTGGCAAAGAAGCCAAAGCCCTGGCTCTGCGCTGCCTCAAACTGGCCACGCGGAATCGAGTTGAGGCCGCCGCGCACAATCTCGGCCATAACAGCGCTGGTAAACAGCGTAAAGGCGATGGTCGAAATCACAATGTCCAAACCCTGCACCGTAAAGTAGATAAAAAGGATCCACAGCAGGTTCGGCGTGCAACGGAACAGCTCGATATAGGCACTCACCAAAATACGGAACGGGCGGGGCGCATAGCTTTTAACAAGCGCCAGCACCGTGCCAAAGATGAGCGAGAAAAAGATCGACAGCGCCGAGATCTCGATCGTCTTAACAAAGCCGCCCCAAATGTAGAGCAGGTTGGTCGCGTTGAAGATTTCCATGCGCTAGGCCTCCTCTACGTTGTCGAGCCCCAGCTCGGCGAGGCTCACGCCGCGCGGACGCTCCTTGGAGCGGCGCTCGAGCCACTGCACCAGCATGGCGAGCGGAAAGCAGATGATGAAGTACATAAGGCAGCAGACGATGTATCCCTGCAGGTAACCGTACAGACTCACAAAGTTGTCGGAACGGTACATAAGGTCGCCGCCGGCCACAAGCGCCAGCACCGACGTGTTCTTGACTAGGTTGAGTGCCTGGTTGCACAGCGGCGGCAGAATGATCTTGAATGTCTGGGGCAGCACGATGTACCAGTACGCCTGCGCACGGGTGAAGCCCTGGCTCTGCGCCGCCTCCATCTGACCGCGCGGAACCGCCTCGATACCGGTGCGGATGACCTCCGAGATGTAGGCCGCGTGATACAGGCCCACGCCCAAGAAGCCCAGCACGAACGGCGCGATGCGCACCGGCTGGTCGGCACCGGTTATGGCCTGCAAAAACTGCGGACCAGCCATGTACATAAAGAGCACCTGCACGGGCAACGGGGTGTTCTGGTAAAACTCCACGTATACGCGGCTTATGGCGCGCAGCACGCGCGAGCGAGTGGTAGAGAACACGCCCAGCAGCGTGCCCAGCACCAGCGACAGCAGCAGGCCGGCAACGACCACCTGCAGCGTCACGCCAAAGCCCTCCCAGAAGGGCCCCATGTTTTGAAATGTCGTCGACCAACGGTCGGCGTCAAATAATCCTTCGAGCATTTGATTCCTTCCTTGGACGATGCGCCTATACAAGACCCCAGGTCTTGACCTCTTGGTCGAGCCAGCCGTCGGCCAGACGATCGCAAATCACCTGATCGACCACGGCCGAAAGGTCGCAGCCCTTCTTGGTCGCCACGCCGTAGCCCTGCTCGCCAAACTTGACCTCGGGCTGCAACAGCTCAACGGTCTCGTTCATGTAACCGGCCAGCGTGGAACGGTCCATGGCAAAGACGTCGATATTGCCGGCGTCGAGCGAGCTCTTGATGATGGGGTAGCCGCTAAAGGCCCTAAACTCGGGCTTGCAGCTAAAGCCGTTGTCCTTGATCATCTGCTCGATCAGGCCCTGCGTGGTGGCACCCTGGCTCACGCCGATGACCTTGCCGTCCAGGTCCTCAATCGAGGTAAAGCCCGAACGCTTCTTGACCATGAGTCCCACGTAGTCGGTGCGGTACGGCGTCGAGAAATCCCAGCTCTTCTTGCGCTCGTCGGTGATGGTGTAGGTCGCTGCGACCACGTCGAGTTGGCCGTTATCGATCAGCGGGCCGCGTGTCTTGGGCGTTACGTCGGTAAACTCGACAAGCTCCTGGGCACGGGCTTCCTTGTAGCTCACGCCAAAGACAGCGGCGGCGATCTGGTAGCACAAATCGACTTCCATGCCCTCAAAGCGGCCTTTGGCGGTGTCGTAATAGCCGTAGCCGGGAACATCTTTCTTGACGCCGGCATTCAGATGGCCGCGCGACTTGATGGCCGCAAGCTTGGATCCCTTGTCGGAACCCTCGCCGCTGGTGGAGTTGCCGCAACCGGTGAGCGCGGTCCCCGTCAGCGCGAGCATGCCGGCGCCCGCCAGCTGCAAAAAGTGACGGCGCGACACGGCCGCCCTCGTCATATCCGTCATGTCCATCACCGCGCCTAGTGCAGAATCTTGGACAGGAACTCGCGGCAGCGCGGGTTCTCGGGGTTATCGAAGAAGTGCTCGGGCGTGCCCTCCTCCAGGATGCGGCCGTCCTCCATAAAGATGACGCGGTCGGCCACCTGGCGCGCAAAGCCCATCTCGTGCGTCACGCAGATCATGGTGATGTCCTCCTGCGCGAGCTCAATCATAACGTCCAGAACCTCCTGGACCATCTCGGGGTCGAGCGCCGAGGTCGGCTCGTCAAACAGGATGATGGGCTGCTTGGTGCACAGGGCACGGGCGATGGCGATGCGCTGCTGCTGACCGCCCGAGAGGTTCTGCGGATACTCGCCGGCCTTATGCGCCATGCCGACGCGCTTGAGCGCGGCGACGGCGATCTCGGTCGCCTCCTCCTTGCTCTTCTTTTGCAGCTTGATGGGCGCGAGCGTCAGATTGCCCAGCACCGTCATGTTGGGATACAGGTTGAACTGCTGAAACACCATGGAGCTATATTTGCGAGCCATTTCCAGGTGATTCTTCTTAGTGAGCGGCGTACCGTCGATGATGACCTCGCCCGACGTGGGCTCCTCAAGATAATCGACACAGCGGATGAGCGTCGACTTACCCGAGCCGGAAGGCCCGATCATTACGAGCTTCTCGCCGCGCTTGACGGTGAGGTTGATATCTTTGAGCACATGCAGGTCGCCAAAGTACTTGTTGAGATGCTTGATCTCGATCATGTCTGCCATGAATGTCCCTTCCCTGCGTTTACACGAGTTGAACTATTGTACGGAAAGAACCACGTTTCCGCAGCCCACACTACATTCCCGTAAAGAACCCGCAATCTTCCACCCACTCATTGGGCACTCATTTAAGTCTGTCCCCAGTGAGCGCCCAACCGCCCTTGTTGAGCATAAGTCAGCGAAAACCCGTACACGCGAGCAAGGTGACGTGAAATGAAAGGGCGCAGACCTTATGGTCGCGCCCTTGAAATTGAACGTCAGATTGCCGCGTGTACGGGTTTGCAGCGTCGAGCCGTTACGCGGTTTGGTAAAACCGCGTAACAAATTACGCGAGTTTGGCTCCGACGATCTTTGCCGCGGCCGGCTTATCGAAGTTGCCGCCAGTGGCCTTGCCGAGTGCACCCATAACCTGGCCCATCTGCTTCTTGGACGTGGCGCCCAGCTCGGCGATGACCTGCTCGATCAGAGCCTCGAGCTTCTCGCCCGAAACCTGCGCGGGCAGCAGGCTCTCCAGAATCTTGACCTGCTCGGTCAGGTTGTCGGTACGCTCCTGGTCGGTGCCGGCCTTGATGGACATCTCCAGTGTCTCGCTCGTCTGCTTGATCAGACGCTTGATCATGCTGTTGACGTCTTCCTCGGTCACATCGCGGCGCTCATTGACCTCGATATTCTTCACCTCGGCCTTAACCTGGCGAATGATGGACAGGCGAACCTTGTCCTTGGCCTTCATGGCCGCGATCATTTCCTTCTGCAGCTCTTCGTTGGTCATCTGCAAATCCTCTCTAATAGCGTGGGCGGCACTCGCGCGAGCACCGCCCCATGATTACTCAGTCGTCGACGAATCGTCGGTCGAACTCTTGGTGATGCCCTTCAGACTCACGTTATAGGGTACGTCCTTGGGCATGGGGTTGACGGTAATGTCGGCGTCCTTCTTGTACTGCTCCAGCCACTCACTGTACGCGGTACTGGCCGCCTGCGTCTTCACCACGTTGGAGACGTACTTCTTGATGGCCTTGGGCACCTGGTTGATGTCATCAACCTGATTATCGACATGGAAGTAGTCGGTGCACTTGATGATGTGGTAGCCATAGGTCGACTCGATGACTTCGCTCACGTCGCCCTTGTTGAGCCCCTCGAGCGCCGTCTGGTAGCTGTCGACAAAGGTGGTGAGCTTATCCCAGCCCACATCGCCCTTCTTCTCCTTGGAACCGGTGTCCTCGGAGTACTGCTCAACGGCGTCCTCAAAGCTCAGCTCACCGGAGTTGATCTTGTCCAGGCACTCCTGCGCCTTGGCCTTGGCGGCAGCCTTGTCCTCGTCGGAAGCGTCGGAATCAACCTTGATCAGGATGTTCGACGAGCGACGGGCGTCGTTGTAGCTGGACAGGTTTTCGTTGATGTAATCGACAATCTCGCTGTCCTTGGGTTTGCTCGTGGGCGCGACGGCATCCTTGAGTTTCTGCTGCGCCAGACTCTCCTTGAGCGAATCCTTGTAGGTATCCTCGGTATAGCCGTAGGTCTTGAGGGTCTTCTTAAAGGCCTTGGCACCGCCCGCGCTCTTGCACGCGTCCTTCCAAGCCTTCTCGACCTCCTCGTCCGACACCGTCACGCCGTTCTCCTTCTGTGCCTGTTGAAGCAGAATCTGCTGCGTGTAGGAGTCGATGAGTTGCTTGCGATACTTCTTGGGCGTGAGGTCGTTGTCGACCAGATACTGCGCCCAGTCCTTGTCCTTGGTGTAGCCGTAGGACGTGCGCATGCTCATGATCTGCTTGGTCACGGTGTCCTCGGTGAGGTTGGTGCCGTTGATAGTAGCGGCAACACCGCCGGTCAGCTTGTAGCCCGAGGTGTCCTCGGCCTGCGACATAAGGCCGGAGCACGCCATCGCCGAGACGGAAAGCAGCATCGCCAGCACGCCGATGACCACCAGAACGATCTTGACGGTCTTGGACACGCGGGTCTTGCGCTGCTTCTTGCGAGAGTTGGAGGCGGCGCGAGCCTGCTGCTCGGGCGTCGGCTCGAGTGCGGGGTTCTTTTTCTTATTTGCCATAGTTGGCCTTTCGCATAACGAATCGAACAAACGCCATTGTGTCACAACGCAGCCCCCGCGGCACGCTTGGTGCATTGGGGACAGGTTAATCTGCACCATTTTGGTGCAAAGGGGACAGCTCTGGCAGCCGGCAGTTAGGGACGTTCCTTTTCTGCCGGCAGTTAGGGACAGTCCCCAAGTGCCGGCACATAAGGAACGTCCCTAGGTGCCGGCTTAGCCCCACCTTAGAAGTGGCGGCGGATGGCGTCGACCATGCCCTGCGGCGTGGTCTGGCCGAGCACGTCGGCTGCGGCATCGGCGTCCATAAAGATGTTCATGAGCGCCTGCAGAGCCTCGACCTGGCCGCCCGGCTCGGCGATGCCCAGATTGATGACGATCTGCGCCGGCACCGGAGCGCCCATGCCAGCCATAGCGTTAAATGTCACGGGCGCGGAGGGCTTCACCACCGCGATATAGGGCTTGGCCACAAACCCCGGATCGGTATGCGGAATGGCAATGTTTGCCGCCGGCATGGCAAGACCCGTGGGATAGGCATCCTCGCGCGTGCGAACGGCGTCGAGCCAACCGTCGGCAATGTAGCCGCGCGGAGCAAGCTCACTCTCGAGTTGCGCAAACACCTCACCCGGCGTCGCACACTCCCAATCAAAAAACACCAGCTCAGGCGTAAACAGCGCTTCGTTATCCGCCATGCGCTCACCTCTCTCACCTAGTCATTCAGGAACGTCCCCGATGACTACCCAAAACAAAAGGTGGCCACGCGCGCCTTGGCGCCAATGACCACCCTGACCACTCAACTAAATTGTACTGTGCGCCGCTAGACGCGGGGCGCATCAATTGCGACCTTGCCGCTCTCCAGCACGTGGACGCGGCCGTCGGCGAGCATTTGCACGACCTCGGGATACAGCACGTGCTCAATCGCGTGGATGTGCTCCTCGAGCGCGTCGACATCCCAGCCCTCCTCGACAGCCAGCGCACGCTGGGCGATGATGGGACCGTTGTCGTAGACCTCGTTGGCAAAATGCACGGTCACGCCAGTTACCTTGACGCCGCGCGCAAAGGCATCGTCAATCGCATGCGCACCGGTAAAGCTCGGCAGCAGCGCCGGATGCAAGTTGACCACGCGGTTGGGAAACGCCGCCAGCAGCGGTGTGTGCACCATGCGCATATAGCCGGCCATCACCACGTACTCGCAGCCGCGCTCGAGCAGCTCGTGCGCGATGATCTCGTCGGCGGCAATAGGGTCGGCATAGACATCCTTGGACAGCGTGAGCGTCTGGATGCCCGCGCGCTCAGCGCGCTGCAAACCCTTAGCCGAAGGACGGCTCGACACCACAAGCTCAATCGAGGCGTTGAGCTTACCGGCGGCGATCAGATCGATCAGCGCCTGCAGGTTGGTACCCGAACCGCTGATGAGCACACCGATCTTGAGCGGCTCGACCGTATCGGTGCCGGTCGGACGGGTGTAGGGCACAAAGCCCAGGCCCTCACTAGCAGCCATCTGCTCGTTAGCGCTCATCGGAGTACACGACCTTACCGGAACCCTCGACGCACTCGCCCACGCGGAACGGCTTCTCGCCCAGCGCGACCAGGGCTTCGGTAACCGCGGCCTCGTCCTCGGGGGCGACGATCAGGCACAGGCCGACGCCCATGTTGAAGGTCTTGCATGCCTCGTTGGGCGCGAGCTCGGCCTGACGCGACACGTAGGTGATGACGGGCGGAACGTCCCAACCCATCTCGGCGCCGTTGCGGGTGACCACGGCGTCGACGTCGTCGGCGAGTGCACGGTTGAGGTTCTCGGTAATACCGCCGCCGGTGATGTGGGCGATAGCATGCACGTTGACGCCGCCGCGCAGCAGCTCCAGGATCGGCTTGACGTAGATGCGCGTGGGGGCCAACAGAGCGTCTGCCAGCGATGCACCGCCGAGCTCCTCGAGCGGACGGCTCAGCTCCTCGGCCTTAGCGGCGGCCTCGGGCGTGCCCGGCTTAATGCCGTCGACGCCAATGACCTTACGCACGAGCGAGTAGCCGTTGGAGTGCACGCCGGTGGAAGGCAGGCCCAGGATCACATCGCCCGGGCGGACGTTTGCGGGGTCGAGCATCTTGGGACGGTCGACGACGCCCACGGTAAATCCGGCAAGGTCGTAGTCGTCAGGAGCCATGACGCCCGGGTGCTCGGCCATCTCACCGCCCACGAGCGCGCAGCCCGCGAGCTTGCAGCCGTCGGCCACACCCTTGATGATCTTTGCCATGTGCTCGGCCTCGATGTGACCGATGGCGACGTAGTCCAGGAAGAACAGCGGCTCGGCGCCCGAAGCCAGAATGTCGTTGACGCACATAGCGACCAGGTCCTGGCCCACCGTCTCGTGACGGTCCATGATCTGGGCGAGCACGAGCTTGGTGCCCACGCCGTCGGTACCGCTAATCAGGATCGGGTCTTCCATATCCTTAAGCGCGGCAGCCGAGAACAGGCCACCGAAGCCGCCGATGCCGCCGATAACCTCGGGGCGATTGGTGTCCTTGACCATCTGCTTAATCGCGTCGACGGCGCGGCCGCCCTCAGCGGTATCGACGCCGGCATCCTCATACGTCACATGCTTGCTGTCGCTCATCTGAGCCTTCCTCTCCCACTACCGTGGCGCCGCGCGGGCGCCAAACGGTGCTCATAGTTGTCCTCGATTCGGTGCATGCCATAACAGCACGCGCCGTCATATCAACAAAATAGCAGGTAAAACCTACCAAAATAAACCTGTCCCCATATGGCAGGTTTTATGCCTCGCCGTGCTCCTCTTCCCAGCTGCGGTCGTCGTATTTCTCGATCACGGCGTCGTCGTCAAAGTGCAGCGGCTTGTCCAGGTTGCGGGGCTTAAAGCCCTCCATAAACTTGTCGCGGCCAAAGCTCTCGGGAATCGCCACGGGGTAGCGGCCGGTAAAGCACGCATCGCAGTAACCGCCCTTGGGCATGACCTTAAGCAGGCCCTCGACCGAAAGGAAGGCCAGCGAATCGGCGCCGATATACTCGCAAATCTCGTCGACCGTCTTGTTGGCGCTGATAAGCTGCGACTGCACGTCGGTATCGATACCGTAGAAGCACGGCCAGATGACCTCGGGCGAGTTGATGCGGATATGAATCTCCTTGGCGCCGGCGTTGCGCAGCATCTTGACGAGCTGCACCATGGTGGTGCCGCGCACGATGGAGTCGTCGATGACGACCAGGCGCTTGCCCTCGATGTTGTCGCGCAGCGGGTTGAGTTTCATACGCACGCCCATGGCGCGCAACTCCTGCGTAGGCTCGATAAACGTACGGCCCACGTAGCGGTTCTTGATAAGGCCCTCGCCAAAGGGAATACCGCTCTCGTGCGAATACCCCTCCGCAGGCGGCAGGCCGGAGTCGGGCACGCCGATGACCAGGTCGGCCTCGACAGGCTCCTCATGTGCCAGCTGACGACCCATGTCGTAACGGCAGGCATAGACGCTCTTGCCGTTCATGATGGAGTCGGGGCGGGCAAAGTAGACCTGCTCAAAGATGCAGTTGGCGGGCTCTTCGGCTGCAGGCACGCCCTGCTCGGATACCAGGCCCTCGGCGCTGATGCGCAAGATCTCGCCGGGACGGACGTCACGGACGTACTCGGCACCCACGATGTCGAGTGCGCAGGTCTCGGAAGCAACGACCCAGCCGCCGGCGCGCGTGACACGGACGGCGGAGTCGACCGTCGCGGCGCCGTCCTGCGACGGCAGCTGCGAAACGGCTGCGGCATCGGCCTGGTCCAGACCCTCGTCCACCAGCTTGCCCAGCACGAGCGGGCGAATGCCGTGTGGATCGCGGAATGCGTAGAGCGCCTGCTCGTTGATGAGCGTCATGGCGTAGCCGCCGCGCACGAGCTCCATGGTCTTGCGAATACCCTCGCGCAGGTGGCCCGTACGCTGGGTAAAGTAGCCGATAAGCTTGGTCGCGACCTCGGAATCCGAATTGGAGAGGAACGGCACGCCCAGCTCGATCAGCTGACGGCGCAGCTCGTCGGTGTTGACGAGGGTGCCGTTGTGCGCGAGCGCGATAATGACGCTGTTGATGGTAGAGAGGTGCGGCTGAGAGGCTTCCCAGCTCTTGGCACCGGCGGTGCCATAGCGCACGTGGCCCACGGCCAGCTGGCCGGAGAGCGTCGACAGGTCGGCGTTGGAGAACACGCGGTCGAGCAGGCCCAGATCTTTGCGGACCATAACCGTGCCGCCGTCACCCACGGCGATTCCAGCCGATTCCTGGCCACGGTGCTGCAGCGCACGCAGGCCAAAGTACGTCAGTCGAGCCACGTCGCGATCGGGCGCCCATACGCCGAAAATGCCACATTCCTCATGCAGCTGGTCGGAGTCCGGATCATACGTCGACATGGTGTTCACCTGTCCCGCGGCACGCTCGGCCGCGCGGATGGTTTCTTGAGACATGGTATCCCCTCAGAGCCTCGTATTTTTGGCGTTACCCGCCTTATTATACGCACGGCGCGACGTGCTCCCCAGCGCATGAGCAGCGCTTTTTAAAAGCCCACCGAGCTAATAATCAGTTTTGTTGCCAAACATTTTATCGGTCTGTCCAGTGTAAGTGCCCGCGCCCCCAGATGGCCGCCGCGTCTGCCGTTGGGGATTACAAAGTTGCAATTGGGACGTTCGTCCTGTCTTTTGGCAGGTCGGCGGCGTATCCTTATAACCTACAACAAAGCGAGAAAGGTTCTGTATGGATCGAAACGAACTCGACCCTAGCGTCCCCAGCGCCACAGAGGTCAAGAAGATTCCCCTCATCATTAAGGTGTACGCCGTCCTGTGCATCCTTTCCGGCGTGGGCACGCTCCCGTCGGTCGCTGCCTTTATGTGGCAGGTCATCACGGCACTTGTTAACGGCAACGCCACCGAAAAGCTCGGCGACAACACGCTCGTCGCAGTCGGCCTTATCGTCGCCGGCATCATGCTCTCTGCGGCAAGTGCCGTCATCCTAATCATCTTTGGCCTGGACCTTATCAAAAACCAGCGCCGCAACGCCGCCCGCCTGTCCTACATCCTTATTGCATTCACCGTCGTCGAGCTTTTGGTCGACGTGATGCTCCAGGGTATCGGGCCCTTCTTGCTGCGCCCCGCTATTCAGCTCGGCATCCTCATCGCGCTTTCGGCCACCGTCGACCCCACGCTGCGTCAGGAGCGCGAGCTGCAGCGCCGCCTGCAGGAGATGCTCGACCGCGATGCCGCCGCCGAGGGCATGCTCGGCCGCGATGAGACCGGCGAGGGCTACATCAAGCTCAACTACTTCAACCTGTTCTGGGTATTCTTCGTCTGCTGCGTACTGGGACTTATCTTGGAGGACATCTGGCACATGACGGTCAACGACCCGGGCGTCTACCAGGACCGCGCCGGCATGCTGTTTGGCCCTTTCAGCCCCATCTACGGATTTGGCGCCGTGCTCATGACCATGGTGCTTAACCGCTTCTACAAAAAGAACCCCAACATCATTTTCCTGGTGAGCGCTGTGCTCGGCGCGAGCTTTGAGGTGTTCGTGGGCTGGTTTATGCAGACCGCGTTTGGCGTGGTCTCGTGGAGCTACTCGCACATAACGCTGTTTGGTTTGCCCGATCCGCTCGTGGTCCTCACGGGCGGACGCACCTGCACGGGCTTTGCCTGCCTGTGGGGCCTAGGTGGCCTCATCTGGATCAAGCTGCTGCTACCGAGGCTGCTTAAGCTCATCAACAAGATCCCCTGGAAGAGCCGCTACTCGGCCACCGTCATCTTTACCGTCATTATGCTGGTCGACGGCGTCATGACGCTGCAGTCGCTCGACTACTGGTACCAGCGCGTTAACGGCACGGAGCCGGACATTCCCGTCGCACAGTTCTACGGCAAGTATTTCGATAACGACTACATGGAGAACCGCTTCCAGAGCATGACCATGAGCCCCAAGGACGCCACGCGCGTTTAGCGCCCGCCGCGCCCAAAACGCAAAATGCCCGCCGGTATCACACGTACCGGTGGGCATTTTTATAAACGATCCTTCTATCGACGCAATCCTCTATGCCTCGCGCTCGACCTCACTCACGCATTCGTTCTTGATGGTGCCAACGAGCGCCTGCAGTGCATCGACCACGTGTGGGCGAATGTCCCCGCCGATAAGCACGAGCATGATGTCGTCACCTACGGTAAGCTCGCCGCTTGCCAGCCACACGCGCACATAGCCGATACCCGGCATCGCGCGCGTAGTCTCGATAGCAGACCGTACCTTTTCGGCGTCGTAGTCAAAGACCATGCCGCCCACCCTGTGGCCTGGCGCCACGCCATCGGTCTCGACTCCGCGCACCTCAGCCTTGGGCGTCGCGCGCACCACACCGTTATGCGTCAGATACATCCCACAGCCTGCCGCCGAAGCATCGGCCTTGGCCTCGCGCAGCCAAGCATCAATCGAAGGCATCAATTTGCCACTCTCGAGCATCATTTCTCCCTTACCGTCGTCGAGTAGCCAATTTGGGACGGGGCCTTTTTAGCTACTCTCGAACAACTTATTCCTCGACCGGCGTGAGCACCATGACGGCGCGTGTGTTGCTCAGCGACAGCGAACGACAGGTCACAAGCGTTACAACCTTAGTTGCCGAAGCGGCACGATCGGTGGCATCACTCGCCACGGCAGAAGCGCCGTCGAGCATCTCGGACAGGTAGTTCTTGAGTCCGTCGTCGCCCTCAAAATTGGTCGTGCGCGCCTTGGCATACGTGTCCTCGACCACCTTGGTCGCCAGCGGACGCAACTTATACGTCGCATCGCGCGTGATGTAGTACACATATTCAATGCTATCGAACGTTGCCTGGTCAGTCGTATCCGAAATCACGTTGAACATCGACCCATCGTTCATATGGTGGCCGTAGATCGTGGTCTGCTGGTCGACCATTCCCGGCGCGGTGTCATCGCTATCCAAGAAGATGGCACCCGAGGCGTTAGACGTGCCATCGAACAGCGTGTTGAGGTATTTGGAGTTGTTGTTGGTCTGCACCACGGGATAGTTGATGTTGGTTCCCGGCACGTAAATCCAACCCACAATCTCGGGGTTCGTCTGAGCAAGCGCATCAAAGTCGATAATCGGCACGCCGCTGGCGTCCTTATCGCTTACATATTGCTTCTCGATTTTCTGATACGAATCGCTCGCCTGCTTATAGCCAATCTGGGCATTAATAAAAATAGCGGCGGCGGCGACAATCAGACCGATACCGATGATGATGAGCAGAATGGGAATAATGGAGTGGCGCTTTTTGCGCGGCGGCTCGGTGCGATCCGACGGCGCGGCATGCGATGAAGACCGGGGCGGCTTCTTAGCGGAGCTATAAGACGAAGGACGATATGCGGCCGGCGCGTCCTGTCGACGATGCGTCGCCGGTGTCACGGGGCGCGGCGCGCGCGGCTGCTGAGGAGAGGATGTCCGACCCTGCTGTGCCGCACGGGCAGCACCCGGCTTCGACGGATCGGGAATCTGAGAAGCCTTGAATCGTTTTCCCTGATAATCGGACATGGCTCTCCTTATACTGCGGTGAAACGGCGGAACGCTTAGGCGTCAGCCATCTCCTGCTTCATCTTCTCGATAACCTTGCGGTACTCGGGGTCGCAAGCACCCAGAATCTGTGTGGCATAGATGGCGGCGTTCTTGGCACCGTTGATGGCAACGCAGGCCACGGGCACGCCCGAAGGCATCTGCACCATCGACAGCAGCGAATCCATACCGCCCAGGTCACTCGTCTTCATAGGCACGCCGATAACCGGCAGCGGCGTAAAGGCAGCCACGACACCACCCAAGTGAGCGGCCTTGCCGGCGGCGGCGATAATCACTTTGATACCGCGATCGGCGGCAGTCGAAGCCCACTCGTGGACCTTCGCCGGCGTGCGGTGCGCGCTCGCAATGACGAGCTCATAGGGCACACCCAGTGCCTCGAGCTCGGCGGTGCAGCCTTCCATAACGCCCAGATCGGACTTGGAACCCATGATGATCCCGACAACCGGCTTCTGATCTGCCATAAACATAGACCTCCTGTTGAGAGCGGTGACGCAGCGAATCCGCGACCCTTAACTACTGAGAGTAGTATAGCTGCTCCCGTCCCTGCGGTCTTTGTGGTGGCGGCTGAGCCTTTCCCTCGGGAACTGGGCTTCGCGAAGTTTCCCGAGGGAAAGGCTCAGCCGCCACCCTGCGACCTACCGGGGGTTGCTATGACGTACGTTGGCTGAAATATTAACGTGGGATCCGCCGTTCGAACGAACGGCGGATCCCACACTCACTTTTTATTCAGCCCCGGCCGGCCAGCTCAACCTACACCGTGTGCTGCGGCAGGTCCTGCAGGGCGATGACGTCCATGCCCATGTCGTTGGCGCTGCCGTGGCCCTGCTGATCCTCGCGCACCGCCTCGATGGCACTCACATACGTGTTGGCGGCAGACATCGCGGTCACGCAGGTCACGCCGCGACGCACGGCCTCGGTACGCAACAGATAACCGTCGCCGCGCGAGCCCGGGCCGTACGGCGTATTGATGATCACCGCGATCTTGCCATCGGCGATGAGGTCGCCGATGTTGGGGCGCTCGGCGTCGTGCGGGCCGCTGATTTTTTCCACGACCTCGCATGTCACGTTACCTCCGCGCAGCACGCGCGCCGTACCCTCGGTAGAGCAGATGTCAAAGCCCAGGTAGCGCAGGATGCGGGCGACCGAAAGGATGTGACGCTTGTCGCGGTCGCACACGCTAATGAACACCTTGCCGCAACTCGGATCGGGCAGCTTGTAGTCGATCGCCAGCTGCGTCTTGGCGTATGCCTCGGGATAGCTCTTGGCGATACCCATGACCTCGCCCGTCGACTTCATCTCGGGCCCCAGGATAACGTCGGCTCCCGGGAAACGACCCCAGGGCATGACGGCTTCCTTCATGCAGAACCAGTCCAGCTGACGCTCATCGCTCGGCAGGCCCAGGCTCGCGATGGAATCGCCCGCCATGATACGCGCCGCACACTTGGCCAGCGGCACGCCGGTGGCCTTGGAGATGAACGGCACGGTACGGCTGGCACGCGGGTTGGCCTCGATCACGTAGACGGTCTCGCCCTTGATGGCATACTGCACGTTGACCAGGCCGCGGACTCCCAGTGCCATGGCGATACGGCGCGTGGTCTCGCGGAGCTTCGCCTGCAGGCTCTCGCTAAAGCTGAACGGCGGAATGCAGGTCGCAGAGTCGCCGGAGTGGATACCGGCCTCCTCGATATGCTCCAGAATACCGCCGATGTAGACCTCCTCGCCGTCGCACAGGGCGTCGACATCGGACTCGATTGCACCCTCCAGGAAGCGATCGAGATACACCGGGTAGTCGGGGCTGATGCGCGCGGCCTCGGCCATGTAATCGCGCAGATGCTCGGCATCGTAGGCGATCATCATGCCGCGGCCGCCCAACACATAGCTCGGACGCACCAGAAGCGGATAGCCGATGTGCGCGGCCACGGCCTCGGCCTCCTCAAACGAGGTGGCCTGGCCCGCCGGCGGGTACATGATGCCCAGCTTGTCGAGCAGAGCGGCGAAGCGCTCGCGGTCCTCGGCAAAATCGATGGCGTCGGGCTTGGTGCCCATAATGTTCACGCCGCTCTCCTCGAGCATGCGCGCCAGCTTAAGCGGAGTCTGGCCGCCGAGCGTCACCACGACGCCGTCGGGGCGCTCGACATCGATAACGTCCATGACGTCCTCGTAGGTGAGCGGCTCAAAGTACAGACGGTCGGACGTGTCATAGTCGGTCGAGACGGTCTCGGGATTGCAGTTGACCATGATGGTCTCGAAGCCGCGGGCCGCCAGTGCGTAGCTCGCGTGCACGCAGCAGTAATCGAACTCGATACCTTGGCCAATGCGGTTGGGGCCGGCGCCCAGAATCATCGCCTTGGGCTTGTCCGCCGGCGTGGTCTCGTCGGGAGCCACGCACTTCTTGGCATCCGGGCTCGTGCGGTAGATGTTCTCGTACGTCTTGTAGTGGTACTCCGTGGCGCTCGAAAACTCCGCAGCGCAGGTATCGACCGTCTTCATGCTGGGAACCACGCCCAGACCCTTGCGATAGGCGCGCACAAAGCGCTCGTCCGAGCCGGTCAGCGCGGCAATCTCGGCGTCGCTCGTGCCGTACTGCTTGAGCAGGCGCATCGCGTCGACGTCGATATCCTCCACACGCAGGCCGCGGATGCTCTCCTGGACCTGCACCATGTCGTTGATACGGTTGAGGTACCACGGATCGATACCGCAGATGGCATGGATGCGGGCGATGTCCCAGCCACGGCGCAGGGCCTCGACCACAAAGAAGATGCGGTGCTCGGTCGGGGTTGCCACGGCCTGAGCGAGCTCGTCGTCACTCAGCTTGTCGGCACCCTCCTTGCCGCCAGCGCAAATGCCCTGGTGTCCGTCCTCCAGCGAGCGCATGGCCTTGCCAAAGGCCTCCTCAAAAGTGCGGCCGATCGCCATAATCTCGCCCACGGCCTTCATGCGCGTGGTGAGCGTGGGGTCGGTACCCTTGAACTTCTCGAAGGCAAAGCGCGGCACCTTGACCACGCAGTAGTCGATCGTGGGCTCAAAGCAGGCGGGCGTTGCCTTGGTGATGTCGTTGACGATTTCGTCGAGCGTATAGCCCACGGCCAGGCGCGCGGCGGCCTTGGCGATGGGGAAACCCGTGGCCTTGGAGGCCAGTGCGGACGAGCGGCTCACGCGCGGGTTCATCTCGATGACAATCAGGCGGCCGGTCTGGGGGCTCACGGCAAACTGCACGTTGGAGCCGCCGGTCTCGACGCCGATCTTCTCCAAGATGGCGAGCGAGGCGACACGCATGCGCTGGTACTCAAGGTCACTTAGTGTCTGCGCCGGCGCCACGGTGATGGAGTCGCCGGTGTGCACGCCCATGGGGTCGAGATTCTCGATGGAGCACACGATGATGCCGTTGCCGGCGTGGTCGCGCATGACCTCCATCTCATACTCTTTCCAACCCTCGATGGACTCCTCGACCAGCACCTCATGGGCAGGCGAGAGCTCAAGGCCCTGGCTCACGATGGAGACGAGCTCCTCGTGGGTATGCGCGATGCCGCCGCCGGCGCCACCGAGGGTAAAGCTCGGGCGCAGTACGCAGGGATAGCCCACGCGCTCGGCGATAGCCTCGGCGTCCGCCACGCTGTAGGCGTAGCCCGAGCGCGCGACCTCCAGGCCAATCTCGGCCATGGCCTCGTTAAAGAGCTTGCGGTCCTCGCCGCGCTCGATAGCGGCCAGGTCGCAGCCGATCATCTCGACGCCGTACTTGTCGAGCGTACCGTCCTTTGCCAGCTCGACGGCGGCATTCAGACCGGTCTGGCCGCCCAGCGTAGGCAGCAGCGCGTCCGGGCGCTCCTTTTTGATCACGCGCTCGATAAACTCGGCGGTGATGGGCTCAACATAGGTGCGGTCGGCAAGACCGGGGTCGGTCATGATGGTCGCCGGGTTGGAGTTGACCAGGATGACCTCAAAGCCATCCTCCTTGAGCACCTTGCAGGCCTGGGCGCCGGAGTAGTCAAACTCACAGGCCTGGCCAATAACAATGGGGCCCGAACCAATAACGAGGATGCGCTTGATGTCAGTACGTTTCGGCATGTTTAAAACCTCCTAGAGAGGCTGACTCAATGTTGTGGAAAAGTCAGCGAGGGTGCAGCTGGTGCATCAGGTTGCCGTGATGCGAGGGCGCGCTGGGCTTATGCCCGCGCGTCCGAAGCAGAACGGCAAGATGATGTGCCAGATGCAGCCGCAGCGTCGACCGGTCCGCCGTTCGGTAGAACGGCGGAACCATCGTCGGCGAAATTCCAGCCGGCGAGGCGGTCCTTCGCGGTGTCGATGTCCAGGTAGTTCTCCTCGCCGTCCATGAGTCGCGTAAAGGCGGTAAAGAGATAGTGGGCATCGGTGGGGCCAGGCGAAGCCTCGGGGTGGTACTGGACCGAGAAGCACGGGGCGTCGAGCAGCTGGATGCCCTCGGCGGTGCCGTCGTTGAGGTTCACATGTGTCAGGCGAATGCGACCAAAGCGCTCGTTCATCACGACCGGCGCGATGCCGCGACGCACCCAGGCGCGCAGGTCGCCATCGGCCGCATGCTCGGTTTCGCCGCCGGAAAGCTCCGGAATCAGTTTGCCCAGACTGGGGAACAGCAGACCAAAGCCGTGGTTTTGCGCGGTGATCTCCACGCGACGGCTCACCAGATTCATAACCGGCTGGTTACCGCCACGGTGACCGAATTTAAGCTTTTCCATTTGGGCGCCGCACGCCAAGCTGATCATCTGGTGACCAAGGCAAATGCCAAAGACCGGCACCTTGCCGATCAGCTGCTGCACCTGCTCATAGGTCTCCACCACGGCATCGGGGTCGCCGGGGCCGTTGGACAAAAAGACGCCATCGGGATTCATGTCGAGTACCTGCTGGGCGGGCGTATCCCACGGCACGACGGTGAGATCGCAGCCGGCACGGACCAGGCCCTCCAGAATGCCGCGCTTGACACCGCAGTCGTAGGCGACCACTTTGTGACGGGCAGGAGCGGCAACCGCAAGCGCAAAGTCATGCGTGGCAGGCAGATCGGCGGTCACAAACTCGTGAGGCGCGGGGCAACTTACGGTCTTGACCAGGTTCTCGCCTACCAGCGTGGGCGCTGCGGCCAGACGCTCGGCAAGCTCGTCGACGTCGAAGATCTCGGTCGAGATAATGCCCATCTTGGAACCATTGTCGCGCAGATGGCGCACCAGAGCGCGGGTGTCGACACCCTCGATAGCGACGATGCCGTGAGCGCGCAGGTACTCCGGCACGCTGACGGCCGAGCGCCAGTTAGAAGGCGTGGCGCACATGTCGCGAACGATCATGCCGCGCATGGCCGGAGCGCTCGCAGGGCGCATGGCGTCGCCGGGGAAGGCCGACTGGACATCGGTCTCGTCGATACCGTAATTGCCGATCTGCGGATAGGTCATGGTTACAATTTGGCCGGCATAACTCGGGTCGGTCATGACCTCAAAGTAGCCCTCGAGCGAGGTGTTGAAGCAGACTTCGCCGGTCGCGGTGCCCTCGGCGCCGCATGCACGTCCATAAAAAATGGTCCCATCCTCAAGATACAGGATGCAGGGACCGCAGGTGCCCTTGCTGGTTTTGGCCAGCATACGCTGGCAAAGCTCGCTGGGCGCGAAGGTGCGGGCGGCAGCGCCCGCGGTATGGTTGTTCGCCATAATTCTCCTTCCCGGTCTCACAGGACCGGCTTAAAGGTGTGTAGTTAGGCCTCGCGGTATTGTAACCGCAAGCATGCCTCATGGCGTTAATTTCATCGAAATGTTTACGAAATGATAATTATGACTTTCTATGCATAATGATTTTTCTGGGACGGGGATTAAAAAATCATTCTGAGAGCAGAGCTTTGTCGCCAACTGCATACATGACAGAATGATTTTTTAATCCCCGTCCCAGAAAAATCATCCCGCGGGGCTTATGGCTCACGCGGGATGATGGCGTCTTACTTTTTCTTGTCCTGTTCCAGCAGTTCGGACGGTGTGCGATCGGGCTTGCCGCCGCGGAAAATCTCGCGGCCATGCAGACGATGCTCCAGGTCACGCTCGGCCTTTTCCTCGTCAATCTTGGTCTGGCTCACCACCGGATCCTCAATCAACGACGACACCGAGTTCACCTGCTTCTGAATGCGCTCGGCGATGGTGTCATCCATACTCACGATGCGCATCTTCCAGTCGATACTCGTGGCGTTGGATGAGCTCTTGGTCCACACGAACGTCAAAATGGCGCTCTGGTGGCCCCGCGCGGGGAACATGCCAAAGAAGGAATCGTGCTGAATGTTGCTATCCTCGTCGATATAGGCGTGAACGTTATACACCACGCGGTCGATCTTATCGTTGAGCAGCGCGTTGGTCGCAAGCGCCGCGGCCTGGATCTGCCCGTTGGACAGCAGCTCGAGCTCGTTGGCAGACGATGTGTCCAACACCGTCACCTCGACCGTGCCCGTACGCTCATCGGCTTCATCGACGGTAAAGTCGAGCGGGAACTGCGTAAAGCCGTTGCCCCACTCAAGGCCGCCCTTCAGCGCCGTCGAAACGGTATCGACCGAAACGCTCTCGGACAGGTTGGCGGTGTTCAGACGACGCATCACGCCGTAGCCAATCTGCATGCCCACGATCAGCACCAAAATACCGATGACCACGGCCATCGCGGTCTTCGTAATGGTATGGCTCACCTGCGAGCCCGAAGGATCGTCCTCGGACAGCGGGTCGATATGTTTTGCCTGGCTCGCGCGGTCCTCGCTGCGCAGCTGCGCTAGCGCCGCTTTGTCACCGCGCTTGGCCGCAGCCTCCTTCTCACGCATGCGCTCGGTACGCTTTTTGGCGAGCGTGGGATCCAAGACGCCGGATGCATCGATTTCGGAGAATAACTCCGTCACTTCTTCCGGAGTCAAAGGGTTCTTGTCAGCCATAAACTTCCTGTCATATCAATCAGTCGAGCTCGTGCGCACGCGCACCTTCGAACTGCATTCGATAGTAACGGGCATAGGTGCCGCCACGGGCGAGAAGCTCCTCGTGCGTGCCACGCTCCACAACGCGACCATGCTCAACGGTCGCAATCTCATCGGCATGCTTAATGGTCGAAAGACGGTGGGCGATGATAATCGTGGTGCGGCCGCGTGCCAGCTCTTCGAGTGACTCCTGCACCGCCTCCTCGCTCTCGTTATCCAAAGCACTCGTCGCCTCGTCCAAAATCAGGATCTTGGGGTTCTTGAGAAACACGCGCGCGATGGCAACGCGCTGCTTCTGTCCGCCCGAAAGACGGCTGCCGCGCTCGCCCACCACGGTGTCGTAGCCCTGCGGAAGCGACTCGATAAAGGCATCGATGTTGGCGCGACGGGCGGCCTCGGCGATCTCTTCTGCCGTAGCGCCCGGCTTGCCGTAGGCGATGTTCTCGCCAATCGTGCCGTCAAACAGATAGACATCCTGCTGCACCAGGCCGATGGCGCGGCGCAGGCTCTGCTGCGTCACATCGCGCACGTCCTGACCGTCGATGCTAATGGATCCGGTAGCCACGTCATAAAAGCGCGGCAGCAGCGAACAGGTCGTGGACTTGCCGCCGCCCGAAGGGCCAACCAAAGCGATGGTCTGCCCGGGCTTGATGGACAGGTCCATATGGTCGATAACGGGACGCTCGTCGGCATAGCCCTCGCCCAGCTCGACATCCTCGTAGTTAAAGCACACGTCGTGATACTCCACGGCGCCAGCAGTCACCTGCAGATCCGTAGCGCCCGGCTTGTCCTGGATATCCGGCGCGGTCGAGAGCACCTCGTCCATACGTTTAAAGCCGGCGATAGCCTTCTGATACGTTTCGGCCGAATTGACGAGCGTCTCAAGCGGCGTGCAGAACAGCGAAATATAGAGTGCAAAGGTCGCCATATCGACCGCCTGCAGCTGTCCCTTGGCGACCAGCCAGCCGCCCAGCAGCACCACGATCACATAGAGCACACCCGAGAGCAGGCCATACGTCGCGGTATAGACGCCCATGGCGTGATACATGTTCTCCTTGGACAAAAGGTAGCGGTCGTTAGAGGCACGGAACTTGGCACGCTCGGTCTCCTCGTTGGCAAAGCTCTTGACCACGCGCATGCCCGCCAGAGAATCCTGCAGCTGTGCATTAATGCCGCTGATCTTCTTGCGGTTGTCGCTAAAGACCTCGCGCATGCGCATGTTCTGCCAAAACATGACGACCGCAAACGCCGCCGTCACCACGGCCATGGCAAGCGCCAGCACCGGAGCGATGGTAAAGAGGATCACAAACGAGCCGATAATCTCGATACCGCAGATGATGATCCACTCGGGTACGTGATGCGCCGCCTCGCAGATATCGAACAGGTCGTTGACCACGCGGCTCATCATGTCACCCGAGCTGTTGCGGTCGAAGTACGCAAAGCTAAAGCGCTCATACTGGTCGAACAGGTCCTCGCGCATTTTGGACTCCATGCGCGCGCCCATCACGTGGCCCCAATAGCTCACAAAGTAGCGGCAGGCGCAGCGGACGGCATACATCAGCACCAAGCCCACCGCGATCATGCCGAGCGCCTGCATAATGGCAGCCTGACCCTGAGTAAATAGCCCACCGGTCAAATTACGCAGAATAATAGGAAAAGCAAGGTCAATGGCGGCAAGCACCAGAGCACAAACAGTATCAGCAACAAAAAGCCCCATCTGGGGCTCGTAATACGAAAGAAACCTCTTCAGCATGTGATCCTCAAAGAAATATCAGCAACGTAAGGCCCTGGGACAAAGCAATCAGTAGTACTTGTCCCAGGGCTATCCCCACTCGTTAAAGCTCCGTGCCCCCAAGGCGGTGTGCGATGCTGTCGCAGGCCAAGGCGCCCACGACGGTCTTGGCGTCTTCGATCTTGCCGTCGAGTACGGCGTCGATCAGCTCATGCAGCGGCACCAGGTCCACGTTGACAAACTCGTCATCATCGGGGTTGGGCGCATCAAACTCGAGCTTGGTAGCCAAGTAGATGTGGATAATCTCATCGCAAAAACCACAGGACGTGACAATCGACGTCAAAAAGCGAATGCGACCAGCCCTAAAGCCCGTCTCCTCATGCAGCTCGCGCTTGGCGCAATCGAGCGGGTCCTCGCCTGGATCGAGCTTGCCGGCGGGAATCTCGACCGTCACGCGGTCGATGGCGGTGCGGTACTGACGCACCAGTACGATCTTGCCGCTCTCGGTCAGTGCCACAACAGCCGCCGCACCCGGATGGCGAACGATATCGCGGGCGCTGCGGCGACCGTTGGGCAGCTCAACCTCAAGACGGTGGACGTCGAGGATCTTGCCCTTCCAGGCGCACTCCTCCGAAAGAATCTTCTCGTGCAGCTCGGCATCGTGCGGGTCGTCATCGCCCAGCACCAGCGCCGGCTCGTCAGCGACCTCGCCACCAGGCTCGCCCTCGGCGTGCCCATACACGCGGCTGTCCTCTTCGACGATCTGCGCGTCCACGAGCTCTTCGTTCTTCTCGTCCATCCGTCTCATTCCTCTCGGATTTTAGGCATCCCAGGCGTCGCGGCCGCGCAGCGCGCGCAGGCCGATGTCGTGACGCAGGGTCTTGCCCTCAAAATCAATCTTCTCGCAGGCCTCGTAGGCAAGGTTGCGGGCGTTCTCAAACGTATCGCCCAGCGCGGTCACGGCAAGCACGCGGCCACCATTGGTCACGAGCTGGCCGTCCACCACGGCAGTGCCCGCGTGGTACACGGTCACGTTCTCCATGGCCTCGGCATCGGCGATACCGGTAATGACCTTGCCTTTCTCGTAGCTGCCGGGATAACCCGCACTCGTCAGGACAACGGCCACGGCCCACTCGTCGCGCCAGTCGAGTTCAATCTGATCGAGCTCGCAGTTGGCACAAGCCAGCATGACCTCGACCAGGTCGTTCTTAAGGCGCGGCAGCACGACCTGCGTCTCGGGGTCGCCAAAGCGGGCATTGAACTCCAGCACCTTGGGGCCGGCAGGCGTGAGCATAAAGCCGCCGTACAGGCAGCCGCGGTAGTCGATACCCTCGACAGCGAGCTCGGCCACGGTCTGCTCCATGACCTTCACCATCGTGGCGTGCTCCTCGTCAGTCACGATGGGCACCGGGCTGTAGACGCCCATGCCACCGGTGTTGGGGCCCTTGTCGCCCTCGAGCGCGCGCTTGTGGTCCTGCGAGGTGGCCATGGGGCGAACGGTCTTGCCGTCGGTAAAGGCCAGCAGCGAGCACTCGGGGCCAACGAGCATCTCCTCGATAACCACGGTGTTGCCGGCATCGCCAAAGGTGCCGCCAAAACACTCGCGCACGGCCTCCTCGGCCTGCGCAAGCTCGGTTGCCACGATAACGCCCTTGCCCGCGGCAAGGCCGTCGGCCTTGACGACCAGCGGGGCGCCCTGCTCGCGCACGTAGGCAAGAGCCGAAGCCTCGTCGGTAAACGAGCCGTAGGCCGCCGTAGGGATACCGGCGCGCTCCATGAGCTGCTTGGAGAACAGCTTGGAGCCCTCCATCTGGGCGCCCTCGGCACCCGGGCCAAAGCAGGGAATACCCGCCGCGCGCACGGCGTCGGCCACGCCCGCCACGAGCGGAGCCTCGGGGCCAATTACCACAAGTCCGCATCCGTGGCTCTGCGCAAACGCCGCCACGGCCGCAGGATCGCAGTCGTCGAGAACAACGTTCTCGCCGCAGCTCGCGGTGCCGCCGTTGCCCGGCGCAATGTAGAGCTTGCCGGCGCGCGGTGATGCTGCGAGCTTGGCTGCCAAAGCATGCTCACGGCCGCCGCTGCCCAACAACAGGATGTCGATGGTTTGAGTGTCCGCCTTCAAGGGTGCCTCCTCTATGGATGAACGGCCCGCTCCGCGCGAGCCCTTTGCAAGCAAATATACCCCTCGGCCGCCCGTCCGGGCTGCAAAGGGGTATATCGCAATAACCAAATAGTCCCGATTACTTCCAGAATCGGTTGATGATCTGCTCGCGACCAGCGCCAACGCCAATGAACGTCACGCGGGTGTGTGCCAGATCCTCGATAAACGCCACGTAGTCCTGAGCCTCCTGCGGCAGCTCCTCAAAGCTGCGGCAACCGGTGATATCGCACTTCCAGCCAGGGAGCTCCTCGTAGATGGGCTTGGCATGCTCAAAGCGCACCTGGTGTTCGGGCACGCTCGTGTAACGCTCGCCATCGACGTCGTAGGCAACGCACACCTTGATGGTGTCGAAAGCCGAAAGCACGTCGAGCTTGGTCACGGCGATGTCGGTGAGGCCGTTGACGCGCGAGGCATAGTTGGCGATAGGGCCGTCAAACCAGCCGCAACGACGACGGCGACCGGTGGTCACGCCGTACTCATAGCCCTCCTCGGCCAGCGTGTGGCCGGCCTCGGACTCATAGGAAAGCTCGGTGGGCATGGGGCCCGAACCGACGCGGGTGATATAGGCCTTCATGACGCCCAGCACGCGGTCGACGTTCTTCATGCCCACGCCAGAGCCGGTGATGGCACCGCCGGCGGTGCAGTTGGAAGACGTCACATACGGATAGGTGCCGTGGTCGATGTCGAGCAGCGTCGCCTGGGCGCCCTCAAACAGCAGGTTCTTGCCCTCATCGATCATGTTGTTGAGCAGCAGGCTCGTCTCGGTGATGTAGGGACGCAGGCGCTCGGCCATCGGCAGGTACTCGTCGCAAATCTGGTCCACGGTGTAGGTGGGCAGGTTGTAGATGAGCTCGAGCTCGGGGTTCACGCGGGCGAGAGCGGTCTCCAGCTTGTCGCGGAACAGTGCCTCGTCCAGCATGTCTTGCATGCGCAGGCCAATGCGGGCCATCTTGTCCTGATAGCACGGACCGATGCCGCGCTTGGTGGTACCGATGTTCTTCTTGCCGAGCTTCTGCTCAAAGGCGCCATCCAGATCGATGTGGTACGGCATGATGACATGCGCGTTGCCGCTAATCTTGAGATTCTTGGTGGTGATGCCGTCGGCCTCGAACATGTCGATCTCCTCAAGGACAACCTTGGGGTTGACGACGCAGCCGTTACCGATCACCGACACGTGGTCGGAATACATGATGCCGGAAGGCACCTGGTGCAGGCCGTACTTCTTGCCGTTGACGACGATGGTGTGGCCGGCGTTGTTGCCGCCCGAGTAGCGCACGACGGCATCGAAGTCGCCGGCGACCAGATCGCAAATCTTACCCTTGCCCTCATCGCCCCACTGGGCACCGACCAAAACGGTTGACGGCATGTTTACTCCTTACATTCATGGACTGTCTACGCGCCACGCCGGCACGCAGAAGCACAAAACATTCCCAGTATACCCGTGCAACGGGCGCCTGTCCTACTCCTCGGCATGTGCCCCATCAAGCTCATAGAACTTGGTGGATGCCGGCAGGAACATCAGGTCGACGTCGCCGATCGGGCCCGAACGGTTCTTGGCCACGACGATACGCGTAACGCCCTCGTCGGGTCGATCGTCGCGCGAGGCCTCGGCCTCGTCGGCGGAGCGGTCCAAGAACATAACGATATCGGCGTCCTGCTCGATGGAGCCCGATTCACGAAGGTCGGAAAGCTGCGGGCGCTTGCCGGTACGGGATTCGACCTGACGCGAGAGCTGCGACAGCGCGATGAGCGGGATCTTGAGCTCCTTGGCCATGATCTTCAGACCACGCGACATCTCCGAAACCTCGACGGTACGGCTCTCGGAGCGGCGTCCCGGCGGAGGACTCACCAGCTGCAGGTAGTCCAGGATGATGATTGCCTTCTCCTTGTTATGGAGCATACGACGGCTCTTGGCGCGAATCTCGGTCACTGTGGTGCCGGGCGTATCATCAATCAGAATATCGAGCTTGGACAAGGTCTGCGTGGCCTCGTTGATATTGGCCCACTGCTCGGGGCTAATGCGGCCCATGCGGAAGTCACTGATCGAGATCATGGCGTAGGCGCAAATCAGACGCTGGGCAATTTCTTTGCCCGACATCTCCAGCGAGAAGAAGCCGACGGTATAACCGGCAGCGGCAGCGTTGAGCGCCAGATTCAGGGCGAACGACGTCTTACCCACAGCAGGGCGGGCGCCGATAATGATGAGCTGGCCCTCGCGGAAGCCCATGAGCATGCGGTCGAGTGACGGGAAGCCCGTGGGCACGCCCGCAGCCTGACCACCGGCCTGACACACTTCCTCGGCCTCGTTATAGGCCTCAACCATAAACTCGGTCAGCGTCTTGTAGCTCGACTTGACCTCGCGTGCCGTGACCTTGAGCAGCTTGCTCTCGGCTAGCTCCACGACCTCTTTGGTGTCGGTGGGGGCGTTATATGCCAGCGCGTTGATCTCGTTGGTGGCGCCGATCAGCTCGCGCAGCATCGAATCGCGACGAACGATGGCGGCATGGTGCTGCCAGTTCACGAGCGACAGAGTCTGACCCATCAGCTCCAAAATGTAGGCCTCGCCGCCCACGGCATCGAGCTTGTTGATGCTTCGCAGGTAATCGATCAGCGAGATGGAGTCGATGGGAATGCGGCTGTTGTACATATCGACCATCGCGGTGTAGATGGTCTTATGAATGGGCCGGTAGAAATCATCGGGCTGCAGCTCGACCTGGGCCTCTTCGACCACCTCGGGCGATAGCAGCATAGCGGCCAGTACATTGGCCTCTGCATCTTGGTTTTGGGGAAGACCCAACTTTGAGCCGCGGTCCTCGACCGTCAGCCCCGTCTCCCTATCGTCATATGCCATGAGCATCCTCATTCATGTCGCTTGCGAGCATCCATAGTATCAGCCACGGTCCCAAAACGCGCCGCGCGCCGCCAATCATCACCGAACCAAACGGATGAACGGTCCTGTATATAGGACTTCGACGCAACGTTCACCATGACACTCACTCAGCGCAAAAAACAAAAGGGCGCCCTGGTTTCCCAGAGCGCCCTTCTTAGAACAAGATTGTTGCGTTGCAGCAAATGCTACTCGGCAGCAGCCTCAGTCTCGACCTCGGCGGTCTCGGCCTCGGCGACCTCAGCGGCCTCCTCGACCTCAGCCTCGGCAGCGAGCTCCTCGGCGGTAACGCCGACGAGAACGACAACCTCGGCCTTGATCTCGCGGTACAGCGAGATGGCAACGGTGTGGGCACCGGCAACCTTGATGGGCTTACCGAGCTCGACGCGCTTGCGGTCGATGTCCATACCGAGCTGAGCCTTGATGGCGTCAGCGACCATAGCGGCGGTAACGGAGCCAAAGAGGATGCCCTCGTCGCCGACCTTGACGTCAACGGTGACCGTCTTGCCCTCGAAGGCAGCCTTGGTCTCGTTGGCGGTAGCCAGACGGACGGCCTCGCGCTTGGCGATGTTGTTGCGACGCTCGTCAAGCTGCTTGAGGTTGCCCTTGGTGGCGGCAACAGCGAGCTTCTTGGGGAACAGGAAGTTCTCAGCGTAACCCTGAGCGACCTCTACGACGTCACCCTCGCCGCCCTTGCCCTTGATCTCATCGAGAAGAATAACCTTCATGATGCGTCTCCCTTCTTAGCCGCGGTCGCGGTTGCCACGAGAGGAAACCACGGGGACGGTGTACGGCAGGAGAGCCATCTCGCGGGCGCGCTTGATGGCGTTGGCGATGTCATGCTGATGCTGCGTGCAAGCGCCAGTGACACGACGGGGCTTGATCTTGCCACGGTCGGTCATGTACTTACGGAGAAGCTGAGTGTCCTTATAGTCGATGAACTCAGTGTTCTCCTTGCAGAACTGGCAGTACTTACGACGCGGCTGACGTGCAGAATAATCATTAGCCATGTCAAAATACCTTTCATTTGGCAACTTCGGCGAGCCGAAGCCGCCTCTCACTCAAAAATAGGTGAACAACCCTTAGAACGGGATGTCCTCATCGTAGACGTCGACCGCGGGCGGCGTGGCCACCGGTGCGGCAGGACGTGCTGCGGGCGCGGGAGCTGCGGGGGCGTAACCGCCCTGATCGTAGCCACCCTGGCCACCACGGGAGCTCATAAACTCGATCTCATCGACGATGACCTCAAGCTTGCTCCGGCGCTGACCGTCACGCTCCCAAGAGCTGTAGCGCAGCTTGCCCTCGATCGCGACCTTGTTTCCCTTTGCCAGGAAACGGCTCACGGCCTCGGCGCGGGTGCCGAACATGGTGCAGTCGACAAAGTTGGGATAGTCCTCCCACTCGCCAGTCTGCGCGTTACGGCGACGATCGTTCACGGCGACGCCAAAGGACAGAACCTGGGTTCCGCCGGCGGTGGCGCGCAGCTCGGGATCGCGGGTGAGGTTACCGGTGATGTTCACTCGATTGATGCTCATAACTCACTACTTCCTCTTGGGGCACAAGCCCAGTCCAAAACGACAGTCTTACTCCTGGTCGTCGCGACGGACGATCATGTGGCGGACCACAGCGTCGGTGATGCGCAGGACGCGATCAAGCTCGGCGATCTGGGTAGGATCTGCGTGGAAGTTGATGAGGGTGTAGTCACCATCGGTGAGGTCGTTGATCTCGTAGGCGAGCTTGCGCTTGCCCCACTCGTCAACGGAGTCGACCTTGCCAGCGCCCTCAGCGATCGTGGTATCGATACGCTTCATAACAGCGAGACGAGTCTCGGGGTCGAGCGACGGGTCAACAAAGAACAGCAGTTCATAAGCCTTCATATTGTCACCTCCTCTGGGCAAATGTGGCTTCAGGTCGTGAAGGTGCGCCTGAAGCAGGAAAAGACTTGGTAATAATATCTTTCAACCTCCCAGGCTGCAAGAATATGCAGCTACAACCTCATGACCTCCACATATGTCCATACTCACACGACGTTTCATGCGCATTCCAACCAAATGCTGACCAAGAGCTTGACGGATTTGTGGACAAGATACGGCGCCGTGGGGACAAACCAAATCAAACTGCAGGTCAGCCATTGCAAGGCTGTGGTCGCAAAATGCATACCAGTGGCTCACAACACCGTTCAAATATTTTTAAAATTGCTGCCACGTCGTCTATAAATACCTATTTTGAACAATTTGTTGTATGCAGCCATGCTGGTCAGAGCCCGTTTTTGACCTTCTCGATCCCGTCACGAAGCCAAGCGATTCAAAAAATGCCAACTTTTCTGTTTGCACTTTGCGATTCCTCGTGTATACTGACTTTCGCATTTAACGGAGAGTTGTCCGAGTGGCCGAAGGAGCACGATTGGAAATCGTGTAGGCGTCAAAAGCGTCTCCAGGGTTCAAATCCCTGACTCTCCGCCAGTTAATTCCAAAGCAGGCCTTCGAGCCTGCTTTGTTTTTACCCCACGCGGAGGGGTGGCAGAGTGGTTGAATGCGGCGGTCTCGAAAACCGTTTGGCCTGTATAAGGTCACGAGGGTTCGAATCCCTCCTCCTCCGCCATTTTGGTTGAGAAAGCTCCCGAAAACGGGGGCTTTTTTGTTTAGAGTCCCTTACAAGCAAATGCGGCGGAGGAGGAGGGATTCGAACCCGTCAGGACGCGGAGCGTAAAGAAAACGCGCCAGTGGCGCGTTTTTAGCGCAGCGCGGTCGGCGCAAGCCGACCGAATAAATTTTGAGCTCCGCTCAAAATTTGGACATCCCTCCTATTCAGCCACGTCCCCCATTGCTTTCGATTTCACCTTGAATCTCAAACATGTACATCACCCTCCAAAAACGACATTTTTCGGCATCTTTGGAGGCTGATGTACATGTTTGGTACCCATGACCGTTCCCAGTCCCTACCGTTTGCCGAGCAATAGGGTCTCAATCGCCGCCAACCATGTACTATGTACGGGCATTGTTCAAACCCGAGAATCAAAGGACCTCATCTTGCCCGTCGTCGCCGCTATGACTGTTACTTCACACGCCTCGGATGCCATGGTCGCTATCCCATTTTGGCTCGAGATGTTCGCCGTTGTCGCGGCATCGATCTCGGGCGTGCTGGTCGCTCGCGAGCACAAGCTCGACCTGGTGGGCGCGGTCGCGCTCGCGGTGGTCTGCGGTCTGGGCGGCGGTCTTTTGCGCGATATGACGCTCCAGGTCGGCAACGTCTACATCCTCAACCAGCCCATGGCACTACCGCTCTCCATCGCCACAGCCGCCATCATCTATATCTTCCCGGCAATCGTCGATAAGCCCGAAAAACTCATTCCCCTGCTCGACATCATCTCGGTCGGCATCTATGCAGCAACCGGCGCGGACAAGGCGCTGGTCTACGGCTTTGCGCCGGCGGTGTGCATCATGATGGGCTTTTTCACCGCCGTGGGCGGCGGCATGTTGCGCGACGGCTTTATGGGCGTGGTTCCGGGTATTTTCCAGCGCACCAACTTCTATGCCATCGCGGCTATCGCCGGATCGGCAAGCTATGTCTGCCTCGTCATGAGCGGCTTGGTCAGCAATGTCGTCGCGCTGGTCGTTTGCGTCGTAGTGACCATGGGCCTGCGCTGGCTGTCGCTACGCTTTGACATCAAAAGCCCCACCGAGGAAGACATCGCACGCTTCTTGCACCGCAAAAAGTAGATTGCGCGGCCTCATCCTTCGAAATGCAACCGAGAGGTTCTTTTAGAGTGCCCACGCGTTGGGTACCCTGTTAGATGCATATCGAGCATCTAACGAAGGATTCACTATGCCTTGCAACCAAGTACCGTCGATCCGGCGCCACAAAGCGCAGGCCCGCATCACCATCCTATTCGCGCTGATTGCGCTCGCGCTCACCGCACTTCCCACGGTGTCGTTCGCCGGCACTGACACCGCGGGCAACGTGCTCGCAACCGAAGTTGACTCAACTCCGTCTGGCGTCGAGGGAGACCTGTACTGGGCCGGCCAAAGCCTCAACCTAGACGACGCCTCCATCGGCCGCGATATTATCGCGGCGGGTGAGAGCCTGTCGATTCGCGATTGCACCGTAGGCGGCGCCGTTCGTCTGGCGGCACGCACCATCGATATCGCCAAAACCGCAATCGATGGCAGCGTCACGGTGGCCGGCCAGCACGTCGTGCTCAACACCGGCAGCACCGCCAACTGTTTTTACGCGGCAGGCGAAACGGTCGCCCTGCGCGGCTCCGCCAAATCGGCGGCGCTTGCCGGCGGCACCGTAACCATCGACGGCACCGTCGATGGCGATGTTGAGGTCTGGGCCGACAAGCTCATCCTGGGTAAAAACGCCCGCATCACCGGCACGGTGAACGCCCACGTCTCACAGGACCCCGAGCGGGCCGAGGGCGCCCAGGTCGGAGCTCTCAAGATCGACCGGACCGAGAACGAGAACACCTCTACGGCCAACGACATTATCGGCGGCATCGTTGCCGCGGCGCTTTCCACCTGCTTTGTCGCCATCCTGCTTGAGCTTGTCTTTCCACGCGCAACCGCCAGCGCTGCCGGCATGCTCCATCAGCGTCCCATGCCGCTGTGGGTAAGTGGTCTTCTGGGCACGGTCGCCGTCGCTCCCGCCGTGCTGCTGCTCATCATCTCGATTGCAGGCCTGTCGCTCGCCGCCGCCCTCATGTGCGGCGTCATCGGCATCGCTTTGGTCTCGGCGGCATTTACGGGCACCGCGGTCGCGCGCATGGTCGGACACAACCAAAACCGCTACGCCATGGCCGCCGTGGGCGGTATCGTCGCGGGCGCACTCACGGCACTTCCTCTTATGGGCAACTTTGTCAGCGGTGTAGCCTTCGTCTTCACGCTCGGCTACGCCATCCAGATCATCTGGCGCAACGCCCACCTCAAGCCGCAGCAGCCGGCTAACACGCCAGGACTCCCCACCGCCTAGCCGCCAACCACCACAAAAGGGCCAGGCACCTTTGTGGTGGCGCAAAGCAACCTGATCCCATTGCACCAAAAAGGGCGCCGACCATTGCGGTCGACGCCCTTTCTTATTGGCAGTTATAAGCCCCAGCGCTTATTTGTTGACCTGACCGGCACGGACGGCGGCCTTCTTGCGGTCGGTGGCATTGAGCAGACGCTTGCGCAGGCGAATATTCTTGGGAGTGATCTCCACCAGCTCGTCATCGGCGATGTACTCCAGCGCCTCCTCCAGCGAGAAGGTGCGGGGCGGCACCAGCTGCACGGAAATATCGGAGGTCGAGGAACGCTGGTTGCCCAGGTTCTTGGTACGGGCGATGTTGACGACCATGTCGCCGGCCTTGCTGCGCTCGCCCACGATCATGCCCTCGTAGCACTCGGTGCCCGGCTCAACAAACAGCTGGCCGCGCTCCTGCAGCGTACCCAGGGCGTAGGCAACGGCCTTCTCGGTGGTCATGGAGATCATGGCGCCGTTCTGACGGTTGCCGATCTCGCCGGCGTAGGGGCCATACTCCAAGAAGGTGTGGTAGAACACGCCCTCGCCGTGGGTGACGTTCATGATGCGGTTCTTAAGGCCCATGATGCCACGCGTCGGGATCTTAAACTCAAGGTGCGTCACGATGCCCGAGGTATCCATGCTCGTCATGATGCCACCGGAGGTGCCGAAGACCTCAACGACCTTGCCCGAGTACTCGTCCGGGCACTCGACGACGGCCTGCTCGACAGGCTCCATCTTGTTGCCGTTCTCGTCCTTCTTAAACAGAACGCGCGGACGACCGACCTGGAACTCAAAGCCCTCGCGGCGCATGGACTCCATCAGAACGGACAGGTGCAGAATGCCGCGGCCCGAGACCTCGACGCCGCTCTTGTCCTCGAGCTCCTCGATCTTCATGGTCACGTTGTTCTCGGCCTCGTTGAACAGGCGCTCCTTGAGCTGACGGGCACCAACGATATCGCCGTCGCGGCCGACGAGCGGGGAGGTCGAAGCCTCAAAGACGATGGACAGGGTCGGCGGGTCGATCTCGATGGGCTCGAGCTCGACGGGATTCTCGGGGTCGGTGTAGACATCGCCGATATCGGTGCGGTCGATGCCCACAACGGCGGCAATGTCGCCGGCGCCGACTTCCTGGCACTCGGTACGGCCCAGGTAGTCGAAGGTAAAGAGTTGCTTGACGGTAGCGGTGGCGCTGGAGCCGTCGTTCTTGACGACCAAGATCTGGTCGCCCTGGTGGATGGTGCCGGAGTACACGCGGCCGATGCCGATACGGCCGACGAAGTTGGAGTGATCGATGGTCACGCACTGCATGGCCAGCGGAGCGGTCTCGTCAACCTCGGGTGCGGGCATGTCGTCGATGATCATGTCGAGCAGCGGGTACATGTCCATGTTGCCGTCCTCGGGATCATGACGGGCAAAGCCGTTGACGCCGCTGGCGTAGATGACATGCTCCATGGCAAACTCAAGCTGGTCGTCGGTAGCGCCCAGGTCGGCCATAAGGTCCAGGCAGTCGTTGTAGGCCTTCTCGGGGTTGGCACCCGGACGGTCGATCTTGTTGATGACGATCATGATCTTAAGGCCGGTGTCGATAGCGTGACGCAGCACGAAGCGGGTCTGGGGCATGGGACCCTCAAAAGCGTCGACCAGCAACAGGGCGCCGTCGGCCATACGCAGCACGCGCTCGACCTCGCCGCCGAAGTCGGCGTGGCCCGGGGTGTCGATGACGTTGATCTTAACGTCCTTGTACTCGATAGAGATGTTCTTGGCGAGAATCGTAATGCCGCGCTCGCGCTCCTGGTCGTTAGAGTCCAGGACGCGGTCCTCGACCTGCTGGTTGGCACGGAAGGCGTCCGTGGCACGCAGGAGCTTGTCGACCATCGTCGTCTTGCCGTGGTCGACGTGGGCGATGATGGCGATGTTCCTCAGATTGTCTACGCGCATGTAGTTCCCCTATCTTCTATCCATATACAAACGGCACGCGTATGCGACCCGCCCAGCGATACAACGCTCAGCGGGAATATTGAGCCTTTTACCGAAAACTCGTTTATTTTAGCGATTTTAGATAAGAGGGGTTTCCTCACCTGCAGGTTCAGGGTCGCTCCACATAAAACCATCGCCGGCACCCATGCCCTCATACAGCACGTATGCCGAAAAACCGCTCTCGAGCGTGGTTTCGAAGAAGCTCACGAGCAGAGCATCGTGATAGCCGCCGTCAATCTCGACGCAGCCGGTGTAGCCGATGGCATAGCGGGCGATACGGCCCAGGCCCTCGTCCTTAAGACCCATCTTGTGCTCGGAGATAAAGTTGGTGGCAGCCTCCAAGCATGCCTCCTCGCCATCTTCGTCGAGTGCGGCCAGATAACGGTTGGAAGCGGCGTCCTCAATTGCCACAACCACGCCCGGGTTCTCGCCCGCGGCCAGGTCGTCCAAGAAGGCGCCAATCAGATCGCACACCATGGCGTCGAGCTCGGCGGAGACGTTACCGGCGTCCTGCATATCCTGTGCCATCTTTAGACCTTCCCATCGAGTCCGGCGTCGTTACAGTTCTTGTGCCTCAGCAGCGATCTTGGCGGCAGCGTCGCGGGCGTGCATCATATCCACCGCACGCTTGTCGAGCACCTTGATCTGACTGGTCAGCATTACCGCGTCGACCACGCCCCAGATCACCAGGCCCGTAGAGATCGAAAACCCAAGCGCACCAACTGTACCACGAAGGCGCGAGCAGATTGCCGCGACAAGGGCGGAGATGACAACCATCTTGATAAACGAGCCGCGGCGCTCGCGAAGCGTGCGGGCCTGCGTCACATAGGCAATGCGAGCCGCCTCGGATGCCTCCGAGCGCATCTGGGCTTCACGCGCGATGGCGGCCGCCTCAGCCGACATGCCGCCGGCCATCAGCGAACGCTCCGCAACCTGGACGCCCCGCATTTAGAAGTCATCGGGGGAGAGCGTATGGACGAACTCGTCGAACTTCTCGAACTCCTGCTCGTCGTCGGCTTCCTCGGCGTGGGTAGAAACAGTGCCCAGGCGATTCATGATGTCGTCCTCCACAAACATGGGAGCATTGCTGCGCACGGCAAGGGCAATGGCATCACTGGGGCGGGCGTCGATCTTGCGCTCCTCGCCATCGACCAGTACGACGATCGTCGCGTAGAACACCGGCGGCTCGGCGCGAACGATCTCGATGCGCTCGAGCTTGGCGCCCAGGGCGTCGACGGTGTCGAGCAGCAGGTCATGGGTAATCGGGCGCTCGGCGCGGCCGCTATCGATGCCGCGGCTGATGGCAGCAGCTTCAAACGAACCAGTCTGAATGGAAAGGGAACGCAGCGGCGCGGGCGAGTCCGATTTGCTGCTGCGCTCACGAAGTACGATAAGCGATGGCACGGGACCGGCGGCCATGACGATGGTCTCTATGTCGACACGAACCATGGAACACCTCCGGTACGTAGCGGTTAACACGCGGCAGCCCGCCGCATTGAATAGCTATACTACCCAAACTTTCGCACAGCACACAAAATCAAAGTAGTTAATTTGGGGCGGGGCTTTTTTGACTACTTTCAGTAGGTAAGAAAAAAGCCCCGAGGCAACGCCCCAGGGCTCTTCACAGTTTTGATGGTGGACCTGACAAGATTCGAACTTGTGACCTCCCGGTTATCAGCCGGACGCTC